>CAYQKY010000177.1:0-17774 GCA_964418125.1 uncultured Phaeodactylibacter sp.
TCAGCCTCCGGCTCTCCGGGCAATCCCATGGTTTTAGCCCTGGATTCGCATATTGCTATATTGTTATATTGCTGAGCTGCGGGCGCTTACCTCGCCTTGATTCATGATTAAAGTTACGTAAAAGAATCTTCTCTGTTCCGTTTCACCTTTGTTTTTGAACATTTTGCTTGTGAACCGCGAGTCACTCTCCTCCTCTCCCCATCTCCTCACTCCCTCTCCTTCAACCTCAGCTGGGTCAGGAAGTAGCCCGGATAGATCGGGGTTGGTTCTATGTCGAACCGCTTGTGGATGGCCACGCGGCTGGTCGGTACCAACAGGTAGATGAGCGGCATCTCATCGAAGAGCATTTCCTGTAGTTGCATATAGAGCTGGGCGCGTTCCTTTTCATCCAGGGTGACCTGTATGCGGTCGATGAGGGCATCGGACTCGGCGGTGGCGAAGCCCGTGCGGTCATCGCCTTCGGAGTGGAAATCCTGCTTGGGTTCCCAGAGGGATGGCGGGATGGTCTTTCCCCAGGGCGCCAGCTCGAAGTCGCGGCGTTTGAAGTCGTCGGCCAGTACCGCAAATTCCTTGGCCTCGATCTGTATGTCAATGCCGGCCCGCTTAGCCGATTCCTGTACCAGCAGTGCAACATTCTGAATGTTGTCTCTGCCGGCGACGATCTTATAGTTGAGGGACAGCTCTTCCCGCTGGCCATTGATCTCCTTATCGGCGATGCCGTTGTTGTTGGTGTCTTCCCATCCGGCTTCCCGGAGCAGCGCTCTTGCCTTTTCCGGGTCGTAGGGGATGGGCTTCAGTTTCTTGTCGTAGAAAGAAAAGGACGGGTGGACCGGGCTGGCGTAGGGGGTGCCCATGCCGGAGTAGACGGTTTCAATGATTTCGTTTACGTCGATGGCGTAGGCCAGGGCTTTACGCACGCGTTTGTCCGACAGTTTCGGGAGCCGGGTATTGACGTAGATGAAGGTATTACCCAGCAGAGGCGGGCTGAAAAAGTTGTACCGTTTGGCGGTGAATTCATTTTCCTGCAAGGCATTGAAATCGTCGGGCGCTATGTTGGCCATGGCGTCGACCTGTACATCTTTCAGGGCGGTAAGGGCCGCATTGGGGTCGGGTATGGGCCGGAAGATAAACTTATCGGGATAACCCGCCAGGGTAGGGTATTGCTCCGCCAGGGCGTCGCCCCAGTAGTTTTCCTTTTTGGCCACTGTCAGCCGCTGGCCGGTCTCCCAGGCTTCGAAGGTGTAGGGGCCGGAGCCGGATATCCCTTCCTTTTCCCGGCTGAACTTCGGGCTGGTGAACAGGTCGGCGAATTGCTGGAGGCGGGGGTCGCTTTCGGCCAGCTCGGCGGCTTTGTCCGGATCGGCGAGTTCGGCAAGCGGTATATCTTTTAGCAGGCCTTCGGGGTCATAATGATAGGCCGGCAGCACCGGCAGGGCAGACCCGATGGCTTCTTCTCCCAGGATGTACTGCTCATTGGCCAGCACGGTAAAACGCTTCGGGTTGGCGGGGTCCACCTCGATATCTTTGATGAAAGAGAGATACGCCCGATAGGCAGGGGCCGGCACTCTGGGGTTTAGTACAGCCTTAATGGTGAAGATGAAATCTTCAGCTGTTACCGGACTTTCGTTTTCCCAGATAGCTTCATCGTGGATCTCGAAGGTGTAAGCCATTCCGCCGGCATAGGGCCCTTCGGTAATGGGGGCGGTTTCGGGTCGGGTTTTGGCAAGCTGCGGTACGATCTTCAGGCTCTGAGGGTCTATGAACAACAGGTACTGGAAGATGGTATTGGATACGATGCGTGCATAGGTGCTGGTAGAGAGTGCGGGGTTGAGCCGGTCGGGCTCGGCGTCCATCTGGATGACGGCTTCATTCAGAGGGCGGTTAAGTTCGAAAATGATGTTGTCTTCCGAAGAATCGGAATTGTTTTGTTTACATCCTGTTCCTGCAATTAAGAACAATGCCAGGATAACCTGAAGGAGATTAATGGGTTTCATTCGATTGGATTGTTGGCATTAAAAAAAACTGGGTTTTACCGGCAGGCCTCCCCAATTTCGGCGGGAGGCTGCCATATCAGCCGCTTTTTATGGGTGCAAGTTAATCATTTTGGCGCTGCTTCCCGCTTGATGAAGTTATTTACGAGAAAACCGGGGCGGCGGACGGTGGCCTCGGCCCGGAAACGCTTGGAAATGGCGATGCGCTCCAGAGGCGCAAAGAGGAAAATGTAAGGCTGTTCCTCGTAGATCAGCTCCTGAAATTCCTTATAGAGCTGGTTGCGTTTTCCTTCATCCAGCGTAACCCGTATCTCTTCGATCAGGCGGTCTGCTTCGGCATTGGTGAAGCTGACGCGGTTGCCCCCGTCCGGAGTGTCGCTTTCGGAATGCCACAGCTGCTTGGGGTCGTCAATGGTGGGGTCCTGGGCCCAGGCGCCGGAATAGAGCTCGTAGTCGCGCTTTTTGGCGTCGTCGATCATTACCGTAAATTCCTTGGGGACGATGTTGATCTTGACGCCGGCCTTTTTAGCGTCGTCCTGGAACAGCAGGGCCTGGCTGTTGGCAAATTTGCTGGAGGCGCTGATCTTGTATTCAAGCTCCATTTCCGTCAGCACTCCGTTGATCTCCTTATCGACGATACCGTTGCCGTTGGTGTCTTCCCAGCCTGCTTCAGCCAGAAGGCTGCGCGCTTTTTCCGGGTCGAATTCAATGGGTTTGAGGCCCTTGTGGTAGTAGGGCTTGGCGGGGTGGAACGGCCCGACCGTGCGTTCTGCCAGCCCGTAGAACAGGTCGTCGATCAGGGCGGGAACATCGACCAGGTGGGCCAGGGCGCGGCGCACCCGCCTGTCGGCAAGCCGGGGCTTCTTATTGTTCAGCCCGATGAAGTAGAATACCATGGAGGAAGGGGTGTGCAGGTTGTACAAACGGTTGATCAGCTCGTTTTCCCGCAGGTCGGTAAAGTCCTTGGCGTCGATCTGGCCGGCCACATCAACCTGCTGGTCCTTCAAAGCTACTACCGCAGCGCTCTGGTCGGGAATGATGAGAAAGGACAGCTTGTCGGGATAGGCCCGCAATAGGGGATATTCATCGGCAAGCTGGTCTCCCCACCAGTCTTTTTTGCGGTTCAGTACAATGCGCTGGCCGGTCACCCATTCCTCGAATTCGTAAGGCCCGGGCCCGACGATGAAGCCTTTCTCCCGGGAATACTCCGGTGAATTGAAAGCATCGGCAAAGTCCTGGATGGCCTTGCGCTCTTCTTCCAGGCCGGGGCCCTCGCCGTTGATGCGTTCCACATAAGCCGGGTCGGTCAGGCTGGCAAGCGCAATCTCTTTCATCAGCCCGTTGGGGTCGTAGGCATATTCCGGCAGTACCGGTATATTGCTTACGGCTGTTTCGCCGATGATGTATTTCTTATCGGTGAAAACGGTGAACCGCCGCGGATTGTCGGGGTCGATCTCCACTTCCTTGATGTAGTCGAGGTAAGTGCGCACATTGGCGGCGTTCACTTTGGGGTTGAACAGAGCCTTGAGCGTGAACTCGAAGTCTTTCCCGGTAATGGGCTGGCCGTTGTCCCAGGTGGCTTCGTCGTGGATCTCAAAGGTGTAGGCCACTCCCCCCTGATAAGGGCCTTCGCTGATCTCCTCGACTTCCGGCCGTGCCTTGGCGAGCTGGGGGCTGAGCTCCAGCGTTTTGGGGTCAAAATGAAGGAGGTAAAGAAAAATCTGCTCATTGACGGCGCGGGCGTAAACATTAGTGGAGATCAGCAGGTTGAGCCGGTCCGGCTCGGCAGGAAGGCGGGCGTAGGCCGTATTGTCCTGGTTTTTGAACTGGCTGGCGTCCAGGCCATCTTCCTGCGGTTTGTCTCCTTTGCAGGCGGTGAAAAGCAGGCTAAGAACGATGAGGACACTGGTAAAACGGATATGGTTCATATTACTCCGGGATTTTCCTGATATGTAGAGGTGTCGGAATTAGAGTGCCCTAAATTACAGGATTTGAGCAGCAAATAAAAAATTTTTTTGTCGGGGCATAGTAGTAGTGGGGTTATAAACCTTGGCCGTTCCCTTTTGTTCTTCTTAAAAAACCAACGACCATAATGTCTACCATCCTTATTGCCGGCGGCAGTGGCATGATCGGCAAACGGCTCAGCCAGACCCTTCGGAAGGAAGGCCACGAGGTGCTTCACCTCAGCCGGCGTTCCCGGCCGGACGCTGAATTTCCCAGTTATAAATGGGATGTCGGCGAGTTCAGTATTGACGATGAGGCTATCCTGCGCGCCGATTACGTCATCAACCTTGCCGGAGCGGGCATCGCCGACAGCCCGTGGACCAAAGCCCGCAAACAACTGATCGTCGACAGCCGGGTTGACGGCGCCCGCCTGCTGTTATCGGCTTTCACCCGCCTGGGCCATTTCCCCAAAGCCTATCTTTCCAGTGCGGCCATCGGTTATTACGGGGATAGGGGTGGTGAATGGCTGGATGAAAGCGCTCCGCCCGGAAACGGGTTCCTCCCGGAAAGCTGCAATGCCTGGGAAGGCGCCATCAGGGAAGTGGCCGGGGCCGGCGTGCGCACCGTGGGCCTACGTGCCGGTATTGTCCTTTCCACGCGCGGCGGGGCGCTGGAAAAGATCTTAATGCCCTTCAAGGCAGGGCTAGGCACCTACTTTGGAGACGGCAGCCAGTGGTACAGCTGGATACATATCGATGATCTCTGCCGCATGTACATCAAAGCCATACAGGATGAACAGATGCAGGGCTTCTACAACGGCGTAGCCCCCAATCCGGCAACCAATAAGGAGCTCGTTGAAGCCATAAAGGAAGCCCGGGGTAAACCCGCCATCGTGGCGCCCGTTCCCGCTTTCGCCCTGCGCCTGGCAATGGGCGAGATGGCGGACACCATTCTGGACAGTACCCGGGTGAGCTCGGAAAAGATCGAGAAGGCCGGGTTCGAATTTTCTTTCCCCGTGCTGGATGAGGCCCTGAGCGATCTGCTGCGGAGGAAAGTTTGAGGGGTATTTTCGGGATTCGGGATTCGGGATTTGTTATTCGTTATTCGTTGGGCCTGTTTCCTCATAAGGAACGAATCAACGAATCAACGAATCAACGAATCAACGAATCAACGAATCAACGAATCCCGAACTACGGCTTAAACACCTCGATCTCCTGGTTGCGGACGACGAGGTCGGTAAACTTCCCCTTGAAGCGGGTAGCTTTTACGATGTTATTATCCACCCAGTGGTAGTTGCCCCCCCGCGGTTTGTTCATGATCATGTTATGGTATTTGAATCCGTTTTTGTGGAGCCACTTTTCGGTCACTTCCCGGTGTTCTTCCGTCCGGGAGGTAAAGAAAGTGATGATGTGGCCGTCTTCGTACCATTTGTTGATGATCTTGAGGGCATCGGGATAGGGGAGTACGGACAGCATGCGTTCCGGCTCCTCGTTGGGGATATCATCGCATATCGTCCCGTCAATATCGATCACGAAGTTTTTGACGCCTTCGGGTAAAAGCGGGCTGGTCTTTTCTCCTTTTTTATTGTAAGAAGTCTGTAGATTCTGGTCTTTTTGTGTACTCATGGACGATGGGTTTAAATAAAGGGAACCATTGAGCTATGGCAAAAACCACGCACAAGCGGGTAAACCAGAAATGTAGCCGGAGGTTTTGTGCCATAGTTGTTATTTTGAATGTTCTTCTACCCCACCGACAGGCAGGGAAGGGCTTTTCAGGCTGGAGAAAGGCCCGTTTCGCCATTTGGTATTAGTTGGTGTGGCCAGGGGACAAGGGGAGGCAAGCAAGCGATTTAGAGCTTGTTTGGGGGCCGGGTTTGAAACAAGCTCTTACTGTTTGGGCCTCAAAACTTAATGTAATCTCTGGGGTCAATAGGCGTTCCCTTGTGCCAGAGTTCGAAGTGCAGGTGCGGCCCGTCGGAGAGGGTCCCGGTATTGCCGATGATAGCCACCGCCTCTCCTGCTTTGACGAAGCTTCCCGCTTTCTTTAGCAGCACGGAATTGTGTTTGTAGAACGTAATGGTATTATTGGCATGTTGTATGCCGATGGTATTGCCCGTTTCCAGCGTCCAGTCGGAAAAAAAGATGTATCCGTCCATCGCGGCCTGTATGGCCGTATTCTTGGCGGCTAGCACATCAACCCCGAAGTGCTTTTTGTCGGGCATAAAACCGGCTGAGATCTCTCCTCTTACAGGAGAGTTGAAATACATCTGCTCGAGAGGGACGTCCCGGGGTGAAAAGTTGGCCGTGCGCGGCCGCTGGGCGGCCAGGCCTACTTTCTGCAGTTCCATTTCCTGGCGCAGTTGTTCTTCTTCCCTGGACCGTTCCACTTCCCCCGCCGTGTCCGCAGGGTTGGTTTTTATGATGTCATCGGCGGTTTCCACATCACCGACCAGTACCTTGCGGATACTGGTGGAAACGGCTTCTTCAGCCGCCAGTTTCTTTTCCAGCCTCTTGACCTCCCGGTAGAGTTCTTCGACCTCCTCCCGGTTCTCTCCTCCTTCTCCGTAGCCCGGCATGTAGCGCTTGAGGGGGGTGAAGGCCACTGCCAGCACCACCAGGACTGCAACCAGCACCAGCACCGTGCTGACAAAAATATAGACATTGAGCAAAGTCAACCGGTAAGACCCCACCTCTTCAAAAGTCTCGTTGTTCATCACCACGAGACGGTAGGTGTGCTTCATTTGCTCTTTCATCCTTTCCCACCTTCCTTTTGCATTATCGTTCTCCGCTGTCATGGGAATCGCTGGGTTTCTTCAGTTTTGCGGGTTTTTGCTCTCCGCCGGCGCCGACAGGCGCCGGGAAATTTCTGCCGGAGGTAAAATACGCGCTTTGAAGTTCTTAAATAATAAAATAATTTTGCCTTTCGACGTTTATATAACGATGTTGCCTCTGAAATGGATCAAAACGGCACACCAAAATTTCCTGCCGGATAGATGGCTGGGCTACAAAGTTATGCCGACAGCACAGAGGTTTGCAAGAAAAATAACAATTTCTTTTCATACCTGTATATAAATAACAGGTTATGCCATATTGGCAGAGGATTAAAAACAACTGATTTGAAACGCATCATAAAGGCATCGCTGGCCCTTTTTTTACTCTTCGTGTTTTTTGCCTGCACAACCCAGAAGAGCAGGAGCGATATGTCGGCCCTCGGAGAGCTTTACCACAATACTACGGCCCACTACAACGGATACTTCAATGCTGAGGAGATCCTGGCCGCCAGCATAGAGTCGCTCAACGAACAGCATCAGGACAATTATACCAAGCTTCTGCCCATGTACGAATATGTGGTGGCGGAAAACCCCCAGTCGGAAGCTCCGAACCTGGACGAGGCCATCAAGAAGGTCACCGTCGTCGTCAACCTGCACCGGTACAGCAAGTGGACCGATGATTGCTACCTGCTGGTGGGAAAAGCTCAGTACCTGAAGCAAGACTATGAATCGGCCGAGGAAACCCTCCGGTTCCTGGTTGCCGAATACAGCCCCGAAAAGATGAAGGAGCGGGAGAAGGTGAGCAAGCAGGACAAGAAGGTCAAAAAGAAAAAAAAGAAAAAGAAGGGGGGGGCTAAGAAAGGGAAGAAAAAGAGCAAAAAGACCAAGCTCGACAAGGAGAAAGAACGTGCGCGGAAGCAATACCAAAAGGCGGTGAAAAAGGCCAAAAAGAAAGGCGCCAAGGCGCCTCCCCGGCCTGAGATCCTGAAGCGAAGCAGCGAAAAGGAAGAGCAGGCGGAGGAAGAAATGGCCGCCGCCGAAGAGAAAAAGGAAGAAGCGGAGGAAGATAAGCCAGACAACAACGACAGCTTCCTCAAGCATCGCCCGGCCTATCAGGAAGGGCTGCTCTGGCTGGCGCGCACCATGATCGAGCGCGACAAATACGATGCCGCCCAGGCCTACATCGGCGAGCTGGAGAACAGCATGGATACCTATTCGGATATCCGCGGGCAGCTGCAGGCCGTCAAGGCTTATTATCACATTCACCGCCAGGACTATGTTCAGGCCCTGCCTGCCCTGGAAGACGCCATCGATGCGGAGAAGGATAGAAAACAACGGGCGCGTTACGCTTTCATCATGGCCCAGATCTTTCAGATCAATGGCAATGCTTCCGGCGCCTACGCTTCCTTCCAGCAGGCCCTCAGGCTGAAGCCCGGCTATGAGATGGAGTTCAACTGCAAACTCAATATGGCTCTCAACGAGTGGGCCAGCGGGAGCGGCTCGGCCTATGATGCCCGGGAAAACCTGGCCAAACTGCTGAAAGACCCCAAAAATGCCGACTATCAGGACCAGATCTACTTCGCCCTGGCCCAGATCGCCCTGAAAAACGGAGACCGGGAGGAAGCCATCAAAAACCTGGAACTATCCCTGCAAAACAGCCGCCAGAACCAGGCCCAGCGGGCAGAATCATACCTCACCCTGGCCGACCTCTACTACCAGGTGGAAGATTACGTGCGCGCCAAGAACTACTACGACAGTACCCTGCTGGTAATTGCCGATACCGATAACCGATATCCGCGGGTGCAGAGCCTGAGCAGTAACCTGACGGGCATTGCTGCCAACATCAAGGTGATCGAGCTGCAGGACAGCCTGCTACGGATCAGCCGGATGAGCGATGAGGAAAAGGCTGCCCTCGCACTGGCCATCAAAAAAGAACAGGACGAACAGCGCCGCCAGAAGATCGCCGCCAAGGCCGGAACTCCTTCCGGCTTCGGCGCCACTTCGCGGCGGGCTATCCCCGGCGGCGCCCTGCAGAAGGAAAGTAACTTCTTTGCCTACGATGACCGGTCCGTCAAACGGGGCCAACGCGAATTTGAACGCAAGTGGGGCAGCCGCCCGCTGGAAGACAACTGGCGCCGCTCCAGCAAACGCGATGCCACCGCTTTTGAGGAGGAAGGCCAGGCCGAATTCTTTGACAGCCGTTCCGATATCCTTACCGAAGAGGAGATCAGCCGTCTTTTGGGCAATGTGCCGAAGACGGAAGGTGAAGTGGCCGCTGCCAACCTGAAAATACAGGAGGCCATGTTCAACCTCGGGTCCCTGTACCGGGAACGCCTCGAAAATATGCCCAAGGCGATCGAAATGTTCGAGACGCTCAACAGCCGATACCCCAGCAATAACTACGAGCTGGAGTCCTGGTTCCAGATGTACCTCATCTACGACGGCCTGGGCAACGGGGCCAAAGCCCAGGAGTATGCCGGTAAGATCCTGGAGAAATACCAGACGTCTAAGTACGCAATGGTGATCAAGAACCCGGCTTATGCCGAAGAACTGGAACGGGAAGGGCGCCTGCTGAACAATTATTACAACGAGACCTATGCTGCCTTCACCAGCGGCAACTATCGGGAAGCTTACGATAAGAGCGTTTCAGCTAAGGATAAGTTCGGCCCGGCCAACCCCTTTCAGCCCAAGTTTGCCCTGCTGGCCGCCATGAGCACCGGCAACCTGGAAGGTAAAGATGCTTACATAGAAGCCCTGCGCAACGTGGTGGCCCGCTACCCGGATACCGATGAACAACGGCGGGCAAAAGAGATCCTCCGCCTCCTGGGGGAGGCCTCCGCCAGCCTGCCCGGCGGCGCCCGCCAGGAAACCGAACAGTTTAAGGTAGAGGACGATGCCCTGCACTATGTCGTCATCGTTTTCAATAATAAAGAAATCGACCTCAATAAAAATAAGGTCATCGTTTCCGATTACAATGAAAAATACCACAAACTGGACCGCCTCCGCATCTCCAATATTTACCTCGGTACGGATGCCGATTCACGCGTGCCCATACTCGTGATGCGCCGCTTCAAGGATAAGGCGGATGCAATGAAATATTACACGGGCGTACAAAAGAATGCGGGGGACTTCATTCCCCAAAGCGAATCCTATGAGGTTTTCCCCGTCACCCAGAACAATTACCGCGAGATCCTCAAGGAGAAATCGGTGGATAACTACCGCGCCTTCTTTGAGTTGAACTACCTGAAGTGAGTTTCGTTATTCGTGGATCGTTGGAATCGTTATTCGGGATTCGTAGCTCCGTCGAATCCCGAATCCCGAATAACGATTCCCGAATCCCGAATCCCGATCCCCCTCACACCCTTTTCCGCAGCGCCATCATATACCCCAGGTGCAGCCCTTCGTGGACGGTAATGAACTGCAGGGCCTGTTCTATGTGTTTCAGTTTTGCCCCGTAACTGGTTTGGTAAGCCTTGAACTCCCGGAACAGCCCCCTTTCGTAATCCAGCGCTGCCTGCTGGGCGGTAGGCAACATCTTTTCTTTGATGAAGGCGATCAGTTCATCATCTATATGTTAATTTAGGGCCGTAACAAACTCCAAGAACATGAGATACCGTACTCTGCTTTGGCTGTCGGCCCTGCTTTTCCTGCTCAGCGCCTGCGATACGGCCCGTCCGGCCCTCACCGCCGGCCCTTCGGCGAATATCGAGTTCACCATTCTCCATTTTAACGATGTTTACGAGATCGCTCCTCTCGAAGGCGGTAAGGCCGGCGGCCTTGCCCGGGTAGCCACCGTAAAGAAAGAGCTGATGAAAGAAAACCCCAATACCATTGCCGTACTGGCGGGCGATTTCCTCAGCCCCTCTGTGATCGGCACCCTGAAGAAGGAGGACGGCGAGCGCATCGCCGGCCTGCAGATGGTGGAAGTGCTCAATACTTTGGGGCTGGACTATGCGACCTTCGGCAACCACGAGTTCGACCTCAAGGATGCAGATCTGCTGCAGCGGCGCATCAACCAGAGCGGCTTCGAGTATACCGTCTGCAATGTGCGGCGAGCGGATCAGGGCAAGCTGCTGCCCTTCGTACAGGTAGTGAACGGACAGCAGCGGTACATCCCCCGCTATATCATCCATGAGTTCAGCGATGAGAAAGGGCGGCGCGTTCGCCTGGGTATCATCGGAGTGGTGCTTCCGTTTAACAAGGCGGAGTACGTCGCCTATGAACCCGTTACCCAGGCTTTCCGGGAAACCTACGAGGAGCTGAAGCCCCAGGTGGACCTCGTCGTCGGGCTGACCCACCTCGAGGTGGCCGGCGATATCGAACTGGCCCGTGAAGTGACGGGCCCGCTCCTCTTCATGGGCGGCCACGACCATGTGAATATGACCCGTTATTCCGAAGAGACTATCGTCGCCAAGGCCGATGCCAACGTCAAATCGGTGTACATCCACCGCGTTACCTACAATCCGGCCTCCGGCTTTGCCAAAGTGCGCTCCACCCTGAAAAAGATCGACGACAGCATCCCGGATGACCCCGCCACCAAAGCGGTGGTGGACAAATGGCAGGGCGATGTATACGCCATCATGGAAGGCATGGGCTTCAACCCCAGGGAGCAGGTCATGTACGCCGAAGAGCCGCTGGAGTGCAAAGAGGTGGACATCCGCAGCCGCCCCACCAACTACGGGCAACTTACTGTAGATGCCTTCGCCGCCGCCTGGCCCGGGGCCGATGTATACATGATCAACAGCGGTTCCATGCGCATGGACGACGACCTGCAGGGGGTCGTCACCCAGTACGACGTGCTGCGCACCTTCCCCTTCGGCGGCGGCATCACCTGGATGGAACTGCCCGGCAACGTGCTCGAGAAGGTGCTGGAAACCGGCCTGAAAACCAACCGGGGGGAAGGGGGGTATTTCCAGGTCAAAAATGTAGAACTGCGCGGCAATCAGTGGTTCGTCGGCGGCGCCCCGGTAAATACCGGCCAAACCTATAAGGTGGTGCTTCCGGAGTTCGTCGCCCAGGGCAATGAGAACAACCTGGAGTTCCTGAAGGATTTTAAGTATAAAACCCGGGAAACCCTGAGCATCGGCGCCGATCCGGTGCGCAACGACGTGCGCAACCTGGTGATCGCCTATATGAGAACGTTGAAGTGACGCCTTCCCCTCCAGACAGCCTGGAGCAAAAGGTGTCGCTTCCTCTATTTCCATCAACCAAAACACCCCCACTGTGCCAACTTCCTTCAATAATTACCCGAACGTTCTGATGCTGTTTTCCCTGTTTCTCCTCACCGGCTGCTCCTCCCCCCGAACCACCTTCTACGCCTTCGCCGACCTGCCGTACAAGGAGAACGAAGTAGAGAAGCTGAAAAACGGCGTTCAGGCCATCAACCGGGACGGCGCCCACCAGTTCTCCGTCCACCTGGGCGACATCAAAGCCGGGCGGGACAGCTGCACGCGCTTCTACTACGAACAACTGGCCGGCCTGCTGAAAGGGCTGGACAAAACCACCTTCATCATTCCCGGCGATAACGAGTGGAACGATTGCACCGAGCCGGAGGCCGCCTGGCAGCTGTGGGAGGCGTATTTTATGGGATTCGAAGACAATTGGAACAGCCGCCGGTTCGTCGTCAACCACCAGCCATCCCGCCCGGAAAACTTCGCCTTCCTACACCACAAATGCCTCTTCCTCGGCCTCAACCTGGTGGGCGGCCGGGTGCACGACGAAGCGGAATGGGAACAACGCCTGGCCGACAACGCCGCCTGGCTGGCGCAAAACTTCGAAAACTACGGCAGAAAGGCCAAATGCGCCGTCGTCTTCGGCCACGCTCAGCCGCCCCCGGATGCCGCCCACCTGAACCAGCGCTTCTTCGACGCCCTTAAAACTACCGCCGTCGGCTTCGGCAGGCCCGTCCTCTTCATGCACGGCGACGGCCACGTCCTGGAACTCGAACGCTTCCTGGCGCCCAACGTCCTGCGCTTCGAACTCAACGGCGGCAAGGAGAGCGATTGGCTGATGAAAGTGGTGGTGGAGGCGGGGAAGGAGCATCCGTTTAGCTTTTTGCTGCCCGTGCCACGGTTTTAAAGTAACAAAGTAGTATTTAGGAGTCCTTTTTAATTAATTGTTACCACCAGGCCGGCATTCCTGCTTATCTTTAGAGGAATACGATTATTTAAACAGAAGCAAGCTATGAAAGCAAAAAATGATCACCTCGACAGAAGAACCATGGTTAAAAGTTCCCTTTTCGGGCTTCTGGCCGTTTCGTTACCCCATATCATTTACGCAGGCACGGTGCGGCATGAACCGGGAAGGTTGCCGTTTTCACCCCAAAAGCCGAACACCAGTTTCCCCAATATCGACCCGGAAATTGTGTCTGCAGTAGTGGGCGCTTCCCATTTTGACCTGGATAAGGCCAGGGAACTGGTGGACAAACGGCCGGAGCTGGCCCGGGCCACCTGGGAATGGCGGTTTGGCGACTGGGAATCGGCCATCGGCGCGGCTTCTCATGTCGGCCGCAGAGATATCGCCCATTACCTTATGGATAAAGGCGCAAGGCCCACCATATTCACTTTCGCCATGCTTGGCGCCTATGATGTGGTGCGGTCAATGGTTGAGTTTTACCCTGGCATACAAAGGACGATGGGCCCTCATGGCCTTAGTTTGTTGCATCATGCTCAGGTTGGCAGCCGGATGGAGGATGAGATGTCTTCAGTAGAGCGGGATAACCTGAAACGCCTGGTCGATTACCTGGAGTCGCTGGGCGATGCCGGCGGTGAAACCTATCTGGATGTCAGCCCTGAAGAGCAGCAAAAGTACCTCGGCGAGTATAAGTATGGCGACGGCCCGGAAGATGGCTTTTCGGTCCAGGTCAATATGCGCAAATTGCTGGCGCTGGGGCCGATCGGAGGTTTCGGAGGCGCGCTGTACAGGATCGGGGAACATAAGTTCACCTACAACGGAGCGCCTTCTGTTGTTATTACCTTCGAGGTGGAAGGTGATATCGTCCGGTCGCTTACCGTGCATGAGCCGGAGCTGACGATCAGGGCGGAAAAGGCCAATTGATATTCAGGCGCCGGAGCAGGATTGGCATTTTAAACCAGAAAGAAGTAACTTTGGTTATAACAGCAGGCTGTATAAACAAATTATTATCATAAAAAAACCAAACAACTGCTTTCCTTCGGAGTGGAGAAGGTAGTTTGGATCTATACCGACCTTCAATCTGTGCTAATTGCTGATCAAGAGGATTGGCAGATCATCGACTGGGATAAAGATTTTTTGATAATGCCTGATCTGGAGGCCAATATTTCCAAAATAGTAGGATCGCTAAAGGGCTAACCTCCCCATATCGCGCCAATCCCCGCTTTCCACAACAACTGATTATAAGCCGGAATATCCCGCTCCAGTATCTCCCGCCCCCTGGCCTGCAGCTCCTTCCACTCTGCATTCAGTTCCTGCAACCGCTCCCGGGAAGCGGCGTTCACCCTGGGTATATCACTCTCGGTTTGGTTGATCAGGAACAGGTAGTTGGCCGTGAACTTATTCGGGAAGTTCTCCACATCGTCGTAGGCCTTGGATTTTCGCTGTACCATTTCGCCGTCCCATGCCGCCATCTTTTCAATTAGTGCCCGGCCATCTTTTCTTATGTCCTCGTATTGCTCTTCCTCCGGTAGGCCCTGCAAGACGCTTTCGGCCTGTCGGCGCATTCCGGATAGCCTGTTAACCATCTGGTGCATGCTGTCGAGGGCCGCTTCCATAGCCGTCATCACCTCGTGGTATTCCCGGTAGGTTTTCGTATCGGTGGGGTAGAGGGGGTTGGGCAGTATTTTAAAGGTGGAGGAAGCCGTTTTCTCTCCCATTTTCAGGGTAAGGGAATACTCGCCCGGGGCGGCCTTATGGCCCCGGTAGCTGCCTTCGATGTACACCCCGGGCACGCCGGCCATGATGGGATAGCGCATGCTCCAGACGAAGCGGTTCAGGCCTTTGTCCTTGCTCAGGGTGGGCGCTGCCGGCGGCCCTCCGTCCCATTCGTGGAAGGCGGTGTCCTGGAGGGAGGTATACCGGCGTACAAGCTGCCCCTCGCTGTCCCTGATCTCCAGAGAAATGTGGCGGGTATCCGGTATTTCCGGCAGTTGGTAGTAGATCACTATTCCGTTGGCGGGGTTGACGCCCTGCAGGGGAGCGGCGCCGGTAAAGCCGGCAGACGTTTGATTCAATTCACTCGAGCCGTTGGCCAGCACGGCGTCCTCCGGCCGGTAAAGGATGAAGTCATCCGCCGAATTGCCATACTGGCGGAGCAGGCCGAGATCGTCCAGTATCCAGAACCCCCGGCCGGAGGTGGCGGCGATGAGGTCGCCGTGGCGGACGGCCAGGTCGGTGATGGGCGCCACCGGCAGGTTCAGCTGGAAGGGCTGCCATTGCTGGCCGCCGTTCCAGGAGATGTACAGCCCCGTTTCCGTGCCGGCGAAGAGCAGGCCCTGCCGTCGCTCATCCTCCCGCACCACCCGGGTGAAGGCGCCGTAGGGGATGCCGCGGCTGATGTTCGTCCATGTTTTGCCGTAGTCGGTGGTCTTGTAGAGGGCCGGGGTGTGGTCGTTGAACTTATAGCGTGTTGTGGCGATGTAGGCCGTGGCGGGGTCGTGGGGAGATACTTCAATGGCATTGACCAGGCATTCCGGCATTTCGGCGGGCGTTACGTTCTGCCAGGTGGCGCAGCCGTCGCGGGTGAGCTGCACCAGGCCGTCGTCCGTGCCCACCCAGATCACGCCTTTTTCGTGGGGCGATTCCGCGACGTAGCTGATGGTGCCATAGTTTTCGGCGCCTACCGCTTCATTGGTGTAGGGGCCGCCGCCCTTGCCCTGCTTTTCCTTTTCGTTGCGGCTGAGGTCGGGCGACACTTCCTCCCAGGTGAGGCCCATGTTGCGGGTGCGCAGGAGGTACTGGGCCGCGTGGTAATAGGTATTGGGTTCGTGTTTCGACCAGATGATGGGCGCATTCCAGTTGTAGCGGTACTTCATATCCCTGGCGTCCCTGCCGAGGTACTGAATGGGGGCGGCCATGATGTTGGTGCCGGCTTCCGCTTTGGTGTCCAGCACTTCGATGGTGCCCAGGTAACTGCCGCCCAGCACGTAGCGGGGGTTGTCGGGGTCGAAGGCCAGGAAGGCGCTTTCGCCGCCGGCGCTGTACGTCCAGCTGTGTTGGGTGATGCCGTCGTTATTGAACTCCCGGTGGGCGATGGCCACGGAGGAGTTGTCCTGCTGGCCGCCGTAGATGCGGTAGGGAAAAGTATTGTCCACATTCACCCGGTAGATCTGGGCGGTGGGCATATTGGCCTGGGTAGACCAGCTCTGGCCGTAGTTGAAGGTGATGGCGGCGCCGCCGTCATTGGCGATCACCATATTGCGGGGGTTGTCCGGGTTGATCCACAGGCCGTGGAAGTCGCCGTGGGTACCTTCCAGCGTTTCCCAGGTTTTGCCGCCGTCGATGGAGCGCAGGGCGTCGGCGCTCAGCACGTAGACAGTATTGTCGTCCCAGGGGTCGGCAAATACCTCGATGTAGTACCAGGCCCGTTGCACCAGTCGGTGGTCGGCGCTCACCCGCTCCCAGCTTTTGCCGGCGTCGCTGGAAACGAACAGGCCACCCTGCTCTTTATCCGAATCGCTTTCGATCACCGCGTATAGCTTATCCGGGTTGGAAGGGCATGGTGTAATGGCCATTTTGCCCAGTTCCTGGGGCAGGCCATTATGGATCTGTTCCCAGCTGTCGCCCCCATCCGTCGATTTGTACAGGCCGCTGCCCGGCCCGCCGCTGATCACCTTCCAGGGCAGGCGCTGGTGTTCCCACATGGCGGCGTAGAGGGTGAGGGGATTGGTGGGGTCCATGGCCAGCTCGGCGCAGCCGGTGCGGTTATCGACATAGAGTATTTTTTCCCAGTGGGCGCCGCCGTCGGTAGATCTATAGACGCCTCTTTCTTCCGAGCGGCTGTACAGGGCGCCCTGGGCGGCCACGTACACGATATCCGGGTCTTTAGGGTTGATGATGATGCGGGCGATGTGCTGGGTGGGGCTCAGGCCCACCTGCCGCCAGGTTTTGCCGGCGTCGTTCGACTTGTATACCCCGTCGCCATGGGAGGTCATGACGCCCCGTACGGCGTGCTCGCCCATCCCACAGTAGACGATATTGGGGTGGCTCGGCGAAACGGCCACGGCGCCTACCGAACCTGTTTTGAAATATCCATCGGAAATATTTTTCCATATCTGCCCCGCATCTTCCGTCTTCCACAGGCCGCCGCCGGTAGTTCCCATGTAGTAGGTGAGCGGATCGCCGATCACGCCGCAGGCCGCCACTGAGCGGCCGCCGCGGAAGGGGCCGATGCTGCGCCATTTGAGGGGTTGGAAATAGGCGGTGGGATCCTGAGGGGCGGGTCCTTTGCCTGAAGTCTGGCTGTATGCTCCAGCTGTGAGGGCGATCAGGGCGCCGGCTAGGAATAGACGTTTCATACTAGTTCGTGCATTAATGGCGGTAAATATAGCGCTAATTTCGATGGCTAGTATGAGTAGCAGGATAGGGATTTCGGCGCCCGGGCCCAACCTGCCGGGTTTTGCTAACTGCATCTTCACGGCAAAGTCGGCAGGTTGGGTCCTGTATTCTGATTATGGGGTTCAACCTTTTGCCGTTTCCAGCTTTCTCCGGCTCATCGGAGCGGGCCTTTCCTGCCGGCGCCCGACGTATTTAAGCCCGATGTAGGAAAGCGCAACGAGCCAGAGCATACAGGCGCCGGGATAGGTGACTTTCAGCGCCCATTCCAGTTCGAGCACCTGGGCCAGGGGGAAGCCGATGCCGGCGGCAACCAGGGCGGCGGATACCCAGGCAGGGAAGGTTTTGGCGCGCCAGAAGCCCACGCCCAGCAGGATGGAAGTGAGGGGGAAGAGCGGCCCCATCAGGGCGACGATCAGGTATTCGGTATTGGGATGGGCATAGAAGCTCTGCCAGACGGCATCGCCGGCGCCATGCGTACGCAGGCTGAACTCGATGACGCGGAACAGCTCCAGGCTGAAGCCGGTGACGCTGCCCATCAG
>CAYQKY010000178.1:0-17770 GCA_964418125.1 uncultured Phaeodactylibacter sp.
GATGATATTCAATAAATTGTAACGATTGTTTTTTCCTTAACGCAACACTAGTGATTTCCAAATAACATTTCGCTCCGCTGGAGCTATAGGCGAGTCAAAACTTTTTTCTAACAACATTACGCCTCTCCGAGGCTTTTCTATCCAGAACCAATCGCCTCTGCCCCGAAGGGGGGAGGGAGGCTATGCCCCTGGAGTTCGGTAAGTGGCGGTTCTATCTATCCTCTGCCTTTCGAGGGTGAAGCTGGAGAAGAATAAGTCCTTCGGTTTAGACTTGACAAGTTTCCAAAACTTGTCAAGTCTCGGATACTCCTAAAGGGGAAAATCCATATATAAATGCGCTACCTGTCCCGCACCTGAAATGCGGGCAATAACCAATAACCAATAACCAGTAACCCCCAGAGTGCCCACCTCCCCCCTAAGAGTATGTTTGGAGGCCGGGTTTGATAGCGAGAAGTGTCAATTTTTTGGTGAGACAAGGCGCTTTTTGAAGTGCATACCTGGAAGGCATGGACAAGAAAAGCAACGCAGGTATCACCAAAAAAGTGGCCTTCGCAGCTCAAAGATTGGCCTCCAAACATACTCTAAGGCTCCTGCCGGAAGATCCGGCTCATCATCTCGTACAGCTCCGGGTGCCTGTACCGGAAGGTGGCGGGCTGGGAGAAGAAGTACTCGGCGGCCACACTGAGGAATTCGGCTTCGTCGGTAGCGCCGTAATAGTCGATGTCCGAATTGCCTTTTTTGATCTCTTCCATTTCGCGTTGCATCAAATTCAGCCATTCTTCGGTGTATTCCGGCGGTATGAGCGCCTGCGGGATGCCGCCCGTGGCGCCGTCGGACTTATCCAGCAGGTGGATGAACTCGTGGATGCCAACGTGGTGGCGGCGCCTGGGGTGGGCGAAGCTCTCGCGCAGGGCCGGCAGGGAGAGGATCATCATGCGGTTCATCTCTTCCTCTCCGACCATGCCGATGATGTCGCGCTCGGCAGCCTGCACCTGGAAGTCGTCGTCAAACGTATCGGGATAGAGCAACACTTCGCTGAGGTTGTGGTAGCGCCAGCCGGGGAAGCCGAAGGCGGGGATGACGGCGCTGGCGGCCACCAGCAGGCGGTCGGCTTCCGTCACCTCCGTTTCCACCCCGGTGATGGTGGTGTCTTCCAGGAACTGGGCGACATTTTGCGCGAAGCTTTCCTTGTCCTCCTCGGAAAGGCGGCGGTAGAACGGCACCTGCTTCTCCAGTATGGCCCGCTGCTCTTTTGCCAGCGGCTGCACCTGGCGCCGGCGGAAGAACCAGAACCAGCCGATCCAGAAGAGGAAGGCCAGGAGGAGGGTGGTGAGGATGATAGCGGGGGTGGACATACGATCGTTTTCGCAAAGATAACAACCTTCCGGGTTTGGGGTGAGTTCCTGGGTTGCTGAACCCGGCAGCGCCTGCCTGCCAGGCCCATCTGG
Organism: uncultured Phaeodactylibacter sp.; assembly: GCA_964418125.1. Taxonomy (GTDB): domain Bacteria; phylum Bacteroidota; class Bacteroidia; order Chitinophagales; family Saprospiraceae; genus JACJXW01. The sequence goes on from CAYQKY010000178.1 coordinate 1,449, forward strand.
CGACTCGCCTGGCGGCCAGGCAGGTTTGTCGTAGAAATAGCGATAGACTTGACAAGTTTTGCTCCGGGCGCCTTGCCGGAAACTTGTCAAGTCTCGACGGTTTTTTCATCGCCACCTCTCCTCGTTTATCTGATCGAAAAATTTGGTGGCCTGATCGAATTCCTTCGTTTCTTCCTTCGTCCAAATGCCAAAGAATGCCGATACATCCCGCCTGGGGCTGAAACGGCATTTTGGCTTCTTTTCTACCAACATTTAGGCCCTAACGGGCCAAGCCTTGGCATTTCAGCCTCCGGCTCCCGGGGCAATCCCATGGTTTTAGCCCTGGATTCGCATAGCAATATAACCATTCCCCCAAGAATAGCCTGCAAACGCTATACTTCCGAAGCCAATTTAGCGCCGTCTACCGCCCGCCGTTTTTCACCTTTTTGAGCATCGCCCGCGCATTCTCCCCCACATACCCGTCGGGATCCATCTCAATGGCTTTATTGTAGAGTTCGATGGCCTTGTCCGTATTGCCCGCCTTCCAGTTGGCCTCCGCCAGGCTGTCCCAGGCGTTGGCCGACTCGGGGAAGAGCTGGGTGTTGAGCTGGAAGACGTAAATGGCGGGCTCCACCTGGCCGCTGTTCATCAGTTGGTAGCCGGCGTTGTTGAACTCCTCTTCGAAGTCGAAGAAGCGGTAGGCGGGGTCTTTCACCATCCGTTGGGCTTCGGACTGTATTTTCTCCATCTGGCCGGCCATGAACAGCTCGGTGAAGTAACCCATGGGGTCGAGGATGAAGTCGTCGCTGGAGAAGTTAAGGGCGGCGTCCAGCACGGGGTCCCGGTTGGAGCGGTAGTCGTCGAAGCTCATGTCGACGGCGAGGTGAGGGGCCAGCCAGTCGGCGTTCTCCCACTGCGGCTTGTCCTGCCACCAGGCGAAGGAGAGGTAGGCGGTGGCCTTGCTGTTGGGCAGCTCTACGGGGTTGTTGTCGCCGTAGAAGTTGATGTTCTCGGCGGTGGGTTCGCCCACGAAGACGGCGTTGGTGTAGTTGTCGAGTTCGTTGACCAGGTTCTGGCAGGCGGAGAAGGTGCGCCGCCCGATGATGACGAAGAGCTTGCCGGGCTGGTTGATCTTCTCGCTGCGGATGATGCCCGTGACGATGGGCTTGTTCTTGTAATTGTTGCCGCCGCCGTTGAGGCGCACGTCGAGCACCAGGCGCTCCACCTCGTTCTCTTCGATGAACTTGAACACCCGCTCGTAGAATGCGGGGATGGCCTCCGAGGGGTCGTCCTGTATCTGGCTGTGGCGCACGTATACGGTTTTGTGTTCGGGCAGGTACTCGTAGTAGTAGATCTTATCCAGGTTTTTCAGGTAGAATGGAGTAGCGCTCTGATCGCGGGTGGCCAGCCAGCCGTTCTCCGGTTTGGTGAAGCCGTACGCTGTAGAGGGGTCATGGCCTTTGGCAGCCACGGCGGTAATGGTTTGATCGAACACCTTGCCGTCCTTTTCGAGGGTGAGCGTGACGGTATTTTTCAGCTCCTTCGCCACCCCTTGTGCATGCAGCACTTCGGGGATGCACAGGAATCTGAGCCCGTAGGCTTTGAAGAACTGATCGTTCTCCGCCGGCACGACGGGGCGGATGGCCTTCAAGGCCTCTTCTACCGTCATGCCTTCTACTTTAAGTACCTTGGCGCCGAGGGCCGCCTCGTAGTCTTTTTGTATGCCCTCGATGTACACCCCGTCGCTGAACCAGTACAGATTGACGGGCAGCCGGCGGTACTTTACCGGGCTGCTGTGGAAACTGACGGTGGTGTGCCCGTACTGAAAGGAGGAGACAATGCGCGAAAAGCCGGCCATGACCTCATGCTCCTGCAGGTCGGGGATCTCCGCGTAGAGCTTCTCCACCGCCGCGTCGAATGCCTCGGCGGTGGTTTTCTTGAACAGAAAGGGGTAGTCCTTGTGGACGGTGTGTTGCAGGAAGCGGAGGTCTTCGCGCCAGCCTTCAGGAGTGAGGGAATTCTGGGCGCTAACGGCGGAGATAAAGAAACAGGCGATGATGAGAAGTAAAGTCGGGTTTTTCATAGTCGGGTTTTGGAATAAAGATACGATTTGAATTGGGAAGTTGCATCGTGGCGCGATCATCCTGATCGCGAGCCCGTATTGCAGGACTGTTCATATAAACCACTTGCCATTTTTATCCGTATCATTGTAAAAAAGAACCATGAAAAAGTTAATCGCAATAGCCCTGTTTTTTCTCGTCGGATGTGCCGGCAAATACGATGAGAGCCAGTTGGTAGGCAAGTGGAAGGGTGTGGAATGGAAAGACGTGACAAATGACCGGGTGATCGACGTGCCGGTGGCCTTCACCTTCGATGAGAACGGCAGGTACGAGGCCAGTTCCGGATCCTCCACGGAAAAGGGGAAGTACTGGATCACCGAGGAAAAACTGTACACCATCGAAGACGGAAAAGCGGAGAAGAAAGTGGAGATCGCCAAACTGGAGAACGACTCGCTCCTGCTCCGCATGAACCGGGCGGGGGTGATCGAGGAGATCCTTCTGGTAAGAGCGGATTAAAGGATTGTCTTACCCGAAGGATCTTCCTCAAAGGGAAGCAGGCTAACGGAAAATTACCTTCAGCATTCCATGGGCCATATCCGTTTGCCAGCCAAGGGCATGGATTCCCCTGGTGAAATGGCGGGAATCAAGGATGAGCGCCTCAGCGCCGGCCGGTGTACTCCATGGTGACGCTGGTGAGGCTGCCTTCTACCGGAGCCACCGGCAAGTATCCTTCGATATTGGTTACGGGTTCCAGGAAGGCCTCCTTGATCAGGGGCAGTTCCTCCTTTGCGGGGAGGTGCCAGCCGTCATAGCCGTTCAGCAACAGGGAGTGGCAGAAAGCAGCCGCCAACACTCCACCTTTAAAGGCGGAGTGCGGCCGGATTTCATGCTTTTGAAAATAGCGTTCATTAGACTATAACAGCTGTTCATAGGATCGCCCTGTTCTGATGGCGGGTATTCCTTTAACTTACACCTCTGTATAACGCTCAAAACAATCCAAATAAATAAGTTTTCAGAAGCTAACGCTCTTTGGCGCCGCCGCCTTTCCGAAAGGAAGGCGGCGTTCTGCCTTTTCGGGCCTATCCGGAAATACTAAGGGCTTAGAAGAAAATAAGTGTTACAAATTTGGGTGAGGAATTTTTCTTTCAGGCAAGGCGGCAAATCAGGAGCATAGCCTAGCTACGTGACTGATTTGGCAACGAAGCATGAAAGAAAAAGGGCCAGCCAAAATGGAACAGTTATTTTCTTCTAAGCCCTAAGCTCATCCCAGGCTCTTACCTGTGCAATATTCAGAAAATGCTTATCATAAGTGATGATGACACTTCCCGTTTCAACCGCAGAAGCGGCAATCCAGATATCATGAGTTGGTATAGGTTTGCCTTGCCGTTTCAGGCCCAGGATAATATCCGCATAAATCCGGGCTGTTTCGTCGGTTGGAATGTGAAAGGATACGCCCGGGAGTTTCATGAAGTCATTAAACAAGGCAATATTTTCGTGTTCCCGGCTTCCCTTTTTAAACCCAAACAGCAATTCTGCCAAAACGAAGATCGGAATAAAAACATTATCGGCAGCTTCTATGGCCTGTTTGACAGCAATTGCCCCCTGATTCAAACCGGAATAAGCGTTAGTGTCAAGGGTGATGTTTTTCATTGCCACATCTCTTCGTCAATCTCGCCGAAAGCCTTTAGGGCTTCGTTGAACTCTTCCGCCTCTTCCTGTGTCCAGATGCCAAAAAAGGCCGACACATCCCGTTTGGGCACTTCTTCCTCTGATAAGTTCAAGGCTCTGCGAAGCAGTCTTTTGACCACCTTGTTCTGGCTCAATCCGGTTGATTCAGCGAGGTCTTCAATAGCTTTTGCCAGGTCTGCATCCATATTGTGTATCGTGAGCGACTTCATAAGTTTGTCTTTTCCTTTCTGTGCAAAACTCTTTTTGAACCATTCTGGTTTTTGTGCTGAACCAAAATTAAGGGTTTTGTAAATCAAATTCAATTTGCGGAGAAAAAAAGGGCTTTGTTCCTTTCAATTTTCCTGATCTCTGGCTTTGTATTCCTCTAATGAATTGAGCTTTGCCAGCATCCCCCTCAACGCCTCCCGCCAGTGCCCGATCTCCAGCCCGAACACTTCCTTGATCTTCCCCTTGTTCAGCACGCTGTACGGCGGCCGCGCCGCCGCCGTCGGGAAGTCCTTCGTTTCTATGGGCCATACCTTACATTTTATGCCCGCCAGTTCGAAGATGGCCAGGGCGAAGTCGTACCAGCTGCACACGCCCTCGTCGCTGTAGTGGTAAACGCCCTGCAGCTTATTGCGGGCTACTTCACCCGCTTCCACCTTGCGGATCATCTCCAGGGTGGCGCGGGCCAGGCCGCGGGCGTAGGTCGGCGTTCCCACCTGGTCAAAGACGACCTTCAGTTCATCGCGCTCCCGGCCCAGGCGCAGCATCGTCTTCACGAAGTTGTGCCCGACGGAGGAGTACACCCAGGAAGTGCGCAGGATGAGCGTCTGCCGGTTGGCTTCCCGAGCCGCCTGCTCGCCGGCCAGCTTGGTGCGGGCGTACACGCTCTGCGGAGTGGTGGGGTCGTCTTCCCGGAAGGGCGTATTCTGCTGGTTGTGGTAGACGTAGTCGGTGGAGTAGTGCACCAGGGGGATGCCCTGCCGGGCGCAGGCCCCGGCCAGCCAGCGGGGGGCGTCGACGTTTCCGCGGCGGGCGGCTTCCGGTTCGCTCTCGGCCTTGTCGACGGCAGTGTAGGCGGCGCAGTTGATGCAGGAGTCGAAAGTGTGTTGAGTAAAGAACTCCCGGATGGCGGCCTCCTGCGTTACATCCAGCTCTTCCCTGCCGGCAAAGGTGAAGCGAAAGGCCGGATAGTCTTGTTCCAGCTCCCGGAATTCACGCCCCAGCTGGCCGTTGGCGCCGGTGATGAGGAGGCGGGGGGATTCGTTGATTCGTTGATTCGTTGATTCGTGCATTGGTGTACTCGTGTACTCGTTGATTCGTGTATTCGTGAGGGCGTTCCGAATGACTGAATGAGTGAATATGGCGCTCCATTCATTCCTTCACTCATTAAATAAAAGCCAGCCCCGCCAAAAACAAAAACGGCGCCGCCATCCCGGCCCAGAATATCAGCTGGTAGGCCCGCTGCCGGTAGGCCATCAGCGCTACCGGCTTGCGCATGCTTTCCACGATCAGGCCGGCATTGTACAGCAGGTTGGCGATGCCCATGTAGATCAGGTAGAGGACCACCTGGAAGAACAGCGCCCACCAGTTGAGCTCGAGGGTGGCGAAGCGATATTTACCCAATCCCATTTCTATTATTCCATAATACAGCAGAACTACCATGAAGCCCACTAGCAGCAGGGACCGGTTGAAAGGGCCGCGCCGGGCTTCCCACCATTCGAAGGCGTCGTCCTGGCTGAGAGGGCGGGTAAGCTCCTCGTCCAGCGTGCGCCCTTCGCGGGGTTTTTCTCCCTGCATGGTGCGCACCAGATACAGGGACAGCGGAAAGATGCCCGCCGCCAGTATGGCGATCATAAATAGTGTCAGTATTCCCATTACTTCATTTCCATAATGTATTTGTCCAATCCTTCTCCGAAGCCGTTGCGGATGACTTCTTTCACCTTGTACCCTTGCTTAACGTAAAAGCCGAAGGTGTGTTGCGAGGTGCTCAGCCCCAGGGTATACCCGGGATAGCGCTCCTGCATGAGCCCGAGCCGGTAACCTGTCAGCTGCCGCCCGTAGCCCCGCCCGTGATGATCGGCGTGGACCATGCCCCAGGCCAGGTTGGCCTGCCGCTGTTCAGGCAGGGCGTAGAAACCACCGCAGCCGACAATTTCCCCTCCGGTTTCCAGCACGTAATAATCCGGCAGGCCCGGCTTGTCCAGCCAACTGGCGAACAGCGGCAACTCCTCCGGCGCGAAATACTTCGGGAGGTTGCTCCGGAAGATGGCCAGGCAGGCGGGGCGGTTGGCAGGGGTGTAGGCTCTGATATGGGCCATGAATGGACATCACTTTTTTAAACCTGCTCAAGGTAGGGAGATTGGGGGGGAATGGCAACTGAGTACGATCCTTAAAATACGGGCAAATGGTTTTCTGGTTCCACTGTTGAGGCCGTAGGCTCCCTAATATGGGCCAATGAAACCGTGTAACCATTTCCCCGGGTTATCTGCTTGGTGGTTACAAATTGGGGCCACACTTTGAAACTGGCAATCTCACCAGCTCCCGCCGCCACCGCCGCCAAAACCGCCGCCCGAGCTTCCCCCGCCGGAAGAACCGCCGGGAGTACTCGAAAACGCACTCTGTACGTCCTGCATCCCCGACTCGAAGGAACCGGCAAAAGACTGAAAGGAGTTGTGGTGGCGATGAGACCCGATGTACCACCGCGGCGGTTCGGTAAACAGCCCCTCAAAGTTGGCGGCCCACCTCCCGGCCATGCCGAAGGCGATGGCAAAGGGCAGGGTCTTTTCAAAGTAGGCGGGATCGTCCGCCAAAAGGCGCTCGATGCGGGGGCGGTCCGCTTTGTCGACGAACATGCGGAAGCCGTAGAGCTGCCGGTACAATTCCAACCCCTGCTTGTTCTTCTTCAGCATGGGGCGGCGAATGACGGCGGCGGCCAGGGCGGTTACGGCCATGCCGGCGCCGGCGGCAGCTTGTTCGATGGAGAAAAGGAAAAAGGCAAGGATGGCGCCGGCCACACCAACGGCGGGCAGCGCGCCCCACACCATTCGGGATTGGGGAGTGTGCAACTGGCGGCCCCTCACCACCTGGCCTATTTGTTTTCGGGCCGAATCCATCGTGGTGTGGAACTTCTTTTTCAGGCTGCTGATCCGCACCGTATCCCCATCGCGGAACAGGCGGTTGAATACCGTGTATTCATATCTTGGGCGGCCATCCGGCAGGCTTTTAACCCTGGTAAATTCGAGGTCAGAAGAAGTAAACAGGCCGAAAAACTGTTCTTCCTCAACCTCCCGTATCGTCAAATATCCCTGTCCACCCCAGTAGGGTATCAACGAAATGATGTCCTGGTTGTCCGTCTTATCGTCGATGAACGCACCGGCTTCGGCAGGGGGCAGGTTTTCCGGCGGGTAGTAGTGCACCATTTTGACGAAGGGTTCGTCACGGCCGATGCGGAAGAAAAGCCAGCCCATAAGGCCGAGCAGGGCGGCGGGTATCCCCAGCAGGCCATAACCCTGCAGGAAGGTTTCGAGTCCGGAGGGCCGTTCGATCAGGCTGGCGGGCAGGCGGATGGCAACGGCCAGGCCTTCTCCCGGGGCGAAAGGGCGGGTAGAACGGCCGGAGAGGGCGCCGTCACTCCAGCCCACCTCGGCCTCGCTGCCCTGTTGTCCGGAGTAACCGGTATATACATGGTAATCTTTCGGGTTCAGGCTTACTTCTTCCGGCAGCTGAATCCGGAAGGCGATGGTTTCAATAGGCACTTCCCATTCGTTGCCGGTGAGGTTCCAGTAGAATTCGGTGTGGTTTTCTTCGAAGAGCCAGGCTCTTTCCACTTTATAGCTGATGGTGTAGCGTTGGCTGCCCTCCACGTATTTATCGGGGTCGCCGATGCGGATGCGCAGGTTGCCGCGTTCCCGTTCGCGCTTGAATTTCCGGCCTGCTACGGAAATGTCGTACAGGCGGATATCGTATTTTTTCCCCTCTATCCGGTAGCGGTAGGGGATGACGCGGTAGATGCCATGGCGCGGCTCCGAGAAGGTGACGTCGATGGCCTCCGTGACCTCGAAGTAGCCGCTTTCGTCGATGCGGATACGGATATCGAACTGGTCGATGACGAAATATTCCGCCTGGGCGGCGGCCCGGGAGAAGAGCAGCAGGGAAAAGGTGAGAAAATATTTGAGCATCATTGGCGGTTTGGAAGTCAAGGCTTTGGTGTGCACGAATACCAAATAGCTAATCCCGAATCCGGAGTACCGAATCCAGGTTAAAACTCCACCTTCACATTCTCCCGCTCCCTGTCATCTATTTCAAAGTAGGAGAAGGTGGTAAAGCCTCCCATCTGGGCGATGGCCATGGAGGGGAAAGTCTCCACGTAGTTGTTGTTGTCGCGCACCACGGCATTGTAGAAGCGCCGGGCGTTCTGAATGTGGTCTTCAATGTCGGCCAGGGAGCGTTGCAGCTCGCGGAAGTTCTCGTTGGCCTTCAGTTCCGGATAGTTCTCCGCCAGGGCGAAGATGCCGCGGATGCCGGCGGTAAGGGCCTGCTCGGCCTGTGCCTGGCCGGCGTGGTCGCTGTCGGGCACTGCCTGTGCCTGATTGCGGAGCCTGATGACCTTCTCCAGGGTTTCCTGCTCGTGGGTGGCGTAGCCTTTGACGGTGCTGACGAGGTTGGGAATGAGGTCGTAGCGGCGCTTGAGCTGAACGGAAATGCCGCTCCAGGCTTCTTCCACCTGGTTGCGGAGCTTGACGCCCCGGTTGTAGGTCACAACTGCCCAAAGGCCCAGGATGACGGCGACGGCGAGGAGGATGTACATGGTTTTGGTTTTGGTGATGTTACCTGAAGTGATTTTCAGGAAGCTTTGAGGCTAATCTACGATTTTTCAGAGAAAAAATGCTGAGGACTATTTTTAACGCTCCCGGCAGCATTTCGATCAGTTCCTTACATCCTCCATTATTCAAAAATTCCGTACGCTCTTCCACCGTCTTCCGATTTCCGGCTTAAACAATCTCTCAACCATGAATCACCCCCTCCGGTGCTCCCCGAACAACGGCAGGCCCTTATCCTTCTCCGACAGGGCCATTTCCTCCCGGCTGATCCCCCAGTCGATATTCAGGGTAGGGTCATCGAAGCGGATGCCGCCCTCGTGTTCTTTGGAGTAATAGTTGTCGCACTTGTAGAAAAATTCGGCCGTTTCGCTGAGCACTACGTAGCCGTGGGCGAAGCCGCGGGGGATGAACAGCTGGCGTTTGTTCTCGGCGCTGAGCAGCAGGCTGTACGACTGGCCGAAGGTGGGAGAACCCTCCCGGATGTCGACGGCAATGTCCAGCACTTCGCCCTGCAGCACCCGCACCAGCTTGGCCTGGGCGTAAGGCTCTATCTGGTAGTGCAGCCCGCGCAGTACGCCGTAGGTGGAACGCGCCTGGTTGTCCTGAACGAAATCGGCAATGACGCCCCCCTGCTCGAACAGGCTCTGGTTGAAGGATTCGAAGAAGTAGCCGCGGCCGTCCTCCCATACTTTGGGCAGGAAAACCTTGAGGCCGTCGATGGGTGTGTCTATGAATGGCATTGGGTCGTTGTTCTTATTTCGGGGCAAAGGTAATTGATTTTAATCATTGAACGGCGGGTTCTCGGTGAGCGGAGCGCCTGGCCGGCAGTTCCAAAAGAGGATCAGGCGATATCCGGATCAGGCCAGGGTTTTCTCTGGGTTCCATTTCGTGCAGGTGGAATTTTTTTTTGTGTAAAAAAAAATTATTTTAAGCATACCCTAACCAACAACCGATAAAATGAACTTTACCCTGGCCAATTCGGCCAAATTCTCACTCCCCAATAAGCAGTTGAACTTCAAAAAAGTATGCCTGCACTGCCATAAGGAGAATACTTCCCGCAATTACACCTGCGATTGCGGAAAGGAAGGCTGGCGCGAGGAATATCGCACCCTGGGCCTGAAATACGAGCTCGATGAAGAAGACATCCGGCGCACCCGCCAATCTTTTCGGGACTACGATTTCGACAGCCCGCGTGGTATGCTGCAGTACACTTTGCTCCCCTATGCCGCCGGCGTGCGGGAACCGCCGCAGTTGGTGGGCCTGACTCCCCTGTACCGGCTCCGCCACCTTAGTGGGCAGTACGGTTGTGAAGTATATATCAAAAATGAGGGTGACAACCCCAGCGGTTGCTTCAAGGACCGGGAAACCATGCTTTGCCTGCTGAATGCCCGCCGAAAGGGCCTCTCGCACGCCGTCATCTACTCTTCGGGCAATGCCGCCGCCTCGGCCGCCCTTTTCGCTCAGGAACTGAAACTCCACCTGCTTACCTTCGTGGCCGGCGATACCTATGACGAAAAGATCGAGTTCATCCGCAACCGGGGCGCTGACGTCATCGTCATCGGCGATGAAAATACCAATTTCGAAGAGGGGTACCGGCTGTTCTCTACCCTCAACAACGAGGGCGTCTATACCGACAACGGATACGACAACTGGAGCGTGCGCAACCCCTACCGGGTAGAGGGTGATAAGACTACTGCCCTGGAAACCATCAAACAGCTTTCCGGCGGCAGCGCTCCCTGGGTGGCGCCCGATTACGTGATCGTCCCCACCGCCAACGGCAGTTGCCTGGCCGGCATGTGGAAGGGCTTTCAGGAACTATCTGAGCTGGGCCTTATCGAAAGCCTGCCCGCCATGGTATCCGTAGGCATTAAAAATGCTAACCCCGTCTACAAAGCGGTCCAACAGAACAAAACCAGGCGGCCGGCAAAAGGCAACATCAAAGAACTGGACGAAGCCGACGCCCGCATCGGCAGCATCATCGTAGCCGAAGAAGGGTACGATTCCATACAGGCAGCCAAAGCCGTGCTGCAGTCCGGCGGAACGGCCGTGGAAGTGCGGCGCCCGCAGATCAGAAAAGCACTGGCCGATTTTCTGGAAAAGGAAAAAGAACTCGCCCTGGAACATTCCATCCTTCCGGAACCGGCCTCCTACACCGCCCTGGCCGCCATCGAAATGCTGCAGCAGGACGGCTACCTTGAACCGGAAGATAAGGTGGTGGCCGTCATCACCGGCCACGGCCTCAAGGCACAGGAAGTAACCGACGAACTGATCGGGAAAAATGCCGCTATGCAAAAGGTGGCTGATCAGATCGTCGAACGGAAGAAAGAGGATATGGGCCCTAAAGCCAGTACCAAAGGCAGGCGGGTACAGGTGGAAGCCAGCTACGATGCAGTAGTGGAGGCCTTCCGGCGGCTGGCGGATGAGGACGTTAAGTAACTGGGGGCGTGTACGGTGTACCATCGGGCTTTCGTCGTACACCCTACAACGCACACCGTACACGAATCCCAGCTATTTCGAAGGTAATGACATCATCTTACACCAAACCACACGTTAATTTAAAATAAATGTGTCCGGCTACTTACACATCCTTCCATCAATACTCCGAAACCGCTCCGTTGAAGCGCGTTATCATCGGGCGCTATCACGGCTACCGGGCCGTTGAAGCTTACACCGAGCGCGTCAACGAATCCCAGAAGCGGGGGCTGCCTGCCGAAGCCGCACTCCGCCCGGAATTCGAAGGCTTCCGCCGGGCACTGGAGGAGGAAGGTGTGAAGGTGCTGATCCCGGAATACGTGGGCAAGTTCGTCTACGACCAGCTCACCCCCCGCGACCTGGGTGTGGCCATCGGCAGCCGGTTCGTACTCTGCAACATGGCCCGGGCCAGCCGGCGTTATGAGGCTGCCGGCATCTTTGCCTATCTTCTGGAAATGGGAGGGGAGGAGCCAAACATTCTGCTTCCTCCGGGCAATGACATTCTGCTGGAAGGGGGCGACATCATCGTCGACAAGGGCTGTATCTTTGTGGGCCTGTCCCAGCGCACCAACCAGGCGGGCTATGAATTCCTGAGGGAGCAGTTCGGCGGATCATTTGAGGTAATCCCCGTACATTGCCGGCGCCTCGATGAAGGGGAAGATGTGCTGCACCTCGACTGCACATTCAATCCGGTAGGGGAGAAGCATGCTCTGATCTACCCCCAGGGATTTCGGGAGATCCCTCCCGCCATCATAGACAAATACGAATGGATCGAGGTGAATGCCGCCGAGCAGGCCGAGCTGGCCACCAACGTCCTCTCTCTGAGCCCCGGCGCTCTGCTCAGCCGCAATCACCCGGAATGCCGGCGCCCCAATCAGGCCATGCGGGAAACGGGCCTGCGGGTCGTCGAAATACCTTTCGATGCGGCGCCCTCGACGGGAGGCTCGCTGCGGTGCTGTTCGCTGCCGCTGGTGAGGGAAGGCGGAGGAGGGCAGTTGGATGGTTAGATGGTTGGATTGTTAGGGGCTCTGAGCGGGCCAGCAATCTAACAATTCAACAATCCAGCCATTTTTCCCAGGCCTCAGGGGCAGTTTTCCCGGAGTTTCCTATCTCAGGTAGAATAATTTTTCTCGGGGGCGTTTCTCTTCCTCACTTCTTTCTGAAGAACACCGAAATCGGCACCCCCGTGAAATTGAAGTTCTTCCTCAGCTGGTTCTCCAGGTAGTTCTTGTAATTCTCCTTCACGTGTTTGGGGTTGTTGCAGAAGAAGGCGAAGGCCGGATAGTAGGTCGGCAGTTGGGTGACGTACTTGATCTTCACGAAGCGGCCCCGGTGGGCGGGCGGCGGGTAGCGCTCGATGGCTTCGAGCATGACTTCGTTAAGTTCCGAGGTTTTGATCTTGCGCTGCCGGTTGTCATAAACCTCCAGGGCAACCTCAATGGCCTTGAAGATGCGTTGCTTTTCCGTGGCGGAGATGAAGACCACCGGCACATCGTTAAAAGGGGCGATGCGGTTTTTGACCTCCGCCTCGTAATCGCGGGCCGTATTGGTCTCTTTTTCCAACAGGTCCCATTTATTGACCAGGATGACGATGCCCTTGTTGCGGCGTTGCGCCAGGCGGAAGATGCTCATGTCCTGGGCTTCCAGGCCCACCTGGGCGTCGATCATGAGGATGCAGACGTCGGCCTCTTCGATGGCCTTGATGGCGCGCATCACGGAGTAGAACTCGAGGTCTTCGTGCACCCTCGATTTTTTGCGGATGCCGGCGGTGTCGATCAGCAGGAATTCTTTGCCGAACTTTGAATATTTGGTGTGAATGCTGTCGCGTGTAGTGCCGGCGATCTCGGTCACAATATTGCGCTCATGGCCCAGCAGGGCGTTGGTCAGGGAGGATTTGCCGACGTTGGGCTGCCCTACGATGGCGAATTTGGGGATATCGCTCTCTTCCTCATTATCCTCTTCGATGTGCTCCACCACGGCGTCCAGCAGTTCGCCGGAGCCGCTGCCGGTGAGGGAGGAGAGGAAATAGGTTTCCTCAAAGCCCAGGCTCCAGAATTCGTTGGCGTCCATCATCCGCTGGCTGTTGTCCACCTTATTGACGGCCAGAAAGACGGGCTTGTCGGAACGCCGCAGCAGGTCGGCCACCTCTTCATCCAGGTCGGTAATGCCGGTGGTCACATCCACCATGAAGATAATGACCCGCGCTTCCTGCACCGCGATCTCTACCTGCGAGCGGATGGCTGCTTCAAAGACATCTTCGGAGTTTTTTACGAAACCGCCGGTATCCACCACGGTAAAGGTCTTGCCGTTCCAAAAGCTGCTGCCGTACTGCCGGTCGCGCGTCACCCCGCTGGTGTCATCGATGATTGCCTGCCGTTCTCCGATCAGGCGGTTGTAAAAGGTCGACTTGCCTACATTGGGCCGCCCGACGATCGCTACTATGTTGTTGCTCATGATTTTTGGCTTGGTGAGTGCGGGGGTAATCTGTATACGTGCATTGGTGTATAAGTGTATGTGTGCATTGGTGCATTTGTTCTGGCCGGGCCCCGCATATCCCGGATTCCTGCAAACTGTTATTGCCCATAAAGGCAGATCTTTTCAAAACTGCAAAGATACTAGTTTTTCCCCATTTATGGGCCATGATAACAATTCCACGATTCACGAATCCACGATCCTCACCCCCTGTATCCGAAATGTTTCAGCATCCGTTCATCATCCCGCCAGTTGTCTTTGACCTTTACATGGAGTTCCAGGTATACTTTCTTCTCCAGGAATTTTTCGATATCCTTTCGGGCTTCAATGCCCAGTTGTTTGATGGCGCTGCCGCCCTTGCCGATGATGATGGCCTTCTGGGTGTTGCGGGCCACGTAGATGTCGGCGCCGATGCGGACAAGGGGCTCTCCCTTACTGGTCTCGTCCTCCTTGAAAGAAGTAACGATCACCTCGCTGGAGTAGGGCACCTCCTGGTGATAAAGCACCAGGATCTTCTCCCGGATGATCTCGCTGACGAAGAAGCGTTCGGGGCGGTCGGTGAGCTGGTCTTTTGGGTAATAGGCAGGGCCTTCCGGCAGGTACTGCAGGATAACTTCCAGCAGCCGATCCGTATTGGCTTTGTGGAGGGCGGAGACGGGGATGGTCTCGGTGAAGGAAATGCGTTGGTTCCACTCTTGGATCAGTTGCAGTACCCGCTCCTCCGATACCTGGTCGATCTTATTGAGCACCAGGAACAGCGGCGCCTCCACTTTGCGCAGCTTTTCCAGCACGGGGTCGCCATCAGCATAGGTTTCCCCTGCTTCGGTGACGAACATCATGATGTCCGCATCTTCGAAGGTGGTTTCCACAAAGCGGTTCATGGCCTCCTGCATCTGGTAGGCGGGGGCGTCGATAATACCCGGCGTATCGGAAAAGACCACCTGATAATCCTCATCGTTGATGATGCCGATAATGCGGTGGCGGGTGGTCTGCGGCTTACTGGTGATGATCGACATGCGCTCGCCCACCAGGGCGTTCATCAGGGTGGATTTCCCGACATTGGGCCGGCCTATGATGTTTACGAATCCGGATCGGTGCATGTTAGATGGTTGTGGGATGTTTGGGTTTTAATTTATGGCGTTTTCGGTTGTTGCAATTTGGGGCGTTGGGCAGGGCAATGGTTATATTGTTAAATGGTTATATTGCTGTTCCTGCGGGAATTAACCATTTTCCCTGAGCTTGTGGAAGGGCAGCCATCTGGCAATATAACCATTTAACCATCCAACTACCTACCCCCTCAGGTATCTCCTCATCTCCCCGTGCACCAGTTTATCCAGTGCTTTGAACAGCGCCTTCGGCTTATACGGGCGCCAGTTGATGTTGTTGAACTCCCGCCCCACATTGACGTAGTGCTGCAGCTGTGTGGCCATCATCTCTTCCCAGACGTGGTCCAGAGTGTTGATAAAGCAGATCCACCCCTCCCGGTCGGAGATGTCTTCGTACCATTCCTCGTAGTAGCAGTCGTCGGAGCCGTGGAAGTTGAGCACGTTCTCGCAGATCAGGATGTACTTGTGGATGCCTTCTTCCGCAAGCGCGTCGACCACCTCCCGTTTGAGGTACATAATGTCATTGGACAGGCAGTCGTTCCACTCGCCCAGCATTTCGATAATGGCATAGCCCAGCTCGTAGTCGGCATAGATGACCTTGAGGTAGAGGGTGGCGGAGCCAAATTCGTCCCACTGCGGGTGGATGTAATAATTGTAAACCTGGTGGGTGAACCGAAACTCATCGTATACCCTTCCGTAGAAGGGCGACCGCTCGTCCTCGGAGGCGATGTAATTATCGCGCCATCTGTAATACGGTTCGATATCGTGCATGGATGTATCTGAATTCTTTTTTAGTTGCTATGCTATTTCCCTTGCTAACGCCCCGCACCGTAGGTTTGTTTCGCATTTTTGGTTAAGGCTATCTATTTAAAGATAGCGACAAAAACCATTACGCTCAAGGCCGTTACGATCATAATGGTAATGAACATGAGCGTGAACCCCAGTACGTTCACAAGCAACCCCTTGAGAAAAGCCTGTCCGTAGCTGATCCTAAAAATTTGCCGGTACCCTAGGCCGTAATAGGCAGAGGAGATCAGCATGCTGACGGGAAAGGCGAAAATTACCGCTCCCGGAAAAAATAGAAAAAGCAGCTGCGCCGGCAGGCCGATGGCCGACAGTTCCCCCGACCAGAAAGAAGCCATGGCCAGGTGCTCTGCATAGTTGTACTTTCTTTTCCGAAATAGCCAGTACCCGATCAGGCCGACAAAGGGCAGCGTGATGACGGCAACCAGGTTGAGGTATTTCTTGATTTCTTCCTGGACCTTTTGTTGGCGGGCCACCGCTTTTTCGTCAGGTTGCAGTCCCAGGGCGTCGTTCTGCATCTGCAGGATCTCACTCTGTTGCAGGTCATAAACGCCAGACACCAGCGTGATAACCGTCACTACCGTCACCAGAATGAACAGATAGCGGACGGGATGGTAATAGCGCTTGCGCCTGCCCTCCAGGTATTCCCTGGCCACGATACCGGGCCGGGTAAGCAGTGCCCGCAGCGTATACCAGAACCCCTCTTCCACATTGGTCAGCGTTTCTAGGACAGACTTCAGGATGTATTTCAGGGTGATCCGCTCGGTCAGTGCCTTCTGCCCGCACTGGCTGCAGTAGGGCCCGGCCAGGGCAGCTTCGCAGTTCTTACATTGCTCCATTGGATATGGCGGCCGTTTTGTTCTTTTAATTGTTCCCAAAAAGTAACTATTCAGCACGCCTGCGTACTGACGAATTAGAAAAAAAATGTTATTTTT
>CAYQKY010000179.1:0-17558 GCA_964418125.1 uncultured Phaeodactylibacter sp.
TGGAGGCGCTGATCACCGGCGCCGCCGACCCCAAGACCGTTGGTATTGGTGAGACTGGATTGGATTACTACTACGAACACAGCCCCAGGGCCGAGCAGCAGGACAGCTTCCGCCGCCATATAGTCGCCGCCCGCCAGACCGGGCTGCCGGTGGTGGTGCATGCCCGCGACGCCGATGAAGACAGCGCACGCATTTTGCAGGAAGAGATGGCCAATGGGGCGTTTGAAGCGGTGATCCACTGCTTCACATCCAGCATGAAATTTGCCCGGCAAGCCCTTGATCTGGGGTTTTATATCTCCATGTCCGGCATCGTCACCTTCAAGAACGCCCAGGATTTACGCGAAGTGGCTAAAATCGTTCCCGATGACCGGCTGCTGATCGAAACGACAAAAGAAACGGCGCCCAACCTTAAGATCTCCACCATACTTCAGGCTCTGATTATCTGGCAACTCGCACGATTGCTCGACCTGGCCATTTCCAAGGTAATCATTAGCACCTACTATGAGCAGAAGGAAGAGAAAGCCGTCGAACTGGACCACTACCAAACGGATTCAAAGAAACGCGCTAACCGGATGGTGCAATACGTGGTTTATGTATTCGCCCTGCTTTTTATCGTACAGGCCTTCGAGATCAATCCTGAGTTTTTCACCTATCCGCCGGTAAAGGGGCAGGATGAGGGGACGCCCTTTACCCTGGTCAACGTCCTCAATGCCCTTTTCATCCTGCTCGTCGCCCGCCTTTTGAGCTGGGTGATGATACAGTTTGTCCTCAAGAACTACTACCGCAGTAAGAACATCAACTTAGGCTCCCAGTACGCCATCAACCAGTTGCTCCGGTACTTCGTCTACGTCATTGCCATTCTGATGGCGCTGGAGGCCCTCGGCTTTTCCCTGACCGTGCTCTGGGGTGGCGCCGCCGCCCTGCTGGTCGGCATCGGGCTGGGCCTGCAGGAGACCTTTAAAGACCTTTTCTCCGGTATCATCATGCTCTTCGAACGCAGGGTAGAGGTCGGCGATGTTGTGGAAGTGGACGGGCTGGTCGGCACCGTGCGGCGTATCGGGGTGCGGACCTCTCTGGTAGAAACCCGGGATAACATTACCGTTATCGTACCCAACTCAAGGCTCATCGTTGAAAAGGTGATCAACTGGAGCCATTTTGACAACAAGGCCCGTTTCCACGTAACGGTCGGCGTGGCCTACGGCTCCGATACCGAACTGGTCAAAAAGATATTGCTCAATGTAGCCAGGGAAAATGCCTTCGTGCTGCGCCACCCTCCGCCTTTTGTCCGCTTTATCAATTTCGGCGATTCTTCCCTCGATTTCCAGATACACTTCTGGTCCCACGAATTTCTCCGTATTGAAGACGTCAAAAGCGATATTCGTTTCGAAATAGACCGGGCCTTCCGGGAGAATGGCGTCACCATTCCTTTCCCGCAAAGGGATGTGTGGATGAGGGGGGAGTAGGAGGTGTGTATTTGTTTTGTGTATAGGTGTTTTTGTGTATAGGTGAGAGGGCTCAGGAAAACCCTCGTAATGATTGATTGAGTGATGGACTGAATGAGTGAAATAGAAATCAAAGTTTTTTACATTTAATCTTATTCGTTCATTCGCCAATTCACTCCTTCTAAAGGGGCTTTCCGGAGTACCCTCACCAATACACGAATACACAGATACACGAACATACCTTTCTACTCCCACCCCCCCGTCTGGTGCAGGATGGGCAACTGCCCGCTGTAGGCCATGGCGATATTGTCTTTGGTGAACACCTCGGCGGTGTCGCCGAAAGTGATCAGCCGCTGGTTGATCAGGGCGACGCGGCTGAAGTATTCCGCAACGGAAGAGAGGTCGTGGTGGATGACGAGGATGGTTTTGCCTTCGGCGGCCAGTTTTTTCAGGATGTGGATGATCTTTTCCTCCGTGGTAATGTCTACGCCGACGAAAGGCTCGTCGAGCAGGAAGGCCTCGGCTTCCTGGCAGAGGGCGCGGGCGAGAAATACCCGCTGCTGCTGCCCCCCGGAGAGTTCGCCGACCTGCCGGTTTTCGAACTGCTCCATGCCTACTTCCCGCAGAGCTTTACGGGCCAGCGCTTTGTCGTGGTCGTTCATCCGTTGCAGCAACTTTTTATGAGGATAGCGGCCCATCAGCACAATATCGAATACCGTGGCGGGAAATGTCCAGTCCACATCGCTTTTCTGAGGAACGTATACCACTTCTTTCCGGTGCTCTTCGACGGGTTTCCCTTTGACCAGGATGGCGCCGGCGTTGGGCTCCAGAAGCCCGAGGATGGCCTTGAACAGGGTAGACTTGCCGGCGCCGTTGGGCCCGAGAATGCCGTACACGTGGCCGGGCTCGATATCCATAAAAATATTGGTAAGGACGCGCTTGCGGCCGTAGGAAACGGACAGGCCTTTGATGGTGATGACTGGGTTGGGCATGGTGGTTGGTTTGGTTGATGCGGTTGATTGGGTTGATTTGGTTGATTGGGTTGATGTGGTTGATTGGGGAGGGCGCCGAATCAACCCAACCAACCAGTCAACTCAATCAACTAAACCCCATTCATCTTCCTGGCAACCAGGAGAAAGCCGCCGGCCAGCAGCAGGCCGAGCAGGCCGTATAGCACCAGTTGGCGGCTTCCGGCGCCGGCCCCCTTCTCTCCGGCCTTTGCTTCAGCGGGGCGGGAGAGGGCAGCCACGATGGTATTTGTATTGTATTCCAGCATTTTCAGATAAGTAGGCGCCGGGCTGTCTTCATCGCCGATGGAATCGGAGTACAGTTGGCCGCCCACCGCCACCTTGTTGTCGGAAGCGATCTGTTTCAGCAGCTTGGGGTTGACGGTGGTTTCGATAAAGACGGACGGCACTTTATTCTCCTGTATGATCTTGTTGAGGCGGAGGATATCGGAGGTCTGGGCCTCCGCATCGGTGGAGGTGCCCAGGATGGCCTCTACCTGGATGCCGTAGCGCTTGCCATAGTACCGGAAGGCATCGTGGGAAGTGATCAGCACCCGCTGTTGTTGGGGGATGGACAGGATGGCGGCGGCAATTTTTTTGTCCAGATCCTCCAACTGCCGGCGATATATCTGGCAGTTGTATTCAAATATGTCGGCATTATCCGGGTCGAGTTCCACCAGTGCGTTTTTGATGTTTTCGATATAAATGAGGCCGAGGCTGGCGTCCATCCAGGCATGGGGGTCGGAAGAATTTTTGTATTTGACGCTTTCGATCGGTGTGATCCCCTGGGTGATGGTGTGTACGCTGGCCCGGGTGCCGGAATTTTCTATCAGCTCATTGAGCCAGCCTTCAAAGGTCAGGCCGTTCTTCAGGATCAGGGCGGCCTCGGTTACCAGTTGAGCATCTCCCGGGGTAGGCTCGTAGATGTGGGGGTCTCCTCCGACGGGAACGATGCTGCGCACGTCCAGCAGGCCGCCGCTGATGTTTTCCGCCATATCGGCAAAAATGGAAGCGGTGGCCACCACGAGTGGTTTTTCCTGTGCCCGAAGGGCGGAAGGCAGCAAAAGAAGAAATGCGAATAAATATCCTATGCTGTTTTTCATGTTTCTATTGTTTTTGGACGAAAAGGTTCTGGCATACTTTCTTGGATAGCAATTGTTCGCGTTCGTTATTGATCAGCACGCGCATGGATTCATCATACTCGAAATACTCAAGTACTTTTACGGTTGTTCCCAGCACAAGTTCCATCCGGTCGAGGTATTGAAGGAAAGCGGTGGTATGGTCGTGAACCCCGACGACCGGCCCCTGTTCTCCGGTTTTCAGCTCCGAGAGCAGCACCTGCTTACGGATGGCAAAATTGCCATCGGCGTCGGGGATGGGGTCGCCATGGGGATCGAACTTGGGAAAGCCCAGGTATTCATCCAGGCGCTCCACCAGGCGTTTGGATTTGATATGTTCCAGTTGCTCGGCAATTTCATGGACTTCGTCCCAGGAAAAATGCAGCTTGTCAACCAGAAACACCTCCCAGAGCCGGTGCTTGCGGATGAGGTGGGTGGCGATCTGTTCTCCCTGGCCGGTAAGCGTAACTCCCCGATAGCGTTCGTAGTGGATCAGGGTTTTATCTGAAAGGCGCTTGACCATATCCGTTACCGAGGCAGCGGTCGTGTTCATCTCATTGGAGATGGCATTGGTGCTGGCCGGCTTGCCATTCCTTTCCGATATTTTAAAAATGGCTTTCAGGTAATTTTCTTCGGTATGGGAAATATCCATTTTTCACGAGTTGTTCAATGCAAAGATAATAATTTTTAGACTAACTTAAAAATATGTTTATAATAACAAAAAAATAAAAGAAAGGTTTATTTGGGAAAAAAGGATGGGGAAGAGCCCGATTACGAGGCAAAACATTTAACTTTGAAAGGTAAAAGCCTGGCGAATCAAGTGTTTAATTCAAATAAACACAAAGGGGAATCAAAATTGCCAAAGGGAGTACGCTACATATTAGCTACTGCACTCCTGGCCGTGGGGGCGGTGTATCCAAATTGGGGGCAGTTGTTCGTGATCGACAGTCTGCAGCCGGGCTACATGCTCAGGGAAGAGGTGGAAATCCTGGATGCATCTGCCGAAAGCCTTACCATCGAAGATATGCTGGGCTCCGGTGTTTCGGAAAACTTTGTGCCGCTGTCTTCCGTTAAGGGTAGTTTTCAAGCCGGCCGTTTTTACTGGGCCAGAGCCAGGATCGCCAACCGCCTCAGCTCCGCCGGCGGGCAGTCCGGATGGGTTTTTCACTTTGCTCCTTCCCTGACCTATATCGACGCTTTCATTGTTCAGGCCGGCCGGGTGAGTTCCAGCCATCATAGTGGGTTTTTCCGCCCCTATTACGAAAAAGAGTTCCGGCCGCGCATCCAGCCCAACCTGATCAAGGTGACTCTGGAACCGGGTGAAACGGCGACACTTTACTTCAAGGCCCGGTCGGACCGCATGGCCATGCCGCCGGAATTCTGGGTGGAAATACAGCCGGCCGACGTATTCTGGAGCCAGCTGGGTAAGCATTACTGGAGCAACGGCATTTTCCTGGGCTTTGTATTGATGATGCTGGTATATAATCTCATTTTATCGTTTTTCGCATGGGATAAAGCTCACTTTTTCTACTCTTTTTATCTGGTCACCATCATCGGGTACCAGCTGTATGCTTCCCGCCTGCTGGCTGACTGGCTGGCGCCGCGCGTTTTTGTAGCGGCTCCCCAGTACCTGTATTTTTTCAAACTGGTGGCTTACGGCGGGCTGGTCGCCTATCTCGGCTTCATACGCTCCTTCCTCAACCTGGAGGAATTCCTTTCCGGCTGGGACCGCCTGTTCCGCTGGCTCATGATCCTGGCCGGCCCTGTATTGCTGGCCGATGCCTTTCTGATCTGGTACTCCAATTACAGCCCGGATATTGCCGACTGGACGACGCTTCCCTTTACGTTTGTTTTTCTGATCTCGACCTTCCTCTTTGTATGGCCACTTTACCAGGCGGGCAGAAATAAAGGGTATTTCATTGTCGCCGGCATCATCTTCATGGGCCTGGGCATTCTGTTTACCATGATCGAGCGCCTGCAAAGTATCGAATATTCGGTGACGTACTTTCGGATCGGCTCTGTGCTGGAGATCGTCGCCTTTGCGCTGGGCCTGGCCTACAGCCGCCGGCTGGAGGCCCGCGAGCGCCAGCAGGCAAAGTTCGCCCTGGAAAAGAGCCGGCTGTTGCAGGAGAAGGAACATGCCGAAAAGGAGCGGCTCCAGGAGCTGAATGACCTGAAGTCTCTTCTTTATGCCAATGTAACCCATGAATTCAGGACTCCCCTTACCGTTATCCTGGGGATGGTGTCGGAGATAAAGGGCTATGACAAGGCCCGCAGCATTATTCAGCGGAATGGCAACAACATGCTGCGGCTGGTCAACCAGATGCTGGCCCTGTCCCGGGCCGAGTCCGGCCAGATGAAGCTCAACCTCATCCAGGCCGATATCGTCCCGTTCCTTCAGTACCAGGCAGAATCTTTTCAGTCAATAGCTGCCGGAAAGAACATTCGCTTGTCTTTCCATTCGGAGGCCGGCGAACTGCCGATGGATTTTGATGAGGAGAAGGTCCAGCACATTGCGTACAACCTGCTGTCCAACGCCCTGAAGTTCACGCCCGAGCACGGGCATGTGGCCTTCGATGTCCGGCAGGAGGAGGAGGGCGGGCAGCCTTTCCTGCATATCGTCGTCCAGGATAGCGGCGTAGGTATTTCCCAAGAAGAATTGCCCCATATCTTTGACCGGTTTTTCAGCAAACAGGATGGCGCCCAGAGCACTGGTATCGGGCTGGCCCTGGCCAAGGAACTGGCCGAAATGATGGGCGGCTCCATTTCGGTAGAGAGCGAGCCGGGGGCAGGCAGCCGGTTCATCGTCCGGATACCCATAACCCGAAATGCGGATCGAACCGCCCCTTCCCTGCAGGACCATTGGGGCTATGAATCGCCGGTGCCGGAAGAAAACCGGCAGTTGCCGGAAGAAACAGAACAGCCGGCCCCGGTTGCCAAGGATGAAGAGGCGCCGATCTTGTTGCTGGTGGAAGATAACCCCGACATCGTGGCCTACATCCGAACCATCCTTGAAGCGGATTACTCTATTTATTTTGCCACCAACGGTAAAGAGGGCCTGCCCCTGGCCATCGAACAGGTGCCCGACCTTATCATCAGCGATGTTATGATGCCGGAGATGGATGGCCTCGAACTCTGCCGGCAGCTGAAGCAGGATGAACGCACCAGCCATATCCCCATCATCCTCCTGACGGCCCGCGCTGCCGATGAAGATCGGATCAAAGGCCTGGAAAGAGGAGCGGATGCTTACCTCACCAAGCCCTTCCACAAGCAGGAACTTCTGGTCCGTATTGAAAAACTCATAGAAAAGCAGGAACGGCTCCGCCAGTATTTTTCCGGAAACAAGACGGAAACGGCTGGGGTGGAAAAAGAGGAGGAAGTGGCTATTGAGAATGCCTTCCTGCAAAAGATCAAGGCGCTGGTTGAAGAAAGCCTGAGCGACCAGGAGTTGAGCATCGCCAGCTTGTGTGAGGCGGCCAGCCTCAGCCATACCCAGGTTTACCGCAAGCTGAAAGCCCTCACCGACAAAACTCCTTCTCAATTTATCCGCTCTATCCGGTTGGAAAAGGCAGTTGAGTTACTGAAGACGACCGGCATGAATATTTCGGAGGTTGCTTATACCGTAGGGTTCAGTGACCCGAACTATTTCTCCCGGTCCTTCCAACAGGAATTCGGTGCTTCCCCCAGTTCGATCCGCAAAAATTAAACCGTTTTTCAAGCAACGACTTCTTACAGGTCCCAGAAGGACCGCGGCCGCCGCTGTGCTTCAACCGTATCGCGCACGGTTACGATAAAATAAGCCAGAATACTCAGCCCTATCGGAAGAACCGTCCATACGCCGATAAGCCCTATGCCCACCGGAAGCGCCAGTAAGAGGCTCAGGAAGAGCCAGAGAAAAGGATAGCGTTGCCTGTATTCGTAAGCCAGGGCCAGTTGAAGGGCGCTGGCCCCCTGCCAGAGCCCGAGGGCGGCCAGCAAGGCAATGAACCAGGGCCAGGCGCCAGTTGGAAAGCTGGCGGCCACCGCTCCAAGGATCAGCACTGATTGCCCTGCCAGATCAACTTTCATTCTGCTTCTGTCGATCATCATTGTTTTTTTACACCAGTGTTTCTTCTGTCGCACTCCTCCAATCCCGGCAAGAGATCCGCCAGTACTGCACGGCGCCTACCAGCGGGATGGCCACGAGGAACAGAATTATCCAGGCCTCATGGCTCCAGATCTCCTGTATTGCTTTGGAAGAAAAATGGACCTCCACCATACCGGCGCCGGCCGCGCCCAGGGCCAGGCAATAGAGAGCCGCCAGCCCGAAATAGGCCAGGTGGCCCCTGCTTCTCCAGGCAACCCCCTTGACCAGGGCGCTGCCCAGTTGCCAGCCTCCCAGCGGGATCATCAGTAAAAGCGGCAGGACGATCGTTACACTCGAAACGGCAATGGCGGTAAGCAATAAGCTTTGTACACCGAAATCTGTGGCCAAGAGGGCTTTTTTCATGGTTTATTGGTTTTTGTGGTGTTTCATATAGTGCAAATATACTTCAATTATTCAAAACTTTCAATATTTACTGAAAGTTTTGGTGGCTTTTTTTCCTGCTTTGGCTGTTTCTGCATCATAAACCGTTGAAATCCGTGGCTTTGGTTGGTAAAAAAGGGTTGGGAACCTATTTTTACGGCAAAAAGCAATGCCCGTAACCGCAGAACAGGCCAGCGAGCTGATCCGGAGCCGCCGCGCTATATTTCCAAACACCTACACGGATCGCCCCATACCCGATGATGTCATCAGGGAGATCCTGGAAAACGCCAACTGGGCGCCCACTCATAAGCTCACAGAGCCGTGGCGCTTCAAGGTTTTCCGGGGGAGAGCCCTTCAGCGGCTGGGAGAATACCTGGCCCGCTGGTATGAAGAGAATACGCCTGCCGGGCAATTCTCCGAGCGGAAGTACAACAAAACCCTGAACAATCCCCCGCGCTCTTCCTGTGTCATCGCCATCTGCATGCAGCGCGACCCACAGGAAAGGGTTCCGGAATGGGAAGAGCTGGCCTCGGTGGCCTGTGCGGTGCAAAATATGTGGCTGACCTGCACGGCCCACGGCATCGGCGCTTACTGGAGTTCTCCGCGTTCTATCCTGGAGGCGGATGAGTTTCTGGGCCTGCAGGAAGGAGAACGCTGTCTGGGCCTTTTCTACATGGGGTATCACGAGATGCCGGAAATCCCCGGCAAGCGGCGGCCGGTTGACGAGAAGGTGGAGTGGGTGCAGGAGTAGGGTAGTGGATGGCTGATTGATGGTTGGATGGTTGGATGGCGCTCTTAGCATGTATAGGGAAAATATAAATTTGTTGCAACATTGGAAAACCCAGCCCGTACAAGGGTTCTAAGCGATTTTCACCTAAGCATATAGTTTTTTATATATTTTTTCGGTTCTAACCGCTTGTTTGTCACAACTCTATGATACAGTTAGTTGGACAAAAAGCAAATTTGCCTTAGCTTTGCAGGCCTGACGAAAAACCGGTAATGGCTTCACTGCGCAGAAGGTGAAGCCTTTACTATGAACGAATAATCTATTCATAAACGAAAAAATCATGGGTCAAACAATTACTTATGCAATTCCCGTCTTTGGGGTACTGGCGCTCTTGTACACCCTCTGGCGTTCCTCCTGGGTCTCCAAACAGGAGGTGGGTACTGAACGCATGGCGAGAATAGCCAAGAACATTTCCGAGGGCGCCATGGCGTTCCTGAAAGCGGAATACCGCGTCCTTTCCATATTTGTGATCGCGGTGGCGATCCTGCTGGGCATCTCCGCGGATGCCGATTCCTCCTGGCTGATCTCCGTCTCCTTCATTCTGGGAGCGATCTGTTCGGCGCTGGCCGGGTTTATCGGTATGCGCGTAGCCACCAAGGCCAACGTGCGCACCACCAATGCGGCGCGTACCGGCCTGGGCAAGGCCCTGGAGATTGCCTTTGCCGGCGGTTCCGTTATGGGCCTGGGGGTTGTCGGCCTGGGTGTGCTTGGGCTCGGCACCTTATTTTTTATATACAAGGATATCATGGCCTGGGACATTGACCGGGTTATTACCGTCATCACCGGATTTTCCTTCGGGGCTTCTTCGATAGCCCTCTTTGCCCGCGTTGGCGGCGGTATTTATACCAAGGCTGCTGATGTAGGCGCCGACCTGGTAGGCAAAGTAGAGGCCGGTATCCCGGAAGACCACCCCCTCAATCCGGCAACCATTGCCGATAACGTGGGAGATAACGTAGGTGACGTTGCCGGCATGGGCGCCGACCTTTTCGAGTCTTATGTAGGCTCCATCATCGGTACCATGGTGCTTGGCGCGGCTTTTATCGGCACGGCACAGGTTGCCGGCGCATCCTGGTCGGAATCCACCGATGCCTTTGGCGGCCTCTCTGCTGTGATGCTGCCTCTGGTGTTGGCCGGGGTGGGTATCCTCACCTCTATTTTCGGCACTTTTTTCGTTCGCGTTAAAGAGGGGGGCAACCCACAGAAAGCCCTCAATACCGGTGAGTTTCTCTCCAGCGGCATCATGCTGATTGCCACCTACTTCATCACCGCCTGGATGCTGCCGGATGCCTGGACTACTGCCGATGGTAATACCTATACGGAAACGGGTGTTTTCTGGGCCGTTATCTTTGGCCTGGTTGCGGGCCTGGCCATTGGCCTGATCACAGAGTTTTATACAGGAACGGGCACCCGCCCGGTGAAAAATATCGCTCAGCAATCGCTGACCGGTTCTGCTACGAACATCATTGCCGGCCTGGGCGTGGGCATGCAATCTACGGCTATCCCCATCGTCATCCTGGCGGCGGCCATCATGGGCGCTTACCACTTCGCCGGCTTGTACGGCATTGCCATCGCAGCCGTGGGTATGCTTTCCAACACCGGCATACAACTGGCCGTCGACGCTTACGGCCCCATTTCTGACAATGCCGGCGGCATCGCCGAAATGGGAGAACTGCCCAAAGAGGTGCGCGGCCGTACGGACAAGCTGGATGCCGTGGGCAATACCACTGCCGCCATCGGCAAGGGGTTTGCCATCGGATCGGCCGCCCTGACCGCCCTGGCCCTTTTTGCCGCCTTCATGACCACGGCCGAGATCACCAGCATCGATATCGCCAAGCCTACGGTAATGGCCGGCCTGCTGCTGGGCGGCATGCTGCCCTTCCTGTTCTCCTCCCTGGCCATGGGCGCCGTTGGCCGCGCCGCTATGGATATGATACAGGAGGTGCGCCGGCAGTTCAACAACATCCCCGAGCTGAAGGCCGCCCTGGACGCCATGAAGCGCAACGGCGACAAGCCCCTGAACGAATGGAGCGAAGCCGACCAGAAAATATTCCACGATGCTGACGGCAAAGCTGAATTCAGCAAGTGCGTGGAGATCTCTACGAAAGCATCCATCCGCGAGATGGTCCTTCCGGGCATCATTGCCGTAGGCTCTCCGGTAGCCGTTGGTTTCCTCGGCGGCGCGGAGATGCTGGGCGGCCTGCTGGCGGGCGTAACTGTCGCCGGGGTCCTCATGGCTATCTTCCAGTCGAATGCCGGCGGCGCCTGGGACAACGCCAAGAAGATGTTCGAAGAAGGCGTCGACATCCAGGGACAGAAATACTACAAAGGGTCCGACCCGCACAAAGCCGCAGTAGTAGGCGATACGGTTGGCGACCCATTCAAGGATACCTCCGGGCCGTCTCTCAATATCCTGCTCAAGCTGATGTCGGTCGTGGCGCTGGTTATTGCGCCGTTGTTGTAGGGGAGGGGGATGAAGGAATGAGTGATTGAGTGAATGATCCTCTTTGGAATAAGAGCAACTGCGCCCTGCTTCGGAGCTTTCCGGGGCGGGGCGCTTCATTTTTCACAACTTATTTTCTCCTTGCACCATTTTATATTAGGCGCCCGGCAGAGCGGATTGCTGTTACCGATTCGTTAAAAAGAGGGGCAATTGAAAGCATCGCCCGATATTTTTGTTATAAAAAAGTATATTTATCGGAGTTTTTTCGTTATAGAACTTTTCCAGGACCAGACAGCTTACAAAATGTCATTTTTTATGAAATTCAGAGGACCGATCTTTTTTTCCATACTGGCCATTGCCCTGTTGGCTGCTGCCATCTATCCGCAGACAGACGATGGGGAGAAAGAAGCAGTGTTGATGCAGAGCATTATCAGTGGCTTTACCCAACTCCACTTCCGGCCAAAGGCCATTGACGATGATTTTTCTGAGGATGTGTACGACTTCTACCTGGACCAGATAGACGGCAGCCGCCGCTTTCTGACCGAAGAGGATGTTGCCAGGCTCGAACCCTACAAATACAAGCTGGACGACCAGATCAACGTCAGCTCTTTCGAATTCTTCAACCTCTCCCAGGAACTCAGGATGGCCAGCTTTGAAAAGACCCAGGCCTACTACCGGGAAATCCTCGCCCAACCTTTTGACTATGCCATAAACGAATATATAGAACTGGACGGCGAAAAGCGCGAATTTGCCGATAATGACGCCGAACTGCGTGAGTTCTGGCGAAAGTACGCCAAGTACGAAACCGTGCAGCGCCTGGCCCGAAAGCTGGAAGAGCAGGAAGAAAAAGGGGAAGAGGAAGAAAAGCGCAGTTTTGAAGAACTCGAGAAAGAGGCCCGGGAAGAGGTGATGGAGTTCTTTGACGACTGGTACAACCGCATGGAGAAGCTGAAGCGCGAAGACTACCTCAGCGTTTATTTCAACGCGATCACCCATATTTTTGACCCCCACTCCGAATACTACAAGCCGATCGATAAAGAGAATTTTAATATTCAGTTTTCCGGCCGGCTGGAAGGTATCGGCGCCAGCCTGCGCACCGAAGGCGACTATACTAAAGTCGTGCGCATCGTCGTCGGCGGCCCGGCATGGAAGCAGAAGGAGCTCGAAGAAGACGACACCATCCTCAAGGTCAAGCAGGAAGATGAGAAGGAACCCGTCGACATTACCGGCATGCAGATCAACGACGTCGTGCAGCTGATCCGCGGCAAAAAAGGCACCGAGGTAACCCTGACCATCAAGAAAATTGACGGGACGGTCAAAAATATCACCATCGAGCGGGATGTAGTCATCCTTGAAGAGCAGTTCGCCAAATCCCTGATCCTGCCAGGAAGGGAAGAAGGGGAAAAGGTCGGGTACATCAACCTGCCGAGTTTCTACGCTGATTTCCAGAACAGCGACGGACAGTCCAGCGCCAGAGATATAGAAACGGAGCTGGAAAAGCTCAAAGCGGAAGGTGTCGACGGCATCATCCTGGACCTGCGCTACAACGGCGGCGGTTCTTTGAGGGACGTACAGAAAATGACCGGTTACTTCATCGAGAAAGGCCCGGTCGTACAGGTGAAATCCCGTGGCCAGGAGCCGGAAGTGCTCCGCGATGTAGACCCCCGCGTGCAGTATGACGGGCCGCTGATCGTTATGGTCAATACCTACAGCGCTTCGGCTTCGGAGATCCTGGCGGCCGCCCTGCAGGATTACAACCGGGCCATCATCGTGGGCAGCAAGTCCACTTTCGGCAAGGGCACCGTCCAGCGCTTTCTCGACCTCGACCGCACCATCCGCGGGTACAACGAGATCAAGCCGCTGGGTGAGATCAAGCTGACCATCCAGAAATTCTTCCGCATCAATGGCGGCTCCAATCAGTTGAGAGGAGTAGAGTCGGATATCGTCCTTCCGGATAACTTCCATTACATCACCACCGGCGAAAGAGACCGGGAATACGCTATGGAGTGGAGCGAGATCGCACCTGCCGAATACAGCCAGAACGTGATGAAGGTCAGGAACATGGAGGAACTCCGCCGGCGCAGCGAAGAGCGCATCGCCCAGGACCCCACTTTCCAGAAGGTGCTGGAAAATGCCCGGCGCCTGAAAGAGCAGAGCGATTTTTCGGAATTCCCGCTTGAGCTGGACTCCTACCAGGCTTTGCTGGATAAACAGGAAGCCGAAGCGGAAAAATACGACGGCTTATTCGACGAAGAGGTCAACCAGGGCGCTGCCAACCTGGCGGTGGACCTCCCTCACATCGAATCGGATGAATCGCGCAAGGCGCGCAACGACGACTGGCTGGAGTCTGTAAAGAAAGATATCTATATTAAAGAGACGCTGAATATCATGCATGATTTGATCGTGCTGAATTGAGCCCCCTCCGGGAGGGTTGATAGAACGCGGATGACGCGGATGACGCGGGTCTGTGCGGATCTTCTCTTTGAGAAATGGTCTGTGTGATCCCTCCCGCATCATCCGCGTTTTATTTTATCAGCAAGTAAAACCGAAATGCGTAAATTGTGGGTTTCATACTTTGAATACTAAGAGAACGTGAATTACCTGAGTTTAGAAAACGTAACGAAGACCTACGGCGAAAAGATCCTCTTTCAGAATATCTCCCTGCAGGTCAGCAAAGGAGAGAAGGTGGCGCTCGTGGCCAAGAACGGGGCGGGCAAGACCACCCTCCTGCGGGTCATCGCCGGCCAGGAAGCGCCGGAAGGAGAGACGGCCAAGGTGCAGCCCTACCGCGAAGTGCGCTTCGGCTACCTGGACCAGGAACCGGACTTTATCGAAGAGCACACCATCCTCGACGCGGTGCTCGATTCGGACAATAAGATCATACAGGCCATCCGGCGCTACGAGTACGCCATGCTCTTTCCCGACCGCGCCGGCAACCTGCAAAAGTCCATCACCGAAATGGATGACCTCAAGGCCTGGGACTTCGAGGCCCGCATCCGGGAGATCCTCGATAAGCTGGGCATTACCGAACTCAACGACCCGGTCAGCACCCTCTCCGGCGGCCAGAAAAAGCGCCTCGCTCTGGCCAAGCTGATCATCGAGGAGCCGGACTTTCTCATCCTCGACGAGCCCACCAACCACCTCGACCTCGATATGATCGAATGGCTGGAGGAATACCTGCAGCAGCCCAACCTCACCCTGCTCATGGTCACCCACGACCGCTATTTCCTGGAGCGCGTCTGCAATACCATCCTCGAACTGGACAACGGGCAGCTCTATAAATATTCCGGCAACTATTCCGACTTCCTCTACAAAAAGAGCACCCGCCATGAGACGGAGAGCGCCGAACTGGAAAAGGACAAAAAGCTGCTCCGCAAAGAGCTGGAATGGGTCAACCGCATGCCCAAGGCGAGGGGCACCAAAGCCAAGGCCCGGGTCGATGCTTTCGAGGAACTGAAGGAAAAGGTGTCCGGTAAGCGGGAAAACAAAGAGGTCCAGATCGATATCAAGGGCCAGCGCCTGGGAAAGAAGATCCTGGAGGCCCACAACCTCACCAAAAGCTTCGGGGATAAAAAGATCGTCGAGGGCTTTTCCTATAAATTCCGGAAAAAGGAACGGGTGGGCATCGTCGGGCCCAATGGGGTGGGCAAGACGACCTTCCTGAAGCTGCTCACCCAGGAGATCCGCCCGGACGGCGGCAAGATCGTCGTCGGGGGTAATACTGTGTTCGGATACTACACCCAGTCCGGCATACAGCTCAAGGAGGACAAGCGCGTCATCGACGTGGTGCAGGACATTGCCGAGTACATCCCCATGGAAAAGGGGCAGAAACTGACCGCCCCCCAGTTGCTGGAGCGCTTCCTCTTCAGCCGCAAGCAGCAGCAGGTGTACGTCTCCAAACTCAGCGGGGGCGAGCGCCGCCGCCTTCACCTGCTCACCATCCTGATGCAGAACCCCAATTTCCTCATCCTCGACGAGCCCACCAACGACCTCGACATCATCACCCTCAACGTGCTGGAGGATTTCCTGATGGACTTCCCCGGCTGCGTCATCATCGTCACCCACGACCGCTACTTCATGGACAAGATCGTGGAGCACCTCTTCGTTTTCGAAGGCAACGGCCACATCCGCGATTTCAACGGCGACTACTCCGACTACCGCGAGATACAGAAGGAACGCGAACGGGAACAGCGCCGCCAGGGCCGGGCCGAACAGCAGAAAGAGCGCAGCCAGCAACAGGCTCAGCAACAGCAAAAAACCGGCGGCCTGAGCCAGGAGGAACGCAAGGAACTAAAGCGCCTGGAAAAGAAGATCCTCCAACTGGAAGAGCGCAAGCAGGAGATCACCGAGGCGTTCAACGCAACGGACTTGTCTCCAGAAAAGATCACCGAGCTGTCCAAAGATCTGGCCGCGGTAAAGGAGGAACTGGAGGAGAAGGAAATGCGGTGGATGGAACTGGCGGAAATGGCGTAGGTTTTATAGTTTCAATAAATGAATACGGACAAACTGATAGCATTACTGGAAAAGCTCGGCCCCAGGTGGGTGAGCATTATCGAAAAATACCTGAACAGGATCCCTGCCGTCCGTAAGGAAATAGAAGGGCAGGCCGATGAGATCATGGAGGATATTGAATCTTCGGTGCGGCCGTATAAGGACGAATACCCCACCTACCGGCGCCTTCCGCCGAAGGGGATAGGCCGATCGGAGGTCAAAGCGATGATGGCGGAAATGGCAAAAAAAGAAGCAGAAAAGTGGAGCGGCGGACAGGTCTCGGGCACGGTTTTTCACGCCGGGCGGGAGCACCTCGATTTCCTCAATGAGGTCTACGCCCTGCATTCCCAGGCCAACCCCCTGTATGCCGATATTTTCCCCAGCATAGTCAAGTACGAAGCAGAGATCGTTTCCATGACGGCCAACATGCTGGGCGCTTCCGAAACGGAGGATGAGATCTGCGGCTTGGTCTCTTCCGGAGGCACCGAAAGCATCCTGCTGGCCATGAAAACCTACCGCGACCGGGCGGGAAAGGAGAAGGGCATCCGGCGCCCGGAGGTGGTGGTTCCCGTCACTGCCCATGCGGCCTTCCACAAGGCGGCCGAATATTTTAAGATCAAGCTCAGAACCGTACCGGTGGACGCCTCCTTCCGGGCCGACATGAAGGCCGTCCGCCAGGCCATAAACCGCAATACCATTGCCCTGGTGGGCTCGGCCCCCACCTATCCGCACGGCATGATCGACCCCATCGAGGAGCTGTCGGCCCTGGCGTTGTCAAAAAATATCGGCCTGCACGTAGACAGCTGCCTGGGCGGTTTCCTGCTGCCCTGGGTGAAGAAGCTGGGCTATGACGTTCCCGAATTCGATTTTTCCCTGCCCGGCGTCACCTCCATTTCGGTGGACACCCACAAATACGGGTTCGCCGCCAAGGGCGCCTCCGTGATCCTGTACCGCGGAAAGGAGCTGCGGGCCCATCAGTACTTTACGATCACCGACTGGCCGGGCGGGCTGTACTATTCCCCCACCCTTGCCGGCACCCGCCCCGGGGCCATCAGCGCCATGTGCTGGGCCACGCTGGTCTCTATGGGCGAAGAGGGCTACCTGGAGGCCGCCCGCCAGATCATGCAGGCCGCCGGCGAGATGAAGGCGGCCATCAGGGCCATCCCCGAGCTGAAGATCCTGGGCGACCCGCTCTGGAACATCGCCTTCACCTCCGATCAGTTCGACATCTATCAGCTCCTGGACCGCCTGTCGGAAAAAGGCTGGGCGCTGAACGGCCTGCACAAGCCCTCCTGCATCCACATCTGCCCGACCCTGGCGCATGTGCAGCCCGGTGTCTCCGCCCGGTTTGCCGAGGATCTCCGTGCAAGCGTACAGGAGGTTAAGGCCAATCCCAACAAAGAGGGAGGGATGGCGCCCGTCTACGGCATGGCGGCCACCCTGCCGCTGCGGGGGGCGGTGAGCCAGCTGTTGAGGAAGTATATGGATGTGTTATACAGGGTGTGATGTGGTCAATTGTTTCGTGTACCTTTTCAGGTATTGCGAGATACACTGAAACCGGTTTCTATGGTCCGTAAGAATGGCGGCACGTTTTTCCACATCATAAAGGTACTCGTTTTTGATAACGCTTTTGGGTTTTGTAACTCGTTGGTTTTCAGGGGTGGTTTTTGATGGATTTTGGAGGCCCTTTTTGATAAGGGGGTAGAGGAGAGGGGGCTTTGTTTTGTAGGGCAGAAGCCCTGGGCTTTGGGCCGTTTGCGACGATA
>CAYQKY010000180.1:0-17509 GCA_964418125.1 uncultured Phaeodactylibacter sp.
CACATACGATTATTCTTAACCCAAGCTTGGCAGCCCCCTCAACCTTACCTTGCCGTATGAGATTTTTGATTTTTGATTTGCGATTTTCGATGTCCTTTTGCAGGGCTGCCCTTTAGAAGCGCTCAACTGGCGGCCCGTACAAGCCACATCATACATCAAGAATCTCAAATCGAAAATCGCAGATCTGATTTTTAGCCAGCTTAAAGGTAGCCTCCTGCCCTCTACATATTGTTAATTCCTAAACCTGATGGCTATGGGAGAGGGGGGAGGGGCGCCCCGTGGCCCGGCAGTGGCCCCTTCTTACCTTACAAGATCTCGAACCACCAATTTGGGAGTGCGATCCTCCTTAAATAAGCCCCAGTGTTTTTCGGGTTCCATGGGGTGGGGAGACCCTTTCCACGGTTCGTCGAAGGCCTCGAATACAAAGGTAAGGATACGTTCGGCGTCCGTCCATTCCATCAGGTCGTCGTAATAGATCTTTTGCATTTCTTCGTTGACGTGTTCAGCATTAATGCCGCGGCCATTGGAGTTGGTCGTCCAGCCGGCCTCCGTGATCACGGCCGCCTTACCGGGGTATAAGTTGGCAACGGCATAATAGTTTTCTTTGGTGTATTCAAGCGCTTCGTGGATGTGCTTATACTCCCAGACTGGGTAGGTATGGATAGAGATGAAATCGACAACTTCCGCCAAGGGTTTCAGTTTGCTAAACCAGGGGACATAGTTTTCGCAGAAGGTAACGGGTTGTTTTGCCCCCTTCTTGATCAGCTTGGTATATTCGACCACCCGGTCGACCGGTACATAATGGTCGGTCCAGTCCACGCAGGCTTCATTACCGGATGACAGTGCACAAATGATATCCGGGTACTGGTTGGCCAGTTCGATAAGGTGGTTTATGCGCTTCATGTTTCCGGTGCGGTTCGTTTCCAGCTGCTCTTCTGAGTAAACGCCGCCGCCCCAAGGGCAGCCGAAGTTGTTCATCTCGGCTTCGATGAATGCCCCCAGCATCACCCTGAAGCCCAGCTTTTCGTTGCGGATGACTTCCAATACGATCTCACTGTGCCGGTCACAGTCATAGAGGCGCAGGTATTTCCAGTGCCCCTGGAGGATCAACAGGTCTTCTTTGACCTGTTCGTACGTGGGGTAGCTGCCTCCGGGGTGTTGCCCTTCCCGGAATCCGGAGTAACAGATGGCCCGTTCGTAAGGGAAGGGTAGTTTTTCAGAATGATCCATGTATGTATTTTAACGTGAATTCGGGATTCTTTCGATAATGATTTTTTGTATGGTTGTTGGTTGTCGGTTGATCGTTGTCCGTTTCCAGCGACAAACAACAAACAATAAACAACGGGCAACAGGCGCCTTGGCTAAAGGGCTGATTTTCACTAACACTAATCCCGAACTCAGGTTATTTTACTAAAATTTGAGGTTACCCCGGGCGTCCCATATCCCCCAATAGGCGCCGACATCGCCTTCCGCGCCTACCTTCCAGGCTTCGTCAAAGGAGGAGAAATAGAACATTTCAATATTTTCCTGGGCAGACCACTGCTGCATATTCAGAAAGTACCTCAATGCATTGTCCATTGACGGCTGGGCATCGTTCAGGCCCGTACCCTGGCTTGGCCATCCGGTCTCGGTGATGATCACTTTCTTTCCCTGGCCGGCATGTAAGGCCTGATAGTACATCTGTTTGGCATGCATCAAAGAATAGTCGATGTGGCAGCTTTCCCAGTAGGGATAACAATTGGCAAGGATAACATCGCAGGCGGCGGTAATGTTCGGGCGGACGCTGAATTCGTAGTAGGCGTCCACATATCCCACCGTAGTATCTGGCAGGGCTTCCTTGACCCGGGCGATGTATCCCAGCAACTCTTCTTCCGTCAGGTCCTTTCGGTACATCACCTCATTGCCAACGGCGGCAATATCCACATAGCCTTCTTTTGCCAGTTTGATCAAGCCGGCTATTTCTTCTTCGATTAAGTCTTTATCATCGCCCAGCCAGGCGCCCACCAGGGTTTTTAGCCCGAATTCACGAGCGACTACCGGGATCAGTTCGTTGCCTTCAATACAGGAAAAAGAACGGATCCACTTTGTGTAGGGGGCAATGATGGCCATGCGGCGCCGTATCTGCTCCTTGGTCAGTATGGAGCCTGGTTTTTGCCCTTCCTCATAAGCGCTGTAACACAAACCGTGCATGCCGTTTTTTAACGTTTCACGGAATAACTCGCTCAGCTCCTTCTGGCTTTTGCTGGAAAGGTCTATCCCTTTTAACCCTTTGATTTTACCTGATCTGAAAGACATATTTTAGTTGGTTTAAAGTTTGCCATTAGACAAATTTCTGTTTTTCCGTTTTATCCCACAACCCCCATCGGGTGCCTACTTCCCCTTCATGATAAACTTTCCAGGATTCGTCGAACGAGGAGAAATAGAACAGGTCGATGTTGTGCTCTTTGGCCCATTTCTGAACATTGATGAAGTATTTCATCGCATTTTCTGACGACGGCCTGGCATCCGATACCGTTTGTCCGTCGCTTGGCCATCCGGTTTCGGCGATGATCACTTTTTTGCCGTTGGCCACTTTCCGGGTTAATTCATACATATGTTGCATGTAAAGGAGCGCGTGGTCATTGCTGGCGCCTTCCCAGAAAGGGTAACAGTTGATCAGGATCACATCGCAGGCATCAGCCAGAGCGGGCCTTTCCAGAAAATGGTAATAGGCATCCACGTATCCTACCGGGATGTGTTTGGGGATCAATTCCCTGGCCATCTGAATGTATTGGATCACTTCCTGTTCGGAAAGTTCGTTGCGGAGCAATACCTCATTGCCCACCGCCGCGATATCCACCAAGCCATCTTCGGCCAGTTTCACCAGCGCCTTTATCTCTCTTTCGTTGCGTTCCCGGTCGGCGCTGATCCAGGCGCCCACCATTGTTTTCAGGCCTTTGTCGCGGGCGATTCTGGGGATCAGTTCATTGCCCTCGGTACAGGAAAAGGAACGGATCCATTTTGTATAGGGCATGATGATCTCCAATCGCCGGCGGATCTGGGATTCGGACAGTATATCGCCGGCTTCCTGGCCTTCCATATAGGGGCTGAAACACAATCCATGCAGGCTGTCCTGGAGGGTGGTAGAAAACAATGCTTTGATCTCTGCCGTGGACTGTCCGTTGAAATTCAATCCGGGCAGGCCATTCAGGTTCACTCCGCCTTCCAGCATAGCAAGCAACTTGCCGGGCATATAGGCAGATGAACTTTTCTTAGCCTTTTTCTTTCGTTCTATTGCTGCCCGTATTTCATGGGCTCTTTCTTCGGTAACATCGTAGGTGCGCATTACCAGCATGGCGATAAGTGTCCCTAACATGGGAACGCCGGAAAAAAACAGCCTTAAACCGGTCACGGCCCCCTCCGGCTGAGCGCCGGCATCCGGATTGAAGCCCACAAATGTCATAATGGCGCCGCTCAACAGCCCGGCGATGGCAAAACCGAACTTGACCATCCACCAGTAAATGGCGCCGAAAATGCCTTCCCGCCTTTTGCCCGTATTCAGTTCGTCCAGGTCGCACACATCGGCCGTCATAGACATCATCAGGGTGAACAGGCTGCCGATCCCGAAGGAAAAGAAAGGAAGGGCGAAAATGAACATATATGGTTTGCCCGGTATGAACAGGAACCACAGCAGGATGTACCCGAAGATGGAAATTCCCTGCGAGAGCATGAAGGCGTTCTTCTTTCCTATCTTCTTGGATATCCAGGCCACGGTGGGTATCACGGCAAAGGTGGTGATCAAAGCGCCTATGCTCCCGAAAAGGGTAGGCCATATTCCGGCCGCTCCTGCATTCCCGTTGAACAAATGATAAACAATGATAAAAAAGGAAAAGGCGGCAACCGTGTTAAAAGCATTGAAGATCAGGAAAGTGGAAATGCACAGTTTCCGGAACGGAACGGACTTGAAGGCTTCTTTGAACCCGTCTAATATTTCTTTCAGGCTGCCGCCGATGTTCTTCAGGCTCAACGGAACGAGGCTGTCATCATCTTTGGTGGATTTGCTTTTTATAAAAATGGCGGGGATCATAGCCAATATCATACACGATATCCCAACCCAGATGGAGAGCGTCCTCGTAGCCGAATCCGCATTTTCAAACCAACTCGGGTCATACATCACCACCCAGAACCAGGGGGCGATCACCCATGCCCACTGCCCGATCCACTGAGCTACGGCCATAATGTCGGTGCGCTCGTGAAAATCGTCGCTCATCTCATAACCCATAGCGACGTACGGCACGCTGAAGATCGTGAGGCCCAGGTAAAATACAAACGACCAGAGCAGGAAGTAGGTGAAGTTGTAATCGACCCCGTTCTCTCTGTACAACTGCCACATCACCACAAACGAGATGCCCAGGATAATGGCGCCAATAAAGACATATTGCCTTCGCCTTCCCCAGATAGAGCGGGTATTGTCGGAAATGAATCCCATGATGGGGTCGGTAATGGAGTCGAAGACCCGGGGGAGGAAAAACAGAATGCCCCACATCCAGCCCGGGAAGCCCAGGTCCTGAACCAGCACGACCATGAAGATCCCCAGCGCTGCCGGGAACATTTGATTGGCAAGCATTCCTAATCCAAAGGCAACCTTCTGCCCGAAAGGAACTTTGTGCGCGGCTGTTTTTGTGTTACTCATTTAAAAAGCTTCTTAGAAGACGCCTCTGCAATTCTCTTTTAATGATACCGTGATCCTGTTAACCTCATTAGCCCCATCCGGAAGTTCTTCAGGTTCTAAACCGGGATAAGATAACGCTTCTTTCCAACTTTGGATGGTAGCGCTGAAAAATTGAGAGGCTAAAGAATCAGTTTCATAAACGATTATATCATATGATTCCCCCTTGTCGCCTCCAAACCTCGTGATAACCTGCCATTCCCCGTTTCTTTTAAAAGAGGTGTTGGTATGGTCCGACTGGGGGTAATATTTATTATCTGAGGGTTTTAACAGTACCCAAATATCCTTATCATGAGATTCCGGATAAACGCCCATTGTCAGGATCCGGCATTTGACGGAATCGCCTTCAAGCGGCGATATGACCTGGACCTTTTTAACCGGGAACTCTACTTGTAATTTGTTCCCTTCCACCACCTGTTCGATCTGCCCCAGCGTTGTAGCCGTTCCGTAGGAGTATCCACCGAAAATGATCAACATGAAACCAATGATCCCCAGCAGAATTCTCATTTTGATATCCATCAGGCCCAGCTTTGTACTGTCAACGATCGCAATGAGCATTAAAACAGCACCCACTATCATGATTACTATTTCTGCAGACATATTCTACGATTTTAGAAATGGCATAATTATAATTTCCCCCGGCGCGATTCCAACTCTGCTTTGATTTCTCTTGCCCGCTCTTCAGTCAGGCTGTACGTCCACATGACCCAAATGGCCAATCCTGCTGTAAATGCCGGAATGGCGATATCTGCTATTCGCAAATTGGTCATCGTTTCAGCTGTTTGCTGAGCTAACGTTTGGTCAAAGCCCACCGTTTTTAATACCAGTCCGCCCAGAACCAGGGCCAATCCCTGGCCCAGTTTCACCATCCACCAGTAAATGGCGCCAAAGGTTCCTTCTTTGCGTGGCATACCATTATTCAATTCATCCAGGTCGCACACATCCGCCGTCATACTCATCATCAATGTAAACAAACCACCGATACCAAATGCCATTAGCGGAATGGGCATAAAGATCAACCACGGATTGTCCGGGTTGAACCCCCACCACTTAAGGCCGTATCCTACGATGGAAATGGCAGTGGAAATGATAAAAGCCTTTCTTTTGCCCACTTTGTTGGCCATCCAGGTAATAATAGGAATGACCATAAAAGCGGTTACCATGGCGCTGATGGTGGAAAACCAGGCCGGCCAGTTTCCTGCAAGGCCGTAGTCGCCTTTGAACATGTAGAAGACAATGATAAAGAAGCTGAAGGACGCCACCATTTGAAATCCGTTGAAGACTAGAAATGTAGCGCCGCACAACTTAACAAAGGGCTTGTTCTTACTGACCTCAACAATCCCCTGGAAAAGGTCTTTCAAATTAGAGAACAAAGAACGAAACGATAATTCTTTTCTATTTCCCATATGTGAAGCATCGATGCCTTTACAGAAAATAGCGGGTAATACCCCTAAAACAATACATATAGCACCAACAATTATGGAAAGTCGCCGAACACCAACGGCTTGTGATTCAAACAGATCAGGGTTGGCGATAATCACCCAAAACCAGGGAACGATCATCCAGGCGACCTGGCCTACTATTTGTGAAAATGCCATCAGGCGGGTACGTTCGTTATAATCCGAAGTCATTTCGTAACCCAATCCGATCAAAGGTGTGGAGAAGATGGTATTACCAATTAAATAGATCAGCGATACGATGAGAAAATACCAGAAATTGAAGGTTTGCGAATTATTCTCATCAAGCTGCCACAAGAGGGCAAATAATACCCCGCTTAATATGGCGCCTGCAAATATATAGGGCCTTCGGCGCCCAAACCTCGACCTGGTATTGTCAGAAATGAAACCCATGATAGGGTCAGTGATGGCATCAAATAACCTTGGTAAACCACCTAGTATCCCTGCCAAAAAAGGATCCATGCCAAAGGCAGTCAGTAAAAAGAACATGAAGATCCCCAATGCACCCGGCAGCAGGTTATTTACGAGGTGGCCGGCGCCGAATGCAGCCTTTTGCACTATAGGAACTCTGTCACTAGCGGGAGTTGTATATTTTGACATGACTTTTCGTTTTGATTATTGGCCTCCTTTATTTATTGGGAATTACAATGGTTTGAATGGCCTGGGGGCCTATGGTAATATGGCCTGGCCTTTCATTTAATGAAAGTTTTATATCCTTTGCACTTTCACCAGGGTTAAAAACCACTGCTACAATAGAGCCATCCGGATTTTGGGCAGCGGTTACCATCAGACCCGGATCCGGGTTTTCAAACCCGATCCTTGTGGCGCCCGGACGAATGAATCTGCTGAAATGCGCCATAGTATAATAAAGCGGCGTAAAATACACCTCGTCCTTTTCCGGGTCGACAATGACCGGCGCCACGCACCAGTTCTTGAACCAGTTGGGCCCGCCCTGCCGGTCCAGCACCATATTCCAGTCCACCCAGCCGTCGACCCAGTTGTTGAGGCAGCCGATGATGTCGCGGGCGTAGCGATAAACCGGGACGTATTTCGGATGGAGGTGCCGCTGGCCGTCCGGCGCCCAGTCCCACCCCCAGTCGGTAGCTTCTTTCGACCAGTACCATTGGTCATCCTGCCAGACAGGCACCTGAGCATCGATACAGGCCTCGGATTGGATCAGGTGTTTGTCCGGAGCTGCATCATGGGCAAACTGGAGGGACTCCGGGAACCAGTCGTAGGTGCTGGCATACCAATGCACCGCTATGCCGTCAAAGTATCTGGAGGATGCCTCGTCCTGGTACATGATCCTGGCCCATTCCTTCAGCTCTTCTCCCCGGTTCTGGTCGTAGCCGAGGACTTTGACGCTGTGTCCGTCGGATTCCAGGCGGGGGCCCAGGTGGTTCTTCACAAAGCCGGCCATCTCCTGCGGGGAAAAGTGCATGCTTTCCCAGTTATTATTGTTGCCCAGCGGTTCATTCTCAACGGTGAAGCCCCAGATATCGATCCCTTCGGCCTTGTATGCATCGATATATTTGGAAAAGAACAAGGCCCAGGTATCGTAATATTCGGGCAACAACTTGCCGCCGCGCCAATCGTTATTGTCTTTCATCCAGGGGGGCGCCGTCCAGGGCGAGGAGATGATCCTGAAACCGTCTTTGGATACCGCCATAGCCTCTTTGATCACCGGAATGATATCGCCGCGGTCTTCTTCTATGGAAAAATGCTCAAGAGTAGTATCGCCCGCCACCGGCGCATAGGAATAATTGCCCAGAGAGAAATCACAGGAGTTCATGTGGGTGCGGGTAAGAGAATATTTAGCTCCGCTTTCCCCAAAATAGGCTTCCAGGATACGGGCGCGGTTTTCCCGGCTCAGCTGATTCAACAGGTAAGCGGACGCTTCGGTAAAGGAGCCCCCGAACCCCGTGATGGTTTGAAAGGTTTCATCCGGCAATAATTTGATGTCCACCGCATTTTCTCCGGAGGAGAATTCCGTTATTTTTTCGAGCTGGTTGCCGCCGGCGGAAGTTTCATAAACCTCCACTTCTAATGGCTTTTCGGAAGTACAGGCGCCGAGCATAGCTAAGAATAACAGTGTGGAAAAATATGGATTTAGCCTATTCATTATAAGTATTTTACCAATCGGGAAAACCGGCAACAGCGATTTCCGCAGGCTAGGAGCCTGTCGGAGAAGCCCTTGATGGACTGCAAGCGGCAAATATTGTTCTGCACTTCGTTGCTCGTCAGTCACGTAGCTTCGGCTATGCTCCTTCCTCGACGCCTTGTTCAGAACAATATTTGCTCGCTTTCGCCTCATCAGCACTTCTCCGACAGGCTCCTAGTGCCTCGCGAACGATCCAATTTAATATTCAAATTAAAATATATCCGGCTACTTCAGCCGGCCCGCATCTACATGAACGATGATCCTGATCACCTCGCCGGCCCTGGCAAATACCTGTTGGCTCGTCGGGCCATCGAGCTCCAGGGATTGGAACCGGGCGGCAGGCTTGTTGTCCCGTACCACTTCTATGCCGTCGCGCTCCGCCACCTTATAAATAATGGGCGCCTGGCAATAGGTAAAGCAAAGGGAGCCTTTTTCGAGCTGAATCCGTTGTTTTTCGGAGTGGATATCCACGTATTCGAACACCTTGGGTTGTTCGGTAAACTCCTCTTTTCTCAATAAGCATGGATCGAAACACAGCCGGCCCTCTCTGACGAAAACGCCCAATTCCCCGAACCTGCTCAGGATATCCTCTTTCACCTGGCCGGTCATACCGGGTTGTTGGGCGCCTTTGCCCGCGGGGGTATGCGAGTAGGGGTCGGTAGGGAAGGCGCCGTACAGCGTTGGGGGTTTGTGGACCCCGATCCCTTCATTGATCTCATAATAATGCTCCAGCAACCTCCCTATCACCGTTTCACTTTCCTGCTCTTCTATAGCCTTCAGGCAACATTCCTGAACGGCCAGCAGCAATTTGGACACCATGTGCCAGTAAATAGACCCCAGGCCTTCATAGCCGAAGAAGGTGCCCGACCGTCCGGTAAATGCCTTATGACCGAATACTTCTTCAAATATGTCGAGCACCTTCTTTTTATCGGCTTCCACCAGTGGGGCGTACCTGGTTTGGGAAAGCGCCTCCAGCGCACGGCGAAGGTCATTGGCGTTCTTGAAGTTGCCGTTGAAGTGGTACGCGCCGTTGATATCCTGTTCGATGATCTCGGTATTGCCATCTTTCACCAGCCGCTGGAGGAGCGGCGATGCAGCGGCCGATGCTTCGGGGATGTTGTTTTTTTCGGTAAACCGGGGCAGATCCTTGTCCGGGTATAGTATATAGCTGTATTGATCGGCTCTGAACAGTTTGCTGGCCTTGAGGGCGTCGAGCAATTCCAGGGCCTCCCGGGAAGACAAATATCCCGAGCTCAATACCGCCACCTGGCCTTCCAGCATTTCACTCAAATGGGAAATAGAGATCTCCTCCTTATTTTTTACCGCCATCAGGTTGTAGGCGTGATATAAATTATCGGGCCGTTTATTCGCTTCAATGGTGTGTTCCAGATACCGAAGGCAAAGGCCTGTAAAATCCTCCAGGCTCTGCAGGCCGACCGGCTTCCTGTCGCCCGAAAAACCCTGCTCGTAAATTTCAGACCGGTAATTGCTACCTGCCTGTCCTACGCCGGCCAGGACCTGTTTGCGGCCCTTATCATCGATCTTCCCTGCCAGTAAATGCTGGTGTTGTTCAAAAGTCTTCTTCACTGCGTTAAAAAAATCCGCCAGCTCAGAAGAGATCATGATTTCTTTCTGATCCGAAGCGGCAAACCGGGCCTGGAAAAAGTAAAGGAAACGCCGCAGGTAGTAGAGCGTAACCATCGACACGCCGTTACCGACCAGGGCGTTGTTGGCATCATTCCATTCCGGGCGCTGGGTATTCATCCAGATACCGCCTTCCGGGATGAAATTGGACAGTTTGGCCAGCAACGTGGCCAATATCTTTTCGATGAA
The DNA here is from genome assembly GCA_964418125.1 of uncultured Phaeodactylibacter sp. Lineage (GTDB taxonomy): Bacteria > Bacteroidota > Bacteroidia > Chitinophagales > Saprospiraceae > JACJXW01. The sequence continues at coordinate 10,160 of CAYQKY010000180.1, forward strand.
GTTGGCCTGGTGAATGGCGCCGTGCCGATCCTGTAGCAGCGCGCCGTCGGCCCCTAACTTGTCCCGTTTCTCGCGTATCCGGAGATCCGCTTCATGGTCAAACTCAATGGTATCTTTGGGATCTTTCAGCAGGCCGCCGAAGGGCTTGATCCGGTAGGGTACATTGGCGTATACGAAGAGGGCCTGGCCGAAATAAGTATTCAATTTACCGGGAGCGTGGTTTTCCAGGAACTCCAGGAACTTCAGCAGGTAGATGATCTGATGGTCTCCCCAGTAGCCGATGTACGACCAGGGGTCGTCGGGCTCTATCGTCTCCCAGTCGAACCCGCCTTTGGTGACCCGGTAGGGGTTGTATCCATCGAAAGTGGTCGCATTGAGGAACTTGTGGATCATACTTTCCACAAAGCCGGGGTAGGAGTGGGCCAGGGCTTCCCAATTCTGAAAAATATCGCGCCAGTTGCCCTCGTAGTCCAGGATCTTCGACCCATCCACTTCACTGCGGGTATTGATGGAGAATTTGTTCCAGGGGCGGCTGGGGTCGCCGTGCCTCCTGCTGAATTTAAGCGGCATGTATTCCAGGGCCAGCCTTCGGAAATGGACATCACTGCTTTTGTCGGCCAGTTGCCGCAGTTCCGCCAGGGAGAAGAGGGAGGGAAGCCCATCAAGCAGTCCCTTGGCCGCTTCGAATGCCTTTTTATTCGCTTTTGCCAGGTAGATGCTGAAGTCCTGCTTCTCGATCTGGTAGTTGTGGTCGAATATTCCGCCCCGCATGATGTTGAACAGGGTATTGGAGAAGTGGCGGGCGTCCCGGTTGCCGTCTGCCGTCAGTTGAAGGCCGTCGGCGGCCGCGGCCAGGGCCACCAGGTTCCGGGTGCCTCGTTCGATGTCTTCCTTTACCATCTGGGCCAGCCGCTCCTCTTGCCTGATGGCCTCCATGACCCGGGCTACTGCGGAATGTTTTTTGTTGACGTCTGCAATGATCATCCACTGTTTTTCCGACCTGGCGGCCAGGCTGATCCCGGAATGGAGGAAATAAGCGCCTTTTTCTCCCCGGACGTCCACTTCTTCCCGGACCGGCAGCCCCTTTCGGAAATCTTCCAACTGAAGGGAAGACAACAGGTATTGCGGGTTATCCAGGCCAACCGACCAGGCGATATTGGCTTTCAACGCCTCGCTGGGCTCGGCTTTATCGACAATGATCGCGCTGAGGGCATAGATCCCCAGCCCCGTATCCTTTTCGAGTTCACTTTTTTTGTAAGCATCGGCCAGGTTGCTGGACCTCATCTGCAGCTCACTCGGCACGCCGCTGGGCAGGATGTTCTGGATGCCGTCCAGTACCGTAATATTTACTTCCTGCGCCGTATTGTTGATCAGGGTTGATTGCCGGACAAAACCGTAGGCGTCGCTCGAGCACCACTGATACCTAAAGGCCAGGCCCAGGCTGTGGTTTATTTCTTCAAAAAGGATCTTATTGCCGTACACATTTTTATAAAGGTTCCGGCTCAGGCGGTATCTGTAGCCGCCTCTGATCGAGAAGGGCTCCCACAACTGGGCTTCTTTGCCCCCGCCTACCCGAAACAGGGCCTTGCTTCCCGTAATCTCAGCAGATTCCGTGATCTTGTCATCCGTATAATATGGGAAGAGGGCATACTCGGCATTCTTCCGGCCGGCGGTCAGCCCTCCGTTACTGGATATGAACATCCAGTGGTTGGAATCGCTGACGATGCTCATGAAAAAAGGGCGCATGGCGTCGCTGTTCGCGATCCGGAAGTAGGTTTCGCCCTCTATCTGAACCTGGCTGATCTCAACGGGGCTGTCGGCTTCTACATTGGTCATTACTCTGGCAGTTTTCTGATTGTTACGAATTGCGTAATTCGGACGAGGCCACATCTTATTTCGTACCATAAAAGGTCTCACCTCGTCCAAAACGGTAATTCCGGTTAAGATAAGTCAAGATTCCTTAAGATCATGCTTTCCGGCCTGGTGGCCTTAAAAAACCTTCATTCACCCTGGCTGATCAGTCTTTTACAGGTGGTGTCAGGACTTCTTCGAGCAGGGCGGCTTCGTCTCCGCCGTAGGTCTTGGAGATCGGTTTCCCTCCTCTGCCCAAGCCTTCAAAAACACCTTTATCTACTAGATCCCATACCGCGTATTTGGCTTGCCCGTCAATCGTAAAGAGCCCAAAGTGATTCTCCGATCCCCCCGGGTTTTGGGCATCTTTCCAGTGCTCATCAAAGGCCTCAAAGTAGAAACAGGAAATACCGGCTTCATTGGTCCATTCCCGCATGAGCTGATGATAAAGGGCCTCTTTGTATTCATCTGTGGCTTTGGAGCCCTCCGGCCCGTAGTGCCCATTCGAGGCGCTGGCCCAGCCCGTTTCACCGATGTGGAGGGGTTTGTCAACCCCCAGGCTTTTGACGTAGGCAGCGGTGTTTTGGTATTGTGTAATGGCGTAGTCCCGGGCCCTTTCCATGGCGGCGGCGATCTGTTCGCGCTTGGGCAGGCTTTCTTCCTCTTTGGTAATGCCCCAGAAGTCGGGATTGTAGTGGGTGTCGTGCATGGGGTAGGTGTGGAGAGAAATGAAATCTACAGCCCGTATGAGCTTTTCCAGGTCTTCGACGTGGTATTCCTCCCCGCCGCCGCCCCAGGAGGCAAAATTATCGGAGCTGGTGATCCAGAGGTCCTTCGGGAGTTGGCCGGATTGCTTTAAGCCCTGCAGGTGATTGACCCATTTGAGGATGACCCCGGGTTGAACATAATAGCTGGCGGCCCACTTTACCATAGCTTCGTTACCAACTGCCAGTACTTTTACGATATCCGGATACTCGTTTGCCAAAGAGGCGGCAGTTGCAATTTCAACTTCATTTCTCTCGCTTTCCGCATTGTGGTCCGGTTCCTTGTCGGTCCATGCGTTCTTACAATCGATCCAGGCGCCCAGCATGACGTACATCTCGAAGCCAGGGTCTTCATTCTTGAGTTCCGTTATGGCTTTTAATACGTTTGAGGCATGCGGCAGGTGGACTTTATACGTACGCAGAACCTTAATCCCCATCGCCGATAAGATCTTCATGTCTTCTTTGAGCTCTTCTACAGTTGGCTCAATATCATGATCCCGATGCCTGTATCCTCCGTACGAAATGGCTAAATAATCCGGATTCCCCAGTATGTCCTTTGCGGTTACCTCTTTATTGATTTGGGCCTGATCTGAATTATTGTCAGGCTGACTATTCTGACATGAAAAAAAGAACAGAATAGCCATGGCTATTCCGATATATTGAATGCTATGTCTTATCCCATTCGATTTCATTTTCCTGATTTTATTTGGTATGAAAGTGGCCGGGCGGCTCACCCCGCCGATCAAACGGGATTGAGACGGCCTTCATGATCAGAACATGTTTGGCGGCAACCCGTTGCGGCCAAACTGGTTGCCGCCAAACATGCGCTTAGTGGCCGATTCAATTAGACCGGCTGTATACCCTCACATAGTCTACAAGCATCGTCTGTGGAAAAACAGTATTGGCGCCTACCGGCCCAACAAAATTTCCTCCTACCGCAACATTTAAAATAATGTAAAACGGCTGATCGAATACCCATTCCCCATCTACATCTTCAGGGGTTATTTGATTGTACAGTACATCATCTACGTAAAAATTGATATACTCCGGGCCCCACTCAATGCCGAATATGTGGAAACCCGTATCAAATCGATCATTAGGTAAAACGTACTCTTTACTCACAGCTTCTCCCGCAGAATACCCCGGGCCGTGTACCGTTCCGATGAGTGTTGACGGATCTTGTCCACGGTATTCCATAATATCTATTTCGCCGCATTGTGGCCAACTCACTTCATCAATATTACTACCCAGTAACCAGAATGCCGGCCAGAGGCCTCGTCCCCAGGGCAATTGTATTCGCGCTTCAAAGCGTCCATACTGTTGTTCCACTTTACCCTTGGTGGTTATCCGGGCAGAGGTATAAGCAGCGCCCTGAAAAGATTCTTTAAGTGCAGTGATATGCAGCATCCCCCCTTCGACTTTAATGTTTTCCGGACGATCCGTATAATACTGCAGTTCATTATTCCCCCAACCAGGAAGGCCGCTATCGGAGCCATCTCCAAGATCAAAACTCCAGGAAGTTTCATTAATGGAGCCATCCGTATCAAAGTTATCCTCGAAGGTGAGGTTGGTGAAAGTAGTCACCGTTTGCGTTTCATCTGTTTCACAGCTGATACACAATAGCAGCAGGGCCAAGGATAAAATGATGCTTACAGGCGGCCTATATGTTTTCAAAAAATATGGTGTGCGCATTTTATGGATTGAGTTTTATTCAGAAAATTATTGTTGATAGAAATAGATATTGTCCACATAGACCGTAGTAGCGCCGGACGGCTGGCCGACCAGGATGTACTGTGCCACATTCGCCCGGGTAGTAAGGCCGGTAAAGTCACTCAGCGGAATATCGTAACTCACCCAGCCACCCTGCATGGGCGCGTCATAATTGATCTGGTGTTCGACATCGTCGCCGCCGCCGAAGGCGCCGTCGGCCCCGAAATCGACCAGCTTGATGGCGAAGAAGGTAAAATCAGCCGACCAGACGTCGATGTGGAAATGGGTCATACCGGTAGCGTCGATCGTATTGGAGGTCGTTTCGATGCCCACAAAATCGAGCATGGAATACTTCTTGGTAGCATTCCCCTGCACCGTCACATCCTCCAGCGTTGCCGCTGACCAGTCGGTGCGCCAGAAATCGACGGGTACGTTGGTATAGGCGTCGCTGAACAGGGAGATCACATTGGCCTCGTCTTCCGTGGGGGTGGGCGCAGCTACGGTGGGTTCGGTGGGCGCCATGCCTCCATCCCCGTAGAAGTAGACGTTGTCCACATAGACCGTAGTAGCGCCGGACGGCTGGCCGACCAGGATGTACTGCGCTATATTAGCGCGGGTGGTAAGGCCGGTGAAGTCGTCCAGCGGAATATCATAACTCACCCAACCGCCCTGCATGGGCGCGTTATAATCGATCTGGTGTTCGACATCGTCGCCGCCGCCGAAGGCGCCGTCGGCGCCGAAGTCAACCAGCTTGATGGCGAAGAAGGTGAAATCAGCCGACCAGACGTCGATGTGGAAGTGAGTCATGTTCGTAGCGTCGATCGTATTGGAGGTCGTTTCGATGCCCACAAAATCGAGCATGGAATACTTCTTGGTAGCATTCCCCTGCACCGTCACATCCTCCAGCGTTGCCGCTGACCAGTCGGTGCGCCAGAAATCGACGGGTACGTTGGTATAGGCGTCGCTGAACAGGGAGATCACATCCGCCTCGTCTTCCGTGGGCGTAGGCGCAGCTACGGTGGGCTCGGTGGGCGCCATACCTCCATCCCCGTAGAAATATACATTATCGACATAGACGGTATTGGGGTCTCCGGAAATGATCAGCTGGCCCAGGTTGCCGGTAGTCGTCAAGTTGGTGAAAGCAGAGAGCGGAACGTCAATTCCGACCCAGGTTCCCGAAGCCAGCGCCGGTGTAGTGGTGGCATCCAGCGTAATTTCGTGTTCGACATCGTCGCCGGTGCCGATGGCGTTGTCGGCTCCGAGGTCAACCAGTTTAACCCTGAAAACAGCCGGTGGTGCAGTCGGGTCGGCCGTCCAGATGTCCATGTGGAAGCGTTCCATCATAGAGGCGTCCACCGTCTCGGAGAGGAACTCAATACCGGCGAAATTGAGGCCGGTATACAATTTCACGTCGTCTCCGGCGATTTGCACATCCGCTACTCCCGCCTGGTCCCATTCGGCCGACCAGGTATCCACCGTCACATTGTTGTAGGCATTGCTGAACAGCGAGACCACATCAGCCTGGCTTTGCGTTGGCGTTGGCGCTGCCACGGTCGGGCCCGTTGGGCCTGTACTTCCATCATCATAGAAATAGATGTTATCCACGAAGATACTGGATATCGTCGCATCTGAAACAAACACCACCTGTGCTAAATTGGATCGGCCGGCCAGGCCTGGCAGGCTTGAAAGGGCAACATCAACGCTATACCATTCCCCATTGACTAAATTGGAATTGTCAATCCTGATTTCGCCGGAAGAATCATCGTTACCACCAAAGGCATTATCCGCGCCAATATCAACAACCCTAATCGATAAAAAGTCTCCTGGCTGTATATCTTCTCTGGGCTGAACATCTACGTGAAAATGAGTCATGGAAGACGCATTTATCGTCGGAACATTCTCAGAAAACTGGATACCTACAAAATTCAAATCAGTGTAGGCAATAATATTATCCCCATTGATATTGATGTCATCCTGGCCTTGAGTAGTCTGGCCTTCCGCCCAGTAACCGTTATAATAATCCACCGGCTGATTGGTATAAGCATCGGAGAAGATAGAAATGACATCAGCGGGGTCTTGAGTAGGGGTTGGAGCGCCAACAAAATCACCTATGACCGTAACTCTGGCGGAGCCTTTCGCTTCCACACCATTTAATGTAGCGGTAATAACTGCCTCTCCCGAACCTACTGCCATGATCATACCTCTTTCACTAACGCTTGCTACACTGGGGTCAGAAGAAGTAAATTCGAAGTAGCTTGGAGCGACAGTAAGGGTTTGGTCCTGGCCATCTCCTAAATTAACAGTTTGCCTTAAACCGGAAACAGGAGTAACTACACCGGCAAAAGTTTGAATAGAAGCCTCTTGGCCATTGAAAATAGAAGGCCTCGGTTGGGCTACGGTTCCTAACTTTTCAAATTGTAATTCATCGATCCAAAAGGTGTACCCTTCGTCATCTTCAGGGCCTTCCGCGTACCAAAATAAGCCGCTCTCCTGAGTCAATTTGGAAGGGTCAGGAATGGCAATGGTATATTGCCTCCAATTGGTAGTCAGTTCCAGGTTGTTGAGTGTAACCTGATATTTATTTTCTCTGAAATCTTGTCCGAAACCGATCTCGTTAATGGTTCCTTTTTTGGTTGCTTTCGCCCAAAAGGTAAGCGCGTCAAAATCAGAAAGGTCGCGCCTGCCGTAATCAGGAAAGATTGCGCCGGCATAAGCTCCGTCCGGATCGCCTACATTAGGTACATCAAACCGCATAGCGGAAGAGCCGGCGTACCTGGTGTCTTCATCTACAGAAAAAGCGGCAAAGTAAGAATCTCCGAATGGCAGATACTCCAACCCGGCGCTGAACCCGTCAATGAAAACTTCACCATTTTTGGGGAAAGTAGCTAATTCAGCATCATCAGAAAGGTCTCTGGTACAATTGCTGAGGAGCAACACAAACCCTAATAAGAATAAGATATTTGACTTCATGACACTAGTGTTGCGTTATAAGTCGAACAAAGTCAATTGATTATGATCGTTGCTG
>CAYQKY010000181.1:0-17256 GCA_964418125.1 uncultured Phaeodactylibacter sp.
GGTCAGTTCCATGATCTTATCGGTCATGGCCTTGATGCTGGTGCCGGTGGCGGCCACTTCGCTCTGCAGTTTTGAGTATTCCTCTGAGTGGAGTACCTCCAGCAGGGTATCTTCCAGGGTGTTGACATAATGCTGGAAGAATGCCTGGTAATCCGGCATTTCCTTACTGTCCTTATAGTTCTTGTAAAAATCGCGAACGGTATCCGGCATGGCAAACTGCCCGGCTTCATAAACCTTGCTCTGCAATTCGGCAGACTTCAGGATGAAGGCGATATAGGCGAACTGAATGTCGCGCATCAGTTTGGCTACCTCCGTCTGGCGGCCCTGAGCCATGATGTTGTAGAATGGCGCCAGCTGGTCGCGCATGCGGTTATTGAAATCAGTGGCCATTTCGAAGAAAGGCAGGTTGCCTTTATCCATGTACTCCTGCATTTTCTCTTTCCAGGTATCGCTGACGGAGGACCAGTCGCCGGATTCTTGTTTGAGGTAGGAGAGGGAGGTTTCGAACCACTTGTTGACGTTCTCGATCAGTTCGCTGGTGTTGCCGACGGGGCGGAAGCCCATCATCTGGTTGACGACCTTCTGGTACGCCTCCGGAGAGAAGTACTTGTCGATCATTTCCTTGTTGTACATGCCATTCTGGATGAGGCGCTGCATGGGCTCCCAGTAGCGGTGGAGGTAGTCATAAGACTCCACGAAATTGGTGAAGTGGGGGCGCATGTTGTAGGGCATCCGGTCGTAAACCTGCTCGCTCATCCACCTGTTGCCTTTGGTCATCCACTCTTTCCAGTTATTCATACCGTCTTCGAAGAAGCCGGCGGGGTTGAAAACACCTTGATATTCAGGCAGCTTCAGCCCCATCTTTTCGGCGTTATCCTGGTAGAATTTAGCCCATTTCTGAGCGTATTCCGTTTGCATTTCCATCCACTGGCGCATCTGTTCCGGCGCCTTTTCGAGAGCTTTTTGCGGGTCCTTACCTGCTTTCACGGCATTCTCAAAGAACTCCTGTTGTTTCCTGAACCATTCAGTAAAGAGGTTCTGGGCGTCATCCTTGGTTTTACCGTTGGTTTCTTCGGGCTTGAAAGCTTTTGCCATCTGCTCGGAGAGGCTGGACCAGAATTCCATGGCTTTTTTCTGGCCTTCTATTATGGTATCAAATTGGTTACTCATGGCCTTTTTGATTTGAATTGAATAAGTGATTTGGATAGTAGGCGAGGCCCCTTAACGGGCTGCTGGCGTTGTTGTCAGTTGTCTGTTGCTGGCTGACTCTGCAGGAGGACGAACAACAAACAACCGACAACGCTGCGCTTTATTCAGGAGGCCGCTTAGTTCATATATTCCTGAACGGCTTTGACATTGGCCGTGCCGGTGTCGTAAACGGCCTTCATCGTTTCCTGATACATTTCCGTCAGCTTCTTGGTGCGTTCCTGCTGGCTTTCAATAACGTTGCCGGACCAGATATTCCGGTAGTAATCTACGGTCTTCCTGTACAGGTCCATCGACAGTTCCATGCTCTTGGTATAGTCGGCAGTGAAAGTGCCCCAAAAGTCCTTCTGGTATTTTTCAAGGTTGTTTTTGTCAACCATCTTTTCTGCCAGTTCCGTATAGCGTGTGTAATACTCATTCAGCAATTTGCCGGCATCCTCAGCGGCGTTCTTGTCAGGCATTGCCGTTTCAACTACGGTGTTGGCGTAGTTGAGGAGGGTAGTATACAGCTTGTTCTGATTTTCGAGGATCTGGTCGAAATAATTCTTTGTGCCAGCCATAGTTGAAATTTTTAAGAAAATGAAATAATCTTCAATTGATGGTACAAAGATACTTCCTGTGCCACCCCTTATCAATGGGGCTTTCTATATGTTTAACGCTGACTTCTACCCGCCTGTTTGCGTGTTACTTTTGTTAAGTTGCTGATAAATAGCGTTTTAGGTTTTTGAATAAGGGGGTTGACTTTTTTGAAGAGGAAGTCGGAAAGGGAGAAGTCGGAAAGGCTGGAGGGGGCGGCTTTTGTATGGCTTCAGCAGCCCTCAGCCGCCAACTTCGCATTTCCGGCTTCCCCCTTCCCCCTTTCCTCAAACCTTTTCAATGATAATAGAAGAAGCGCCGCCGCCGCCGTTGCAGATGGCTGCCAGGCCGCGTTTGGCGTTCTTTTTCTGTAATACATTGTTCAGGGTGGTAATGATGCGGGCGCCGCTGGCCCCGAGGGGGTGGCCCAGGGAGACGGCTCCGCCGTGGACGTTGACCTTGTCCGGGTCCAGTTCCATCAGTTTATTGAAAGCGATTGCGACTACGGCGAAGGCCTCGTTGACTTCGTAATAGTCGATGTCTTCCTTCTTCAGGCCGGCCCGTTCCAGGGCGATCGGGGCTGCTTTGGTAGGAGCGGTAGTGAACCATTCCGGATCCTGGGCGGCGTCGGCAAAGCTGACGATACGGGCCACCGGCGTCAGGCCGAGCTCTTTGACCTTTTCTTCGCTGGCCAGGACCAGGGCGGCGGCGCCGTCGTTGATCGTCGAGGCATTGGCTGCCGTCACGGTGCCGTCTTTGGTAAATACCGGCCGCAGGGTAGGGATCTTTTCGAACTTGACCCGCTTGTACTCTTCATCTTCGGTAACCATTACGGGATCGCCCTTCCGTTGGGGGACTTCCACCGGCACGATCTCGTCCCGGAAAATGCCGCTTTCCGTACTGGCGGCGGAGCGCTTGTAGGAGGAGATGGCGAATTCGTCCTGTTCTTCCCGGGAGATGTTGTATTCCCTGGCGGTTTGATCCGCGCAGACGCCCATGACGGCGTGGTTATAGGCATCGGTCAGGCCGTCCTTGACCATGCCGTCAATCAGCTCGCCGTGGCCGTAGCCGTAACCATAGCGCGCCTTGGGTACATAGTAGGGTACGGCGCTCATGTTTTCCATCCCCCCGGCGACAATGATGTCCTGATGGCCCAGCATGATGGACTGCGCGGCGAACATGATGGCCTTGGCGCCGGAAGAACATACTTTATTGACAGTGGTACAGGGAACGGTGCTGGGGATACCGGCAAAGATGGCGGCCTGCCGGGCCGGCGCCTGGCCCAGGTTGGCCGAATAGACGTTGCCCATGAAGACTTCCTGAACCTGGCCCGGTTCTACGCCTGCTTTTTCCAGCGCGCCTTTAATTGCGGCTGCGCCCAGTTTGGGAGCCGGAACACTGGATAATGCGCCTCCGAAACTTCCAAGTGGGGTGCGGACGGCGGATACGATATACACTTTTCTCATATGGAGTGGGTTTTTTAGCTGTTGTTGGTTGTTAGTTGTTGGCAGCTGGTTGCAGGCAGGGCTTCGGCCCGCCAAAGCAAACAGCCATCAACTGTCAACGAACAATCTACAAAGCATGTATTTTAAAAATAATTCTTTTCTTTTTCAATCATTTTCTTTCGTCAACCCTTCTTATTATGGAATTTAATTTTTTGATTATCAGCTTATTGCTTAAATTGTTGTAAAACAGGTGCCTTAAAGTCAGCCGCATTTGCCTTGCAACAATCCTCACTTCTTTTCAGTTGATTGCATACATTTGAATGCCTCCTTATCGAAACTCCCAATGCATTTTAGAGGCTGGCATTATCCTAAAGCCGATTTGAACCGCAAAGCCGACAGAATCCTAAATACAAATAGAATATGTACAGACTGAAAGACAGGGTCGCTATCATTACCGGTGGCGCCAGTGGTATTGGTAAAGCAACCGCAGTGCGCTTCATTGAAGAGGGTGCTCGGGTTGTCATCTGGGATATTAACCGCGAAAAGGGCCTGGCGGTTGCTTCCGAACTGAATAAATTGGCGATGAAGCTGGCAGAAAAAGCCGTTGAAGTGCCTGTGTACGATACGGGAGAACATAACGGCAAGACGGGAACGGAGGAACTGTTCAGCAAATTCTACGAAGTCAATACAACCGAGCTGTCCAATACCGAAGCAGCAGCGCGCGAGGTGATCGAAGATTTCGGCAAGATCGATATTCTCATCAACAACGCCGGCATCACCCGCGACGCCACCATGAAGAAGATGAGCCCAGAACAATGGCAAATGGTGATCGACGTCAACCTGACCGGTGTGTGGAATTGCACCAAGGCCGTCTCGCCCTTCATGGTAGAGCGCAACTATGGGCGCATCATCAGCGCCGCCTCTGTGGTTGGCCTGTACGGTAACTTCGGCCAAACCAATTACGTGGCCACCAAGGCCGGCGTCATCGGAATGACCAAGGTATGGGCCCGCGAATTCGCCCGTAAGGGTATTACCGCCAACGCGGTCGCTCCCGGCTTCATCGCTACCGAGATGGTCAATACCATTCCGGAAAAGGTGATACAGATGATCGAGGATAAAACGCCGGTGGGGCGTATGGGCAAGCCCGAAGAGATCGCCAACGCCTATCTCTTCCTGGCTTCCGATGAAGCGGCCTTCGTTAACGGCGCCACTTTGAGCGTAGATGGAGGGCTGATCCTCTGACCAGAACGCCGGGCCTACTCAGGCTCACAGGCAATGCCGGCCCCTGTGGCCGTACCTCCGGCCCCATCCGGGGCAAAGAATTATAATTTATGATACTGGGCCTCTGCCGGTTAGCAGGGGCTTTTTTTTGGTTGGAATACCCCTGCCTGTCTGGAGGTGGGGCAACCAGGCCTCCAGCTTCGGCCGCTCAGTTGCATGTAATTATCTATATATTTCAATAATTTCAAAAAAAAACTTAACTTCGGGCAAGCTCGGGTGTTTTTATTGGAAACCGGCACAAACCAAAGCCGCGGTAATATGAGGATGAAACTGCAGAAATTTACCGAATTTGCCAATACGCTGTTGCCCCACGAGACGGGATACCTGCTTTCCACACAGCAGTTTGAAGATGATATCAAGCTTGGGATACTGAAGCTGATCGATTATAACTGTACGAATATACGACAGTTTACGCCCTATGACACTTCCATCGACAAGCGCAAATATTCCAACCTCAAGAACTGGATTACGGAGCGGCTGGAGTCCATTGATGTCGATGTGCGTTTTGACTGGATGAGCCACCTGGAGCGGCAGGTCATGACCGATTCCATCGAGCCCCAGGAGGAAAAACAATTGCTCAAGGCTATCCGGGAATACGACAGGCTGGACTTCTATTTTACCAAGTTTTACGAGCTGGTGGAAATTTACCGGCACTTCCTGCTGATCCGGATGAGGTACGCCCACCACAAAGTTGCGGATGATTTCCTCAAGGCCTACCGGCCAAAATACGAGGAATGCAAGGCTACCGGAGAGCGCATTCACGAGGCCACCCTCGATATTGTAAACCAGTATTCGGAGAACTCCGCCCAGTCCATCCACTGGGAAAACTGGCTGACCGAGGTGTTCTACAATGAAGAACTGGACGGCCTGAACCGCTACCTGGCCCTGGTGCGCCTGACCTTTGTATACTTCAACTACCGGCAATTCGAAAAGCTGCGGGAAAAATACGATTACATCGACCAGTTGTTCAAGGACGGGCTTTACTACTCCCGGCGTATCCTACTCAATTATTATGCGAACCGGGTCATGTTGCACACCAAATTCCAGGAGTACGACAAGGCCGAATACTACGGCTATCTTTCCATCCGGGAAAAGAATAGCGATTATATCCACTACGTGAACAACCTGAGCGCCGTGTTGCTGCGGCAAAAGAAATATGAGGAGGCCCTTCAACTCATGCGTTCGGCTTATCCGGAGATGAAGAATACACCCAGTTTCCACAACCGGATCGGCTTTGTGGCCTTCTACCTGAAGTGCCTCAATTACAACCAACAGTACAAGAATGCGGAAAACTACGCCGAATCCTTCCTCCAGGCCTATAAGAAAGAGGTCTTCGAATATCGGTGGCACATCTTCTTCTCCTCTTATCTGGAGGCCATCCTCCGGCAGGAGAAATATTCAAAACTCCTGAAAGTAGTGCGCAAATACCAGTTGCTGGACCGCGAAAAGCAGTACCAGAAAAATGCGAACTACCTGCCCACAATACTGTGGTACAATGCCGTAGCACAATATAAGGAGATGCTCATCCGCAAGGATGAGATCAGCAACCTTATCCACGAATCCATCGGGCAGTTGGATAGGGTAGAGGCCAAACAGCACCAGCTGCGGGACCTGCTGGAGGAGCTTCGCCCCTTCATTCCCGGAGTCGTCAACCGCGTACAGGACAAGATGCTGACCGCCTGATGCGATTTGCGATTTTTGACGTTTGATTTTTGATGTGTGATGGCCCCATAAGAAGGCTGCTGCTCCTGGTGTATCCATTGGGAGACAAATCAAAAATCTCCCATCAAAAATCGCAAATCAAAAATCCTAAGAAAAGGTCTGCGTCCGGGAATCAGGCCGGGAGAGCACGGTTTCGTAGTGCTCCACCAGGTTAGCTTGTTGCTGGGCTACCTTGTTCAGTACGCGGAGTTCTTCATTCAGGGCTTTTTCCCGGTGGGCGGGATCGTTGGTGAAGGATAGTCGCTTGCGGTTCCGGTTAACATCGAGGATCTTTTGAATAGTTTGATTTAAGGCTATCCGGGCTCTGATGAGCCGGCGTTTCATGGATCTTTTCGTCATTCCCTTTTGGATTTGGTTAGGAATTCGGTAAACTTCTTTCAGTTTACTTGATTGGGTGTTTTGATTGAACTACTGGTGTTTTTTCATTCCTGTCTGTCTTACCTTCGAAGAAAAAACGAAGGCATTTTACCAAAAGTGCATGCTTTCCCATTTTAACACCATAAAGAACTTTTTTTGGATTGCAGGTTGAATTCAGAACTTAATTTTCGAACAGCCCGTTGCGAAACTACAAAATATTAACAACATTGCCTAGAATTTGGATCGCGGAATTGGTGTTAAATTCCGCCTGGAGGGGAGGGGAAGGAAGGTTTAAGGGGGGAAAAGTGTAAAAATATAAATGTGTAAAAGTCGGGCCCTGGCCTGCCTCTTTTACACGCTTACACGCTTACACATTTACACCTGGTATACGTTTCCAGTCCATCACTCTCCTCCGACTCTTCCTGCTTCCTCCTCCAGCCCGGTTTTTCTCTTTCTCGATTTCACCTTTTCATTACCGAAGCGATAGCTGAGGCTCAGGCTGGCGCGGCGGCTGTCCCACCGGCCGCTGCCAATGGCGGTCAGGCCGTCAAAGGTGGACTGGCCGTCCCAGCCGGTTTCGTAGAAAATGTCATTTATGCTCAGGCGTACATTCAGGCGTTCTTCCAGGAATTTGCGCTGCAGGCCGAGGTTGAGGCTCCAGTTGGACTCATATTCAAACACGCCGCCCCAGACGCCCGGGCCGGAGAAATAGCCGGAAACCTCGCCTTTGAAACCGGCGGGCAGGCTGATGGTGTGCTGCTGGTAAATGCTGTATGTGAATGCCTGCAGGTCAACAACGGCGCCCTCGCCGAAATCGGCCTGGTTATCCAGATAGGAGGCGCTCAGGTTGAAGTAGGCATCCCAGCCTTTCACCACCTGAACCGGCGCACTGGCATTGAAGCTGTATACGGTTTGCTCGGCTAGGTTGGCCCAGGTGATGAAGCCCGCCCGCGGGTCCTCCTCATCCGGTGCGATCAGCCGCGTGATCTGATCGGTGGTGCGGCTGTAGGCCAGCTTGAAATTGTAGCGGTAGGCCAGCGTGTAACCCAGTTCCAGGTTGTTGACGATCTCGGGGCGCAGGAAGGGGTTGCCTTTTTCATAGGAGAGCTGGCTGACCTGGTTGTTGAAAGGGTTCAGGACGTTGTAGTCCGGCCGGTTGATACGGCGGCCGTAGTTGAGCGCCAGGGTGTTCTTGGGAGACACTTGCCAGGTGATGCCGGCGGAGGGAAACCAGTTGAGGTAGTTCAGCTCTACCGGCGGCTCCTGCAGTTCGGGGAGAAACGCCTGGAGGTTGCCGGTGGCGTCGGTTTGTTCGGCGCGCAGGCCGGCAGAGAGGTTCCACTTATCGCCCAGGGAATGGGCATAGTTGAGGTACCCGGCGTAGACGTTTTCCTCATAACGGAAACGGTTGGACTGCCGGGTATTGAGTTCTTCCCTGCCATTCAGTATATCGAAGAACTGAAAAGTATTGTCGGACACCACCCGGCTCAGTTTGCCTCCCGCGCTCAGCTTGCCGCCCCATAGCTCCTCCTCATAGTCGGCATTGAAGGTATAAATATCAATATCGGTAGGCGTATCGAAGCTGTTGATGATTTCCGTCAGCAGTTCTTCTTCGGCGGCATCGTAATAGCGATTGGGTTGCAGGCGGCGGCTGTCGTTCTCATACCTGCCGTAGTCGAGGTCTATATTCAGGCTGCGCCCGTTTTTGTTATCGAACTGATAGTTCAGGTTGAACGTGTTGTTCTTTCTGCGGTCATCGGCAGTATTGAAGGCAACCAGGATGCTGTCCACCTGGCCCGGGGTAAGTTGGTTGGAGATGGCGATCTTATTCAGGGACCAGCGCTCGCCCTCCATCTTCATACCACTCGCCATGAAGCCTACGGTGTGTTGATCGGCCAGAAAGAAGTCCACTCCGGCCCGGTAGTTGTAGTTTTGCCAGTTGTTCCGGCTGTTGTTGATCTCGTCCAGTTGCAGGCCGTTCTGGAAGCTTAGGAAGTCCATGTTGTGGTAGTTGCTGCCGTCGGCCAGGCCGGCGGTGGCAAAAGCGTTGAGGAGTTTATTGCGGTAGTTGCCGCTTGCTCCGGCGTTGGAACGGCCGTACCGCCCCTGGCTGTAGGTAAGGTTGGCGGAGCCGTTGGCGCCGAGGCTTTCGTCCTTTTTCAGCCGGATGTCGATAATGCCGGCATTGCCTTCGGCTTCGTACCGGGCGCCGGGGTTGGTGATGATCTCGATGCGGTCGATCTGTTCGGCGGGCAGGTTCTGCAGGTAGTTGCTCAGGTCCTGTCCGGTGAGCGGCAGCCGTTTTCCATCTACGTATAGCAGGACGCCCGAGCGGCCCAGCACGTTGATGTTGTCATTATTATCCACCGTTACGCCGGGTGCTTTGCGCAGGAGGCTTATGGCATCGGCCCCTACGCTGTTGATGGTGCCTTCTACGTTGAAGATTGTCCGGTCCGGTTTGACTTCCACCATGGTTCGGGAAGCCGTGATGGTCGCTTCCGCCAGGTCGATGGTTGAGGAAGAGAAGGCCAATGAACCCAGGTCGAGTTGCTGGCCTTCCGCCAGTTGAAGGCCTGGCTTCCAAAGGTCGGGAGCGCCCACGTAGGTGGCCTTGAGGAAGTAATTGCCGGGGGCGATACCGCGGAAAGCAAACAGGCCCGCCTCATCGGTAGCCTGGGCCTTGAACAGGATGCTGTCGGCGGTGTTGAATAGATAGACGTTGGCGAATGCGGCGGGAGCGCCCTCCGCCTCTTGGATCTGTCCGCGAATGGCGGCCGTCTGGGCCTCAATGTTCAGGTGAACGAAAATAATAGCCAGGATGATCAGGAGTCTCATTGCTCTAGGGTGATTTCTTATCAATCGGGTGTAAACAGAAGACAAGTATCGCAAATAGCCGATGAACCGTTTAGTTTTTTCGGCCAACAGTGCCCATTGGCCTTTGGGAGGGGCCAATTCGGCGTTTTGGAGTGGCTGCACGCCTTCTCCTCGCCGGAGGCCTCAATATCTTTGGGGGAGTAGCGGCAGGTTTTTCCGAGAAAAAGCATCTTTTGCAGATCCCAAATTCTCTGGAAAAGGTTATCTTTTTAGACAGAATTCCCAATAACCGCCGGATAGTAAAAAAGAAAATTATGAGGATACTCGAAAAAATCTTACTGGCCACCGATCTGTTCCCGTCAACTGAAAATGTGGTTGACAATGCGATCGCTTTGGCCCGGGCGTTCCATTCCAACATAATCCTTCTTCACGTCCTTCCGGATAATATTGACAACAAAAAGGCAAATAAACTGCTCGAAGAAACGGCAAGGAAACGCCTGGCTGAGATCGCTGAGAGGATCGGCCGGGAAGGAATCAACGTTTCAGAACCTCTGCTCGAATGGGGCGACCATTGTGAAAAGATCGTAACCACTGCGGAGCGCCTGGACGTTAACCTCATCCTCATCGGCGCCGGAGAAAAGGACGAAGGGCGAAAATACGTCCTTGGGTCGAGTGCCGAAAAGATCATCAAATTGTCTGAGCAACCGGTATTTGTGGTAAAACCCGAAGAAACCCTGAATGTCAAAACCATTCTTTGCCCGGTCGACTTTTCCGGCCCGTCCCGGAGGGCGTTGAAAGACGCCATTGTCTTTGCCCGCCGGTTTGAGGCCGAACTGGTCATTCTCAGTGTATACAAGCCCTTTACATCCAGGACCTTCAGCTATAAATACAACTGGGAAGAAGAAAACAGGCGTATCGCATTTAAGCATATTGCCCAGTTCAACGAATTCCTCGCAGAATTCAACCTCAAAGACGTGAAGTGGAAAAAAGAGGTGAGAGGCGGCCGGCCGGAGACGGAAATTCTGGCGGAAATTGCCGAGTCGGATGCCAGCCTGCTCATTATGGGCACCACGGGGCGCAGCGGCCTGAGCCGTTTCATGATCGGAAGCGTGACGGAGAACGTGATCCGGGAAGTGCCCTGTACGTTCATCACCACCAAATCACAGGATGTTATTCAGCTCCAGGTGGAAAACCGGATCAGAGATATCGAAACCCATTACCAGATTGCCGTCCAGCTGATGAAAGACGGGTTCTATCAGGAGTCCATCCGGGAATTTGAAACCTGCCTCAAGATCAACAATATGCACGTGCCTGCCTTTTTTGGCATTTCCAAAGTATACGAAAAACTGGAAAAGCCGGAAATGGCAGATAAATACCGGCAACTCGCCCGGGAGGTGCTCCGGCGGATCTGGGATAAGAAAGTCGAGGAGGAGATCCGAAAGTATTACAGCTTTTAAAAAAAATGTTATTTTATCCCTTTTTAATCCCTAACCGCTTAAACTATGCAGAAGATACTGGTCCCGACCGATTTCTCAGCTAATGCTGACAATGCCACTCAATTTGCCATCGATATCGCCAATAAGTTTGGAAGCGAGGTCCGCTTGCTCCATTCTTTTCACATTAGCAGCAGAAGAGCGGATGTGATGAAAAATATGGGTAAAGCTGTCAGGAATGAGTCGGAGGGCAAAATGTCAAAAGCAATCCTGAAATTCCGGCAGATGCTGGAGAATAATTCTTCCATCAGCGGAACGGTTATGGTGGGGGCGGCAGTATCCAATACTGCGTATTATGCTGAAAAAGAGGGGTGTACTCTGATCGTCATGGGCACACAGGGCGCTACCGGCGCGCTGGAAGTGTTCATAGGAAGTACTACGGGAGGTGTCCTGAAGAACGCCACTGTTCCGGTCCTGGCTATTCCTTCGGGTTATGATTACCGCCCCTTCAAGAATATTGTTCTTGCATTAGACAACCAACCGCTTCCTTCCCGGGAGGTATTTTCTCCGCTGCAGCAACTGGCCGCCAGCTATGAAGCGGATATTAAGATTTTTCACCTCCGGATGGATGGAGAGGAAAAGGGCATAGATGAAAAGGTGTATACCTATCTTGAGGGCCTGCGGGTAAAATCCTACGAAAAGTCCGGCGCTTCAGATGTTCATGAGCGCATCAATGCATTCGTAAAAGAGGCGGATGCCAGCCTGCTGTGTATGGTGAGGAGGAAACGGGGCTTTTTTGAAAGCCTTTTCAGAGGCAGTGCCACTCTCAAACAAGTCTATGACAGCCCGGCGCCATTGTTGGTGCTGGCCGGTGGCTGACGCTCCTATTGGCAGCCCGGCCTGTAAAAACCGGCCGGGCGTGGTTTACCGGTTTTTACAGCCCGGCATTGATAATAAAGGTTGCTGCGAAAGCCACAATTGCGTACAGCTCCGGGAAAACGGCCAGGACCATCGTCTTGCCGAATACGTCGATACCCGAGCCGATGCTGGCGATGCCGTTGGCGCAGATCTGCCCCTGCCGGATGGCGGAGATCAGGCAGACCAGCCCCAGCGCAAAACCGGCGGCAAAAACAGCCATGCCCTGGAGCAGAGTAGTACTCTGTGTGAGCACGCCGGAACTATTGATGATGAAAAAGCCGGCAAAGCCGTAAAGGCCCTGTGTGCCGGGTAGTGCGCTCAGGAGCATGTAACTGCCGAACGCTTCTTCATTTTTTTTCAATGCGCCGATGGTGGCATTCCCTCCGATGGAGACGCCAACGGCGCTGCCCACTCCTGCCAGGCCTACCATAAGGCCCAATCCAATGTATGCGAGAACGATTCCTGCTTCCATATTTTCTTTTTCTGTATTTACGGTTATTATTGTCTCCCGGTAAATCGGCCTGGAATAAAGCAAAGCTTCAGGCCTTGCCGGATTGCTTTGAAAATGGTTTGTACGGTTTTCCTCCTCCCGTAAAACCGGCGCTTTTGTAAAACTCCACAAAGGTAAGGCGCAAGGGGTGGACGAATGACCCCAGAGAGGAGATCAGCAGATTGGCCCCGTGCCCTACGATCAGGAATATTACAAAAAGTACCGGCCCCAGGTAGGGGATGCCCTCTTTTATCTGCAGCGAAATATCATTGACTACAAAACCGAGGATGGCGCTGGAAATGCCCAGGGCAAATAACCGGATGTAACTCAGCAGGTCGCCGAAAAAGCCGGTGATGCCATAGAGTTCCCAGATCCCCTTGCCCAGGCGGCCGAAAAAACTGGCCTTCGGGTCGTTGAAAAAGAGGATAAGCCCAAGGCCCAGCCAGGCCGTGTAGGTGGAAACGCCCCCCGTAAGGTTTACCGTGGCCATGTCCGCCAGGCTGATCAGCAGAATGATCCAGCCAAAGGTGGCCAGGGAATACATGAAACCGAACTGCCGGATCTTATTGAAAGCCTGGAGGAACAGCCCGAAAATGATCTGCACGCCGCCCAGGATAAGGGCCAGGTTGAATGCCTGGTCGCTGTTGAGCATGAAATCCCGCATCCTGCCCAGCCAGGCGTACTGCTCTTCCAGCAGGTTCATTCCGAAAAAGGTGCCGGTCAGCGCGCCGAAAATGATGGTCGCAATACCTAAGAACTGCGCCAGGGAGAGGGTGGGTTTCAGGCTTTCTTTAGCCCTGAGTTTGTAGAGGCTGGCCGCTATCAGCACCACCAAACCATAACCGGCGTCCCCCAGGCAGAAGCCGAAAAACATCATAAAGAAGGGGGCAAAAAACGGTGTTAGGTCCATTTCCCGGTAAGCCGGCAGAGAAAAAAGTTCTCCGATGGGCTCAAACAGGCGGGAAAAGGCCGTATTCTTCAACAGGACGGGCGGATTGTCCTCCGGCCTGGGCCTTCCCGACAGGAAGGGGATATCCTTACTTTCACACAACTCCTTCAGCTGCGTTTCCCGGCCAGCCGGTACGAAACCTTCCAGGACCATCACCTTGTCTTCGGCTGCTTTGCGGGTATTTTCCACTACGGCAACCAGCTGAATGCTCTCTTCGGCATCTTTAAGCGCCTCTTCCAGGGCAGGCTGGGCCATCAGCGTGAAGTTGTCGAGCTTTTCATTGATCGCATCGGCCTGCTTCTGGAGTGCCTCCCTTTTCGCCATCAGGCTGCTCAGGCTCTCTTCCGGTAAAGGTATTTGCTCAGCATCGATGGATACTTCCTGCTCCCGGGGAGTAATAACCACGAAATAGATATCCGGAGGCTGGTTACTGATGATTTTCAGGGGGTATTCCTCCTGCCAGGCGGGGCTATACTTTCTGGTTGGGCAGGTAAAAAAGTGAACACTGAGCCCGGCCTGTTCCAGCACTCGCACGGAGCTGGGAGAAAAGTCGCCCCAGGGTTTTAGAAAAGTGATCTCCTTTTGAACGGCGTTCAGCACCTGTTGCAGGCTCTCCTGCTTGTCGGTCAGTTCCTGGAACGTACGGGTAATGGCAATGCCTCCGGTTTCGGACAATTCCTCTCCTTCTTCCCGGGTGACAATGCGGTGCCGCAGGGCGGCCAGAGTGTCCCGGATGTCTTTCTGCAGCCGGATCTTCTCCAGTAACTCCTCCGACGGTTCTCCCTCCTGTTGCTGTACGTGAAGGACGCCAAGGGCCCGCAGCTCATCCAGAAACCCGATGTAATCTGAATGGTGCACCAGAAAAATGTATTTCTTCATGGGCACGATCATAATACTTGCTTTTTATCCTTTGACAAATGCCCGGCACTTGTCAGAAAAGTCCACTTTTCTCCTGTTGCCGTTTTTTGACGATCTTCTGGGCCGACTTCGCCAGGTTCTCCTCATCCTCCAGGAAGCGCTTGATCTTTCGGATGGCGTCTTCGTATTCGGGGATCTGTACCTTTTCGTAGAGGTTTACCTTTTGGGTCGTCCTCCGCCTGGCGTGGTCCAGAATTTCCATTTTCCGATAGAACACCTTTTTTTTGATGGCGATGGCTGCCAGTTCTCTTACCAGTTCCATGCCTCCGGGAAACCATGCCGGCCGGTTGTACAGGCTGAATGCCTGTTGCCGGAGTTCTACCTTCTCCAGTTCCGGTACACTTACCCCCGCTACTTTCCGGGCAGCGGTCTCTACTCCTGCGCCTTCGATCAGCTCCGTGTCAAACTCTTCCCACAGCCGGTCCATGTTTGACTGGGCAGCCATCTTCTCCGCCAGCAGGCGCTCCATCTCCTCCGCTTCATGCCGGGCCTTTTTGACCTCTACACGCAGCGCCGACTCCTTGTTCTTGAGAATGGGCAAGGCATTCTCCCGGATCCGAAGCTGCTTGTTCATTTCCTGAAGAGAGGTCTTGTTGTATTGAAATTTTATGGCCATGTTCTTTGGTTCTTTTCGGCCGGAGGCCGGAGTTTGGGTTTCGGCGTTGTATACAGTTCAGTATCCTGCCAGAAGGCGGTGTACGGTGTACGCCCGGGAGTGATCACGAGGCGTATACGGTGTACGGGCATGGGTAGAACCCGGCGTTGTACGGAATTCGCCGTTCGCTGTTCGCAAGCCACTGGCCACTGTCAACCATCCAACCGTCTGCCCTCCATCTATTTTCGTCATTATGCATACTCTCCGCAACCATTCCTCACGATTCCTGATCTTTCCAATACTTATCCATCAGTTCCTGTTTCATCCCCACCTCAGCCTGAGAGAAGTATTTTGCGAACAGATCCCAGGCGACATCCAGCATCTTTTCCGGGCCGATATTTACATCTATGGCCAGCAGGTGTTCGGAATACGCCTTGGCGAATTCCAGGGCCCGCTCGTCGTAATCGGTCAGGTCGAACCCGTTTTCCAGTTTGGTGCGCGCGTTGGCGGCGTCGGCATAGAGCCGCACGGCGGCATTCATCACCTGCGGGTGGTCGGCCCGCGTTTTTTTGCCGATGACCAGCTGTTTGAGGCGTGACAGGCTTCGGAAAGGGTCGACGATCACCTTGCCGATCTCGGTGTCCCGCCGCAGGAAAAGCTGCCCCTCCGTAATGTAACCGGTGTTGTCGGGGATGGCGTGCGTGATGTCGCCTCCGGACAAGGTAGTCACGGCAATGATGGTGATCGAACCGCCGGCCTCGAACTGTACTGCCTTTTCGTAGAGCTTGGCCAGGTCGCTGTACAGGGAGCCCGGCATGCTGTCTTTGGAGGGTATCTGGTCCATGCGGTTGGAGACGATGCTCAGCGCATCGGCGTAAAGCGTCATATCGGTGAGCAGGACCAGTACTTTTTCGTTCTTTTCGACGGCAAAGTACTCGGCTGCCGTCAGCGCCATATCGGGCACCAGGAGGCGTTCCACCGGCGGGTCTTCGGTGGTGTTCACGAAGCTGATGATGCGGTGCAGGGCGCCGGCGTTCTCGAATACGTTCTTGAAATAAAGGTAGTCGTCGTTGGTCAGCCCGATGCCGCCCAGGATGATCTTATCGGCTTTGGCCCGCATGGCCACCATGGCCATCACCTGGTTGAAAGGCTGGTCGGGGTCGGCAAAGAAAGGGATCTTCTGTCCGGTCACCAGGGTGTTGTTCAGGTCGATGCCGGCAATACCGGTGGTGATCAGCTCTGAGGGCTGCTCCCTTCTGACCGGGTTGACCGACGGGCCTCCGATCTCCTGCTCCTCACCCTCCGGCTTGGGCCCGTCATCGATGGGCTGGCCGTAGGCATTGAAAAAACGGCCGGCCAGGCCGTCGCCTACTTTAAGGGTGGGGGCTTTCCCCATGAATACCACTTCGGCATTGGTGGGGATACCTTCGGTGCCGGCAAATACCTGCAGGGTCACCTTGTCGTCGATGATCTTGACCACCTGTGCCTCCTTACCCGCCACCATGGCCAGTTCCTCGTAGCCGACGCCTGTGGCCTGAACGGTACAGGTGGCTTTGGTGATCTGGTCTATCTTGGTATAAATGCGCTGAAAAGCTCTGGTTTCCATATCAGGCGGTTTTTCTTTCTTCAAGGATCTGGGCCAGTTCCTCTTCGTATTGTTTAAATTGCCCGGACTCGAACTCCGAGTAGTTCATCTGTTTGAGGGTCGTGATCACTCGCTTGAAATAAGGGTTGACTTCTTCATAGGAACTGAAAGACAGGCCGATATCCGTTATCGTCAATACCTTTTCGGCCATGTATTTCTGCCTTTGCATGGGGCTGCGGGCATCCACCGGGTCGAAGGCGTCCTGTTGCAGGATGATCTCATCTACCACTTCAGACCTCCAGAAGGTCAGGTGCGTATCGATAGACACGCCGTCATCTCCGAGGATGTTGATCTGTTCGGCGGCCTCTTTGCCCCGCAGCAGGATATTCTTCAGCCGTTCCACCTGGCCGATCCAGTCCGGAGCGACCTGTTCATTGAGGGCCTTCTGCAATTCGGGGTACTCCAGGTATTTGGAGTAGCTCTCGATGGGGTCGATAGCGGGGTAGCGCTTGCTGTCGGCCCGTTGCTGGGAAAGGGCGTAGAAACACCGGGCGACCTTTTTGGTCGATTCGGTAACGGGCTCTTTGAGGTTCCCGCCGGCAGGCGATACAGTGCCGATGAAAGTAATTGAGCCGGTCTGCCCGTTGTTGAGGTAGACGATGCCGGCCCGGGAGTAGAAGTTGGAAATGATGGCCGGCAGGTCCATAGGGAAGGCGTCGGGGCCGGGGAGTTCTTCCATGCGGTTCGACATTTCGCGCAGGGCCTGGGCCCAGCGGGAGGTAGAGTCGGCCAGCAGCAGTACCTTGAGCCCCATCGAGCGGTAATATTCGGCGATGGCCATGGCAGTGTAAACCGAGGCTTCCCGGGCGGCCACCGGCATATTGGAAGTATTGGCAATGATGGTGGTGCGCTCCATGAGCTTGCGGCCGGTCCAGGGGTCGTCCAGTTCGGGAAATTCGGTGAACAG
>CAYQKY010000182.1:0-17098 GCA_964418125.1 uncultured Phaeodactylibacter sp.
GGTGCAGTGAAGTGGAGGGCCGTTTTAGCCAGGGCTGCGTCAGGCGAAGGGCTTTTTTGTTACTTTTTTGGCCTCAAAAAAGTAAGGACAAAATCTTCCGAAAGCACTGAAAAACAGTGCTTTATGCCAAGGGGGGCAAAAAACCTGGCCAAGCAGCCTGGACAAATAGCAGGAAGGTAAGCCAGCATTGTGTACGGCCAGATTTCATACCATTCCTTTAGAAGTATAGGTTTTATTAACCGAAATCACCGTTCCCACTTCCGACTTTAAGGCGCCGTTTGCACCTGGAAGCCTTCCGCGTTCCGGTTTCCCCTCAACTCGGCCCCCGCCGATCCAGCCTTACCACCCCAAACCCTTTGGCCACGGCGTTGCCCAGGCCGATGAATTCCGGCAGCAGCAGGGGGCAGCGGAAGCTCAGGTCGAAGCAGTGGTAAGGGATGGCGCCGCAGTTGACGAGCTTCTCGTTCATGATGTGGAGGTTTTGCACGGTGAGCTGAAAATCCGGCTCCCAGCCCACGGCGCGGGCGAAGGTGAGCAGGTGGTTTACCAGCAGCTTTGCGAGAAACTGTTTCTTTTCTTCTTCCCCCTTCAGTTTTTGGTAGGCCCGGTAGTTTTTGGAATTGAGCGCCTGGTACTTGAACAGGTTGTAGGCGTAGGGCTGCTCTCCGGCGCTGTATTCGAAGCTGTAGGCTTTGGCCTCGGCGATGGCCAGGGAGTAGAAGCGGCCGTTGGCCAGGACCTGCGCGTTACGGATATCGCGAAAGATCTCCAGGGCCTGCTCCACCTTGGCGCCCAGGCACAGCAGCAACGGCTGGTAGCGGCTGTAGTTGCGGCGCATCTTGAACTGGGCCATGGGGTAGGCGAAGGAAGGGGATGGCTGTTCCCCGCGGCTGCTTTGCCTGCCGGGAGGATCGAACAGGCCTTCGGGGTTGCCGCCCAGGTGGTCGGCCACGGCGGCCTGAAAGGCAGGCACTTCCCAGGGGTTGATCTCGGTTTCGAAAGTCAGGCGCAGTAAGCTCAGGCGTCGCATCGGTTTGGGTTTGAAAGGTTAACAATCGCTGTCCTTCCAAACTTACTGCGGCGGGGCGTCAAAAAAATCGACAAATTTTTGCCAAAACTTTGCAACCTGAGGTGTATTTTTAGCTATTGAAAGTTTTATCTGCTGATATTCAGTAATTTATTTTTAATCAGAAAAACAAAAAAACTTTGCCTCAGCCTAAGCTATACCGGTTGCTGGAGCGGCTGGAGGGGCGGGAACTCAGCTGGTTCGACAAGTTTCTGGCCTCGCCTTACTTCAATGCCAATACCTGGCCGCAGCGCTTGTGGGCCTGCCTGCGGCCGGCCCATCCGCAATACGATGGCCTGAGCCGGGAAGGGGTGTTTGAACAGCTGTGCCCCGGCGAGCCGTTCGACGGCAAATTTCTCAACGACCGCTACAGCGAGCTGAGCCGACTGGCGGAGGCCTTCTTCTTCCAGCAGGAATTCCGCAGAGAGGGCCCTTTGCAACGGCGGGCGCGGCGGTACGCCTACCGCAGCCGCGGGCTCTACGGCCTCTTTGCCGGGGAGAGCCGGCGGCAGGCAGGCTTTCTGCTGAAAGAACCCTACCGAAGCCCCGCCAACCTGGCCGAGGCGCTGGAAGTATTCGACGGGCATTATTTCCACTCCGAATTCAAAAGCCATTCCGAGGAAGGGGACAGCCTTCACCGGGCGGTAGAACAGCTCGACCAGCATTTCGTGTTGCTGAAGCTGAAATACGCCATCGACCAGCTGGCGCGGCAGCAAACCCTCCGCGAACCGCTGGACAGCCGCCTCCTGGACGCCGCCCTGGCGGAAGCCCCGGAACTGGCGGAAGCCCACTCCGCCATCGGCATCTTCCGCCGGCTCACCCTCCTCTTCCGGGAGGGGTGCTCCGATGAAGGTTTCCGGGAAACCCTGGGCCTGTTTCACCGCCTGAGCGATGTGCTGCCGCGGGATGAGCAGTCTTTTATCCTGGCGAAGTTCGTTGCCCTGGCGTTTCAGGCCTTCAACCAGGGGCGGCAGCATTATCTGGACACCCTCTTCGAGCTTTTCCGGTACGGCGATGAGCGCCGCCTCTTCGTCTTCTACGGCGCCATGTCCGACGCCACTTTTCTGAATGCCTGTACAGTAGCTTCTCAAACAGGGCACTTCGGCTGGGCGCAGCAGTTCATCCAGGAGAACCAGGCCTTCCTGCCGGCGGCCGCCCTGCCGGCCGCGCCCGCTCTGGGCCAGGCCATCCTGTTGTTCGCCCGGGAGGATTACGCCGGCGCCTATCACTGCCTGAATGCGGTCTACAAAAGGCAGTCGGCCTACAAGCTGCGGGTGCGGTCGCTCTACGTGCGCTGCCTGTTGGGCATGCACCTGGAAGAGCCCCGGTACGACGAGCCCCTCCGCTCCGCCCTCGATGCTTTCGGGCAATACATCCGCCGCCACAAAATGATGTCGCCCCGGCGTAAAAAGGAATACCTCAACTTCGCAAAAGCGGTAAGGAAGATAGCGCTGCTGCGTTCTCAGAACTGGCGCTCCGCGCGGGCGCGCGCCGCGGCCGGGGAGTGGCTGGGCCGGCTGGAGCCCCTCATTCTTGGGGGGTGGCTGAGGAAGCAACTGGAGAAGGAGGCGCAGAAATGAGCATTATCAATTCTTCTGGGATCCTGCTTTGGGTCTATAAATTTTAGAAGCTGTTTGCATTTTGTGGTTTATTTCAGGAGAACCAATCAGCTCTGAGTTTAAGGGGGTGGGGAACGGGCCGCCTGCGCCGTGCTATGGCGGGCAGCCCGTCCGAACCATCAGGAAAATCAAAGGTCGACGACCTCTTCCCAGCCCGGGCCGTCGCCGTCGCCGCCGTCCCCTCCCTTGACCTGCTTCTGCTGGGCGGGGCCCAGAGCAAAGGCTTTGAAATCATCGAGGCGCCACTCTTTGACGGTGGCGGTTTTCATAGCTTCCTGCTTTCTCATAGCACCGAAAGATTAGAATGGAAAAATGCGCCTGGACAGCAGGAGCGGCTCCTGTGAAATAAGAGCTTTGCTATTTCACGGGGCGGGCATAGCTTCGCCGGGCCAACCCCGGCGGTTTGGCCAGCTTTTTACGCCCTTGGTAGGGCGCGTCCTGTCTGTCAAGCGGTATCACTCTCTAATGGTGCAGAGTGCGGGGAAATGTCATTCCGGGGAGAAAGTTTATGGGCAATACTTGCCTGCACCGCCTTCTACGATGGCGGCGGGCTTGGGGAGGCTGAAGGGGGCGCAGTTGGAGCGAACTGCCTTTATGCCACTTCGGCGGGCGAAGGCCCGATCGGACGAGCCTGAAAGGAAGTAAGCATCGGGACCTACCTTAATCCCGACGAAACGCCCACCGGGCCTTTGTCGGGATGCCTTTGCATTCGGTGAATGCAGGCCTCTGGATGACTCTTCCCGTCAAAGCTCCGTAACGGCTCCTTTCCGTTCGCCTGTTTCGCTAAATGACGGGCCCGTCTGTACAGCCGGGAAATATTTCGGCTAAAGCCTCCACCTACCATAAACTTTCATGAAATGGCTGGAGCATAGCGACAGTCCCGCTTTGTAGAAGTTGTTGGCGAAGTGGAACAAGCCGTACAACTTCTTAAGCGGGATCGCAGTCCTACCTTAACTGGATGACCCTCTCGGAGTTAATATGTTCGGAACGCACTGTGCAACAACACACAACGCATAACCACTTTAACACCGTTGGCCCTTGAGGTAAAGGTGGAAAGAAAAGCTTTGGCCGGATATTTCAGGGAATTATTTCGGGCCGCCTGAAGGCGGCCCGTCCGCTCAGGAAAAGAACTTCTGGCCGAAGGCGTTATCCCGGAACCAGTCGATGGTGCTGATGAGCTTTTCGCCTGGGCGGAGCTGGCGCATCTCGATGTTGTAGTGCAGGGAGTCTGCCTTTTGCAGGATGAAGGGCAGGTCGAATTCATTCCGGTAGATGATGAAGATGGGGATCTCCAGCATGATGGCCCAGCCGACCTGCACCCAGCAGGAGGAAAAGAGGCGGTTGTTGGGTACGATCAGGAGGAAGGCCCGCGATTTCTGCATGATCTCGTACTCTTCGATCAGGACTATCTTGGGCGAGCGGTTGGTTTTGGAGCTGGGGTCCTTCTTCGGCCAGGAGTAATAGTAATTGGAGATGAGAGGGAACTGGGCAACCAACTGGTCGAGAAATCTGATGACGTCCCGGTTGAAAATTTCAAAGTTGATAAAGGGCACTTCGGGTTTATGGCCGAGCATCCACTTTTCGAGGACTTTCCGGGCGGCCGGCTCGAAGGCGGCGATATCCGCCGGGTTGCCGGAGGACTGGCCCTGCAGGCTCTGCATCAGCTCTCCCAGGGCGTCCTCCAGGGTGTCGCGCTGCAGCTTGGTGGAAAGGACGGGGGCCGACACGAACAGGTCGAACTTCTTTTCCGGAGGGGAAGGCGCCGGGCCCTTGGCCTGTGTTTCATTGAGTTCGCCGCCCAGGCGCTTCCAGAAGGAGGCTTCATTGTAAACGGACCGTGGGGTCTTGAGCAGGTTGCCCCGCTCGTTGTGAAAGAAGGAGCGGACGAATTCCGGTAGTTCTCCGGCCTCTTTTTCGAATTCTTTGGGCTGGCCTTCCGTATTTGGCGCCATCTTCTCGAGCATGCAGGTCCGGGAGACTATGGCGTGGAAGCGGGTGATCATGTACTGGCCCAGGAACAGGCTGCCCGGAGCTTCCGCCGGGATCTTCAGCCGGAGGTGCATGTAGCGGGTCTGGTCCTGGTTGAAAAGGGACAGCACCAGTAGTTCCTCTTCCGAAGCTTCCCAGTTCACCTCCCCCTCGAAGGTGCTTCTGCCTTCCGGGCTGCTGATCCGGATCCTGCTTGTCCACCATTCTCCGGGGGTGAGGTGGACTTCCAGCACCCGCCGTACGATGCGGGAGTTGTCGTAGTCGCAGTTGTATAGGTACCAGGAGTTTTCGGAAAGCCACTTCAGGGTCCGGTAGGTGCGGGAGGTGTGCGCCCAGATGGGCCGGCTGCCGGGCGGTTTCGCTTTCGGGGCGTTTGCGGGGCGGCCGGGCGCCGGCGGGTTCGCCTTATCGCTTTTTGATCGTTTAGGAGGGCGGCTGGTCGGGGTGGGCAGGATCCACCGGGGCGGGAATTCCTCGGCGCCGGACTGCCGGCTCCGGTATTTTTCTATCAGGGCTTCCTTCTCAGGGTTCCCGATCATTTCCCGGTAGGCCAGGAAGTACTTTTTCCCCATTTCAATGCTTTCCTTACCCTTGTTGTAGGCATGCACCAGGTCTTTGAGGTGCCGGCCGTGGAACAGGATGGTCTCGTCATCTCTACGGGATACCCGGAAGCCGTGGGCGCCGAAGTCAAAGCCTTTGTCCCTGAGGATGGAAATGCAGGCGTACTTGATGCTGCGGTTTTTGTATTTGGACGCTTTTTCAGAAAGGACGGGCTCTCCGTTGGCGAAGCCGTAAAAGAGGGGTTCGGTGTCGTCCATCAGGCCCAGGTTCGCTTTTTCCTGAAGCCAGGCCCGGCATTGGGCCACGATTTCCTGGTGAAGGACATAAAACTGCAGCCTGCTTAATGTTTCTGTGGATCGGGGCATTGTCGGATCGTTTGCTTAAGCAAATTACAACTTGCTTGAGCGAAAAAAAAATATTACGGCCTTACTCTTGAGAAAAAGGGATTATTTCCTTCAAGCCCGCCATTGGCGGGCGGTTGCTTCTCTTCAGGGTTTTCCGGCGGGAAGATCGTTTGTTGAAACCGGACGGAAAGCCCGTTTGCTTTGAGTTCATCCGGTTTTCGATCAAAGGCGGCGGGCCTTCTTCTAAATAACTAATTTTCAGGTATACAACAACAAAAAAGTAAAGATATGCCAGTCAACACTACATTCCGCCCCCCTGGCCTGACAAGATTCGCAATGCTGTTCGACAGAGGCGATTCGATGGACAGAGAGGCCCTGGGGGGCTTCGAAAGAACGATCATGATTGCAACATAGAGGGCTGCCCCGGCAGCCCTCTCTTCTTAATGCGCGCGCAGTTAAGGTTTTTGTTAAGAACTGATTTAAACTTATTGGATGCAGGCGAAAGCAACAGGTTGGATTCTCTGGCAAGGCTCTTTTCGAGTTTCGTACTTGGAAAGTACGGGACGAGGAAAAACCGAAGCCCAGAGGATTCAAGATATTCGCTTGCAGCCCATCTGAATAAGTTTAAATCAGTTCTAACCCAAAACTGCTGTTACCATGAAAAACGCAAGAAGAATCTCAACAGCAATGGCGGCATTGCTGGGGCTGCTCCTCACCCTCATCAGCACCGGGTGTTTCCACCAGCAGATCGAAGCCAGATTGCAGAAAGCCTATCTGCAGGGCCTGGCCGAGGGTATTGAACTGGGTAGAACGGAAGGCTATCAACTGGGCTACAGGGAAGGTTGGAAGATAGGTTTCGATACAGGAATGATACAGGGACAAAAAGAAGGGTATAAGGACGGATACGGAACGGGAAGGGATATCGGCAGGCAGGAAGGATACGAAGCAGGTTACGAGACCGGATATTCGGCCGGCCTGGCCGTCAGCGAGCTGGTCCGGTCTATGGCCACCGGGTTGCTGGCCACCTACGCCGTCCTTGCCTTCCTGGCGGGGCTGGCGCTGTGGTTCACGAGCAAAAGGCGCCCGGATAACGGGATGGTGTAATTCGAAAAGAAATTATTCACTCAAAAACGATCAGCCATGCGCAGGAAAAGATCTGAAAGAGGGCTCAGCTGGATATTGATCGCTGTCCTGCTGGCCATTCTCAACCCCTCTATCGAACAGCACCGCTATGCCATCAACAACGAGGTCAAGAAGGAACATCCGCTGGCGGGCCTGCTGGGCGCCGGCAAGGTTATCGGCAGCCTGGCAGCCTACGAGAATTACCTGTTCTTTTCCACCACCACGATCAAAGGCCAGGCCATCACCATCGGCGCGCTGGGAATGGTGTGGGTGTTAACGCCGGAGGCAGGAGGGCCCAAGGTGTGATGTTCCTGGACTTTGGACGTTCTGAGGTGAAAGCCGGAACAGGGCCCGGAATGAGCACTAATCGCCCATTTTGCGGGACTGTTCGCTATTCGCTGTTCGCTGTTCGCAAGTCCCTGAAAATCAAGAGGCGTTTTTAGAAGACGGCTACCTGTCTAACGCTGGACAAGTTCGCTGTTCGGATTTCGGTATTCGCAACAGCGCTGGAAGGCTTCAGCTTACCTTCTTCCAACTGTGCCCAACGTAAGACGGGTAGCCTAGAAGACACAGAAAATTGAACTATCCCATCCAGCCATCCAACCATCCAACAATCCAACAATCCAACAATCCAGCCATCCAACAATCCCCCCCTCACCCCGCAGCCCCGTCCTCCTCATATTCCAGCCCGATCTTTGCCCTTACGGCATCCAGCACCTCCATCAGGTTCTGGCTGAAGCTCAGCGGCAGCAGGGGGCTTTCCTTCAGGCCGTTGTCCAGGCAGTGCATCACCTCTTCCGCCTCGAAGGAGTAGCCGTTGGTATGGTAGTCGAAGCGGTAGTCCTGCGGGCGGCGGTCTTCCAGGATCAGGCTGAGGGTAGTGGGCTCGTGCCAGCGGGTATGCAGGTGGATGGCGCCGCGCTCTCCGTAGATGAAAGCCTCCGTTTTGGTGAAGGACCGTATGGTGGAATGCAGGTGGGCCATCTGTCCGTTTTCGTATTTGAACAGCATGCCGATCTCCTCATCCACCCCGGTGGGGCCGAGGTGGGCGGAGGCGTGGATCTCCGCCGGTTTGCCCAGCACCAGCAGCGCCAGGAAGACGGGATAGATGCCGATGTCGAGCAGGGAGCCGCCCCCCAGCGCCATATCGAACAGGCGGCTCTTCGGGTCGAAGGGCGGGCGGAAGCCGAAGTCGGCCTTTACGGAGAGCACATCTCCGATCATGCCGTGGCCGATCAGCTCCAGGGCCTTGGTGGTGGAAGGGGTGAAGCGCGTCCAGATGGCTTCCATGAGGAAGGCGCCGGTGGCCCGGGCGGCATCCACCATTTCCTGCACCTGGCCGCTGTTCATGGCGAACGGCTTTTCGCAGAGCACGGGAATGCCGGCCTGCAGGCAAAGCAGGGTATTGTCGCGATGGCCGGGGTGAGGAGTGGCGATGTAAACCACGTCCAGGCCCGGGCAGCTCGTTATTTCCTCGTACGAGCCATAGGCGTGGGGCGCGCCGTACTGCAGGGCGAAGGCCCTGGCCCGTTCTTCCGAGCGGGAGGCTACGGCGTGGAGGCGGGCATTGGGCAGCTTGTCGAGGTCTTGCGCGAATTTGTGGGCGATGCGCCCGGGGCCGATGATGCCCCAGTTGTAGGTTTTTGCCATGGTACTTATGTGCATTTGTGTATAGGTGTATGGGTGCATTCGTACATATACACCTATGCACGAATGCACTTATACACTTCAAAAAATCGACATCCCCGTTAAAGTAGTAAACATTTCCAAAGCTTTTATACCCAGGACCGAATTTCCGTGTTCGTTCAGCTCCGGGCTCCACACGGCGATGGCCAGCTCGCCGGGAATGAGGGCGACGATGCCTCCGCCTACGCCGCTCTTGCCGGGCAGCCCTACCCGGAAGGCGAACTCGCCGGCCTCGTCGTAGAAGCCACAGGCCAGCATGATGGCGTTGAGGCGCTTGGCCTGGCTCTTCGTCAGGATGCGCTCCCCGGTGGCGGGCACGGCGCCGTGGTTGGCAAAGAGCAGAAAGGCCCGCGCCAGTTCCCGGCACGACATGGCGATGGAGCACTGGTGGAAATATACGTCCAGCACGGCCTCTACCGGATGGTGGATGTTGCCGTGGCTCTTGATGAAGTTGGCCAGGGCGGCGTTGGTGTATCCGGTTTCGCGCTCTGAGCGGGCTACCTCTTCATCATACCCGATGTCTTCCTGCCCGGTGAGGGTGTGGATGAACTCCAGGATGGCTGCTTTGGGGTCCGCGTAATGATCCAGCAGCACATCGGTGACCACCAGGGCGCCGGCGTTGATGAAGGGATTGCGGGGGATGCCCTTTTCATACTCCAGCTGTACGAGCGAGTTGAAGGGGTTGCCCGAAGGCTCCAGCCCGACCCGCTTCCACAGGTTTTCTCCTTCCAGCTGAAAGGCCATGGCCAGGGTGAACACCTTGGAGATGCTCTGTATTGAAAAGCGCTCGGCGGCATCTCCCAGTTGGTGCTGCTCGCCGCGGATCGTCTCCAGGGCGATGCCGAACTTGTCCGCCGGCACCTTGGCCAGGGCGGGGATGTAGTCGGCGACTTTGCCCTTGCCGAGCTCCGGTTTGGCTGTTTCGGCGATCTCGTGGAGGATGGTGGGGTAGTTGGGTGGCATGGTTCGGCTTGGTTGTGTAGAAGTGTAAATGTGTAGAAGGTGCAAAGGTGCAAAGGTGTAGAAGTACTCCGCTGGTAGCCCGTCTGCATGGAACATTTACACACTTACACCCTTCCACCTCTATACAACAGCCCTTGCTGGGCCTCATTTCCCCAGCAACTCCATCACCGCCACCGTCATCGCCACCACGCCCGTTTTGATCGACGGTTCGGGCAGGGGGGCGTATCTGGAGCTGTGGAGGGGCGGCAGGGTGGCCTCTCCCCGCTGAGCGGCCGCGTAACGTTCGGGGTCTACGGCGCCGAGCCAGAACAGGAAGATGGGCACTTCCTCTTCGGTGCGGCCGTAGCGGGCGAAGTCTTCCCCCACCATATTGGGCGGGGTTTGAACCACATTCTCCGCTCCCAGGGTATTGGCGAATACCTGGCGGATGCGTTCCGTCAGTTCGGGGTCGTTGTAGACGGAGGGGGTGTGTTCTTCCCGGAGCGTGTATTGCGGGTATTGCTCTTCAGGCAGGCCGGCCGACATGGCCAGGCCGTTGCAGATACGTTTGATCTTTTCGATGAGGGCCATGCGCACTTCGTCCGAATAGGAACGCATGGTCAGTTCGAGCTTCACCTCATCGGGAATGATGTTCCCCTTGGTGCCCCCGTGGATGGAGCCCACCGTGACCACCGCCGGGTCGAGGGGAGAGATCTCCCGGCTGACGATGGTTTGCAGGGCCACCACCATGCGGGCGGCCAGCAGGACGGGGTCCTTCGTGCCCTGCGGATAGGCGCCGTGGCCGCCCTGCCCGTAGACGGTGATGTCCATCATGTCGACGTTGGCCAGGCTGTAGCCGGGGCAGTAGCCCACCTTGCCCGCCGGTATGCCGGCGTTGGTGTGCAGGGCCAGGGCGTAATCGGGAACCGGGAAGCGCTCGTACAGGCCGTCGGCCAGCATGGCCTTGGCCCCGCCCGAGCGCTCTTCGGCGGGCTGGCCGATAAACACCAGGGTGCCTTTCCATTTATCCTTGTTCTCTGCCAGGCGGCGGGCGGCGCCCGCCCAGACGGACATGTGGACGTCGTGGCCGCAGGCGTGCATCACGCCCACCGTATTACCGGCCTCGTCTTCGGTGGTGACGGTGCTGGCGTAGGGCAGGCCGGTTTCCTCCACGATGGGCAGGGCGTCCATATCGGCCCGGACCAGGACGGTGGGCCCTTCCCCGTTCTTCAGTACGCCCACTACGCCGTTCCCCCCTACTTTTTCGGTAACCTCGAACCCGGCCTTGCGCAGCTCTTCCGCCATGCGTTTGGATGTTTCCTTTTCGTAGAACGACAGTTCGGGATTCCGGTGGTAGTGAATGTACAATTTTTCCAGGTAAGCATAATCGGCCTCCACCTGGCTGTGCAGGCCGCCGGGCTTGCCGTCCAGTTTTTCCAGTACTTTTGCCGATTCCTTCGCCTGCTGTTTCAGCTGGCGTATGGGATCGTCCTGGGCGGAAGCAAATACGAAAAGGAAAAGTCCTATTAAAGGGAGTATCGTTTTCATGAAACAGCTGTTTCTGCGAAAGTAGTAAAAATGGCGAAGAATCGGATGGGCCCTGGCCGCTGCCTGTTGTTGGGGCCGGGGGCAGCTATTGCCCTCAGGCTTCCCGGCGGCCCCAGGCCACTGTGGAAGCTGCTTCCCTCAGGAGGGCTGCCATCTCTGCTTCCAGGGTGAAATCATAGGATAAGGCCGCCGGATTTTTACCGAAAAAGGCAGCGTAGAAGCAACAGGCCGCCAGGTAGGAGCCGGCGGCGCTGGGGTGGTGGCCATCCTCCTGGTAGAGTTCGATCTCCGGGTGGCGCCGGCGGGTGTAGGCCCAGGCTTCGCCGACGGGAGCTACCCGGGCGTTGATCTTGCCGGCGATGCGTTCATATCGTTCCTTCAGCAGGGCTGTCATACCCTCGAAAGTACCCACCGGCGGGTAGTAGCTTCGGTTGTCGGCGTCGCCGTCCCGGCGCCCCCAGGTCATATACAGTATTATTTGCGGTTTGGGGCGCAGGCGCCACCAGATGAACCGATTAATGCGGCGCACGTAGCGGAAGAACTGGCGCCGCACCCGCAGGATGGGCATAGCGGGCCGCTGGCTTTGGTCCTGGAGTACGATATAATCCCACCCTCCGGCCCGGATCATGGCCCGGGTTTCCGGATCGTGGTAATGTTGTTCCAGAGACCAGCCGCCGGGCGCCCGCATAGCAAAGGAAAAGCTGTCGCCTCCCGACTCGGCCAGCCGCTGTACGATGGCCGGCATCTCGTGGGTATGGGTATAGCTGTTGCCAATGAAAAGGGCGCGCATCGGTTTGGCGTTTTGCTGAGGGGGCATAGCTACTTCCGGCGGGAATTTTCCAGGATGGCCTCCAGCAGCCGCTCCAGTTCCTGCAGTTCTTTTGCCGACAACCCCTTAAGGAGGGCCTGGTCGACATTTTCGAAGGTGGGGAGCAGCTTTTTCACCAGTTCCTCTCCTTCCGGGCTCAAAAAGGTAAGGTTTACCCGGCGGTCCTGGGCGTCGGGCTCCCGCTGTAGCAGGCCCCGGCGATACAGCACTTCGATAGGGTAACGCACATTGGAGGGCGCCCGGCCGATGGAGCGGGCGACGCCGGCCTGCGACTGTGGAGGGTTTTCGCGCAGAGTTTGCATGATTGCCCAGTCCAGAGGGCTCAATTCGTGCTTTTTCAGCAGCTCCGCCTGTTCGCTTACGGCCGCTTTGCGGGTGCGGTGCACCTGAGTGATGAGATGAAAGAGGTGGTGTGGAGAAGCCATAGGGCGTGTTTTGGGTTAAAAGCCGTTACAAAAGTAATTATTATTTTTATAATGGTTACTTTTATAATCATTATTTTTATAATCATTATAAAAGTAATGATTACAAATATAATCGTTATAGAAATGATGATTATATTTATAATGATTACATTAATAACGAAAGCTACTCACTTGCCCGGCGGCGCCTGCCTTTTGAAGGCTATTTCCGAAGCCACTCGCCTCAACAGGGACGCCACTTCCGGAGCCAGGACGTAGTTGTAGGACAAGCGCGCCGGGTCTTTCCGGAAGATAACGGCGTAAAAGCAGCAGGCCGCCAGGTAGGAGCCCTCCAGGCTGGGGTGTATGGCGTCGGGGTTGAAGAGTTCTATTTCGGGGTGGTGGGTTTGGATGTGGCGCCAGGCGGGGCCTACCGGCACGGTGGCGGCGCCGGTGCGTTCGGCCAGCATGCGGTAGCGCAGGGTGATCAGGCTGTCGGAACCCCAGTAGCCGCAGGCGGGGGGCATAAGTTCGCACAGCGGGCCGGTGTGGTGCCAGCGGCCCCAGGTGACGTACAGCAGCGTTTTTGCCCCGGGGTATAGGTCTTTGATCTGCCGGTTGAGGAGTTCGCCGTATCGGAAAAACGTTTTTTTTACCTGCCCCAGCGGCATGGCGGGCCGCAGGCTTTGTTCCTGCAGGACGATAAAATCCCAGGTTCCTTCCTTTAGCGCGATGGCCGCCGACCCGCGCTTGTAGTGCTCTTCCAGGCTGGCGCCGTCGGGCGCCTCCATCTCGTAATCCAGGGAGTCGCCCCCGTCGGAGGCAAGTTGCTGCAGGATGGCCGGCATGTTGTTGGAATAGGTGTAGCTGTTGCCCAGAAAGAGGACGCGCAGTGGTGAGGGCTGGCCGGCAGCCCCGGCAACGGAAAGGGCAATGGCCGAAACAGCGGGAAATAACCGGTATGGAGATAAGAAAAGCCAGGCCATAATTTCGATTGGTTGCTTTTTGGGCCGCTAAAGATAGAAACGCTGGGAGTATTCTCTGCTTTTTTCAGTGCCGGAGTGTTTTTTCTATTTTTGCAGGGAATGTTCCTGAACCCCGGCTAATGCCTCAGCACTTAACAGATAAAGAGATCGTAGACATGCTTTGCTCTGAGGATGAAAAGAGCAAAAGGCCCGCTCTTCTTTTTATGGAGGAGCAGTGGAAGCCTTTTGCCTATCAGGTTGTCGTAAAGCATGGGAATGGGGAGCGGGAACAGGCCGAGGGCATCTACGATGAAGCTGTTTCTGAACTTATCCTCCTGATCAGGAACGGAAAATACATCCGGGAAAAGAGCAGGCTCAGCACTTTCTTTTACGGGATCATACAGAACAAATGGCGGAAGTATTCCCGGGACATCATTGCAAAGCAGCAAAAACAGCAGGAAGCTTCAGAGAAACTCCCGGGAAGCCCCCAGGTATCTGCAGAGGAGCGGCTGATAGAGGAAGAGCGGGCTAAGGCCGTTGCCGATGCCATCGCTCAGCTGGATAAAAGCTGCCGTCGGCTTATCCTCGATTTCTGGTTCGAAGGAAAAAGCCTCAGAGAGATCGCGGGAAAGCTGGAGGTATCCGGCAGCGCCGTCAAAAAAAGGCATGAGCGGTGTAAGGAAAAACTGAGGGAAAAGCTGAGGCGTTTCCTGGAATGATGTCACTTTCGTATCTCCTTTTGGTAATCATAATTAGTTGAACCTCAATAAACAACTACGATATTGAACCGCCTCGAAGACATAATGGAACAGGCCAGGGCCTATCTCAGGGGAGAGATGGATGCGGAGGAGCGGCAGGCTTTTGAGCGCCTGCTCGAAGAGCGGCCCGCACTGCGGGAAGAACTGTCCCTTGCCCGCCTGATGATAGAGGGCGCCGAAGAGCTAAGTCGGAGGCAACAGCGCAGGAAAAGAAGGATCGGCCTGGCTGTTCTGTTTTTGGCCATTCTTGCGGCCGTTACCATTCTGGTGCTGAAGCAATTCGTGAAGGCTCCGGCGGAAGGGGCGCCCCCTGCCGGCCCGGAGGCCCCTTTCATCAGCCGGCTGGGGGGAACATCGTCCCAGCGCAATTCCGACCGCGCTCACGCCGTGGCCTGGGGTAAAGGCGGCAGCCTGGCCGTCACCGGAATATTTGAAGCCTCCGCCCAGTTCGGTACAACGGCCCTTCACAGCCGGGGGGCCAGAGATGCTTTCCTGGCCTTACTAAGCCCGGAAGGCCGCTACGGTTGGGCATTGTCGATCGGCGGAGAAGGAGAGGCAGATTTTGGAAAAGGCATCGCTCTGGACCGGTCAGGCAACATCCTGGCCACCGGTTCATTTGGCGGGGTGGTGGATATAGGAGGGCAACGCCTGGAATCTGCAGGAGTGGGAGATATGGGGCCCGAGGATTTCTTTATTGCCAGTTTTACCCCCGGCGGGCGCCTGCGATGGGCCATGCATGCCGGGGGGCAGAGGATCCCCGATAAACAAACGGGAATCAACCGGGGTATGAGCATCACTGCCGATCCTTCCGGCAATGTGATCGCCACCGGCCTGTATTTAGGGGCGCCCAGTGTAGAGGGCAGAACCCTTCCTGTCGGCGGCCCGAACAGCGACCTTTACCTCGTCAAATACTCCGTTGATGGAGAACTCCGGTGGATCAGGGCGGTTACCGGTTCTTATATGGTCGTTGGGAATGAGGTGCAGGCGGACCGTGAGGGCGATATTTACCTGACGGGTTTTTTCGGGCACCACAATCTGAGCGGCGAAGCCACATTCGATGGCGTCCGGCTGGAAAGCTACGGCGGGCGGGATATCTTTTTGGCCAAATACAGCCCGGATGGCAAATTATTATGGGTGCAGCAGGCCGGCAGCGCACTTGACAAAGACGGTAGTGACTTTGGCAATGCCATCGCTGTCGACAGCCTGCAGAACAGTTATATCACCGGCTGTTTTACCGATACAGCCCGTTTCGGCCAACTGCGGCTGGCCTCTGCCGGGGGGCTCGATATCTTTGTGGCCAAGTGCAGCCCGGACGGAGAGTTCCTGTGGGCCAGCCGGGCCGGCGGCTCCGGGCTCCTGGACATGGGCAATGACATCAGCCTGGACAGAGAGGGCAATAGTTACATCACCGGCATTTTTTCCGGGCAGGCCCGGTTTGGAGATATCACCCTTACCAGCAACGGGCCCACCGATATCTTTATCGCCAAATACAGCCCTGAAGGGAAATTACTTTGGGCCCAACAGGCCGGCGGCCCGCTCGGAGAGAAGGACGCCGATGGCGGGAATTCCATTGCTGTCAATGACAAAACCGGAGAAGTGGCGGTTACCGGCTATTTCTCCGGAACGATACAGCTTGCCGGGCGGACAATATCCAGCCTCGGCCGCGAGGATATGCTCATCATCCGCATGGATGAAGATGGGAATTTCCTGGGAGCGCGGGTGGTGCCCTGATCGTTCTGGTGGAGAAAACTACTGTTTTATTGTCACCTTCTGGAAAGCATGGGTAATAATGTTTTTGAGTTCTGTTTCAATTTTTTTACGAACCCAAAACATTATGATGAAACCCAACTTTACCTCTTTGACTCAGCGGCTGCCGGCCACCGCAGCACCCCTTCTCCTTCTTCTTGTTTTGCCTTTTTTCAAATTATTTTCACAGACAACCATTCCAGGTGGAGATGTATCTGGAATCTGGGAAGTTTCCGGTAGCCCCTACCAAATTTTGGATGATATTACAGTTCAACCGGGAGCAACTTTAGTAATTGAAGCGGGAGTGACAATAGAAGGAGATCAAGACGTAGATTTTATTGTTCGTGGAAGATTAATTGCCACTGGTGCCGTTAACGATAAAATTCATTTTACAGCCTCAGATACAACTAATGGATGGGGAGGGCTTGAGTTTCACGATACAGCAACAGATGACTCAGAAATAACAAACGCTACGATTCGGTATGCTTTGGCTGGAATATGGCTTGATTTAGCCTTTCCCACTTTAAAAGATCTGGTCATTTCCAATAACACTTCCGGCATTTATGGCAGTAATAATATGAACGGTAACGGCACAAATATTTTTGAAAATATTGAGTTATATGATAATGTTGCCGGCTTCTTCGGATCGTGGACATTTAATTCAGAATTTAAAAATTGTAGATTTTATCAAAATCAATTTGGAGTATTCCTGGAAGACCATGTTGGAGCT
This sequence comes from uncultured Phaeodactylibacter sp., assembly GCA_964418125.1. Lineage (GTDB taxonomy): Bacteria > Bacteroidota > Bacteroidia > Chitinophagales > Saprospiraceae > JACJXW01. Next base: position 16,307 of record CAYQKY010000182.1, read on the forward strand.
TCTGATAACTTGCATTTCATCAACTGCTTAATTTTCAAGAACGATTTTGGTTTCGTAACAGAGGCGGATAGGAGAAACGCAATATTAACAAATTGCACAATTACTGAAAATAACCAGTCTGAAATGCAGGTAAATATATCCGGTTCCTTAGGAATTTGGACTAATGTTACGATTGAAAATTCCATCTTATGGGGCGGTGCTTTTGAAGATGGAATTGTAATCGGAGGTAGTCCAGTCATTGAAGTTTCTTACTCAAATGTCAGTGTATTTACGGGAACTTGGACAGGGGTAGGGAATATTAACGAAAACCCTCAATTTGTTGACCCAATAAGTTGCAATTTTAACTTGATGTGTACAAGCCCGTGCATTGATATTGGAAATCCTGTTAGCCCAACAGACCCTGACGGTTCAGTTGCAGATATGGGAGCTCTTTGGTTTGATGCCTCTACTTTAAGCGGTTCTGCTTCAAACGACAGCCCCGTATGTGAAGGAGAGGCAGTGTCATTAATGGCAGATGGCGGCGTTGCTTATGAATGGAGTGGGGTAAATGGGTTTGCATCCACGAGCCAAAACCCTGTTTTATCTTCCGTAACCTCTGATATGTCGGGAGAATACACGGTAACGATCACTGCAAGCGACGGCTGTACCATTGAGTTGTCAACCGAAGTGACTGTCAATTCTTTGCCAATGGCTGGCATTAACGGCAATTTTGCATTTTGTGATGGTGAAAGTACAACATTATACTAAGCGCGGTCACCAGAGGTGAAAAGTTGGAGAGTACCTATCTTTGTT
>CAYQKY010000183.1:0-16851 GCA_964418125.1 uncultured Phaeodactylibacter sp.
ATGCGGCGCTTCCTGAAGAACGGCCAGCAGCCGCCCAAAGACGCCATCCGCATCGAGGAGATGGTCAACTATTTCAACTACGAATATCCAGAACCCAACGGCGAACACCCCTTTGAGGTGATCACCGAGATCTCCGAGTGCCCCTGGCAGCCGGAGCACCGCCTCGTGCACATCGGCCTGCAGGGCAGGCACATCCCCATGGATGAGCTGCCGGCCTCCAACCTGGTCTTCCTCATCGACGTATCCGGCAGCATGAGCGCCGCCAACAAGCTGCCGCTGCTGCAGTCGTCCTTCAAGCTATTGACGGACCAGCTCCGCGAAGAGGACAAGGTGGCCATCGTCGTCTACGCCGGAGCTGCCGGCCTGGTGCTTGAACCCACTTCCGGCGATAATAAGCAAAAGATCAAGGACGCTATAAGCAAGCTGCAGGCGGGCGGCTCCACGGCGGGCGGCGCCGGCATACAGCTGGCCTACAAGGTTGCCCGGGAGAACTTCGTCAAGGGCGGTAACAACCGCATCATCCTGGCCACCGACGGCGACTTCAACGTGGGCGCCAGCTCCGATGCCGAAATGGTGCGCCTCATCGAGAAGGAGCGGGAGAGCGGCGTCTTTCTGACCGTCCTGGGTTTCGGCATGGGCAACTACAAGGACAATAAGATGCAGCAGCTGGCCGATAAGGGCAACGGCAACCACGCCTACATCGACGACATCAGCGAGGCCAAGAAAGTGCTGGTCTCCGAATTCGGCGGCACCGTCTTCACCATCGCCAAGGACGTCAAGCTGCAGATCGAGTTCAATCCCACCAAAGTAAAAGGCTACCGCCTCATCGGCTACGAGAACCGCCTGCTGAACAACGAAGACTTCAACGACGATAAAAAGGACGCCGGCGAGCTCGGCTCCGGCCATACCGTGACGGCAATGTACGAGATCATCCCCGTAGGTGTAGAAAGCCCCCACCTGGCCGGCGTGGATGAGCTGAAATATCAGGAAACCAAAGTGACAAAGGATGCCGCCAGGTCGAAAGAGCTGTGCACCATCAAACTGCGCTACAAGCAGCCCGATGGCGTGAAGAGCCAGCTGATCGACCATCCGGTGCTGGACAAAGGCACGGAACTGGACAGGTCGAGCGACAACTTCCGCTGGGCGGCCGCCGTGGCTGAGTTCGGCCTGCTGCTGCGCGATTCCGAGTTCAAGGGCAACGCCACCTACGCCCACGCCAAGAAGCTGGCGGAAGGCGCCAAAGGTAAGGACCCCAACGGCTACCGCCGCGAACTGATCGACATGATCGGTACCATGAAGAGCCTGGCGGACCCGGAGGTGGCGGGGAAGGAGTAGGCTTGCAAGAGCCGGGCGGTGTACGAGGGAGGATGTACGAGGTGTACGGCGCCCGGCTCTCATTCTACCCTTTGATAAAAGCAAGAACTATCCAACGGAAGACATCTCCTCCTTCGAGCTCGGCCTGAGCCCGGGGCTCTATTATTTCTTCAGCCCGCGCTTTATGATCGATGCTTCCATCGGCGGCATCGGCTATGAATCGAACAAGGCAACGCCGGACGCGCTACTTTCAAGTGGCCCGCAGCTAACGACAAAAAGACACATACCGAAGCCCCGGCAAAACTACTCGTTGCCGGGGCTTCTGCTTCGGACGGGCCTCTTTAAAGAGGCCCGAAATGAGCGTGCCGCGCCGCTCGAGTAACTAAAAACTACCCGTTATAGACAACCTTCCAGACCTTGCCCTTTACCGAGTCGGCAATATACAGCGCCCCGTCGGGCCCTATGGCCACTCCGGTGGGCCGGTGTTCGGCTTCGCGGGGGGAAGCGATTTCCTCTTCGCCGGCGATGTTATCGGCGAAGATCTCCCAATCGCCGGAGGGCATGCCATCCTTCATCGGTACGAAGGCGACGAAGTACCCCTTCTGGGGCAGCGGCGCCCGGTTCCACGATCCATGAAAGGCGATGAATGCACCGTTGTGGTATTTTTCCGGGTAGGCCTTGGCCGTATAGAAGAGGAGGTCATTGGGAGCGATGTGGCCGGGGAAGGCCAGGATGGGGCCTTTCACATCGGCGCAACGGCCCTGCGTTTCGGTATCGCCTCCGTATTCCGGGGCCAGTACTTTTTTGTCCTTGCGCTGGTCGTAATAGCAATACGGCCATCCGAAATCATCCCCTTCGTTGATGCGTACGAATTCTTCGGCCGGCAGTTCTGCATTGTCCTGCTCGCTGTACATTTCAGGATAGAGGTAATTCAGCTGGTCGCGTCCGTGTTGCACGGCGTAGAGGGTATTGACGACGGGGTTCCATTCCAACGCTACGCAATTGCGCAGGCCGGTGGCGTATCTCTTCCCATTGTCCTGCTGGGTTTGATCCGGCGTATTGGCGTCAAACTGCCAGATGCCGGCTTGCCATTCCAGTTGGGGGCAGGGGTCCATACCGGTAGAACCCTTGGTGCGCGCCTGTTTCATACAGGCATTGGAGGGGCCGCCGACATTGACATACAGGTGGCCTGCATTGTCGAAAGTGATGGTTTTCGCTTCATGGGAACTCTGGTCCGGAAACCCTCCGGCGATCAGGGTGCGTTTTGCCTCATCGGGAACCAGGTTTTTCCCTTCAGGCAAGGGGTAGCGGTACACTTCCCGGTCGGAGGAGCAGTACAGGTAGCTGTCGTGGATGGCTATCCCCGTTCCGGTATGGCTGCCGAAATACTCGATGCGGTCGGCGTGGCCGTCGCCGTCTTCGTCACGCAGGGCGGCGAGGCCCTTGCCGTTCTGCTCATTGCTCAGCTGAATATAGATGTCGCCATTGTCCCGAACGGCGATATGGCGCGCGCGCCCGACGCTATCGGCAACGACGATAGCGCTGAAGCCGTCCGGCAGTTCGATGCCGGGGTCCTCCCATTGAGCGCTGGGTTTGGGAGCGGTGGCGGTTTCGCCGCCTGCCTCACCGGAGGAATTGCTGCACCCGAAAGCCATAAGGGCCAGGGCGAGAAAAAGAAGGTGTGGGTATGTCTGCATAGTTTAAAGTTTGGTTATACTCCCAAAACAAAAAAGAGCCCCGCGTGTTGCAGGGGCTGTGCGTTTTCGCTCGTAAGAGAATTGTTGTGGATATGTGTAAGTGTGTAAAAGAGTATAAGGCCCTGTATACATTTCCACTTTTACACCATTATCCTCAGAACCTCAAACTCACTCCCATCTTCAGCAGGGAATCCCCCATTCCCACTTCGGAGAACAGGGCCAGCTTTTTTGTCAGGCAATAGCGGGCGCCGAGGAACCCGGTGGCGTAGAATCTGGAATTGTTGAGTTTGGATCCGTGCCGGAGGGCTTTTTCCAGGGCTTTGGCCTCCATAATGTCGAACCGGCTGTTGTGGATGCCGGCGGCCATTCCTCCGTAGAACTCCCAGTTGCCGATGGGGTTGGAATGAGCGGCGAACCGCAGGCCGGCGACTGTGGTCCGGTTCTGCCAGGGGACTGCGGTTTCACTCCCGGCGAAAACGCGCGTTCCATGAGTGAACGAATAGCCGGCGAAGGCGCCCAGGCTGAAGTTTTTCTGCACCCGGTAGTGGAGGCTGGCGCTAAGGGGCAGGCCCGCCGGGCGCCCTCCGTCCTTGGCGTAGGTGGCCAACAGGCCGATGCCGAAGCTGGCGTCGAAAAAGCCTGTTTGCTGCCGCCCCGTCCGGCACTGGGCCTCCGCCGGGCGGTAAAAGGCGAACAAAAGGGTGATTGTCAACAGAGTGCTCAGAATGATCTTCATTTTGTCAGGTGTTTGCAGGGCGGCGCGGGCATAGCATTCCCGCCTCACCCTGGGTGAAATAGAGTGTTTTAGTGTTTTGGTGTTTTAGTGTTTTGGTGCATTAGTGCGCGGCCCTTTGAGGACGAATACACGAATACACGAATGCACTATCAAAGCTCCCGATACGGAAACCTCCTTGCCATCTTGCGGCTGATGTTGTCGATGATCTCGTTGTGGCGGCGGTTCCAGTCCAGTTCCCAGCGGCGGTGTGTAGACCAGATTGGGACGCCGGTTTTACCGTCGAGGATACTACAGGAGGCATCTACGTCGGCGGTTTTGGAATCCGGAAGGAACCAGAAGGGCCAATCCGTAAAGATGAAGAGAAAGGTGCTGGCCATCTCAAGGCCGAAGGCTTCGAAGTCGGTCAGGTAATGCGTTTTGCGAACGGTGGCGCTCACTACGGCATCCACACCCAGGATCTCCGCCAGTTCGGTGGGGGAGAGGCCCAGGCTTTCTCTCGGAGAGAACCCCGCCTCCCTGAGCCGTTTGTTGGTCTCGGAATAGTGCTGGAGGTTGATCTGTATCTCCCCAGCCCGGCTGCCGCTGCGGCGGGCGATCTCGTTGAAGAGAGAGATCTGGAAGGCCTGGCTTTCGGCATCTTCGATCTGTTCGATCATTTCCTCCGTAACTTCCGGCGGGATGCGGCCGGTGGTGATGGTCTGTACCGGCGCCACGGCGATAAGCTGGTGGGCAGGGGCAAGCTCCTCATAGCCTGCCGTCTTGTAGGCCTCGCGGCTGCAGCTACCCAGTAGCAGCGCAAGGAAGAGAAAGAAAATCGGGTTTTTCATGATAGATCGTTTTTATTGGGTCCGAAGGCTGGCCGCCATCTCCGGGTATAGTTAGTGACCCATACCGGAGGCCCGGGACAGCCCCTGAAAAACTTTTCGGTTTTATATGCTATGGTGAAGGAAGTTTTTCGGAAAGGTTATCATGATATTAACAATCTACCCTTTCCTTTAGTGGCGCTGATGCCGGTTTATTAAAAACCGTATCCCAGGTTGACGCCGAAGCGGAATTTGGCCCCGTCGCCGTACCGGCCCGGGTTGAAAAAATAGTCTCCGCCGGCAAAGAACCCCATCTTGATACGGCCGATGACGGTATGCCGGTAACCGAGGGTAAAACCGGTAGCCACCAGGCTGGACGGCCCGGTATCCCCGGCAAGTTCGACGGCGCGCCCATCCTGTTCGTAACGGTAATTGAATTTGTTGTACCCCAGGTGGCCGCCGAGGAAGAAGCCCTGTAATGCCTCCCGGAGGTAGAATTTGAATTCGGGCTGTACATTCCATACATTCCGGATATCTTCTACGCCGGGCATGCTGCTGACGGCTTCCCGGCTGTGGAAGTAATCGATGTCGAGGCCGAAGGTGAAATGCCGGGAAATGCGGCTTTCAAACCCCAGGTTGAGGCCGGTGTACTCCCGGCCGTGGTTGGCAAAGCCCTGGGCTACGGCTCCTGCCTTCAGAAGGTTCTCCTGGGCGGATAGGCAGAGGGTGAAAAAAAAGGGCGCAATAACTAAAATGGCTTTTGACTTTTTCATGGTTAATTTCTGTTGTAGGGTTTGACCGTTCAGGTGTAAATCGCGTTTCACAATTGGTGGTTTTAATGATTACTTTCGCCCTTGTATATGGCTGCCCGTGTCTCAAACGGAATTTTTTCGGCTATCTTTAAGCTTTTTTTAACAGAATAGATTTTGAGCAAGGACCAGAACACTCAGGAAGCGGAATGGCTGCGGCGGGAGCCGGATAAACTCCTGGCCCATTATCAGTTCATCATAGAAGCAACAGTTGCCCGCTTCATCGGCCGGGGCTTTTTCCGTCCTGAAGAGAAGATGGAGATGGTACAGGAGGTAAATGTGGACCTCCTGGAGAAGAAAATGGCCCGCATGCAGGAGCAATACAACGGCAGTGTCTTCCTGCGCACCTACTTTTCTAAGGTCGTATATAACTCTTGCCTGGAGATGGCGCGCCGCCGGAAACGGCAGCCGAAAGCCTTACCGGTAGAGGGTTTGACGGAGCCCCCTTCCTTACAGCTCTCCGCTTTCGAGGAACTGGCCATCCGCGACGAGCTGAAACGCCTGGAAGCTCTGCTCAGGGGCCACCGCCAGTATTACAAGCTGAGGCTCTGCTTCAAATTGTGGTCCCGTAGCTCCCTGAAGAAGGAAGACTGGCAGTTTTTCGACGGCCCCAAAACGAGGGAGTCCATCGCCCGCCTCGAGGAAAACGGCAATGAGCCCGGCCTGTCCGATAAGGAAACCTTTGAACTGGCGAATGGCCTTTTCAACATTCTGGAAGGTAAAAATACCGATGCCGACTCCCTGCGCCGCTGGGTGCAGCAACAGGCCGACGGGTTCATTGGCCTGCTGAACGGCAACCCGCCAACCTCCCGCTACAACCGGGAGGCTTTCAAGATCCTTCTTCGTTATTATTTCGGGTAGGCAAATGTTAAAGCCTGGCGTCCGGATTCCGTTTTCTTTCCCCAAAACCATATAATTCATTCAGATCAGAAACGCAACTATGGATCACTTCAATGATAAAGGCCATCTCACCGACGAAGCGCTGGCGCTCTACGCCGAAGCCCTGAAATTTCAGGAGGTGGATCAACTGCCGGAGGTGCTGCGCGGGCACCTGGAGTCCTGCCCTCAATGCCAGGAGCAGGCCATGGCCCTCTACGCCCTGATCGCCGATCAGGATTACAGCGGGCTGGGCCCGCACCCCACCTTCGGCCGGGGCGCAGGCCGTACTACCGCTTCCATCCTGAAAATGTGGTTCCGCCCCCTGCTGCTCCTGCTGATGGCCCTGCTGGCCTTTTTCCTCTTCCTGCAGCAACAGCAGGAAAAAAGGCAAAGCGGAGAAAAAGAAACCCCGGCTATTACACCCGCCGTGGAAACGGACAGCCTGGACATAGAGGCTCCGCTGAGCCCTCCGCAGGCGAAAGAGGAAACCGGAGATCGGAAGCCGGAAATCAAAAATCAAAAATCAAAAATCGAAGATCAAAAATCAACCATGGCTATCGCCGCCAACTTTACCCCTTCCGAAACCCTCGATCCTCTGGTAGGGGCCGTTACCCGCAGCGGCGGCCTGTCGGATATCCGCCCTCCTGCCGGAGCGGAGTTGGAAATTGGCGAAGCTGTTGTATTTTCGTGGCGGGCTTCATCAGAAGAACCGTTGACGCTTCGTTTACTGAACAACCGGGAGGAGGAAATATTCAGCCGCTCAGTGTCGGCCGGCCGCCTCGACAGCCCTGTGGAGCTGGAACCGGGGCTATATTACTGGAAGCTGGAAACAGCGGATGACCTTCTTTACGTGGGGAAGTTTGTTTTGAGGTGAAAGGCTACCCGTCTAAGGTTGGACACTGATGGAAGCAGGCGAGCTGAAGCCGCCCAACGTTGTTGCGAACACCCAAATCCGAACCGCGAACTTGTCCAGCGCCGGAATAGTAGCCAGGTGAAATAGTTTTGCTTTGTTAACCAAACTGATAAATATAAGCCTTGGGGCAGCTTTTCTGCCTTTGTGTTTTCGTGTCTATCAACAAATCCAGGCTCTGAAAAAGAAAAATCGGTATGAGATACCCCCTATTGCTCCTTTCCCTTTTTGTTGTTTCGATTGCCGGCGCCCAACCCGGCGAAATGCTGGAGGAGGCCGAAGTTCTCTCCGCCGCCGGCCGGTATCAGGCATCCAACGCTCTGCTGGACGAGTTTATCGCCAGCTATTCCACCCGTATGTATGACCAGGGAGAGGCCTTGTTCCTCAAGAGCTACAACCACCTTCAGCTGGGCAACCTGGAGGCTGCCCTTTCCGATAATACCGCTTCCCTGGAACTCCGGCAGCAGTTCATTCCCGAAGATGCCGCCAAAAACTACATGCGCTACGGCGCCATTTACCTTTTGCAGGGACAATACGAACGGGCGCTGGATAACTTCTTCCGTTCGGAAGAATTCCCGCTCATCGACGACCCGCAGGTTGCCGCCCTCATCAAAGGCTATATCGGCAATGTTTTTGCGGAACTGAAACAATACGAGCGGGCCAGAAAATACTACCAGCAATCACTGGATATCCTTCTGATCGAGGAGGGAGAGGAGGCGCCGGATGTATCAACCAATTACTACCACATCGGCCGTACCTTTTTGCTGGAAGGGAAAGCCGGCGTGGCCAGGGAGTGGTTTGAAAAAGCACTGGCCGTGGAGAAGGAACTGGAAGGAGGCGTGGTTCGCAAGGGGCAGCTCTATAACGCCATGGGTAAGGCCGAAGAAAAGGAAGGCCGGGCACAGGAAGCTGAAGAATACTACCGGTTGGCAATGCAGGTATACCGCGGACTGTTCGGGAAGAACCACCGCGAACTGGCCCGCAGCATGATCAACCTGGCGGAGCTGAATCTCAGGCAGGAGGATCCGGACGGCGCCCGAAGCAACATTCAGGAGGCCCTCCGGCAGCTTTGCCCGGGCTTCGCCGGCCAAAGTTTTGCCGACAACCCGGCAGAGGATGCCCTGTCCCTCAGCCGGCCCCTCCTGGCCCGGGCACTGGAGGTAAAGGCGTCCATTTTCCTGGAAGCGTATAAAAAACAACCGCAGAAAGAACTGCTGGAACAAGCCCTGGCCTCCGGCCGCCGCGCTGCCGATGCCCTCGAAGAGGAAGTGGCCCTGCTCGGCGGGGAAGCGAGCCGCCTGCGCCTGCTGGAAGATTATGCCGGCATATATGAAAAGGGGATCACAGCGGCCTACCAACTGTACCGGGCTACCGGCAACATGTCCTACGCCGAACAGGCATTCGAACTATCGGAACGCGCCAAAGCCCTGCTGCTCCGCCTGAACCGCGTCAGCCGGGAAGGGCTGCAGGGGCTGAGTGGTGAGTTGCAGGAAAAAGAAGCCCGCCTCCGCTATGCCCTGAAAGCCGCCGAAGTGGCCTACGCCCTCCACCCGGACGATCCCGAACCCCGGCAGGAACTGGCCAGGCAACGGCAGGCCTACCGTTTATTGATAGAAGATATCCGCTCTTCCAACCCGGAATACCATCGGCAACGGTTTGCCCTGGCGCCTCTCACGCCTCAGCAACTGCAGGAAAAACTCGGAGAAAAACAGGCGCTGCTCAGCTATTTCCTGGGCGAAAGCCATTATTTCATCTTTGCTTTATCTTCCGATAATTTTCGGGTGGGCCGGTTTGAAAATGAACCGTCCCGCAATAAAGTAAAGGCAGATTGGGGCGGCCTCATCAACCCCGGTTTAAGGGAGGGAACCGGTATCGGCATTTATACCAAACTGGACGTGCCGCTGAAGCTGCCCGCCCTCCCCGCTTCTGTTGAAGGCTTTCTGGCCGCCATACGAAAGGTGGACAGCCAGCGTTTTACTTTCTACAGCTACAACCTCTACAGCCAGCTCCTCTTTCCGGTGAAAGATTTTCTGGAGAAGAAAGACGAGGTCGTCGTCATTCCTCACGGGCAGCTCAGTTATATCCCCTTCGAGGCCTTGATCACCGCCGAGGCCGATAAGCCGGAGAAGGCCAAATATCAGAAATACGATTACCTCATCGAGGATCTTGCCGTGTCGTATCATCACTCCGCCAGCCTTTTCGGGCAGCCGCCGGCCATCCGCTCTTACGGTGGTGGCCTGCTGGGCATCGCCCCTGTTTTCGACGATAAGGCGGATAACGGCGCCGTGTGGAGCAGCAGCGAGTTCGCTTTCGACACCACCTACCAGCAGAGCGCCAGCCTGCGCGCCGCCGTCCCTGACGGGAAGCGCTTTGCTCCGCTGCAATTCTCCGAAACGGAAATGAGCAGCATCCTGGAACAATTCGGCAAGCGCGGCCGCCCGGCGGTAGCCCTGCTGCGTGCGGAGGCTACAGAAGAAGCCTTCAAAGAAAAGGCGGGGCAGTACCGTTACCTCCATCTGGCTACCCACAGCTTTCTGGACGAAGCCAACCCCGCTTTGTCCGGCATCGCCTTCGCCCAGCCAAAAGCGGGGGCCGCCGAAGACGGCATCCTCTTCAGCCCTGAGGCCGCCGCCCTGGAACTGAACGCCGAACTGGTGGTGCTCAGCAGTTGCGATAGCGGTATCGGGCCCCTCTCTGAAGGGGAAGGGCCCCTTTCTCTGAGCCGTTCTTTCCTGGACGCAGGCGTTCCCGCCGTCATCGCTTCCCTGTGGAAGGTTTACGACCGCTATACGGCTGAAATGATGGGCGCCTTCTACAAGGAACTGCTGAAAGGCGATAGCCCGTCGGCCGCCCTGCGGCAGGCCAAATTGAAGATGATCCGGAAAAAGGCCACCTCAGCCCCCCGAATATGGAGCGGCCTGATCCTCGTGGGGCGATCAGGATGATCGCTACCAACGACGCACCAGATGAATCTGGCGCGCCTGAAACAAACCCCAGCCCCTTTGGCTTGTTCCTATTAATAAGTTGAAGTTTATCCCTTCCGAAGCCGATACCGGAAACCCCGGCTATTCTCCTGCCGCTTCGGGTAGCTTCCTTACTTGATGCTTTCGGGATAAACTACAACCAGGAAACTTCTTCTCACCAAAAACGAGCCAACATGATCAAAAGGATCCTTTTTGCTTTGATATTTATTTTGCCAATTCTGCAAGTGCAGGCCCAGGGCCTGACGGCGGATGACATTGCCCGCCTCCAGATGGTTAGCAGTATCGACATTTCCGGGGACGGCCTGATGGCGGCCTACACCCTCATGGCCCCGGCCGACCCCTATAAGGAAAACAAGCCGGCCAGCTATCACCTGTACCTCTACAATTTAAAGACGAAAGAGGCCCTGCCCTTCTTTACCCGGGGCAGCGCCCGGAATGTCGAGTTCCGTCCCGGCCACAGCAGCGTTACCTTTCTGGCAAAGCTGGACGGTGACGATGTGACGTCTCTCTACGAAACATCCCTTTCCGGTGGCGAAGCACAGAAAGTGTTCGCTTTCGAAACCTCCATTTCTCAATACCATTGGTCGGCCGATGGCAAGAAGCTGGCCTTCATCGCCGGGCAACCCAAGGAGAAAAAAGACGAGGAGGGCAAACTGCCCTACGAGCCTATCCTCTACGAGCAGGATCTCTCTTACTCCCGCGCCTATGTAATGGACTGGGACGAAAAAGAACCTATGGCCATCGATGTCGCCGGCGACTTTCACGACATACAATGGAACCCCGACGGCCTGCGGCTGGCCATTGCTGTGGCGCCCACCCCGCTCATCGATGACTACTACATGAAACAAAGGATATTTATCATCGAAGCGGACGATCAGTCACATCTTACGGAGGTGAGGCACAGCGGCAAGCTGGGCAAGCTGGCCTGGAGCCCCGATGGCGAAAGGCTGGCCTTTATCGGCGGGGCGGATGTTCACGACCCCATCGCCGGGCGCCTTTTTGTGGCCCCGGCCAAAGGAGGCGAACCTCGTTTGCTCGAGCCCGGCTTTGAAGGCATGTTCGATGATTTCGAATGGGTGGACGATGGAACGCTGCAGTTCATTGCCAGCGAGGGCGTATCCTCCACACTGGGCGCCATCAAGGTGGACGGAAGCCACCTGAAGCGAATGCCGAATACCGAAGGGCTGAATTTCACCAGCTTCGAGCGCGCCGGCAACGGCAACGTCATTCTGACGGCCAACACGCCCCGTTTCCCGGATGAGGCCTTCCTCCTTCCATTGGATATGAAGGAACCCCGGCGCATCACCATCAGCAACCCCTGGCTGGCCGATAAGGAGCTGGGGCGCCAGGAAACCGTCACCTACAAGGCCCGCGATGGGGTGGAGCTGCAAGGTATTCTCATCCACCCCCTGAACGAGGAAGAAGGCAAGGCCTATCCCCTCATCACCGTGGTGCACGGCGGCCCGGAAAGCCACTACGACAACGGCTGGCTGACCTATTACTCCACTGTCGGGCAGATGGGCGCCTCCGAAGGATACCGCGTTTTCTACCCCAATTACCGGGGCAGCACCGGCCGCGGGCTGGAGTTTGCCATGTCGAGCCAGGGCGACCTTGCGGGAAAGGAATTTGACGATATCGTTGATGGTGTGGATCACCTGGTGAATAAAGGGCTGGTAGATAAAGACAAGGTAGGCGTCACCGGCGGCTCCTATGGCGGCTACGCTACTGGTTGGATGGCCACGCGCTATACCGATAAGTTCGCAGCCGGCGTCATGTTCGTGGGTATCAGCGACAATATATCCAAATGGGGCACCAGCGATATCCCCGAGGAGCTTTATCTGGTGCACGCCCGCAAACGCGTCTGGGAGGACTACGAGTTTTTCCTCAAACGCAGCCCCATATACTATGCCGGGCAGTGCGAAACGCCCCTGCTGATCATGGCCGGCGCGGAAGACACCCGCGTTGACCCCAGCCAGTCAATGGAGCTGTACCGCCACATCAAAACCCGGACCGATACGCCTGTCGGCCTTGTGTTGTACCCCGGCGAGGGCCATGGCAACCGCAATGCCTCCGCCCGGCTGGATTATACGCGCCGGCAGATGGGCTGGTTCGGTAAGTATCTGTTGGAGGAGGGGGCGAGGCCGTAGTAGTTGATTGGGTTGATTGGGTTGACTGGGTTGATTGGGTTGATTGGAAAGACTCCGGGGGCAACCCAATCAACCAGTCGATAAATCAACAAATCAACGGTTATCCTCTACAACCACCCCAGCCGGTCCAGCGCCAGGTATCCGGCATCTACATTGACGAAGCTGTTATCCTCGGCCCGCCGCAGCAGTTTTCTGAATTCGGGCAGGGGAAGGGTGAACACTTCGATGAACTCTGTAGCGTCGAGCTTCTGCGGGGCCACTTTATGGCATTCGCTGGCCAGCAGGATGACCTGCCGCTCGGTAGTGTATGCGCTGCGCTTCTCCTTGAGCAGGCTGATGTGGCCAGCTTCGAAGCCCGTTTCTTCCAGCAGTTCGCGGCGGGCCGTCATCTCCGGGGATTCCCGGGGGTCTACCAGCCCCTCCGGAAAGCTGGCCAGCACCATCTCCGGGCCGGGGCGGAACTGACGGACCAGGATGGCCTCTCTGTCTTTGGTAAAGGCGGCGATGGTCACGAAAGTATCGATGCCGACCACGTCGAAATCCACATGCTGGCCGTCGGGCATTTCAAACCGCTTTTGTATCATATTACGCCAGCCCCGGTAGGCAAAGCGCTCGCTTATTTTTTTCCAGTCGATCATTTCATTTTTGTGTTTGTTTGCTTCCTTTCTAACACTTTTTCACCAAACCGGGCGGACTTTATGATTCCGCTAACCTTCGCTTAACGCGTATTAACGTACTTCCGCCGTTTTATCCTCGTCACAAAGTTACAAACAATACGCAAGGCTGGGGGGCAATGTTCCCCGCAGCGTGTATTTCCGTTAAAGCGAGAACTCAGATGAATTCAATCACCAAAGAAGAACGACACATGAAAGCATCTATGAAATGGATGGCCCTGCTGGCCTTTACCGCGATCTCCTTTACCACCCAGGCTCAGGTATCCCTCGGCCTGCGGGGCGGCTACCAGATGGCAGACATCAACGCCACCGACGGGCTGGACGCCCTGGCGCCCGATTTCAGGGCCATCGATGCCTTCAGCATCGGAGCCGTCCTGGAAGTGCCGTTGGGCTACGGCTTCAACTTCCAGCCCGAGCTGGCCTACACCCGCAAGGGCTTCAGCATTCAGGAGAGCACGGCGATCGACCTTTTCAACATACCTATTCCGGTGGGGGTGGAGGCTATCTCCCGTTTCGACTACCTGGAAGCCCCTCTGCTGATGAAGTACAAGTTCGGCGACGGCAGGGTGAATGCCTACCTTGCGGCCGGCCCCACTTTCGGCTACGCCATCGACGGGCAGCTCATCACCCGGGCCAACGCCCTGGTCGATATTAAGCTGCTCGATACCGATATCGACCTGGATGCCATCAACTATGAGCGATTTGAAGTGGGGGCGGCCCTGGGGGGAGGAGTCTCCTTTTACACCCCCTTCGGCCAGCTCTTTGTCGATGCCCGCTACAACCATGGCTTTACCCAGGTGTACGACATCCCGGTGCTGGATGAACGGGCAAGAAACAGGAGCTTTGGGGTGAATGTGGGGTTTCTGGCGCCCATCGGAGGGTAAACGGCCCCTTTCCCAAAGCCGAATGGGCCCGGCTTTTGGTTTTGGGTAGAGCAGACAGGAGATAGGAGAGGGGTGCTGTACAAAGAAGCACCCCTTTGCTTTTCGGACGGGCTACTTTTAAGCGGCCCGTCCGGTCACATATTCGCCAGCAGCCAGTCGATGTCCTCAATAAATTTGTCCACCTTTTCCGGTTCCGTCCCGTTGGCGTAGGCGCGGATGTGGCGGTCCTTGTCGATGAGCAGTATCCAGCCGCTGTGGTCGAAGCCGCCGGGGGCGTCGGGGTCTTCGGTGGCGATGCTCATGTAATCGTCGGCGATCTCGTAGATCTCATCCTTATCGCCGGTGACGAAACGCCAGCGTTCCGTATCCACCCCCAGGTTTTCGGAATAGGTTTTCAACCTGCCCACCGTATCCCGCTTGGGGTCGATGGAGTGGGAGAGGAACATCAGCCGGGGGTCATCCTGGTACTTTTCGTAGATGCGCAGCATCTGCTTTTTCACCTTGGGGCAGATGGTTGGGCAGGAGGTGAAGAAGAAGTCCGCCACATAGATCTTGCCGTCAAAGGTAGCGTTGGTGACCACCTGGCTGTCCTGGTCGATGAATGCGAAATCCGGTATCTGATGATAAATGGTGTCTTCGCCCTGAATGTCATGGTTGCCGATGATGGGCAGCGCCTGTTTCTGTTCAGGGCTGTTACAGGCGAAAGCCGCCAGGGCTACTGCTGCCAGGATACAGTACTTCATCCTTAATTCTCATTTTGAGGTTCTTCCCGGAGGCCGGCAAGTACAGACTGGGCATTCTCCAGGCTTCTCGTCATGGCCGAGCCGATCTCGTCGATCTTTTCCTGCTCGGCGTCCAGCAGGGTCATGACCTGTTCGTGATTGAGGGTGTCGCGCAATTGCCCCATTTTCGGGCTGGTGGCCATCCACTGCATCATGGCTTCCTCAGCGCCTTCCAGGCGTTCGATGGCGAGGTTGATCTCTTCGATCTGCGCTTCGCTTTCGAGGGAATCCCGATAGGGCTTGAGCTCACGGGCGATGCGGTTCATCTCCGCGATCTTCGCCATGGCTTCGTCATGGACGTCCATCATCTGCTGATAAGCCTTATCCTGTTCGGCTTTCTGTTCTTCTGTAAGTTCTCCCTTGCTTTGCCCGCCACAGGCGGCGACAAGCAGGGCCAGGATAAGGGAAAGAAAGAAAATACGTGTGTGCATAGTTCCAATTTTTCGTTGTGAATTGAGCCCCATTTTTCAATGGGATACAATAATAACAATCTCTCCGGGCGATTGTGCAACATCCCGGGGCTTATTTGCTCCATGAACTGTTGCTCTCATTAATTAAGGCGTTCCGAAAAGGCCTTCAACGGGAATGAATGATTGAAGGAAAATTACTGATTATGAACGCCCCGAGGCGCGCTTCTCAATTGCTAAGCAAAACGTTACAATCAGAAAGATTACATGAATTAAAAGTCTGTTTTACCGAAGCAAATGTGTATGATGTAACCCTGTTCATTCCATCCTTCCTTCTGGGGCTTTTCAGAGAGTCTGCACTGAATGAGTAAGCCCGTAAGCTAATGGCAGCGCCAGGGCCAAAGGCCGTTCAGAACATCCCCCCTCCGCCCTTTGTTTGAAAACAAACGTTATCTTCGCTAGGCCTAATCAAATAAAATATGAAAGAGTCCTACATTATCGACGCCATCCGCACCCCGATTGGAAAATTCACCGGCGCCTTGTCGCCGGTCCGCACCGACGACCTGGCCGCCCACGTGCTAAAGGCCCTCATTGCGCGCCACGGCCAGATCCCGCCCGACGCCTATGATGACGTCATCCTGGGCTGCGCCAACCAGGCGGGGGAGGACAACCGCAACGTCGCCCGCATGGCCCTTCTGCTGGCGGGCCTGCCCTATTCGGTGCCGGGCGAGACGGTCAACCGCCTCTGCGCTTCCGGCATGTCGGCGGCCATTCACGCCCACCGCGCCATCAAAACCGGGGATGGGGGTTTGTTCATCGCCGGCGGCGTCGAGCATATGACCCGTGGCCCCTGGGTTATCTCCAAAGTATCCAAAGCCTATGGCAACGACGCTGAAATGTACGATTCCAGCTTCGGCTGGCGCTTCGTCAACCGGAAGATGAAGGCCATGTACGGCACCGACGGCATGGGGCAAACGGCGGAAAACCTGGTAGAACAGATGAAGATCAGCCGGGAGGCACAGGACCAGTTTGCCTATTGGTCGCAGATGAAAGCCACCGAGGCGCAGCGCTCCGGCCGCCTGGCCGAGGAGATCGTCCCCGTGGAGATCCCCCGCCGCAAGGCCGAGCCTTTCATTTTTGATTCGGATGAATTCATACGCCCCGATACGCGCCCGGAAGTGCTGGCCAAGCTGCGCCCCGCTTTCAAACCGGAAGACGAAGGAGGGACGGTGACTGCCGGCAACGCCTCCGGCTTGAATGACGGCGCCGCCGCCATGCTTATCGGCTCGGAAGAAGCGGTGAGCGAGTATCACCTGGAACCGCTGGCCCGCATCATTACCTCGGCGGTGGTCGGAGTAGAACCCCGTATCATGGGCATCGGCCCGGTCTATGCTTCGAATAAAGCACTGGAAAAGGCCGGCCTGGGGATGGGCGATATGGATATAATTGAGATCAATGAGGCCTTTGCCGCTCAGGTGCTGGCCTGCACCCGCCAGTGGGGAATCGCCGACGACGACCCCCGTATCAACCCCAACGGCGGCGCCATCGCTCTGGGCCACCCGCTGGGAATGACCGGCACACGCCTCCTGCATACCGCCGCTCTGGAGCTGAACAAACAGCGGAAGCGCTATGCGCTGGTGACGATGTGTATCGGGGTAGGGCAGGGGTATGCTGTGATCCTGGAAAGGGCGTGATTAACAGAACGCAGATGCCGCAGATGATGCGGGTTTTCGCAGATCCGGCATCTGCATTCAGGTGCAACGTAACGCGGTTTCTATTCCTCCACTACATTCGAAAGCAGCAGGCCTTCTTCCGTAACCCGGAC
>CAYQKY010000184.1:0-16822 GCA_964418125.1 uncultured Phaeodactylibacter sp.
CCTATCCACCTCCGTACAAACAGGAGGCGCCGGCGTGCACTCTTCAGAAGGCGGGCCGGTGGGCTCCAGTTTGGTTTCACCCGAATAACTCAAGCCGCCGCCCCATGCATATCAGGTTGAAATGTTAATTGGGGCAAGCGTTTTTGATGGAACGCGGGTTTTCGCGGATGCGGCGGGTTTTCGCGGATTGGGAAGCTTGCCGCCGGATACGTGCAGCCGCAGGCTTAGGTTTACCAATTCGCGCTGCCCCACCTGATATTCGCGGATAATGGCCTCTTCGAGGCCGCAAAGCGGCCGCCCGCCTGTACTTCCCAATCCGCGTAACCTGCTAAACCTGCGCAGATTCCTGCCTGCAAGGCCGCTCCTCGCGGCAGGCAGGCGCGTTCCAAAACAGCCCTCAAGCTTATGTTAACATATTAACCTGATGCCCCTCACCCCATTTCCCCCCAAATTCTCCTCCAAAAATACAACATGCATCGCTTTATTTCGTATACAAGTGAAACGTAAATGATACCACATTGATTTTCAGTTTAAAAAATCCGGATTATGCGCAAAAGCCTACTTTTTATAACCTTGTCCGTATTCTTTCTCATCCAGGTTTCGGCCGCGCAGAGCTGCCTGCCGGACGGGATCACCCTGTCTACCCAGGAGCAAGTCGACAATTTTGCCTCTGAATACCCGGGCTGCAGCCGGATCGAGGGCAACCTGGTGGTCTCCGGGAACGGCATTTCCAACCTCATGGGCCTGGCTGCCCTCACCGCCGTGGGCGGGCGGCTGAGGATATGGAACAACCCGGGCCTTTCGTCTCTGGACGGACTTGCCGGAATCACCTCGGTTGGCGGGGGAGTGGACATCTGGAACAATGACGCCCTCACCTCCCTGAACGGGCTGGAAAGCCTAACCTCCATCGGAGGAGCTCTGGATATCTGGGAAAATGAAAATCTGGCCTCCCTGGAAGGCCTGAGCAACCTGGGATCCATCGGCGAAGGCGTGATCATCGATTACAATTCCAGCCTGGAGTCTCTGGAAGGCTTTCCTCCCCTTACTACTATACCCGGCAACTTCATCATAGAGAACAACGCCGCCCTGTCGTCCCTGAGCGGGCTCGACAGCCTTTCCATTCTGGAAGGAGACCTCAGCGTTGGCGGCAATGCCGCCCTGTCTTCTTTCAGCGGACTGGGAAGCTTGTCGAATATCGGCGGCTTTTTCGCCTGCTGGGGCAATGCGGCCCTTACCGGCTTTCAGGGGCTGGAGCAGCTTTCCTCCGTTGCCGGGAGCCTGCTCATTGAGGACAATGACGCCCTTACCTCCCTGAACGGGCTGGTTGGCCTGGCGGCGATCGGGGAGGTGTTTACCATACAGAACAACGACGCCCTGCCGTCCCTGCAGGGGTTGAACAGTTTCGTTTTTGCCGGCGGCGGGCTGGTCATCCGGGGCAATTCCACCCTGGCAACGCTCAGCGGGCTGGACAATATGGAGGCCGTGCAGGGAGCGTTCATTATAGAATACAACGCCGCCCTGCCCAACCTGCAGGGGCTGAGCGGCCTGAGCTCCGTCACCGGGCACTTTTTCATTGCCAATAATGAGGGGCTGGCTTCCCTCGGCGGCCTGGGCAACCTCGGTTCTGTGGAGGGCAACCTGACGATCGAGTTCAACGATGCTTTGTCTTCCCTCAGCGGGCTGGACAACCTGGCCACCGTCAAGCAGAACCTCCACATCGCCGCCAATGAACAACTGGCATCTCTCGAAGGGCTTCAGAGCCTGGCCTCCGTGGGCGGAAGCCTCTATATCGGCTACCACGAATCCCTGTCTTCGCTGAGCGGCCTGGATAACCTGTCGGCCGTCGGCGGCGACCTGTACCTGGAGCACAACGAAGAACTGGAGGATATCAGCAGCCTCCAGGCGCTCAACACGGTCGGCGAAGGGCTTTACATCGAATTCAATGATGCCTTGCCTTCCCTCGAAGGCTTGAATAATGTGGATCCGGGCGGCCTTTCTTTCCTTTCCCTGCTCAATTCCGGGCAGTTGTCGGAATGCGCAGTGGAGAGCATCTGCTTCTTTCTGGACGGCGGCGGCGAGGCAAATATTACCGGCAATGCCATGGACTGCAGCAGTGTAGAAGAAGTCCTGTCGGCCTGCGCTACCCTGCCGGCGGATGAGGCGGCTTCCGGCGGAGCGGGTAGTGTCGTATTATTTCCCAATCCCACCAAAGGTTGGGTACAGCTGGCCGGTAAGGATATCCGCCCTCAATCCGTCCGGATACTGGACGGCCGGGGCCGCTTCATCGGCAGCCATACCCTGGATCAGAGCGGGCAGTTAGACCTGTCGGGCCTTCCGGCGGGGCTGTATTTCCTGGAGCTGGCGGCAGGGGGGCGCCCGGTGCGCAAAAAAGTGGTGAGAAATTGATACCCGAAAAAACCAAACATCTTTTTCAAACGGCCGTATAAAAAAGAAAGCTTCCTGTATAATCTCAAAAACGACGCCATGAGACCAAGTTTACTCCTATCACTCATTTTCGTTTTAGTTTCCATTACCAACCCCCTGGCCCAGGGCTGCCTGCCCGGGGGCATCACTTTTAACACCCAGGCGGAGATCGACAATTTCCAGTTCGATTATCCGGGGTGCACCCAGATCCAGGGAGATTTGTACATCGCCGGTACGGATGTCACCAACCTGAACGGCCTGTTCGTCATTACCCATCTGGATGATGACCTGACCATCTGGGATTGCGACGGGCTCACTACCCTGAAAGGGCTGGACAACCTTACGGCCGTGGAAGGAAATGTTCAGCTGGGGTTCAACAGCCAGCTCACCACTCTTGAAGGGCTGCAGAACCTCGCTTCGATAGGCAAGGACCTGGAGGTCGTCAGCCACCCGCTCCTGGATTCCCTGGGCGGCCTTGCCAGCCTGTCTTCTGTCGGTGACGCCCTTATCCTGGAAAACAACGACACCCTGCTTTCGCTCGCCGGCCTGGACAACCTGCATTCCGTCGGAGGGCGGCTGGAGATCGCAGGCAACAACAACCTGCTTTCCCTGCAGGCCCTGAGCAACCTCAGCAATTTCGGCGGCGACATCTTTATCGACAACAACCCCGCCCTGGCTTCCCTGGACGGGCTGAACAACCTGGCCGCCGCCCCCGCCGATTTACGCATCGAAAACAACGGCGCCCTGGCCTCCCTGAGCGGGTTGCAAAACCTGACTACCGTGGCCGGCGCCCTGCGCATCGACGGCAATGCCTCCCTGGCTTCCCTGGCGGAGCTCCAGCAGCTCACCGCCGTCGGAGGGAGCCTGGAATGTACGGGAAACGCCGCCCTGCCTTCCCTTATTGGGCTGGACAACCTTTCCTCCGTGGGCGAAAACCTGGAGGTACAGAACAATACGGGGCTCTCTGCCCTGAACGGGCTGGGCAACCTCTCCTCGGTGGGCAAAAGCCTCCTCATTGCCGATAACGACGGCCTGTTTTCCCTGAACGGGCCGGAGAACTTAAGCTTCCTGGGTGAAAACCTCGTCATCGAGGGCAATCCCCTTCTGGGTACGCTGGAAGGGCTCTCCGCCCTGTCCGGGGTGGAAGGCGGCATCGTGATCGACGGTAATGACGCCCTGATTTCCTTAGGCGGCCTGGAGGGCATTTCCTCCGCCGGGGGAGATGTGCTCATCGAGAACAACGACGGCCTGGCTTCTCTGGATGGCCTCGAAAACCTTGCCGCTGTGGGCGGCGCCCTTTCCGTCCGGCGCAATGGCGCCCTGGAATCCATAGCCAGCCTGGCCAACCTGCAGGCCATCGGCGGGGATCTTATTATTGAGAACAATGATCAGCTCCTTGCCCTGCTGGGGCCGGAGCGCCTGAAATCGGTGGGCGGCGCCCTTTCCATCCGCCGCAACGCGGAGCTGCCCGCCCTGGTTGGGCTGGACAGCCTCATTTCCATCGGCGGCGGCCTTTCCATCGAGTTCAACGGCGGCCTGCTTTACCTGTACGGCCTGGACAGCCTGGCGGCCATCGGCGGCGAGCTTTCGATCATCAACAACGACGCCCTGGAATCCCTCAACGGCATTGACAATATCGATCCCGCCACCATTACCTACCTCACCATCCGCAATTCCGGCGCCCTGTCCCTCTGCGCCGTTCCGAGCATCTGCAACTACCTCGCCGCCGGCAACCCGGCCGACATTTCCGGAAATGCCGACGGGTGCCTCAATTACGATCAGGTGTTGTCTGCCTGCGCGGTGCTGCCCGCCGGGGAAGAACAGAGCGCAGCGGAAAACCTGCGCATTTTTCCCAACCCCACCGATGGCATCATCCGGTTGGATTGGAAAGGCGCTGCCCGGGCGGATGCCCGGATGCTGGACAGCCGGGGGCGCCTCGTCCTCCGCCGGGAACTGAGCCCCGGTGGGCAACTGGACTTATCCGGCCTGCCCCGGGGCTTGTATTCCCTTCAGTTGAATGCCGGTGAGCAGGTGTGGGTGAGAAAAGTGGTGAGGGAGTAGGGCTGTTCAAAAAAGGAGGATATTAGAAAATTGTAACCTTCTTCCCCTCAGGTTGTTAGCTTATGGAAGAAACACCCAATTGCTATGAAAAATTTCTTCCGGCCTTTCCTGTTTTTTGCCCTTATCCTGTTCTCGGCGCTTGTCAGCGCTATTGCCCAGCGCCCCTCCATCGAAGACTTCACCATGTTCGGGGATACCTACCGGACCGAAGACGACTGTTTTCGCCTGACCGAAGAGGAGGACTACTCCTCGGGCTCTATCTGGTACAAGCGCCCTATCAGCCTGAGCGCCCCCTTTTCCATCGAGTTGAGCATCCTGGCGGGCTGCAAGGACTCGGACGGGGCCGACGGCATGGTCTTCGTTTTCACCAGCCGCGCCAATACCGTCGGCTACCGGGGGGAAGGCATCGGTTTCGGCGGCCTGCGCCCCTCCATCGGTATCGAGGTGGATACCTGGCTCAATTACCACCTCAACGACCTCGCCGAAGACCACGTGGCCATCATGGCCAACGGCATGGTGGGCCATTTCAACGACCTGGCCGGCCCCAAGCCCATCCCTAATATCGAGGACTGCCGGCGCCATCAGCTGGCCATCCGCTGGGACCCCGCCACGCAGCGCCTGTCGGTGGAGATCGACAAGCAGGAGGTGATCGCCGCCCGGGCCGACCTGGTGAACGCCATCTTTCAGGGGAATGACGTCGTCTACTGGGGCGTCACGGCAGCCACCGGGCGGTACAATAACTACCACGAGGTGTGTTTCGACCGGCTGTCGATGGAAGCGCCGGAGGTGGAGGAGGGGTGGCTGCCCGTTGAGCGGCCAAAGGAGTTGTGGGCGGAAAGGAAGTGAACTGCCGCCGGTAAAGTGGCAAGTACAATAATCCCCCCAAAAATGTATATTCGGGCTATATGGGGATTGACGCTATCATCACAGTATCGGTTATTCTGCTGGCAATTATCCTGTTCGCCACCGAGTACTTTTCCGTCGACCTGGTAGGGTTGTTCCTCATTGTGATCCTGGTGGTTACCGGGGTGATCACGCCGGCCGAAGGGGTGAAAGGCTTTGCCAACAACGCCACGGTGACGGTGGGCGCTATGTTCGTCCTCAGCGCTGCCCTGATCAGGACCGGCATCATTGAGACGATAGCTCCCAGGCTGAGCAAATTGATCGAACGGGGGTACAAGCGTTCTATTGCCGTGATGATGGTTGCCGTCGGTGGGGTTTCGGCATTCATCAACAATACCCCCGTTGTGGCGACACTCATCCCCATCGTATCCAATGCTGCGCAAAAAGCGAAAGAACCGCCTTCAAAATATCTCATGCCGCTGTCGTTCGGCGCTATCTTCGGCGGCACCTGCACGCTTATCGGCACCTCGACCAACCTGCTGGTCAGCGGTATCGCCGAGGAGAACGGGCTGCCCCCCTTCGGGCTCTTTCTCATGGCTCCCTTTGGCCTGGTGATCTTCGGCGCCGGTATACTGTATATGCTGGCGATCGGCCACCGGCTGATCCCTTCCGGTAAAACGGGCCAACCCTTTACCCAGTCTTACAAAATGGCAGAATACCTCACCGAGGTGGAGGTTATTCCCGGTTCAAACATGGCCGGCAAATCGATTGCCGAGGCTTTGCTCGAAGATGGCTTGGATATCGTTATCCTGCAGATCCACCGCAACGGGGAATTGATCGATAAGCCTGGCAGGGGAACGATCTTACAGGAAAAAGACCGCTTGCTGGTACGGGGGAATATCAGCCATATCAAGTCGGTCATCAGGCAGGAGGAAATTAGGGTAGCCCAAAGCCTGCAGGACACTTCGTTCAGCGAAGAGAAGATCATACTGCTGGAAGTGGTGGTACTCAACAACTCCACCCTGGAGGGAAAGACGTTCAATCAATTCAATTTTTCGGAAAAGTACTCGGCCAACGTGCTGGCCATCCGCCAGCGCGGCCGCCTGAAACACGACCATCTCGAAGACGTTAAACTTCAGGCCGGCGATATGGTGCTGCTGCAAACCAACCAGACGGGATACGGCCAGCTCCGGCAGATGGAATCGGAACGGCAGGCGCCTTTTATTTCTATCAACGAAACGGCCATCAGCGGGGTCGACAAACGAAACCTGATCATCGTAGGTTTAACCCTGGCGGCAGTCGTACTGCTGGCCTCGATGAATATTATCAGCATTATGACCGCCGCCATCGGCGGGATAGTGGCGCTCAACCTGCTTGGCGTTATCAATATGCAGGATGCCTACGAGGCCATCGACTGGAAAGTGATCTTTCTGCTGGCAGGGGCACTGAGCCTGGGAACCGCCATGGAAAAGAGCGGCGTGGCCGGCCAGATGGGCGACTTTCTGGCCTACTCCATTGGCGAAAACTACGGCCCCGTGGCTCTGGTTTCCGGCCTGTACCTGCTCACCTCCCTGCTCACGGAAGTAATGTCGAACAATGCTGCGGCCGCCCTGCTGGCGCCCATAACCATTTCCATCGCCGGGCCGATGGGGGTAGACCCGGTTCCTCTGCTACTGGCCATCACCTTCGCCGGCTCTGCTTCCTTCATGACCCCGGTAGGATACCAGACCAATACCATGATCTACAGTGCAGGCAATTACCGCTTCTCGGATTTTATCAAAGTGGGCGCTCCGCTGAACCTGATCTTCTGGATACTGGCGACCTTTTTGATCCCCGTTTTCTATCCTTTCTGATGTTCTGCTACCCGCAGCACCTTCGCCCCTCTGATCTTCTGGTTTTTCAGTTCGTGTAAAGCAGTATTGGCCTCCTCCAGCGAAAACTCCTGATAGTCCGGTTTGATACCTGCCTCGGCGGCCAGTTCCAGGAACTCGCTCACATCTTTGCGGGTGACGTTGGCCACGCTTTTGACCTCCCGCTCCATCCACAGGTGGTCTTCGTATTGGATCTTCTCCAGGTAATCCTGGTCGTAGGATTCCTTGCGGATGGCGTTGATGACCAGGCGGCCGCCCGGCTTCAGCTCTTTGAGGGCTTCCACCACCGGTTTCCAGACGGGCGTGGTGTCGATGATGGCGTCCATCTTTTCGGGGGCGGCGTCGGTGGTGTCGCCCGCCCATACGGCGCCCAATTCGCGGGCGAAGGCGCGTTCGTCCGGGTTGCGGGCATAGACGTATACCTTGGCGTTGGGGTATTTATACCGCACCATCTTGATGACCAGATGGCCGGAACCGCCGAAGCCTGTAAGTCCCAGGTTTTGCCCGTCTTCCAGGTTGGCCAGGCGCACCGAGCGGTAGCCGATGGCGCCGGCGCAGAGCAGGGGCGCCGCCTCGGAATCCTCAAAGGTGTCGGGGATGGGGTAGGCGTAGTCTTCCGGCGCCACCATGTACTCGGCGTAGCCGCCGTTGGCGTCGCGGCCGGTGGCCTGGAAATCGGGGCAGAGGTTTTCCTGCCCGCTGCGGCAGTATTCGCATTCGCCGCAGGCATGATAAATCCAGGCGACGCCTACACGCTGCCCTTTTTTCAGTCGCTCACAGCCTTCGCCCAGTTCCACCACCTGATGGCCCAGCACGACGGGCAATTCCGGCGGCGGGGTGCGCCCCTCGATCTCGTCCAGCTCGGTGTGGCAGACGCCGCAGACGAAGACGCGGAGCAGGGCTTCCTTCTTGCCGGGGCTGGGTTTGGGAATGTCGGCGGCCTCCAGCGGTTGGGGATTGTCTTTGAAGGAAGTGATCTTTGGGAGGATCATGGCTTTCATGGCGGAGTGGTTTTGGGGAGAATATAGAAAAGTGCAGGGAGAGGCGCAATGAGATTTGGCAGGGGGGGGAAACATGAGTCATCCCGAATTTTTCAATTCGGGATGACTCATGTTTGAGCCCTACAGCGGGCTGGCCAGCACCAGCGTCCAGTATCGGCCCTGTGGCCCTTCCTCCCAGGCGCCGCCCGTTTCGGTATATTCTTTACCCATCATATTCTGGCAGTGGCCGTGGGTGCTTTGGCGCCATTGTTCCACTACTTCCGGGATGGTGGGCGTAGCCAGGGCGATATTTTCCGCTACGGTGGCCCAGCGATATCCGGCATCCGACACGCGGCTGTCCATGGTGCTGCTGTCGGTGCCCCGGTGGTCGAAATGATCGTTTTTTGCCATGTCCTGCGAATGGCGTTGGGCGGCCCGTTCCAGCTTGCTGTTCCACTTCAGGGGCGGGGCGGGCGGCATGCGCTGGCCGTCCCCGCAGGTGCAGCCATCCCGGCGCAGGGCGTTGACGGCAGCGAGGAATTCCTCTTCAAAGCTGCCGGGCGCCGGCGCCGGTTCTGCCGGCCCGGCCGGTTCCTCCACAGGAGGGCGAGCAGGAGGCGTATTGCTATTGGGAATGGGTTTCGAGCCGCAGGCAGAAAATAAAAACAAGGCCGCAGACAAGGCCAGGGTGAAATTGCTTCGGGTTTGCATTGGTTTCAGGTTTTGCGGTGAAAAACGGCAGCCGCTATGGCTGGCCTGTTAAAAGTAAGTATTAATTGCATAATACACCGTTTCCCCGATATATCGGCAGAGGCCGCTGAAAGTTATTATTCACCGGGCCCTTAGCCGCACATTGCAGGCACCCTGCCTTTGGGCAGTGAAAAAAATGCCCTATTTTGCCCACTGCACCAACTGGCAAAAGCGCAAACGATGTTTTATACCATCCTCTATCTGGCCGTTGTGCTGGTCCTGGTATTCCTGCTATTGCTGACCGGGATACGCCCTACGCGGACCATTGGCTGGGTACTGGTCATCCTGCTGATACCCATCGGAGGCATATTGCTGTATCTCATGTTTGGGGTCAACCGGCGCCGTTACAAATTCTACCGCCGCCGAAAAACGCGGGAGATGGCCGAATACCAGGAACGGGTGTCGCGCTTTTACCGGGAATTCGAGCAGGAGACTACTACTTATCCGCCGGAGGTGAGGCAGCATCAGCGCCTTTCCAAACTCATCATACAGAACTCCAGCTTCCTGCCCCAAACCGGTAACAAGGTGGAGCTGCTCAAAGACGGCCCGGCGGCCTATGCCGCCATGTTCGATGCCCTGGAGCGGGCCCGGCAGTTCATCCATTTCCAGTTCTATATTTTTGAAGAAGGAGAGCTGGGCAACCGTTTCGCGGAGATCTTTGAGCGAAAAGCCCGGGAAGGGGTGGAGATACGGATGATCTACGACGGGGTGGGCAGCCGCAAGCTTAGCCGCAAATTTCTGCGGCGCCTGGCAGCCGCCGGGGTGCAGGCCTATCCCTTTATGCCGCTGCGCTTCGGCTGGCTGACCACTACGCTCAATTACCGCAACCACCGCAAGATCATCGTTATCGACGGGGAGGAAGGCTTCACCGGTGGCATTAACGTAGCGGACAAGTACATCCGGGGCGACCGCCTGGGCATGTGGCACGATATGCACCTCTACCTGCAGGGGCCGGTGGTCAACAACCTGCAGGCGGTCTTTGCGGTAGACTGGCACTTCGTCAGCGGGCGGGAGGATGTGCTCAGCCAGGCCTATACCTTCCGGCAGGAGCCCCGAGGGCCTTCTACCGTTCAGCTTGTCAGCGGAGGGCCGGATTCAGACTTTCCCGCCCTGCGGCAGCATTATTTCTCCCTTATCAACCACGCGCAGGATTATGTTTATATCACCAACCCCTACATTATCCCCGGGGAGCCCCTGCTGGAGGCGCTGCAGTCGGCCGCACTGGGCGGTGTGGATGTGCGCATCCTGACGCCGGCACGGTCTGACAACCCCGTGGTCAAATGGGGCATCCGCTCCTACTTCCAGTCGCTGCTCGACGCCGGCGTACAGATCTATCTCTATCCGCACGGCTTCCTGCACAGCAAGATCATCGTGGCTGACGACTCGGTGGCCTCCATCGGTACGGCCAACCTCGACATCCGCAGCTTCGAGCAGAACTTCGAGGTCAACGCCGTCATCTACGACTCCGGCATCGCGCACCAGCTGAAATCGCTCTTCCAGAAGGAATGCTGGGTCAGTACCCAGCTCGACCCGGCCACCTACGCCGGGCGGCCGTGGCCGGACCGGCTGAAGGAGGGGGCGGCCAAGGTATTTAGCCCTATATTGTGAAAAAGAAATGGATATGCCAGAAAGAGATATACAAGGCCGCCCCGATATCGAAAAGCTCATCCGAGCCTTTTACGCCAAGATCACTGTTGATGAAGTGGTGGGGCATTTCTTCACCGAGGTAGCAGATATTGACTGGGAGGTTCATTTTCCCATCATGTTCGACTTCTGGGAGTCGGTGTTGTTCCACCAGCCAACCTACCACAGGAATGCCATGGCGGTTCACCTCCAACTCAACGCAAAAGAACCCATCCTGCCGGAACATTTCGAACGCTGGCTGGCCCTCTTCGAAGAAACGGTAGATGAGCATTTTTCCGGGGAGGTTGCCCATAACGCAAAGACGCGGGCCCAATCCATAGCTACTGTGATGCAGATAAAAATTGCTAATCAACAGACTTAATACAGAATGACTTACCCGGAACTGGAAATACAGATCAACAACCTGATCGCTAAAGACGAGGTGGAAGCGGCCATCGCCCTGCTGTCCCGTTACTTTCACGGTGATGAAAAGCTGCAGGCCATTGTGCTGCAGTCCGGCCGGTTCCATTCGCTGAAGAAGGACCAGAGGAACGGGGTCATCGATTACGCTACCGTGCAGCAGCACCTGAACCAGCTGCGGGCCAGCATCCTGGATTTTGTCCGGTCACACAAAGGCAGCCCGCTTCTGGAGGAAAGCCCGGAAAAAACGGATTCCGGGAAAACAGTGGATCTAAAAACGGCCTACCTCGCCTCCCTGGCCAGGATAACCGTAGTGCTGGCCCTGAAGGAAGCGCCGGAAGGAATGGCCATTACCGGAATTCAGCAGGTTACACAGGTGAAAGGCAGGAAGTACGTCGTACAGGCGTTGCAGGAAATGGAAGAAGCGGGTTGGGTGGAAAAGCGCAAAGAAGCAAGAGCGGCTTACTGGAACTTGTCGGAGAAGGGAAGTAAGATGGCGGAGGAGTTCGGACGTTCATTACAGTTGATTCCTGATGAAGCGTAAACAAGAAAACTTACCATCCTACTCCTGTTTTTCGTCCTGAGCTAGACGGTTGGATGGCAAGCCTTCCCGTCGTTGGATTGGTTGGTGGGGTGGGCGCCATTTTGCCGCACTCCGGAAAAGTTCCGGAGGGATCTTTGCATGGCGACAATACCCGCTCTCAAATGACCTGGTATCCATAACCAAATGTTTTGAGGTGAAAAAATAAAGAGCTTGCGGAGGCCCGGGCAATGCAACCCGGAACAAAATTCCATCAAGTTCATTCGGCTTATCAAAACAAAAAAATTGGTTTGATGCAGCCTTTACCATATCATAATGCAACGAATGTGGGATACGTTACATTTTTTTATTTTAAAGATATGTTAAAACGGTATATTGCTCTAATCATGAAACATTATCTAACGCTTTTGCTCTGCCTGTTCTTCCAGTACCTTTTGTCCGCTCAGGTGGAAGAACGATTCGCGGATATTCGGATCGTTACCACTTCGAATAAGGACTATGAGGATTATTCTCCGATATTGTTTGAAGACGGGATCATCTACGTTTCGGAAGACAAAGACGGCGGGCTTTTGGACAAAAGCCGTTTTTATTTCAGCAGGATAGTGAATGAAGAGGAACTTTCGGAACCGGAGGCGATCGAGCTGGAAGAATACTCAGGCCAGGTAGGGCCGGCTAGTTATTGCGGGAAAACAAAGGAATTTTTCTTTACAGGAAGTGTACTGGAGGGATCCATCTTAAGGCTATGCATTTACGTGGGAAAAATAGAAGGCCGGACGGTAAGAGATATTAAGCGGCTCGATCTTTATCAGGAGGGAGAAAATATTGTACATCCAGCCGTGTCGGATGACGGTACTACGATGATCCTGAGTTCCGTCAGGGATGGTAATGCCGGCTTGTATGTATATACGCGTAAAAAGATGAATAACAAATGGATATTTGAACGGGAATTAACGGAGTTGAATACGAAAGATATGGAATTGTTCCCCTGCTTGGTAGCAGAGGATAAACTGGTCTTTTCAAGGGGAAATCCCTCTGAGGGAAAGGATCCCGAACTCTATTTCAGCACGAAAGAAGGATTGCATTGGTCCCCGCCTCAACCTCTTGAAGCGCTGAACAGTGAACATGATGAATATGGATTTGTGCGTACCGGCCCATACCGGGGCTATTTCTCCTCTACCAGGAACGGAGATGGATCTCATTTGTATTACTTTTGGTTATCAGAAAAATTCTGAGCCGGTTGATGCACCATGGCTCCGATAAAAAAAGGAAAATGTCAGTAGAAACCCAAAGCGACCTCCACGGCCTCCAGGAAGCCGCCCGCGCCGTGGCCATCACCCTGAGCAAGATGCGGGATCACGCCCGCCCCGGCATGTCTACCCGGGAGCTGGACGAATACGGCTACCAGTTGCTGCAGTCCTTCGGGGCCAATCCCGCGCCGAAGAAAGACTACAATTTCCCCGGATATACCTGCATCAGCGTGAATGAGGAAGTCTGCCACGGCATTCCCAGCGCCGAAAAGATCCTGCAGGAAGGCGGCCTGGTCAACATAGACGTCTCCGCCGAGCGGAACGGCTATTACGGCGACAACGGCTGCTCCTTCATCCTGGGGGAAGACCTTCATGGGCTGTCTCCGCTGGTAGAAGCCTCCCGGGAGATCCTCTACCTCGCCATCAGCCGGATCAGAAGCCGGGTGCGGATCGCCGACATCGGCGGGTTTATCGAAATGGAGGCCCGCAAACGGGGCTTCCGGGTGATAAAGAACCTCTGCGGGCACGGCATCGGCCGCCGCCTGCACGAAAGCCCGAAGGAGATCCCCTGCTTCCGGGACCGTCTCAACCGGGGCCGCTTCCGGAAGGATTCCGTCATCGCCCTGGAGACGTTCATTTCCAACGGCGGGAAGTACGCCTATGAGACTTCCGACGGATGGACCATGAAGGCCGAGGGCGGTGGGTTCGTCGCCCAGCATGAGCATACCATCATCGTGACGGATGGCGAACCCATCATCCTCACCAAAGAAAACGGGATCTGATAAATGAAAACTACCATTGCCCTGTCCTTTTGCCTGTTCCTCACCGGCTTTCTCTTCGCCCAGGCGGAGGAGGATGCCGAACTTTTCCAAACCCTCCGCGTCAAAGACAGCCTTCTCTTCAACGCCAGTTTTAACACCTGTAACATCAGCCAGTTGCGGGCCCTGGTGAGCGAGGACATGGAGTTCTACCACGACCAGTCGGGCGTCACCCGCTCCAAGGCCGATTTTATCGCCGGTACGGAGAACGGCCTGTGTAAGCTGCCCTACAAAGCCCGCCGGGAGCTGGTGGCCGGCAGCCTGCAGGTGTTCCTCATGAAGAACAACGGTGAACTCTATGGCGCCCTCCAAACCGGGGAGCACCGCTTCTACGCCAAATACCCGGACAAGGAGGAGGTGCTGACGTCTACGGCAAAGTTCACGCACCTGTGGCTGCTGGAGGAAGGGGAATGGAGGCTGGCCAGGGTGCTGAGCTATGATCACGAAACGCCCGGGGAATAATGAGGGTAGTGGTTGTTGGTTCCGTTTCGGCCCTGGCGCAATTGTGAGCGTCAGCATGTTGTGGGGATTTTCCGGAAGAGCCTATCTTCACGCCCGGTTTCGCCCCCTCTGTCACCCTTCGGAACAAGAAACAAAACCCGATTATTTCCCTCAAGTTATATCCTATTGCTAACCTCAATACTTAAAAAATGAAAAGGATAACGCTTTCACTGATCCTACCTCTGATGACACTGGCCCTCGCCGCTCAAACCGGCAATTGGGCCCACACCGAATCCATACCGTTCTACTCCAGTTCCATCGGAGATACTATCGAAATCGGGGTCCACATCCCGGAAGGGTACGCCTACAGCAGCCCCAAGGCCAGCATTCCCCTGATCCTGCTCCTGGACAAGCAGAATAAGCAAACCTATGCCTACAACGTGCACACGGTCCATTTCCTCTCCGGAGTAGGCGGGCAATTGCCCGACTGCATCGTCGTGGGCGTTCCCTTCGCTAATGAGGAACGGGGCTACCTGACCGCTCTCCGGAAGCGGGAAGGGGAATCGTTGAGCGGAATAGAAAAGACGGAAAAGTTCCTCTTTGAAGAGCTTATCCCTTACCTGGAAGACAACTACCCTGGCATTGACTACAAGGTGATCGCCGGCCACTCCCGCACCGGTTATCTGGTCAATTATCTGATGACAAAGCGCATCGGGGAATTCGACGTGGCCCTTTCCCTCAGCGGCTTTTACGACGACGGCGGGCCGGTAAGCCAGGCTTTTGAAAATTTTGAATTCGAAGGGCTGCCGGAGCGGAAGTATCCCTTCAAATACTACATGGCCGCCGGCATCAGCCGGGAAGAGACGACGTATAAGGAAGACTTCGACGCCATGAGCGCCCGCCTGGAAGCGATGGGGCCCCGGGACGGCTTCTACTGGCGCTACCTGTTGAATGAGCACGCCAACCACATCACTAACTATTCCCAGTCCCTGTTCCAGGCTCTGTCCGATGCCTTCGCCGACTACCCCCGCATCCTGAACGACTGGCTGTACGTCAAGCTGGACTCCGTGCCGGCCGATCAGGCGCTGGCGGCCTTCCAAGAGGACCTGGCCTCCGCCTCCTATCCGGCCACGCCGGATATCCTGTCTACGTATTCCATGGTCAGCCATTATTTCAACCAGCAGAACTACGAGGTGGCGGCCCAGTTCCTCCATTATGGCATCGGATACCTGCCAAAGGAGCCGTCGTTGCGGCTTCTTCTTGCCGATACCTACAAAAATATGGGCAATACCGCCGGGATGGAACAGGAACTGGCCGCCTACAGGGATCTGGCCGAAAAGGACGAGCTGCTGGATGCGGCGGACAGGGAAGAACTGGAGGCCTGGTATGAGCAAATAAAGCCATAGCTGTCACCACTCCAACCGCAGCACCCCCTCTTCCGACAGCCTGGCGCTCGTGCCCAGCTTCTTCCCCTCGCGGTTCAGCCTTTCCCCGATCCACCGGGCGTCTTCCCGGCTGGCGTAGTTCAGGCGGAAGTTGCGGATGATCATCGGAACCATCTCCAGCCGGATGAGGCGGCCATCAGCCGGGCCGAGGGTTGGGAAATACATCAGCGCCAGCTCTCCCCGGTATTCTTCGTGGCCGCCGATGCCTTCGTAGTCGTTGATAAAGTCTCCGCAGCCGTAGAGGATGAGCTTGCCTTTGTATACCTCAATGCCTTTGAAATGGTGGGAGGAATGGCCGTGGATGAGGTCCACGCCCGCCTCGTCGATGAGGCGGTGGGCGAACTCCCGATGCGAGGGCGGGATCTCATAGCCCCAGTTGCCGCCCCAGTGGATGGAGAAGATCACCAGGCCATTCGGCCTCTTCAGGGAATCGATCTGGGCTTTGGCCTCCCGGATACTCTGGCCGGAAAAATCTTCCAGGAAGCGGAGGCCGGGCTTTGCCTCGCCGGCGGCCCAGGCGCCCGGCACGCCGCTGTAGCGGGAGGCCATAGATATCAGGAGCACCCGGCTGCTATCCTTCAGCTTCCAGGCGGCGGGGCGGGCAGCAGCCGCGGCGTCCTGCCCGGCGCCCGCCGTTCTGACGCCCAGGCTGTCGAGCGTTTCCAGGGTTTCCGTCAGGCCTTTATATCCCCAGTCGAGAATGTGGTTGTTGCCCAGGGCGCAGCCGTCGATCCCGGCGGCCGTCAGGCAGGCGGCGTTTTGGGGGTGCATACGGTAGTGCACGGCCTTGCCCGGCCAGTAGTGCCCGCTGCTGGTGACGGCGGTTTCCAGGTTGATGATCCTCAGGGCGGGCTGCCGCTTTTCCAGCTCTTTGAGGGCATCCCCCCAGATGTAGCCGAAAGGAATGGGGGAGGGAATGGGGCCGTTCTGTTCTTCGGCGAGCTGCAGGTAGGCCCTGGCGTCCCTGATGTACGATTCATACAGGATTGGATCGACGGGGTGGGGGAGGGCCTGGTCGATGCCCCTGCCCGTCATGACGTCGCCGCAGAGGAAGAGGGTGAGGAGGTTGGAGTCAGTAGGCATAATCTGTGTTTTTTGATGTCCGGGTTTTTCCTGCGGATCGCCCTGCCCCTGGCCGGAGGAACACCTGAAAGAAAGGAAAACCAGGGCAAGGGCCGGGAAAAGCGTTAATAATCCTGAAATTTTTTGCATCGTTTTTCTATTTTGCTTTCGGCAATTCCTGAAGATGCAGCCCGGCGCCGTTCGATAATAAGATACAAAATATGCGAATCCAGGGCTAAATGACCTGCCACGGGCCCAGAGGGCCGTAATATTGGTAGCAAGAAGCAGGAATCGTT
>CAYQKY010000185.1:0-16541 GCA_964418125.1 uncultured Phaeodactylibacter sp.
CGATCACTCTGGCGCCTTGCTCCCAGGCCTTGCGCGCCGACTCGGCCGCCACGTACTGCGACTCGAAGTTGTCGGTGGCGTAGGGCAGGTGGTAGTTGTGCGCCTCGGTGGCGCCCCATGGCAGGACGGCCACCTGGTAATCGGTATCCTTGACGGTTTTCCAGTTCGTTTCGGCGAGGAGATAGGGGCGTGCTTGCATGGATATTAAGGTTTTTGAATGTAAAAAAAATTACAATTTTGGAATTAAAAACACTGTTTTTTTAACAAAAATGGAATTATACATTCCAAGATTTCTGGATTTACCGAAACAAAATTGTTTTCTGTTCGGGCCGAGAGGGACTGGAAAGTCTACTTTCCTGCAAAACCACCTGCCAGATGCGTTGTGGCTGGACCTGCTAAAACCCGAAAATTATCGCCAATATAAGGCCCGGCCGGAACGTTTGGAGGAACTTACCCTGGGAAATCCTCAAAAAAAAGATGTTGTGATCGCTGAGATCCAGAGGGTTCCTGAATTATTGCCGTTGGTTCACCGCATCATTGAAAAAAACCGAGGCCATCGGTTCATTCTAACCGGATCGAGTGCACGGAAACTCAAAACTACCGGAATTGATTTGTTGGGAGGCAGGGCAATGTCTTCCCATCCGAAGTTCTATTTCTTTGACGCAGGCGTATTTCAGGCCCTGCGCCCCCTTTCTGGACTACTGCGTGCGCCTCCGCCTCCTGGAGAAGGACGGCGGGGCATGGCGGTTCCGGCATCAGATACAGCAGGATCATTTTAGGGCGAAGGAGGGGATGGAGGGCGGAGGACGTTGCGAATAATTGTGGCGCCGGGCGATAACGCGGGTGGAGTAGATATACGTGCGATCAAGATGATCGCCGCACGATTAGTTCTGCAGCGGCCAGGCCCAGATCATCCGGTTGCCCTGTTTCATGAGGTAGCCGATCTTTTCGCCGCGCTCCACGCGGTAGAGGTTGAATTCGCCGAAGGGTTCGATGCGGTCGTAGTCCGCCTCGATGAGGATGTTGCCGGACGTATCGGCCAGCCCGAAGAAGCGTTGCGGGTTGGTGCCGATATTGCCGTCCGCCTGCCGCTTGACGAACCCGTATTTGGGCGGCACCACCATGACGCCCCGTTTGTTGATGGCGCCGAAGCGCTGCTGCCCTTC
This sequence comes from uncultured Phaeodactylibacter sp., assembly GCA_964418125.1. Classification (GTDB taxonomy): domain Bacteria; phylum Bacteroidota; class Bacteroidia; order Chitinophagales; family Saprospiraceae; genus JACJXW01. The sequence continues at coordinate 1,167 of CAYQKY010000185.1, forward strand.
TTTGTCCGCCGACAGGGGCTGAACGGCGGCAATGCCCGCTTCGAAGGGGGAGATGTAGCTGAAGTACCGGCCGAAGAGGTTGTTGCCGGAGGCGTCGGCGTAGTAAAACTTCGGTGGCGGGCCTTTTGCATTGCGATTTGCCGTTTCTGCCAATACCGGCGGCAGGGCTTCCTTCATGCCGAAGATGCCTTCGGAATAGAACAGGACGGTGTCGTTTTTCATAAAAACCAGCTCTCCTTTGCGGTTGACCACCTGGTTCTCGCCGTTGTTGTTCACGAGGGTATACCCGTTGTAAAAAGGCTGCGTTCGATCGAACGGGCCCCGGATGCGCAACTCGCCGGCCGTATCGATGAACGACCAGGCCTGCCGGCTGTCCAGGCGCACGGCAGCCATCCCTTCCGATACAGTATCGATCTCTACGTACTGGAAGGGGGCCGCCTGCTTTCCTTCCTTGTCGAAAAGCCCCCAGCGCCCGTTCTCCGCCTGTACCCGGGCATAGCCGTTGACGAAAGGCGCTATTTCCCGGTAGGTAGGCTCCATCAGTTCCCTGCCTTCGGCATTGATCAGCCCCCGAAGCCCTGTTTCCCCGCCGGTGACGACGGCCAGCCCGTAAGCATCGAACGCCTGGATGTCCTGGTAGGGCCCGGCCAGGGGAATGCGTTGCCCGTTGGTGTCGATAACGGCCGGCTCCGTGGTTCCGCCCGGCGCCGGCGCACGGACAGCCGCCACCCCGTGGGAAAAATCCATGGGGAAGGAAAACAACGTCTGCAGGATAGAATCCCGGGTGTAGGCCTGTAGCTGGTTCAATGCCTCGTATTCAAAGTGGAAACCGGGCGGGATCACTACCTGCCCCGTCCTGTCGTAACATCCCCACCGGTTGCCCTCGCCCTTGAACCAGCAGCGCCCGTCCCTGAAGTTACCCAGGAAGGGCCAGCCGGCGGCGGGGATCCGGGTGCGGAAGGCGATCTCGCCCCGTTTATTGATAAAGGCGCAATAGCCGCTGGTGTCAGCCACGGCTGCCAGCCCCTCGGAGAAGGGGCGGGCTTTGAGGAATTGCGGGGGGATGGCCACCTTTCCCCTGCTGTCGACGTAGCCCCAAAGTTTGCCCTCATCGTAGAAATGGGCCAGCCCTTCCGAGAAGGGCCGCAGGCGCGTGCGGTTGACGAACAGCTCGTGGCCCCGGGAATTGAAGAAGAAGACCGGAGTCCTTCGTTTCGAAACGCTAAAGTGATCCGGGAAAACTTTGATGTTGTCGTAGGCGGGCTCGATCAACACCGTCCCCTGTTCGTCGATGAGGCCGTAGTCGGCATCAGGGCGGCCGTAGACGTCCCGGCCGTCCTCGCTCCTTTCCAGAACCAGGGCGAAGCGGGCGCCGTCGGCTTCCTGAAAATCTTCGACGTGGGCGGCGCCCGGTTCCAGCACGACGGCGCCCGCCGTGTCGATGTATACCCACCGGGCGGGGTTATCCGGGCGGCTGAGCACAAAAACCTCTCCATCCTGAACGGCGGCGGGGATGGAGCCGATGGTGTTGATGTTGAACTCGCCGGCAAATGCCCACTGGTAGCCCAGCCGGAACTTGGTAGGCTCATCGTGATCGGCGCCCTTTCTGTACAGGGCAAGCTGGCCGCCGATACAGGCTCGCGCCCGGGCGGCGCGGAACGGGCCGATGTAGGTGAAACGGAGGGGGGCTCCATTCCTGGCCAGCTGTTGGCCGTAAGGGTTAACCAACCCCATCCTGCCTTCCTCATCGATAAATGCCGTATAGGTATAGTTGTAGTCGAAATCCCGCATGCCGAGGATGGGATAATCGGTAATATCCGCTCCCTTCCCCCGGTGGTAGAAAGCCTTGCCCGCCACGCTGCGGGCGCACAACCGGCGCGTAAAAGCACTGTCAAAAACGCTGTCCCGGTGGGTAAAGACAAGTATCGAATCCTCCACCACTTCCCGGATGCTTATCGGCTTGCCGGAAAAGGGCAGTTTCTCCGACCATGCTTCCTCGATCCCTGTACCCTGTCCATTTTCCACCTGTCTGCTCTTTTTGAGGAGTAGGCTGTAGGGTTCTTCAACCACATAAACTTTTCCCCAGTCGAATGTCCTGGGGGTGTAAGGCTCGCCTGCCATGATGGCCACCGGGCAGGCCTCCCGAAGGGGCCGGTTGGCGTTTTTCGCGATGTACAGGCCGGAGTAGATCGTATCCGTCGCCAGCCGCCCCAGGCTGTCGAGGCTGTAGTCGACGATCTGGCGGCTGCCCAACCGTACGGTGAGGCTGTCACCGGCCCGCAGGGCCAGGTTGTCGTATACACAGGGCAGGGAGTCTACGCCATTTTCGGTGATAACGATGGCGCCATAGGTTCCGCCGATGCGGGTAACGGCGATATGGCCCTGGAAGGGCGACAGGCGGTGGTAATCACAGCCGGTGAGGGGCAGGCTGTCGGCCAGGGGCGCCAGCAGCCCCCACCTGCCCCGTTTGCCCACGCGGAAAACGTGGGGTTTGCCGGAGGGCTCGATGAACGCATAGGGCTCCGAGATGATGCGGCCGGTGGAATCGATCAGGTAATCCACCTGCCCCACGCGGTTGAAGTCAAAATTGAAGATGGCGTACTTATCCTCCCCTTCGATGGGGAAATACCAAGGCAGATAGGTTGTGTTTCGCTCTTCGGGCTGTTCCGAATTGGTGGCCGTCCGTTTTCTGGCGTCCTGCCGGATGAGCCGTTTCTGGGAGGGGATGTCCCATAGTTCAACGGAGGTTTCCTTCTCCTGGGGGACGAGGGCCGCCAGGCGGGAGTTGACCTTTTCAACGATCTCGAAGCGGCTGTGGAAGACATCAAAACGGGTGAAGCCTCCGCGCGGGGTCCCGTCGGGGCCCAGGGGCCGGTGGATCAGCTTCCAGGTTGCTTCCTCCTGCAGAGCAATGAGGTGAGGCCCCAGCACCAGAATGTCTTCATAGGCATCCTGCAGCACCTGCCGGCCGGTGCTGTCGATGAGCCGCCACCGCCCGTCGGCGATGCTTTTTTTTACTTTGTAATAGCCGGGCGTCCCCGCCTGCCGGATATCTCCGTACCGGTGCTCCACCAGCAGAGGGCCGTTCAGCCGCCGGACGCCCCAGCCCTGTTCATTTTTTACGAAAAAACGGGCGCGGCCGGCTTCGGGATGATGCTCGGCCAGGCAGATATCCTGGTACAGCAGGCTATCCATATATATCTTGCCGCTGGTGTCTGTCAGCAGGAAAAGGGAATCCCGCTCGACGGCCAGCAACTCATCGGTCACCACACGGATCCGCTTGTAGTCATTGGATACTACGGGCTGGAGGGACGAGCCCAGCAACCCCACCCGCTCCTCCAGCTCGAAAATACGGTAGGATGATGGCGCGCCATCGGCGGTAATGACATTGTAGGGCAGGCTGATGTCCCCGATATAATCGTACTTAGGAGGAATGACCGTGTCGATGATCAGGGTGGTAGAATCAAGGGGGTAGAATTTGACGTATCCCACCTTATGGTTTGCCCGTATGGGATATACCTCCAGCACCCCCTCCCCTTCCTGAGCGGCGGATACGGCCAGCAGGCCGAAGAAAAGCATCAGCGACAGAACGGATCTACCCATCGGCAAACGCTTAGCTGCTGGCTCTCCGGAGCACCTCTTCGAGGCTTTCCATAGAATTCAGCGGCTCCGGTTCCACCCGCATGTCAAAGACGTAGTGGCTGCCGCTGGCCTTCCGGATGTCTTCCATTTCCCGGTTAAAATCGCTCTGGGAAAAGACAGCTACCTTGTCTCCGGGCAATACGGCGATCAGTTTGTTGTCGGCGCTGGGGCTAATGCGCATCTGGCGCCAGTCACTCTGAGGCAGCCCCACTACGGCCCGGTTGTCGCCGGTGACGAGATAGACCGTAACGTACTGCTTCACTGCCTCGGGAAGTTCTCCAAAGCGGAAGTCGGCCATGAGCGGCACGCTGTCTTCCCGCTTCCACAGGATATCGTAATTGTAGATCCCGAAGCCGGAAACGCTCATGGTGCGCCGGAAAGCTGCCTGCCGGGCCAGCATAGCCTCGGCATTGCGAAGCATTTCGAGATTGGCCTGGTAGGAAGCCAGCGCGGCCTGATAGTCCCGCCGCGCCTGTTCGAGGTTTTTGCCTTCCAGGGCCAGCCTGACGGGTATGCGGTACACTTCATTTCCAAGGAGGGTGAGCTGGTAAACGCCCTCTTCATCGGAGGGGTGAAGTGTCTTTTTTCTCCAGATCCCCGGATCGGTGATCCACTGGTTATTTTTCGGGGCGGCTTTCTCATCGCTGCCGGCGTAGGCGAGCGCCAGCGTTTTCCTGCCGGCCAGCTCCGGGCAGCAGCCGGCGTCCAGGTCGGTAAAGATGAGCTTTTCTGCTTCCGAAGTGGGCTTTGGCGCCACGGGTGGGGCGGCCGTTTTGGCGCGCAGTTCCTCCGCCTCTCTCCGGGCTTCTTCCAAAGCCGCCGCATCTTCTTTCGGCTCACCGCCGGCGCCCCGGTTCTCCCAACGGCCCGACTCCCGGTCGAAGATCCAGAAATCGTAGTCGCCCCCGGTTTTGGAAAGCAAATCAACCTCGATGGCCTTGCCCTCGGCAATATTTACCGGCAGCCCGCCGGAGGCGCCGTCAATCTCGTACATGCCGGCCGTCTGAAGCCATTCTTCTTCCCCATTTGCTTGAGGAATGCGCATCGGGATGCCGGAGGCGATGATCTCCGCTGCACTGTGAAACTCCCGGAAGGTGAGTTGCACCGGGGCGGTGATGGTGTTTCCGTCGGCATCGGCAAAGGCGTTGGCGGGGACGCGCAGTACAGTGCCGGTGCTAAGCGTGTGGATAGAAGGGCGGGAAGGGTCTTCGATCCGCAGGGTTTCCGTTTTCGGTTTGATGCTCTCGAAGGGCTCTTCGGCCACAAGCCGGGAAGCCGGCTGTTCTGTTCCTTCCCGGGCGCTCTGCCCGGCGGCAGAGGCCTTTCCCGGCTTCGAATGGTTGTCTTTCAGGAGGGTGTACACACCAGCGGCCAGAAGAGACAGGATAACCGCCGCGACAATGGCCTTTGAGGTTATGCTTTTCATGATGGAATACTGATTTGAGGGAGTGGTGGACAAATGGAAATCTAAATTTATGCTTTTTTATCAAATATTTAAAATGTGAAAGGCGAATAGTTGGCATAAAGAAGAAGTGCTCTCTTTACAGAAAATGAACCTCCTCCCCTTCCTCCTGTTCGAAGAAGTAGAACCCACCGCCCTGGAGCTAAAACATTTAAGAAGAAATTTGTATGGAGGAATGGACAGCGCGATTATGGCCCGCTAATTTATTGACACGACGGAGCATATCCTTTTTTGCCCTCTTGCTATGGGTTACTTTCGCCTTGCAGAGCTGTTCCCCCCGAGCCGTCGACGCACGCCTGCCGCTGGAAGCTCCGCCGGCTTTTTCCAATTCCGGCGAAGCAAGCATTCCCGATAAATGGTGGACGGCCTTTGAGGACCCGCAGCTCGCTGCGCTGGTCGACACCGCCCTGGCCAACAACTTCAATCTGAAAACCGCCTGGCAGCGGCTGCTGGCCGCCCGGGCGGTAGTCGACCGGGAGTCCTCTTTTCTGGTTCCGGACTTCGACGTCAGTATACAGGGAGGCGCCAGCTTTCCCCAGCCGGATTTCGTAGGCGGCGAGAACGTCCGCCTCGGGCTGGGCTCTCAGTATGAAGTGGACCTGTGGGGCCGTATCCGTTCCCGGGTGGATGCCGAGCGCTTTCGGGCGGAGGCTTCCCGGGCGGACTATCAGGCCGGCGCCCTGTCGCTCGCCGCTGAGATCGTACGGGCCTGGTACCAGTTGGCTGAAGCGCGCAACCAGATACAGCTGGTGCAGGAGCAGATGGAAACCAACGAACAGATCCTGAGCCTCATCCGGGCGCGGTTCGGCAGCGGCCAGGTGAGGAGTGTGGATATCCTGCGGCAGCAGCAACTGGTGGAAGCCAGCCGGGAGCAGCAGGTCATTGCCGAATCCAGAGCGGCAGTCATCGAACACCGCCTGGCGGTCCTGCTGGGCAGTTCGCCTCAGGAAGCTCCGGCTTTTACGCCCGACAGCTTACCCAGCCTGCCCCCTCTGCCGGAAACAGGCATCCCTGTAGAACTCGTGCAGCGGCGCCCCGACGTGCAGGCCGCCTTCCACCGGCTGCAGGCCGCCGACCGGGGCCTGGCCGCCGCCATCAGCAACAAATACCCCCGGCTGTCCCTGAATGCCTCCATGCAGCTGAGGGCCAACGAGATCGACAAGGTTTTTGAGAACTGGGCGTGGTCCATCGCCGGCAACCTGCTGGCCCCCATCCTCTACGGCGGAGAACTGCGCGCGGAAGTGGACAGGAACGAAGCCGTGAAAAACCAACGCCTCTACGAATACGGACAAGCCGTTCTCACCGCCTTCCGCGAAGTGGAAGACGCCCTGATACAGGAACAGAAACAAGGGGAAAGGAAAAAGGTGCTGGAAGAACAACTCCGGCTGATCCGGCAGACGTATCAACAACTTAGGGCCGGCTACTTCAACGGCACGACGGACTACCTCGACGTCCTTACCGCTCTGAACCAGGAACAGCAACTCCGTCGCGACATACTGTCCGCCAACCTGGCGATGCTGGAGTTCCGCATCGCCCTGTACCGCGCCCTGGCCGGTGGGGTGGAGGGGTGATCGGGATTTGTTGATTTGTTGATTTGTTGATTCGTTGATTCGTTGATTTGTTGATTTGTTGATTCGGGCTTTACCGGGCCCATAAACATTCGACAAAAATTCCGCAAAAGCTAAAATATGAACTGGAAAAAGACATTGCTTATCTGCATCATCATCCTTCTCGTGGCGGGAGGGGTAACGGCCTTTATCTTCATGACCGAACCTACCGCCGAGCGTGAGGGGGCAACCCGGGAAACCGCCATGCTCGTAGAAGTCACGGCGGCGGAGCGGGGCGATTTCCGGCCCACTATCGTCACGACAGGCACTGTACAGCCGGCGGAGGACGTCATCCTGAGCCCCCGGGTCAGCGGCATGATCATCCGGCGGTCGCCCGATTTTGTTCCCGGCGGGTTCGTCCCTAAGGGGCAAACGCTGCTGCAGATCGACCCTGCCGATTACCGGAATGCCCTGGAGTTACGGGAAAGCGACCTCCGGCAGGCATTGGCCGACCTGAAGATAGAGGAAGGCCGGCAGGACGTGGCCCGCCAGGATTACCAGTTTCTCGGCGATACCCTGTCGGAAGAAAATGAAGCTCTTGTGTTGAGGGAGCCTCAGCTCGAAGCCGTAAAGGCGAGAGTGGAAGCGGCCCGGGCGGCGGCCCGCCAGGCGGAGTTGCAACTGGAGCGCACGGCGATCAAAGCGCCTTTCAACGCCCACATCCTCAGCCGCAACGCCAACCTTGGCTCCCAGGTAGCACCCGGCGACAACCTCGGCCGCCTGGTCGGCGTCGACGAGTACTGGGTGACGGCCACCGTGCCCCTGTCCCACCTGCGCTGGCTTGCCTTTCCGGAAGGAAGCCGGGAGCAGGGAGCAGAAGTAAAGATCAGAAGCCGCACCGCCTGGCCCGAAGGGCAATACCGGACAGGCTACCTCTACAAGCTGATGGGCGCCCTCGAGGGCCAGACGCGCCTGGCGCGGGTACTGGTGAGGGTCCCCGGCCCGCTCGCCTACCAGGACGATTCTACGCCTTCCCTGATCATCGGCGCTTTTGTGGAAGCCAGTATAAAAGCCAAAGAAATAAAAGATATCGTCCGCCTCAACCGCGACTACGTCCGGGAAGATGAAACCGTATGGGTCATGGAGGAGGGCAAGCTGCGCATCCAGAAGGTAGACATCGCCTTTCAGGATGCGAAGTACGCCTACATCAGCAGCGGGCTGAGCGAGGAGGAGCAGGTAGTCGCCACCAACCTGAGCACCGTCACCGACGGCGCCCGCCTCCGCCTTTCGGAACCGGAAGGGGGCTCCGGGCAGGACACCATTCAAACCACCGCACAGCAAAATCAATCCCTGTAAATGAGTACCTCCGATAAAGAACATAAAAAAGGCACGGGCCCGATCGAATACATGGCGCGCAACTCCATCGCCGCCAATTTACTCATGATCCTCTTCATCGGCGGAGGGCTGTGGACGATGTACACCATTCAAAAAGAGGTTTTTCCACAGTTTCAGCTGGATATCGTCGAGGTGAGCGTCGTCTATCCGGGAGCGGCGCCGGCGGAAGTGGAACAGGGCATCCTGTTGCCGGTAGAGGAAGCCGTTCGCGGTGTGCAAGGTATCAAAGAGGTTACTTCCACCGCCAATGAAGGGTCGGGTAATGTGATGATCGAACTGGTTACCGGAGCTGAAAGGATGAAGGTTTTTCAGGATATCGACCAGGCGGTCAACCGTATCCGAACCTTTCCGGATGACATTGAGGAGCCGGAGGTCCGCCTTCAGGCGCAACAGCGCGATGTCATGGAAGTCGGCCTCTACGGCGATGCAGACATCTGGACGCTGCGAAAGCTGGCCGAACGGCTGCGCGACCGCATGCTGGGCAGCGGAGAGATCACGCAGGTGGAGATCGGCAACGTGCCCGATTATGTGACGCATGTGGAGATCCCGCGCCACCGGTTGCGGGAATACAACCTCACTCTGGGGCAGGTGGCGGATCTTATCCGCCGGTCGAGTGAAGACGTGCCGGCCGGCGCCGTGGAAACCCGGCGCGGCGAGATCCTCCTGCGTATGAAAGAGCGCAAGCAGTGGGCGGAGGAGTTCGGCAACATCGATATTGTCACCTCCCCATCCGGCGCCAAAGTCAAACTGCGGGACCTGGGGGATATTACCGACGGCTTTGAAGAGACGGGCTTCCACGCCCAGTTCAACCAGCAACCCTCCGTCGAACTGCAGATATTCCGGATCGGCAACCAGTCGCCCCTCGATATTGCCACCTCCGTTCAGAGCATTCTCGACGATTTCCAGGCCTCCCTCCCCCCCGGCGTACAATACCGGATCGACAGCAACCGGGCGGAGGACTACCGGGAGCGGATGTCCCTGCTCACCGAGAACGGCCTGCTTGCCATTGTGATCGTGCTTTTCATCCTGGCGGTTTTCCTGGAATTCCGGCTGGCCTTCTGGGTCATGATGGGTATGGCCATTTCCTTCATCGGCGGCATGGTTTTCCTGCCGATGATCGGCGTGAGCATCAATATGATCTCGATGTTCGGTTTTCTGGTCGTGCTGGGTATTGTGGTGGATGACGCCATCGTTGTCGGAGAGAACATATACGAATACCGGCAGCAGGGCATGAGTTATATGGAAGCGGCCATTGCCGGAGCCAAAGACATATCCCGGCCGGTCACCTTCAGCATCCTTACCAACATAATCGCTTTTGTGCCGCTGCTGTTCATTCCCGGCACGACCGGCAAATTCTGGTGGCCGCTGCCGGCGGTGGTCATTACCGTACTGGCCGTTTCCCTGTTCGAGGCCCTGTTCATCCTGCCGGCCCACCTGGGGCACAGTTCAGAAAACAAAAATTCCTCCCGGGTTTGGCGTTATCTGAAAAGCCGGTAGCAAGCCTTCGCCCAACGTTTTCAGCAGTTCATCGACAAACGCTACCGCCCCTTCCTGGAGCTTTGCCTCCGCCACCGGTACATCACCCTCAGCACGGCCATTGCCCTGCTGGTGATCGTCGGCGGTTATGGCTACAGCGATCACATGGGCATCATTATGATGCCGGAGGTGTCGGCCGACGAGATCGAGGCCGGCGTGTCCCTGCCCGTAGGCACCACTACGGATCAGGCCGCCAGGGTGGCCAATGAGGTTACCGCGTCCACCCACCGCATGTTTGAGGAGCACAACCTGTTCGAGGTGGCCGAAGGGATCAAAACCAACGTGCGCGGCCAGAATTTCATCGACGTGGAGATCGTCATGAAGCCGCCCGGAGAGCGCGACATGACCGCCCAGGACGTCATCGAGCTTTGGCGGGATGAGATCGGCGACATCGAGGGCGTAGACCAGATCACCTTCGAGGCCGAGCGGGGCCCCGGAGGCTGGCAGCAGGACATCAGCGTCGACCTTAGCCATTCCGACATCGCCGTGCTGGAAAAGGCCAGCCAGGCCTTCTTCGAACGGATGGAGTCGTACCAAGCCACCCGCGACGTCAACGACAATTATAACAAAGGCAAATCCCAGTTCGACTTCAACCTGCTCCCTGAGGGGCGCGCCCTGGGCCTGACTTCCAACGACGTAGGGCGGCAGGTGCGCGACGCCTTCTTCGGCGCCCTCGCCATGCGCCAGCTTCGGGGCACCAATGAGATCGAGGTGCGCGTAAAGCTGCCGGAAGAGGAGCGCAAAGACCTGCACAACCTGGAAGACCTGGTGATCCGGACGCCCGCCGGCACTCAGGTGCCGCTGCTGGATGTAGTGACGGTAGGCCGGGGCGAGGCTTTTACGACCATCAACCGCCGGGACGGCCGCCGGGTGGTCACCGTGGGTATGGATGTGGAGCCGAAAAACGCGGTTACCCGGGTGCTGGAATCAATTCAGCAGGAAGAGCTGCCGCGGCTTCGGGCCAACTTCCCGGGCATCACCTGGAGTTTCCAGGGCAGCCAGGCGGAGATGCGGGAGTCCACCCAGGCGCTCTGGGGCGGCTTTGCGATCGCCATGCTGGTCATTTACGCCCTGCTTGCCGTTGCCTTCAGCAACTACCTGCAGCCACTGATCGTCATGGCGGCCATCCCCTTCGGTATCGTCGGAGCGGTGATCGGGCACATCCTGCTGGGCTACGACCTGTCGCTGATCAGCCTCATGGGCGTTATCGCCTTGTCGGGGGTAGTGGTCAACGACTCCCTCATCATGATCGATTTCGCAAATAAGAAACGAGGCAACCGATCGGCCTTCGACGCCATACACGAGGCCGGCGTCCGCCGTTTCCGGCCCATCATCCTGACCACCCTGACGACCTTCGGCGGCCTGACGCCTATCATCCTGGAAACCTCCCGGCAGGCATACTATCTCATCCCTATGGCCATCTCGCTCGGCTTCGGGATCGTTTTTGCCACATCCATCATTCTGGTGATCGTGCCGTGCCTGTACATGATACTGGAAGATGTGGTGAATGCGGTAAGTGGTGAAGCGCCGGCCAGTATGGATACAGTCGGGTGATGAAACACAGATGAGCCCGGCATCGGGGCTTTCTGATGTCACCTTCACTCCCGGAAGATGTCTTTATCCCATCCCCGGAGTTCGTAGTACTTGTCCCGCGGTTTCCCCGTCCAGCCGTTGATCCCTTTTCGGGGCAGAGCGACGAGGTGAATGTACAGGACAGGCAGGAACAGAAGCCCGTATACGGTAAGGGCTACCGCCCTGCCAAACCACACCGACAGGCCGAGCACCAGGGCAAGAGCGAAGAGGAACTTCAGCAGTTTGCGGCCCCGGGGCGACCTTTCCTCGAAATGGCCCAAAAGGATGTGGCCCAGAGCGATGGTGACGCTAACGACGGACACCTCAAACCAAAGGGAATTGTTTGCCCACATGTTTTTTATTAAAAATACGGATTTATGTGAGAAGACAACTAACCAACTGTCTTCTCACCAGAGCTGTCATAGCCGGATGAGGACCTCCGTGTGCTCATTGGCCCTCGCCTGGAAGGGCTTCAGGCGGGGAACGCCGACAGCATTGCCTTCCTGGTCCAGCCGGGTGTACCGGGCGTAATAATTGCCATAGTTCAACCCCTGTACTTCATAAACGGCATTGTTGTTGTTGATGAGCTGTTGCCTCCCCAGATCTATCAACGGTTCCGTATCACTCTTGTCGATGAGAATCTCGGTTTCCACAAAAATGGAGGCAGTAGAGCTGCTGTAAAAAGTAAGGGTAACGTCGCCGGTCAGTTTCGGCTCGTCCTTGTCGCAGTTGGTTAAAATAACCATCAGAGATGCCAGGAATAAGAATTTAGCGCATTTAGTTGTCATTATTGAAAAGTTTGGTTTTCGATTACTTCCCGGCAGGCTCCGCCCATCTGCGATACAAACGAATCCCTGCAAAAAGGCTTTTGCGCCACCAGGAAAACATGCTTTTGTTTCTGTATTATATAGAAAGGAAGAGGGCGCAAATTATTAACTCAATAATTTATCAGATGGTTGAGGCAGCGCTTCTTTTTCCGGCCATTCCATTGCGGCGGTTGTCCCGGGATGGCTACCTTTTTTAAGAGATGCTTTAAACCTATTGCTTCCGGCCTTTATTTTTTGTATCTTAAAGGTTCCCTCAAATACTTTGCCAGCCTCACTATTACCTGATCCTTTCCGAATACCTGGTTGTCCATATACCTTACCCCCCTCTTGCAGAAAGGCTGCCTTTTCAGTGCCGGCTGCGTGGGAGAAGCATGCTTTCTGGCAGAGGCCGCTTCACCTACCTTCCCATGGCATTGTTTCCAGAGGGGCAAACCTCACAGGATATTATAACCAAAAACCATAAGCCATGAAACAAAGATTCATTACCATTATCCTGGCTTTTGCGCTGCTGTCCCCGTGGGCCTACGGCCAGGAGCGGGGCCAGGTACTGAGCGCAGAACCCCTTACGCCGGCTCCGCTTTCCGTACAGGAGACACAGGCCTACATCAACAACCTGTCGCCCCTCAACTTACCCGACTATGTGCTCAACCTGCTGAGCGACATTGACTACGCTATTTGGCCTTTGAAAGTAGTGTATGGCACCAAAGACGTTGCCGGCAATCCCACCTATGCTTCCGGCCTGGTTGTCGTACCGCAGGCGCCCTGCCCGGTAGACATCATGGTATACTGCCACGGCACCGTTTTTGACAAGGATCAGGTACCATCGAGGCTGAGCGGGGCAGGCAACGGGTCGGAGCTTCTCTTCGGCCTGCTTTACGCCGGCAATGGCTACCTCACCCTCCTGCCCGACTACCTGGGCCTGGGCGACAGCCCCGGCTTCCACCTCTACCTGGATGAGAAAACGCAGGCTTCCGCCACCGTCGACCTGATGCTGGCCGCCCGCAACCTGGCAACGGAATACGGCATACCGCTGACGCAGAAGGTGCAGATCTCCGGCTATTCCCAGGGTGGCCACGCCGGCATGTCGGCCTTCAAATTCCTGCAGGAGGCCAGCGATGAAGGCTTCCAGGTGCTGACGGCAGGCCTGGGTTCGGGCCCCTACAGCCTTGCGGGCGTCCAGTACAACTACATTGTAAATGACCCCTACTACGCCCGGCCGGAGTTTGTGCTCTACTCCATCGCTTCCTGCCAGGCCAGCACCAGCGGTAACATCTATACGGGCCTATCCGACGTCCTGCTGCCTCCCTATGATCAATGGTATACAACCGACATCCTCGGCCAGACGGGCGATGTCAGCTGGGTTGTGATCCCCTATACGGACATGCTCACCGAGGGCTTTTACAACAGCCTTCTCCAGCCCAACAATCCCATGCGGCAGTGCCTGGCGGAAAGCGACGTCTCCAGCTGGAACGACCGCCTGCCCACTGCCATGTACTACTGCACGGCCGACCAGGAAGTGTACTACTACAACTCCATAGTGACGGAGCGGCGCCTGGAAAGCCGCCTGCCGTGGTACCTATTCTGGATGCGCGCCCTGATCAACAGCGTTTATCTGGGGGACCTGAACCATGGCGATTGCATAATCCCCTACACCCTGGTATCCAGGCTTCGCTTCGACCTCTGGCAGTCGACCTGCACACCTGCCGGCGTGGAAGGAAGAGAGCCTCTTGCTTCTGACAAGCCGCTGGTGAGCAGGCCTGCCTACTACTACTACGCAGATATCCGGGCTTCTGCAACCAACCCGCCCGAGCGGGTGGAATTTCTCCGGTTTGACGGCAGCCTGGCCGCTGCTTTTACCGGGCTGAAGGCACAGAGCGGGGCCGTCCGCCTCGACGTCCGGGAGATGGAGCGGGGCGCTTATGTCCTGCGTATCGTCGATGCCAAAGGAAATGAAACCCTGGGCCTGACGATCCTGGAGCCGGTGGAGATCCTCCGGCACCAACAGTATAACCCCCTCTCCTACTCCGCCGATAACGCGGAATACCATCTCGACCTCTCCCTGCTGCCGGAGCCGGTACAGAGCCTGCTGATCTACGACGGCCAGCAGCAGCTCGTCCGTGAGATCGATGCCAAAGGAGCAATGGGGCAGATGGCCTTCAGCGCCAAAGGGCTGGCGCCCGCTACCCATACCCTGGAAGTACGTACAGCAGAGCACAGCTACTTCCTGGAACTGGAAGGGCAGCCCCGAAGCTCGACGGCCAGCAGCCTGTCCGTTTTCCCCAACCCGGCCGAGGGCTACTTTGCCATTCGCCTTACCGGCGATGACCAACTGGCCTCCGCCGCGCTCATCGACAGCCAGGGGCGGACGGTGTGGAGCCTGCAGAACCTGCGGGGGCAGCAGGTACAGCCCGCCTTGCAGCTGCCATCCGGCGTCTACCTGCTTAGAGTTGTCGCCAGGTCCGGGAAAGTGATGACGGAAAGGCTCGTCATCCGTTAGGCCGTATTTTTGAGGAATCCGGGAGGCGCCGGGCCTGCCTTCGCCAATGGCTTTGGCAGCCGGAGAAAAGCGCCTTCCGGAAAAATTATGCCTCGTGGAACAGCGGCAGCTTTCTTATAGCCTAACCCCCAGCATAAGTTGAAAAGAAATGTGTTTGGTAAAGGAGAACCGCGTCAGGCCCAGTTGAAACCTCGGCTGCACCAGTACATCAAACCCTGCCAGGTCAAAATGCTTATTCAGGCCAACGTGCGCGCCGAAGTCGAAGTCATCAAAATCATCATGTCTGTAATCGGTAAAATCTTCCTCACCGTAATATTTAACCCCGGCGCCGGTACAGTAGCCCACATAAGGGCCGGTGAACAGCTCCAGGCGGAGGCGGGGAAAAAGGGCATATCTTGTCTCCGCCGTCAGCACAAGATATTCGAAATAATAATCGTCCAGGCGGCGGCCGTAGCTGAGTTTACCGTGCGTTCCTCTTCTCAAAAAATACAGGCCGGCACTGGGCGCCCACCGGCCGGCGCCCTCCCGCGAAGCTTCTACTCCGAACAGCCACGGGCTGAATTTATAGCCCCATGGGGTTTCCCCGGAGGGGTGGCCGTAAATGGAATTGAAGGAGGCCCCGATCTTGGGGGTTAGCCTTATGCCGGAATGCTGGGCGAAGGCGATGAGAGCGGACAGGGCAAAGGCAAGGAGGGTAACAATTTTTTTCATAGGTGTTCGGTTTTTGCTGTAAGTTATATGAACACAATTGGTGCAACACGTGGAAATGTTTAGAAATGCAGTGGAAATGTTCCGCCCTGTGGAATAGCCGCTCTACGAATTCCACGGGGTCCGCCGTGCTTAGAGCATGTTTGGAGGCCACCCTTTGGACTAAAAAAGGCCACTTTTTCGGTGACA
>CAYQKY010000186.1:0-16536 GCA_964418125.1 uncultured Phaeodactylibacter sp.
ACCGAAAAAGTGGCCTTTTTTAGTCCAAAGGGTGGCCTCCAAACATGCTCTTAGGGCCTAAATGTTGGTAGAAAAGAAGCCCAAGGCGCCGTTTCAGGCCCAGCGGGCCGGAATGTGGCCTTTGTGTTCAGGCACATTGCCCTTTTAGATTACGGCCCGCTGGGCCGTTGACAGGCCATTTAGCCCTGGATTCGCATAGCAATATAGCCATTCCAGCCATTCACCCATGGCCCCGGGAATAAAGCTACCGGCCTACTGCCCCTGTCCCCGAAGTAAAAAAGATTTGCAAAAATAAAGTCCGTCTTTACAGCGTACATCCCATGGTTCAATATCTGCTCAAACGCATACTTATCTTCATTCCCACGCTGCTGGTGATCTCCCTGCTCGCTTTCGCCCTGAGCAAGGTAGCCCCCGGCGACCCGGTGGAGCTGAAGCTGAGAGGCTATGGGCCCGACCAGCAGAATCTGGCCAACGCCGAGCGGATATACCGGGAAACCGCCGGCTTTCTGGGGCTCGACAAGCCTGCCTTCTATATCGGCCTGTCGCCGGCCGCCTATCCGGATACCCTGTACAACATCCTCAGAAGGGACCACCGGGAAATGCTGTCGAAGCTCATCGCCCAGTACGGCAACTGGGAGCCCATTTCTGCCTATTACCACCAGCTCCTGCAGATGAACTACACCCTGCAGGAAGTTTCCAAGCGGCAGGAAAGCAATGCCTTTCGCACCATCCGCTCCTCCCTGCAACAGCTGTTTCTCGCCCATTCCGATACGCGTATTACCAGCCTGATGGAGGAAGCTGAGACGATGGCCCTGCAGGACAGCAGCCTGCAGGCGGCCCTGCTGCACCCCATCCGGGAGTTGCGCGGCAGCTATGAGGCTATCAAGGAAAATGCCCGCCCCGGCCTGCTCTACGTGCCCGACATCAAATGGTACGGCCTGGACAACCAGTACCACAACTGGATCTCCGGCTTTCTGCAGCTCGACTTCGGGGTGTCCTACTACGACAGCCGCCCGGTGGCCGACAAGATGAAGGATGCCTTGTTCTGGACGGTGCTCATTAACGGCATGGCCATTCTGGTGGCCTATCTGCTGTCCATCCCGCTGGGCGTCTTTTCGGCTATATGGAAAGGGTCGTTCTTTGACCGCGCCTCGACCATCACCCTTTTCATTCTGTACTCCCTGCCGAGCTTCTGGATCGGCACCATGCTGCTGGTCTTTTTCACTACTCCGGAATACGGAATGGACTGGTTCCCCTCCATCGGCCTGGGCAACCTGCCGCCGGAGGCGCCATTCTGGGACCGCTTTTGGGAGACGGCCTCCCACCTGGGGCTGCCCGTCTTCTGCCTGGCCTACGGGGCGCTGGCCTTCATCTCCCGGCAGATGCGGGGCGGCATGCTCAACGTCATCCGGCAGGACTACATCCGCACCGCCTGGGCCAAGGGGCTGAGCAGCCGGGCGGTCATCTGGAAGCACGCCTTCCGGAACTCCCTGTTTCCCATCATCACCTTGTTCGCCAATATTTTCCCCGCCGTCTTTGCCGGCTCGGTAGCCATAGAAGTAATATTCAACATCCCCGGAATGGGTAAGCTGACCATCGACGCCATTACGCAGCGCGACTGGCCGGTGGTGTACACCGTGCTGATGCTCTCCGCCATCCTGACCATGGCGGGCATCCTCATCGCCGATGTGTTATACGCCTGGGCCGACCCTCGGGTATCGTACAGCCGTAACAAGCGATAGATTATGCTGATCGGAGTAAAAAAAGAGAAGGACTTAGCGGAAGGCATCGCCCGGCGGCAGGCCATGGGGGAGAGCTACCGGGCCATCGTGCGGCGGCAGTTCCGGAAGAACCGGCTCGCCGTGTGGTCGCTGCGGTTGCTGTACCTGCTGCTTTTCGTCGCCCTGACGGCTGACTTCATTGCTAATGAAAAACCGCTGTATTGTAAGATCGATGGTGAGGTGTACTTCCCCGTTTTCCGGCAATACGCGGTCGATCTGGGGCTGGCCGCCTGGGAAGCGGAGTTCTTCCAGAAAGGCTGGCGCGAACACGATTATGAATCGGTAGTGTGGGCGCCCATCCCCTACTCCGCCACCACCATCGACCGGAAGAACAACAATTACACCGCTCCCGGTGACGAACAGAATGTAGAATCGGCCCGTTTCCGCCACTGGCTGGGCACCGACCAGTTGGGGCGGGACGTAGCCGCCGGCATGATCTCCGGCACCCGCATCGCCATGCTGGTGGGGGTCGTTTCCATGTCGATCGCCGCCCTCATCGGCATCTTTTTCGGGGCCCTGGCCGGATACTTCGGGGACGACCGCTTCCAGGCGTCCCGCATCGGGCTGATCCTCAACATCCTGGGCATTCTGGCCGGTATCTTCTACGGCTTCACCGCCCGCGCCTACGCTTTCAGCGAGGGTACGTTCAGTGTAGAACTGCTGAAGAGCCTGGGCATCATAGCCGCCATCATGCTGGCGGCAAACCTGCTGGCCGCAGCGCTGCGGCGGATACCCGTACTGGGCAAACGGATCACCCTGCCCCTCGACATTATGGTCATGCGCCTGATCGAGGTGATCAGCTCGGTGCCCGCCCTGCTGCTGGTGCTGAGCATCCTGGCGGTGATCGAGCGGCCGTCCATCCTGTACGTCATGGCCATCATCGGCCTGATCCGCTGGACGGGCATCGCCCGCTTCATCCGGGCGGAGCTGCTGCGCGTCCGCAGCCTGGAGTACATCGAGGCCGCCCAGGCGCTGGGCTTCAGCGAGTGGCGTATCATCTTCCGCCACGCCATCCCCAATGCGCTGACGCCGGTGCTCATTACCATCGCTTTCGGCGTGGCCAGCGCCATCCTGCTGGAGGCTTTCCTTTCTTTCCTCAGCGTGGGCGTGCCGCCCGAGCAGGTCACCTGGGGGTCGCTGCTGCGGCTGGCGCGCTCGCAGGTGTCGGCCTGGTGGCTGGCCATCTTCCCGGGCTTCGCCATTTTTCTCACCGTGACCATCTTTAACCTCCTGGGCGAGGGGCTGACCGATGCGCTGGACCCGAGGTTGAGAAGCTGAAGATTTTTGATGTTTGATTTGGGATTTTTGATTTTTGATTTGTCGGCCAGGTGCTGCCAGTGGGCTGGAGGGCGCAGATCAAAAACCAAACATCCTCATATATGCTATTGCTCGCGTAAAGTATCTCTTTTAGGGTAGATTCCGCGAGCAATAAGCCATCTTTAAGAGGCGATAAAATCCAGAAAACAAGTATAATCACCGCTTCACAAACCGCCCGCTCCACAGCACCTTTTGCCCATCTGCGTACTGCAGGACATACATCCCGCCCGGCAGCCCCTGCACCGGAATAATAAACGTGGCCTCCTCCAGCCGGCCGGCAGAGTAAGCAGCCAGCCGGCGCCCCTGCATATCCAGGATGCGGAAGGCGGCGCCGGAGCGCTGCGGCAGGCCGGGGTCATTGAGGAACACGTTGAGCAGATCCTCCGCCGGGTTGGGGAAGAGCAGCAGGCGCGGTCCGGCGGCAGTGCTTTCGTCAGCCCCGCTGATGAGGTGGCAGCCCGGAACCAGGCAGCCGTGTTGGTCCACTTTGATGATCCAGCCCTGCTGGCCTTGCCAGCCGGCCTCAAAATCCTCGGCCTGCCCCACCATGATAAAACCGCCGTCGGCAGTTTCCTTGATGTCGTACAGGAAGTGCATGAGCGTCCAGTCCGGCGACTGGGTGAAGAAGCGAAGGTAGCGGCTCCAGAGGCTGTCTCCCTGTTCGGACACCTTTACGATCCAGCCGTTGATGTCCTTGGCGGAAGTGTCGGGATATTCCATGGCCAGATGGCCGGCGGCGACGTAGCCGCTGCCGTCGGAAACCCGGATCAGCTTGTTCAGGCGGTTGAAAGTAATGTCGGGAAAAGGTTTGTCAAACTCCACTTCCCACTCCACCTGGCGCTGCGCATCGAGCTTGTAGAGCAGGCCGCTGCGCCAGCGCATACCATTGCGGCTGGGGTTGATGTAAAACTCCTCTCCCCGCCCGCTGGCCACAACCAGGCCGGCGGCGGCGGCCGGGGCGAGGGCCGTGGCGCCCCGCCGCAGTTCGCCGCCCGGAGACTGGTATTGCCACAATACCTGCCCGGCGCTGTCAATGGCGAAAAGGTAATCCCGGCTGATGAAATTTTGATCTGCCACTATTGTATTGTTGAACCGCCCTTGCCATTCATACCCCTCAACCTGAACCTTAGCCTCGGCCTCGCACGGGCTTAAATTGCTGAAAAACAGGCCGATGAGGTCAAACCTAACGTTAAATTAATACTGTCCGACTACTTACTACTACTTTGTTACTTTAAAATTTCTCGTGGCCGGAGGACATGGAGCGCGGGCCTCCAGGCCCGCGTAAAACTGCTTCAAGCAGTTTTTCAGTATGATATTGCCCTCATGTAGGCTGCCCGAGGCCGCCTTCGCGGGCCTGGAGGCCCGCGTTCCTGTTAAAGTAACAAAGTAGAATTACCTACTTCAGGCCTGTTGCCAGGCAGCAACAGGCGATAGTAGTACAGGCCTGACGGCAGGCGGCTGGTATCCCAGTTCTGTTGGCTGAGGCCGCCGGCCAGGCGGAAAGCCTTCAGCAGCCGGCCGGCCGGGTTGAAAATAGATAGGGATGCCCCTTCGCGTTCTTCCGGAAAGCAACAATCTAGGTTTATATACCATTCAAGTTATTTTGTTTTTTTTGACATTTCCAGAGAAAGTCAAAAAAAATTTTCAAAATCTCTGTATTAAACGCCTAATTTACCCGTAGAAAACTCAATGCATGTACAGCCAGCAAGAACAACGCACCCTCTTCGACTTATCCAAGACCTTCCTCGACGGCAGCGGCGCCCTGGGAAAAGAATCCCCCGACGAGCAGATCAACAAGCTGCGGCAGGTGATCGAGTACCACGAGTACCGCTATTATATCCTGAACGACCCGGTGATCAGCGACCCGGAGTACGACCGGCTGTACAAGATGCTGGAAAAGCTGGAGGAAGAGCACCCGGAACTGGTGACGCCCGACTCGCCTACCCAGCGCGTCTCTTCCGACCTGTCGAGCGACTTCCCATCGGTGGAGCACCTCACGCCCATGCTCTCCCTGGCCAACTCCTACAATGAAGAAGACCTTGTGGAATTCGACGCCCAGATCAAACGCTACCTCAACATACCGGAAGAGCAGGACATCGAATACGCCGTGGAGCCCAAGTTTGACGGCGGCAGCATTGCCGTCGTCTATGAAAACAACCGCCTGGTGCGCGCCGCCACCCGAGGCAACGGCGTCGAGGGGGAAGAAATGACCAACAACGCCCGCGCCATCCGATCCATCCCCCTGAAAGCCGATTTTTCCGGCCTGGGCATCCACAAGGCGGAGCTGCGGGGAGAAGTGCTCATCCGCAAGGATGTCTTCAAAAAGATCAACGAACAGCGGGAAGAGGAAGGGCTCAGCCTCTTCGCCAACGCCCGCAATACCGCCACCGGAGGGCTGCGCATGAAAGACCCGCAGGAGGTGGCCAAACGCGGCATGGAGGCTTTCATCTACACCCTCGGCTACGCCGTGGACGAAGAGGGCAATGACGTGCTCTCCGGCTTCAGCACGCACGAAGAGAGCCTCAACCGGCTGAACGAGATCGGCTTTAAAGTCCCGGTTGAAGGCGTGGAACGCACCGTATGCAAAAACATCAAGGCCGCCCTCGACTTCTGCCACAAATGGCAGGAAAAGCGGGAGGATTACCCCTACGAGATCGACGGTATGGTCGTGAAGGTCAACAGCCGGGAGCTGCAGGAACGGGCGGGCTCCACCAGCCACCACCCCCGCTGGGCCATCGCCTTCAAGTTCAAGGCCAAGCAGGCCACCTCCCGCCTGCTGCGGGTGGAATACCAGGTGGGCAAGATCGGCTCCATCACCCCCGTGGCCAAGATCGAGCCGGTGCAGCTGGCGGGCGTGACGGTCTCCTCCGTCTCCCTGCACAATGAGGATTTCATCAAATCCAAGGACCTGCGCATCGGCGACATGGTGCTGGTGGAGCGGGCCGGCGACGTGATACCCTACATCGTGAAGGCGCTGGAAGACCTGCGCGACGGCTCCGAAGAGCCCATCGAGTTCCCGAAATACTGCCCCATCAACGACACAGACGAGCCGGTGGAGCTCGTGCGCATCGAGGGTGAGGCGGCCTGGCGCTGCCCCGTCTGCGTCTGCGGCGCGCAGAACCTGCAGAAGATCATCTTCCACGTCTCCAAGAACGCCATGGATATCGAGGGGCTGGGCAAGTCCATCGTCGAACGCTTCTACGAGCTGGGCTGGCTGCGCACCCTCGCCGATGTCTATCGCCTGGATTATGATAAAATAGCTGAGTTGGAGGGCTTCGGCGAGAAATCCGCCGCCAACCTGAAAGAATCGGTGGAAAAGGCCAAGCAGAACCCCATCCACCGCCTGCTGCACAGCCTCAGCATCCACCACCTGGGGCAGAAGGTGTCAAAGATCCTCGCCGCCGAGATCGATCACGTGCTTGATTTGAAGGACTGGGATATGGAAAAGTTCACCCACATCAAGGACATCGGCCCGGTGGTCGCCGAGAACATCATCGCCTTCTTCAGCAACGAACACAACATCAAGCTGCTCGAAGAGATGGAAGACCTGGGCGTCAATATGGAACAAACCGAGGAAGACCTGCCCAAAACGGCCAGCGGCGAGGGCCCCTTCGTCGGCAAGACCATCCTCTTCACCGGCACGCTGCAAACGCTGAGCCGCAAGGAAGCCCAGGCCAAGGCCGAGGCGGCCGGCGCGAAGAACATCTCGGCCGTCAGCGGCAACCTGGATATTTTGGTGGTGGGGGAGAAAGCGGGCTCCAAGCTGAAGAAGGCGAAGGAACTGGGGACGGTGGAGATCATGACGGAGGAGGAGTTTCTGGAGCGGGTGGGGTAGGTTCGTTGATTTATTGATTTGTTGATTTGTTGATTCATGAGGCTGTTGGAAGAAGTACTATTCCCGGCCGATATAAGGTGGAAATGCAATGGAAATACGTGGAAATGCTTTGGAGCCCTCCTCCCCGCTTAGGCTGGTGAGGTATTTCCGCATCTCTATGTGTTTAGGAAGCAGTTTGAGTTTACTGAGAATCCGGCTTTGGAAATTGAACACTTGAGGCCTCTACTCCCCTCAATTTTCTCTTCCTAATTGCATGAGTCACAGAAAAGGTTTAATTTACCCTGAAAATCCCGCATTTCGTGCGGGAATTTCAGGGTTATGGAAAGATATTATCATCGTTTTGCGGAAGAGAATATCCTGCAACTGGCTTCTTTCTTTCCTGCGGTGGCCGTTGTAGGGCCCCGACAGGTGGGAAAAACATCCCTGGTGCAAGCCATCAGAGCGCAACTGGACAAGCCCTCTGTTTATCTGGACCTGGAAAACCCGGATGACCTGGCGCGGTTGAACAATCCATCCCTTTTCCTGGACCCCTTAGCGGATCAAACCGTCATCCTGGACGAAGTGCAGAAGCTTCCGGAACTGTTCCCACAATTGCGAGGCATCATCGACCGAAAACGGCAGGCCGGGCGGTTCATTCTGCTGGGCTCGGCTTCGCCCGACCTGATCCGTGACACCTCCGAATCCCTGGCCGGCCGCATTGCCTACCACGAATTGAAGCCCTTCCTTTTCGGGGAAGTCCGGGATATTACCGATTACCGGACGCACTGGTTCCGGGGAGGGTTTCCCGACTCCCTGCTGGCGCCAGGTGACGAATTGTCGAGGCTTTGGCGACAGAACTTTATTCAAACCTATCTGGAAAGAGACCTTCCACTCCTGGGCCTGCGCGCCGACCCTATCGTGACCGGAAAATTATGGCGCATGGCCGCCCACCTGAGCGGTAATTTACTGAACATGGAAAACCTCAGCGGATCTTTGGGCATTCATGCCAAAACCGTCAGGAGGTATCTCGATTTTATGGAATCGGCTTATTTGATCCGGAGGTTGCAGCCCTATTTTACCAATTTGAAAAAAAGATTGGTCAAAACGCCCAAACTATATATCCGGGATACGGGAATACTGCATCAACTGTTGGGCGTGTCCTCCTTTTTTGATTTGAGCGGCCACCCGCTGCTGGGAGCTTCCTGGGAAACTTATGTGATCGAACAAATGAGCGCCATCCTTCCCGATTGGGCGGAATTGTACTTTTACCGCACCCACGAGGGAACCGAAGCCGACCTGGTGATTGCACGGGGAGGAAAACCTCATATTTTAGTAGAAATAAAATATTCGACCACTCCAAAACCCAGCCGCGGCTTCCACATCGCCCGTTCGGACCTCAATACCCAAAAGCAATTCATCATCTGCCCGGTAGAAGAGGGGTTCCCCTACTCGGAAGACATCAGGGTGTTGAGCTACCGGGAAATGGATGCTGTTTTTGAAGAGTAGCCTTTTCCGAATTCCTCCCCCCCCCGAATTTTTACTCATCCCGCCCGGATTTACATTGAGACTGATCTGGCATGGTAATTTTCATAACCTGGGCTTAACATTGCATTCCAATCCTTTCGCCTGTTTAATTACTAAGAGGATGTTTCACTTACATTAACGGATTGGCTTATGAACCCAATCTAGACCTACTTCTGACAGTTGTCGATTGGCGGTTTAATCCGCGCCTGGCCAGCATAGACCGTTGCACCGGAGAGATCCTGCAGGGCATGGAGGGATTGCCTCTCGAATAGTATCAAGGAAACGGCCTCTCCGAACAATTTCTCCAGTGATATCTATTCCATAAACCCGGCAGCAGGATCCGCTTCCGCTTTCCGCCTGTTTCCCAACCCAAGCAGGGGGGTAATTACCGTCAGCCTGCCCGCCTATCAGGAGCAGCAAGTAGCCATCACCATCCACAATGCCTTCTGCCGGCGGGTGTTCTTCCAGATGGAAGCCACTTTGAATTCGCCTTCCATCTACCTCAACCTGGATGAGCAGCCCCTCCCCAACGACGTCTTTTTCCTTTCGGTAATGGCGGGAGGCGAGCGGCAGGTGCAGCAGTTTGTGCTGGCGCGGTGAGGATAGGACGCGGACGCCGTCGCCCATAGCTATGGCGTCGGGCGATGACGCGGATTGGACGGGTTAGCGCGGATTTGGGTTCCCGATCCGTTGCAGATCCACGGTATCTGCGTTAATTCGCGTTCCATTTCACCTCTCCGCCCCCCTCAATTCCACCTCGCCCCCGAAAGGACAACCAGCAGCATAAACAACACATAGGCCAACACCGGCGCCGCCAGGATGGCCAGCAGCCCTTTCGCCAGCAGCAGCTTACCCAGCCCCTTCAGCCACAGGCCGCCCAGCAGGATGACGGCCAGCCCGCCCAGCAACAGCATCCAGATGCCCATATTGAAAGAAGACACCGAGCCGTCGGCCAGGCCGATGAAAAAAAAGTAGAGCGCCACCAGGGCAATGCAGGCGTCGAAGCCCCAGAGTATCCAGAAGAAGGCCATTTTTTTGTTGGAAATTTACCGGAAAAGGGAATGCGTTGGATTGTTATTCCCGAATTTTAATTTAGCAACTGTCTCTTCAGGAGAAGGCAAATTCACTTATGCACGAATGCACTTATACACTCTAATTCCCTATTTTTGCCCATCCAAAATCCACAAAACCATGGCCAAAAGCCTCTTTCCCCTTCCAATAGGCATTGTTCCCAGATTGGACATCACTGGTAGACAAGCGGTTGAAGACGGCCCTGCGCCATTCCGATTTCTGCTTTCCGGCTTCAAACTTCCTTTTGTTAAGGAAGCTCTGTTTTTTATGGTGGAGGCATCTTCAGCCCCATCCCGGCAGCACTCCACTGGAAAAATTCCGATTTCCGCGTTCCGACTTCCGACTTTGGGGCGCCACTTGCACCTGGAAGCCTTCCAACTTATGCCCGCGGCCCGAATGTTTGCCCTGATAGCCCCATTCCTCCTCCTGGCGCTCTCCCTCCCCGCCCAGCCCTACCTCTACATGCCCCGCGAATTCCTTCAGGCAGTGGAGAACGGCACCCGCACCCTTACCGGCCAGCCGGGGCCGAAATACTGGCAGAACCGCGCTACCTACCGTATGGAAGCTCGGGTAAACCCCACGGAACGCCGCATCGAGGGCCAGGCCAGCATCACCTACACCAACAACAGCCCGGACACCCTCCGGCAGCTCAACCTGAAACTCATCCAGAACGTACACCTGATACAGGCCCGCAAGGCCTCCTATGTCGACCCGGCTTTCTACACCCAGGGGATCAGCCTGTCCGATGTTCGGGTGAATGAAAAAGAGGTGGGCTGGAATAACAGCGCCGTCCACCGTTCCGAAGACCCCACCAACGCCTGGCTGTCTTTGCCGGAGCCTCTATTGCCCGGCGCCGATGTAAGAGTAGAACTGGAGTGGAACTACCAGCTCCAAACCTCCCGCCGCGAGCACCGCGAAGGCATGGTAGACGAATCGGCCCTTTTCGCCGCCTACTGGTACCCCCGCATCGCCGTATATGACGATATCAGCGGCTGGGACCGCGTCCCTCACAACATACAGACGGAATTTTACGGCGACTTCAACGACTACGATATCACCATCCGCGTGCCGAAGGGTTTTGTGGTATGGGCCACCGGCGAGCTGCAGAATGCGAATGAAGTGCTCAGCCCGGCTACGTTGAAGCGCTTCCGGCAATCCCTCGGATCAGATACCGTTGTGCACATCATTACCACGGAAACACTGGCTGCCGGCCAGGCGTTACAACCGGCCGAAGAACTGGCCTGGCATTTCACCGCCGAAAATGTTACCGACTTCGCCTTCGGCGCCAGCGATCATTTCCTGTGGGACGCAACCAGCATCGTCGTCGACTCCACTGCCGGCCGGCGCGTCAGCGTGCAGGCCGCCTACCAGCAGAAAACGAGAGACTTTGACGAAGTAGCCCGGATCGCCCGCGAGGTCATCGGTTATTTTTCCACCGAAAAGCCCGGCATCCCCTACCCCTACCCCACCATGACGATCTTCAACGGCCACGGCCAGATGGAATACCCCATGATGGTCAATGACGTGGACATGTCGAGCATGGACGACACCAAGGCCCTCACTGCCCACGAGATCGCCCACACCTACTTCCCTTTCCTGACGGGTACCAATGAGAGCGCCTACGCCTGGATGGACGAGGGCTGGGCCACCCTGCTGGAGTTCTTCGCCTGTACGGAGCTCTATACGCTGGAAAACCCGGAGCAGTCCATCTACCCGGGCTATTACCTGCGCAATTACCTGGGTGTCAAGGGCGCCGAGGTGGATGTGCCTATGCTCACCCCTTCCCACCAGCTGCTGGCGCCGGCCTATCAGCTCAACTCGTACGGCAAGCCGGCGGCGGCTTACCTGTCGCTCTACAACCTGCTGCTGGAGTACGATTTCCTGAACTGCGTGCAGGAATACGTAGAGCGCTGGCGGGGTAAGCACCCTCAGCCTCATGACTTCTTCTACACCATCTCGGAATGCTCCGGCGAGGAGCTGGACTGGTTCTGGCAGCGCTGGTTCCTGGAGTTCCACACTATGGACCTGGCGCTGGCGGGCTATCGCGAGGGAAAAGAAGCGCTCTACGTCACCATACGCAATGAGGGCGGCCTTCCCCTGCCCATCCCGCTGGAAGTTGAACTGGAAGATGGAAGCACCCGGTATTTTAAGTTCAACCCCGTCCTCTGGAAAGAAGGAGACGAAGTAGAGCTGGAGGTACCGGTGGAAGAAAAAGTGCGAAGCATCTGCCTGCGGTGGGAAGACTTCCGTGATGTGGATCCAAAGGACGACCGGCTGGAGAAAAAGTAAGTATGCTCAGTGGTTATTATCCTGCGTTGCAATAGGTTTTGTGCATTTGGGGCGGCCTTCCCCTTTAGGAGATTGAGGGTCAGGAGGGGCAACGCACAAAACCTATTGCAGTTTAGTATAGCACCCGAAAGACGGGGCGCCGGCCTCAGCGGTACACCTATCCTGCCAAAATCGCATTTCCCGGGTGCAAACCGGAAAATTTTCCCGCCAACATTCCTGAACAAATAGAGAAAAAAACTATTTTTACGAGACAGGTGCAAACCTTGCTACTCAACAAGTCTATTCTCCCCCCGCCACTATCCCTGATTACTCGAACGGCTGTATTCTGAACAAAGCTATCTACATCCAACCACTACCGGCGCCTGTCGGCAAGGGTGAATCCATAGCTATGCCTGGCAGCGCCGAAACTCGACTGGAAGTTTTCATCAACACAGTTTGACCATATAAAATCGAAACCAATGCAGAGATTGTTCTCTACCCTGATCGTTCTTTTCATCCTTGCCTTGGGGCTGCAGGGGCAGCCCACTACCTTTGGCACGGATATGGTGGACAGCACAAACTATGTTTCCTACAACCTGACGGACCGGGGCGCTTTCCGGCAGGTCCGGCTTCAGGCGGCCGTAAGTTCCTTCTTTGTTCCCACCCGGCGATGGAACTTCGCGGAAGGCACGGCCGGCAACCAGAATTTTTTTAACAATTGGCGCCCATATAGTGGTTTTTGCAATGGGAACTCACCCGTGGCACTCAGCGGCTTCAACCAGGTCATTGCTCCGGCAGCCGGGTTCCCCGCGCCTACCGCTTCGGCTACCTTCAACACCAACTTTGGCGGCTGCGACGGCTTTCTCCCTCTGATCACGGCCGGTAACTACTACACCGTCAATGTGACGGAGAATACCGGTGACAACTTCATGGCCATCCTGGAAACCGGCTATGCTCCCGCCTCCGTGGCCGGCGTCTCCGGCCCGGTATGCGCCACCGACTGCGGCTATGAGGTGACGGTAACGCTGAGCAACGCCCCCGCCGCCGGCGAGTATGCTTATGTGCGTTACAGCACTGATGGATTCGCCACCTCCGGCTTTATCATAGTGAATTTCAGCGGTGTTTCGGGCACGGCTACCATTCCCGTAACGAACGCCAATGTGGCTTACTATGCCTACACTTCCTCCAATTCGTTGGCCCAGCTCATCAATGCCGTCAACACCTATGGTGAAGTAGCCCACGATATGCTCGCCCTGGAACTGGGCAACAACGGCGGCAGCAACTACAACTACAGCCCGTGCACCACCTCCAACCCGGTGGCCGTCTGCCAGAACACCACGGTGCAACTGGATGGAACGGGCAACGCCAGCATCACCCCGTCCGACGTCGACGGCGGCAGCTTCGACAACTGCGGCCTGCCGGCCCTGAGCGTCGATCCGGCTTCTTTCACCTGCAGCGACGTGATCACCACCACCCCTGCGGACCTGTTCTTCTCCGAATACGTCGAAGGGACCAGTAATAACAAATACCTGGAGATCTATAACGGCACGGGCGTTGCGCAAAACCTGGCGAATTACCAGGTCAGGTTGTACAGCAATGGGGCGGCAACGCCTACCACGACGAACACGCTGAGCGGCATTTTAAACCCCGGCCAGGTGGCCGTACTGAGAAACTCCGGCGCGGTGATATACCCCGGCGCCACCACTATAGCCTCCGCCGTCAATTTCAACGGCAATGACGCCGTCGAGCTGTACAATGTCGGATTTGGTACAACGGCCGACCTCATCGGCAGGATCGGCGAGGACCCCGGTACGCAATGGTCAGCCGGCGGGAACAGCACCCAGGACCAGACCCTGCGCCGGAAAAGCACGGTAACCGGCGGAGTGACGGCCAACCCGGCCAGCGGCTTCCCCACCCTGGCCACGGAATGGGATGCTTTAGGCACCAACGTGATTTCCAACCTGGGCAGCCACGGTATCGGCGCCACCGTCACCCTCACGGCTGCCGGAACCGGCGGCGTGCAGACGTCCTGCCTGGCGGTTGTTACCGTCATAGACGCCATAGCCCCTTCTGCTGATTGCCAGGACATCACCGTTGATATCGAAGCGGGCGGCGCTTACAGCCTTGCCGCAGAAGACATAGATGGCGGTTCATCGGATAACTGCTCCGTCAATCTGAGCATCCCGGCAACGGCTTTCGATTGTAGTGATGTAGGGAGCACGGTGAACGTCACCCTTACCGTAACCGATGATAGCGGCAATCTTGCCTCGTGCTCGGCCGATGTGACGGTGGCCGATGGCAATAACATCTGCAACCAGGCGCCCACGGCAGTATGCCAACCCGTAACCGTAGATGCCGACGCCAACTGCCAGGGCACTGCTGCCGCTGCCGACTTCGACGGCGGCTCCACCGACCCGGAAATGGGCATGCTCTCCTTCGATGTCTCTCCTGCCGGGCCGTATCCGCTCGGCACAACTGATGTTACCCTCACCGTCACCGACCCGGCAGGTGCCGCTGATGATTGTATGACGACTATCACGGTGGTGGACAACACCTCTCCCACGATCACCTGCCCCGGCGACTTTGCCGTCAACGCCAACGCCAACTGCCAGGCCCTGGCGCCCGACTTCACCGGCGGCCCCATAGTGCTGGCCAACTCCGTCACCGAATTTTCCGGAACTCAGGGTAGTGGCGGCTGGTCGTACGGCCAGTATTTCGCCTTTGACGCCGGCAACTTCAGCCAACTGCCCACCTACAACAACGGTGTGCCGCAGTGGCAGGGCAATCAGGCCTTCAACACGCCCTTCCTGGACGCCTTCGGCGGCCACCCCGGCACGGATGACCTCAAGTGGGCCGTGCGCCGCTGGGTGAGCCCTTACACGGGAACCGTGGACATCGGCCTGGCCTTCTATGACCGGGACGGCAACTGCGGGGACGGCGCCCACGTGCGGGTACTCCTCAACGGAACGCAGATCTGGGAATACCTCAATATTCCCACCACCCTGGTGACGCAGTCCATCAGCCAGGCCATTACCGCAGGAGACGTCATCGACTTCGTGATCGACCCCAAATTTGACGGTGGATGTGACAATACCCAGTTCACCACGCTGATCACCGCTCCCAACGCCCTTTCCACTTCTGACAACTGCGGGCAGGTAATCGTCACCCAGAGCCCGGCGCCGGGCACACCGGTAAGCGCCGGCGTCACCCTGATCACTCTGACGGCCGGTGACGGCAGCAGCACGCCCCAATCCTGCACTTTCAACCTTAACGTCCTGGACGTAACCCCACCCGCTGCCGCCTGCCAGCCCGCCACCGTGCAGCTCAGCTCTGCCGGGGCCGGCAGCATCACTCCTGCCGAGGTGTTCGACGCCGCTAACTCCTCCGACAACTGCGGAGTGGTAAACCCCGTGTCGGTAAGCCCCGCATCCTTCTCCTGTTCAGATGTCGGCACGGCCACCGTTACCCTTACCGTATATGACGACAACGGCAATACCTCGACGTGCTCGGCGGCCGTCACAGTCAATGCATACGCTGAGGAACTTTGCGGAGACGGCATAGACAACGATTGCGACGGCCTGGTGGATGACGACGACCCATCCGCCACCGGGCAGAGCGCCTGGTATGCCGATATGGACAATGACACCTACGGCGACCCCGACAACTCCACCCTGGCCTGTGAGCAGCCCGCCGGCTTCGTGGCCGACAATACCGATTGTGACGATACGGACCCAGCCGTCAACCCCGGCGCTCAGGAGGCCTGCAACGGGATAGACGACGACTGCGACAAGCTGGTGGATGAGGAAGACCCGTCTCTGATCGACAATACGCCCCCCACCGCCGCCTGCCAGCCCGCCACGGTGAACCTCAATACTTCCGGTACGGGCAGCATCGCCGCCGCCGATGTGTTCGATTCCGCCAATTCCTCCGACAACTGCGGTACGGTGAACCCGCAATCGGTGAGCCCCGCCAGCTTCTCCTGTGCGGATGTAGGCGCCCGTTCGGTGACGCTGACGGTGAATGACGGCAACGGCAACACCGCCACCTGCATGGCAACCGTTACTGTGGAAGACCCCACCGGTTTCTGCAGCCAGGTGTTCTGCTTTGACGGAGAGGCCAATGCGCTGATCGCTTACGTGGAAGGGCTGAGCATCAACCCAAGGATAGCCCGGGCTATAACCGGAAGGCTGGAACTGGCGGCCTATAAATTCTGTCTCGGCGCCAGCTCCGGAACGATCATCTCCACGCTGAACTACATCATAAGCTATGTGCAATACCAGAGCGGCAGCAGCATTCCCAGTGCCGATGCCGATCATATAATAGCCCAGGTACAGGCCCTGATCGACGCCCTCAACGCCGGCACGGCGGAGTGCTGCTCGGGTATTCCGCGCCCGGCGCCGCCCGCCGGCACGGCGGAGATTGCTGCTTCCTACGAAATGGATGTCGCGCCGAACCCCTTCCGGAATGAAACCACCATCCGGTTCTACCTGCCGGAAGCCGGGCCCGCCAGCCTGGAGGTATTCAGCCTGCAAGGGCAGCGGGTGGCTACACTGCTTGCCGGAACCCTGGATGCCGGGTACTACACTCAGGAGTGGGATGGTAAGGCCGAAGGGGGACAACTGAGCACCGGCGTTTACCTCATCCGGTTAAGGACGGAGGATGCCGTACTGGTGAAGAAAGCCAGTTTGGTGCGGTAATGGGATGGATTTTTCCGCTACGTGCCACTTGAGAGCATGTTTGGAGGTAGTCATTTTGGCTGCA
>CAYQKY010000187.1:0-16388 GCA_964418125.1 uncultured Phaeodactylibacter sp.
TTTCACCGAAAAATTGACACTTTTCGTCTCCAAAAGCGGCCTCCAAACATGCTCTCAGTAGTTTTGGGCTTTTTACCGTACTAATAAAGTTTCTCTCGGCTGGGACATACATAATTTGAGGTAGGGAATAAGTGTTTTTTTGAGTGCTCTCCTCTATTGAAAAGTCCCCATTTTGATATTTCATGGAATAGGAATCTCCTGTCGGCTGTATCGGTTCCATGAATATCAAAAAAATAATTTTCAAGCCGGTGATAAGAACAATAAGTGTTCCTGAATCTGTTTTTGCGCGTAAACCATTTGATATCGTAATCGCCTCTTGTTAAAGCCTTCTCGATCCAACTGAAGGTAGATATTAAATTCGCCACAGTGCTCTTTCCCGACCCCTGGTTGCCGATAAATACAGTAACTTTTTTCACCTCTATCCAACCGTCGTTTTCCTGACAGCCCACTTTTATCGGCCCAAAGTTGTTTATCTTTATTTTGCTCATTGCTTCGTTCTTTGTAACCAGACAAAATTAGTCATTTGTTCTTTACATCAAAACCCAATCACCCTGTGAGAAAGGGCCGCTGATCTATTCTCTCCTATCCAATACCTCCAACCCCAGCTCATCCCGCCACCTGTCCACCATCGCCGCATCTTCCAACGGAAACAGTTCATACTCCTCCTCCCCTTCCACCCGCCGGTACTGCGTGCCGTAGCGCTGGGGCAGCCCCTTCTGCACCTGCAGGCGGTCGTACATGGTGGCGTACCAGAGCCACTCGGCCTCGCCCTCCAGGCAGCGCTGCTTCAGCCGGGGCAGGTAGAAAGCCAGCGTAGCCGTATCCAGGTGGTGGTTGACGATCAGGAAGGCGGCCTTGGCGGCGCGCTCGCCAACCTCAGAGATACGAGGCCATTTCTCCAGTTCAACAATGAGTTCCATCGCCGTAAAATACGACTCATCCGCAGCGGCGATCTCCGCATCACCCGCCGGAAAATCGACATCCCATTTGGTTGTCCCCTCGTCGTAATCGTGCAGGAACACCGCCAGGTTCTCGATGTAGTACTTCAGCGTCCGGTAGCACTGGCCCTCCGCCCAGAGGGAATCAAGGAAGAAGGCCAGCTCCGGTTGGGCGTACCTGCCGTAGCTTTTCCGGACGGCCGCCTGCACCGCCGCCCAGCGCCGCCCGCTTTTGATGGGCGCCAGCCTGGGGTCAAACAACATTAGTAGTTTTTGGCGTTGGGGCGCCAGGTGCAGCCATACATTCAGCGTTTTGAACGCGGGGGCCGCACGGCCCGCCATCGCGTGCTCCAGCGCCTGCCGGTAGATCACGATGGACATATCGAAACCGGCGTGCCGGATGTCCACCCGCCGGTTGCGCTGCCGGCCGGCCCCGGTGGCGTTATCGGCGGCGGGTTGGCCGGCGTCGGCAGGGAAGCTGATGCCGAACTTCCAGGTAGGCCAACACGCTCTCTACCCGGGCGCGGGAGAGGCTTTCGTGGTGGCTGCCGATGCTGTCGGTATGGCCGGAAATGGTAAAGGCAATATTGGGGTGTTCCTTTGCGCGAAGGGCGAAGGAGTCCAGAGCGGCGCGGGCCTCCACCGTCAGGACGCTGTCCCCACTTGCAAAGTAACAAGTGGCGCCGGGGATATCGAAAACCAGGCCGTCTTCCTCCTCTTCTTTTTCCTTGCAGAAGTGCAGCGCAACGGCACGATCTACCTCAGCTTCGCCGATCTCCCGCACCCCGATCTCGTCCACATAAAAAATGCCGCGGTCCCAGAACGTGTGTTCAGAAGGCCAGCCGCCGCCGCGGAAAGCGCCCACCACGACGTACTCCAGCGGGCAGAGCGGCTTCACCTGCCACTTCAGCGGATACCATTGATCGTAGATCACCGTATCCGCCAGGAAGGCCCGGCTGGCAATGAGGGCGCTCTGAGGGTTGCGGATCTTTTATGGATAAAGGCTCAAGCCGATATGGCGGGCGAATTCCGGGTCGGTATCGGCCTGCCCGGAAGGAATGTACAACCAGAACGACAGCTCGTACACCCTGCCCATTTCCAGGGGTTGAGCCAAGGTAGTTCCTAAGTAATCCGAACAACCTTTGGTGAGGTGCTGCCAGTCGGTGCAGCGCGGGGTGTATTCCAGTGCCTCGCACATTAAATAAGGGGAGAATAGCACGAGGTTATTTTCCCACGAGACAAGGCGCGAGGAAGAAGCATAGCCGAAGCTACGCGATTGACGAGCAACGCAGTATGGCGGGAAAAGAGCCCGTGATATTCCCTCGCTATTTAGTGTGCGAGGCACTAGCTGCATCACGGCCTGCCCGCCACCGGGGCAGCGGCTATCCAGCAGGCACAGGCGATGGCGGGGGTCCTGTTCTTTGGTATAACCGGCGTCGCAGAGGATGGGGTTGGTGTTGAGGTCGTCCCAGCCGTGAGTCAGCTTTTTGAAATCCTCCGACCCCTGGTAGCAGGTGTGGCACTGCAGGGGCTGGTGGGCTTCGAAGCCGCCGTTGAGGACGAGGTTCTGGGCGGTGGAGAGCAGAGGGAACAGCAGGACAAGCAGGGCAGGTGTTTTCACGAAATAGTTCATTTAATGTTTTTTTTCAGAATGGACAAGGCCAACTCTAACACTTCATCTCTTCCGTTGAGGATGCCATTCAAAGTAGGCGTCGCGGAATAGTTCGGAGCAATTCCTTTATTGTGAAGGGGAGAGCCGTCCGGCAGGGTGACATAGGCGCCCGTCCAGTGGAGGATGTAGCCATCGAGCAGGCGCATCCAGTTGCGCGGCCCGTTGGCGCCGGCCGTCGGGCCGCCGATGATGGGGCCGAGGCGGTAGTGCCGGACAAAGGCCAGGAATGACTCGCTGGCGGAAAGGGCGCGCCCGTCGGTGAGGAAGGCGAGCCGGGCCCCGATCCGCGGCGCCTCGGGTGATAACAACCAACCCGACGCCTCAAAGGAAGGCCGGAAGAAATCCGGGTAGACGAGCTGAGGTATCCTGATCCAGTTGCCGGCAGTATCCGCCTCGCTCAGCAGGTGGGGAAGGAAGCGGGAGCAATTGTTCTGAAGATACCCCCGGACATCGAAGATGACGCCCTCCGCTTCGGCCAGGCGCGGCGCCCACCCGAGCAGGGTGTCGATATCGTAGATGGCCGCCAGGTTGACGTAGAAGTAACCGGGCTCCAGCTCCCGGAACAACGCCGGTTCCGGGAAATCCCCCCAGTCTCTTTGCACCTCAACCCGGAACGGGCGGCCGCCGCGCTCCAGCTCGAGGGCAGCGGTGGAGTACTGCTCGCCGGCGCCCAGGTTTTTCAGCGCCCGGGCCACCTTCCACTGCGGCGTGCCGGAGTATAGGGCCGTATCCCGGTGGAAGGCGGCCGCGGCATCCAGCCCGTCGACCTTTTTTAGAATATCGCTCCGGCCGATCTGCCCGGGCAGGCCGCTTTCCGTTACCACCAGTTGGCCTTCCACCCAGCCCAGTTCCAGGGGCAGCCACATATCGTCGAGTTCAGACTCGTGCACCAGCCCGGCGTGGCCGTCCTTCAACAGAGCGGCGCAGGACTTAAAAAAGAGGCCGAAGGCCTCCGGGCTTTCCTGCTCTGCCACCCGCCGCAGCATCTTGCCGAGTTGCTGCCGCCAGCCCTCCCCCAGGATGTCCCGGTAAGGATAAAAGTGCTGAATGGCGTTCCAGAAGAGGATCACATTGGCCAGTTGCTTATCCCTGTCAGACAACAAAGCCTCCGACAGCGCCTGCTCCATGTTTTTATGCCTACCCGCATCCGAAGCGCGGTAATCATCAGGCAGGGCCAGCGGCAGTTCGAAGTGCAAACCCAGTGGCAATAGGCCTTTCCAGGGCTCTGAGTGCGGCGCCCCATCAAACAGCGGCGCCACGCCGGCCGCCGGGCTTACCCGTACGCTCCGGTATACGCCGTTGCCTTCACCGATGCGGTAGCCATAGTGCTGCCAGTAGGTTTGAGCGGCGGTGGATCGAGGTGGAGGCGGCGTCAGAGCAATGGCCTTGCCGCCCCAGCGCCAGGGTGGGCGCTACGGGGTAGAACAACTCCCGGAGCAACGGCAGGTATTCTTCCTCCTTTTCCAGTTCGCTGATCCGGCCAACGCCATAGGCGGCAAACCGGTTCCAGTCGAGCCCCTCCGCCGGAGCACAGGGGTGGAAAAAGCGCACATTACCGTACACGGCCGCAAAAGCCTCCAGAGCCTGAAATTGCCACTCCTGCAATGGCGGAGGCAACAGGCGGGCTTCCACCCGGCGGTTGCGGGCCCGCCCTTCCGGCGTCGGGCTGTGGCTGGCGGGGCGGGACGCGCCAAAGCTTCGAATGGATATTTTTTCAGAAGGCAAACCCCGTTCTGTAAAGAACCGGGCCGCTTCCCTGCCGCGGGCTTCGGACAGTTGCCGGTTGGCCGGTTCGCTGCCAATATCGTCGGTATGCCCGTCGATTTGCAGTCGCCAGGCCGGGCTGCCCTGAGTTGCCAACAGTACTTGCTGCAGGCACAGTGTGGCGGGTTCCGGGATCCGGCTGCTGCCGGTTTCAAAGAAGACGGTGCAGGAGCAGGCGGGGGGGGGTGGAGGTTCAGGTTGAGGTTGCTTGCCCGGGAGAGAAAGTGTACGGGGAGGCTCCACCTTTGCCACCGAAACCTGGTCGAGAAAATAGTAGGAACGGCTGGCGCTGTTGGCTTCTGCACTGATACGCTTCAGGTTGGCGCCCAGAAAATTGCCGATGGTGAGGAATGATTCTCCTCCTTCCGCGGTGTAATACCCCTTCACCTGCCGCCACCGCTGCGCCGGGGCCAGCAGGGGGCTTTCTTCCCGCAGCGGTAGGTATTTCAGCGCCTTGCTGCACACCTGCTCCTCGCCCGGTTCTTCCGTAGAAAAGAAAATACCCATTTCCGCGAGGGGGAAAGTACTGATCTCACTCGCCAGGCGCACGTACAGGCTTACTTCGTAGCGCTCGCCGGCCGTAAGCGGTTCTGATAACCGTCCGCAGATGTATTCCCGGCTGTTGCGGCACTGCCAGCGGGAAGCGCCCAGGCAGGCGATGCCCAGGTAGGTTTCGCCTTCGAAAGCGTGAGCTGTCCGTTCCAGCCCGCTGTTCGTATTGCGCTCCGGATGAGCGATGTTGTAATAATCGGGCGTGCCGGTAACGGCTGTCCAGGGGCCCTGCCGGAGGGAAGGAGCGGCATCTTCGAAACCGGGGCTTACCACCAGGTTCTGGCCCGGAAGAGGCCGGGCAAAGCACAGGGCGGCCCATAGCACAGCTGCGGCCGGCATTTTAAAGGCGTACGGAACGATGCCGGAGGGTATCTTCATGAGCGCGGTTTCCTGCTTAGGGATGATAAAAGAATAACTTGTAAAGAAATGGCGTCGTTATTTTGTTCGTAATCGAGGCGTTGGAAAGGGAGCATACCCCAAGGTACGTGACCTTTCCAACAACGAAGAGAACGGGCAAAAAAACAAGTCAGGATTTATAACTTATTCTTTTATCATCCCTTAATGTCTTTTCCCCAAAAAGGTTACAGCGCCGGAAGTTCAGTCTGCTACCGGCAACTGCCGAACCCGGAAAAACGTTATCTTTGGTGTATGAAGTTTCCGATCGGCATACAGGATTTCAGAGAGCTGCGCGAAGGCGGCTACATTTACGTGGATAAAACAGCGCAGATCCATTGCATGCTCAGGGAGGGAAATACTTCTTCCTCTCCCGCCCCCGCCGCTTCGGCAAGTCTCTGCTTTTATCTACCATAAAGGAGCTGTACGCCGGCAGCCGGGAACTGTTCGAAGGCCTGTGGATCGAAGATCAATGGGACTGGGGGCATACCAACCCGGTGATCTGGATCAAATTCAGCGCGATAGATTACCAGCAAAAAGGGTTGTATGGCGCCCTGACAGAAGAGATGGAGCGGATTGAGGCAGCTTTGGGTATAAGCCTGAAAACCGAAACGCTGAAGGACCGCTTACTATTCCCTATCAGACACACAGGCCACTTCGCATGAACTCAACAACTTCGACCTGGAAAGGCTCAACCCGATCAGCGTCCTCTTCCAAACCGGCTACCTGACCATCACCCACTACGAACCCGAAGACCTCCTCTATACCCTCGACTATCCCAACCTGGAAGTCAAACACTCTCTGGAACAGGTGCTGCTCAACGAGTACCTCGACCACCCCACCCCAAGCGGCCTGCCGCGTGTCATCACCATACGCAATGCCCTGCGCCAGAAGGATATCGACACGGTAGTGGAAGTGATCAACGCCGCCTTCGCCGAGATCCCACCCGAACATTGGACGGGGCAGAAAGAGCACTTCTACCACGCCGTCACCCACCTCCTGTTCTCCCTGCTGGGCGCCTACATCCGATCACAGGTTAACACCTCCCGTGGCCGGTGTGACGCCGTCGTACAGACGGAAAACCTCATTTATGCTTTCGAATTTAAACTGGATAAGTCCGCCGACGAGGCATTACCGCAGATCAGGGAAAGGGGGGATCTGGAATTCTACGCCGATTCATCAAAAGAAGAGATCGCCGTGGGCGTCAATTTCTCCAGTGAAGAACGAAAGATAACGAACTGGAAAGTGGAAGCCCTAGTGCCGCGATCATCCTGATCGCCCCTTACCGGTGGCCCCCGAAAAAGCCGATCCCAAAGCCAAAGAACAGGCGCATACCGTACTTTTCCGCATAGGCCTTTTTCCTCAGGCTGTGCTCCACCGGGGGCAGGAAAAAAGCCCGCCGCAGCGCATTGGCGGCAGGAAAGGTGCGCGGGTCGACAGGCTCTTCCCAATCTATATACACCGGCGTACTTTCCTTGTCCATGGGCTGGCACCGGTTCCCGAAGCGGTTGTGCCCGTTTTTGGAGAGTTCCTTTTCGTACTCGTAAATAAAAGCCATGTCCTTGGGGTGCAGGTTGCCTTTTCGCATTTCCTCAAACAGCAACTCCCTGAGTTCTGAATACGAACACGGATAGTGATACAGGGAGATCATCGTTACTTCACAGCTCAGCTGGCAATGATCCCGCTCGGGAGACAGGAAAGGGCTATCGATGCCGATGATGCGGCCGGCGGGGAAACCGCCCGCTTCGATATCCTGCCGGATGGCGGCAACGTTGGCCAGTACGGCCTGCTTGTACGACTCAAAAGCTTTCGCTTTTTTAAAAGCCTGCTCTTCCCGGTAACGCTGGATGTAACGCTGCTTTTGCTCCAGGTTGATACCCGCCAGATATTGCTTTCTGCCGGCTTCGTTCATCACCACCAGCGTATCTTCCAGCTTTTCCTGGCCGACAAACCGGGCGAAGACAGGGATATCCATCAGGCAATCGAGCATTACGCCCGAGCAGAATGCCTTTTCTGTGAAATGCAGGAAAAAGTCAAGGGCTCCCGTTTTCGCAGCAACCTGGGCGGCGATGGCCGCATCTTTGGCAAAGAAGAAGGAGTAAGCATCAAATATTTTCCGATATACTTCCAGGCTCAGCGAGTCTTCTCCATCCAGGAAATACTGCTCTGCCTGGAAAATGAGGCGGTGGTAGTCCAGGTAATCGGTAGTATCCACAGGGTAATAGAAGATAGAATCGGGAGCAATGGTGGAAAACGATAACAGTTTACCTTTTTTTTGTCCGCAGATACCAGAAAAAATCAGCAATAGAGGTAGCAGAAAGAGCAGTTTCTTCATGAGCGTGTTTTATATTATTAAGAGCATAAAGGGCAATGCGAACGGTGGCCATTTCCTTCAGTGGGCTTCTTCAAAGAACTTCTGCAACATGGCCGCCGGCAGGTCCGCCGCCGCCACAAAATCGGCGTGAAAAAACCGAAAGCCCTCCGCTTTCCCGCCGAGCAGGAACAACGCCTTTTTCCGCATTTCCTCAACGGTGCAAAGCCCGATAGAGGCCCGCAGCTGATCGATCGCCTCCCGCCGTCCGGGGTTGATCTTTTCGAAGTACAGCTTCCCCCCGGCTTTCCACACTACTCCATCCCGCGCGAAGCCGGGCTGCATCTGGTACGCACCGGACCGGCCGTTCAGGTAGGCAAAGGCATCGGGGTGAAGGCGGCCCTGCCGGGTAAAGGCAAGCAGAGCCTCCGTCAGGTCCGGGCCGGCCTTGTAATTATCGTTTCGGGTGTAATTGTGGAGCAGGATGAGGTGCAGCGGATCGAACCGGCTCAGCAGGGTGTCCTCTTCGATAAAGACGCCGATCTCGTAGGCGGTGGGGTAGCCCTGCTGAAAGATCTCCAGCACTTTGGCCATGATGCGGGCATCTTCCGCGAAAGTGGAATCCCGCAGGGTGGTGTAGTGGGGGTCCTGCCCCCGCCAGAACTGGTCGCGGGCCACCAGGCTTTCTATCCGGCTGCGCAGGCGCCAGGCGCAGGCCTCTATGAAACGGGAGCGCAGGGCAGGGTATTCTTCCACGATCATTTTCCAACCCGCCGAGGTGCAGAAGTTGCGGAGGCTCTCCTGCCGGAAAAAGAAATCCAGATCGCACCCCAGCAGGATGAGGCTTTGGGTGTGGCGATACGCCTCCGGAGTATTGCCTGCGAGGACGGCGCACTGCAGGGCGTTCCTGATATCCTGGGGGAAAGGGCGCTCCCAGGTGGTAAAGGCAGAGTCATAAGCAGATAAAGCTTCGGCATAGGCGCTGTTCAGGATGTGGCGTTCCGCCGTTTGAATGTGCGCCAGGTAGCTGTCGAAGGATTGGGCCGGCAGGGCCAGGCTGAGCAGGAAAAAGGCGGCGATTGCCGGGATCCTTCGGGTAGGTGTGTTGGTTTTCATGGGCGCGTTTTAAGAAATAATGCGGTGAGAGGACAAATGTTACACCATACCAGCCTAGCGGTCAGGGATGACCGCGGCACGATGGAGGGCTTCCGGGCCAGGGGCGAAGCGGTTCAGCACCCTCCCGTCCCGGATGAAAAAGTAACGGGGGAGCTTAATGCTGCTGCCTGTCCCGAAGTTTTCGAACAACCACTTTCGCAGTTTTTCTCCGGCCAGCACATGCAGGCCGCCGAGATGAAGGCTGTAGGCCTTACTGTGCCAGTTCGAATAGTGCTGCGGTTCATCGAGGGAAATGTACAGGCGGCGGAAACCATGGGCATGCAGCAGGCTGTCCGCCCGGTAATTGTGCCGCATCGCTTCCAGGCAGGGCGCGCACCAGGTGGCCCAGATGTCGACGTAGTAGGCGCCTTTTGTCAGGTCGATTTCTTCATTTTTAAAGGAAATATCCTCCATGGCGCCGGCATCGTCGATGATAACAGGGCGCCAGGCTTCGAAGCAGCGGGCAGGAGGCGGCGGTTCTGGAATGTCGCCCGTTTCCGCGGCCAGCCTTTCGGGATTCTCCCGGCGGGCCTTTTCAATAGCGGGCGTATACCGGCTCTGCGGAAAGCGGGCCCGGAAATAAGCGAAGGATTCGTCGTAATACTCTCCCATGCCCAACATGGTGGTGTACCAGAAGTGCAGGCGCCAGGCGAATAAGTATTCCTGAAGGGCTTCATCTTCCACGCTCAAAATGGGGGTGAATGCTTTTCTGATATGAAACTCTTTACCGGCAGCCTCGGCCAAAGCCCCGGGAATTTCCGAGAAACCCTGGTAGTCCTTTTCCACAACCAGCTGATACTGCAGGCAAGCCAGGATATACGAGGCGCGTGCATCCACTACAATCGGAGCCGGCCCGAAGGGCGGATGATACTGGATGAGGGCGCTCGCCAGGCGTTCTTTTTCTCTCCTTTCCAGGTTGCTGTCCCGGCGGTAAAGGAAGGCAATGATAGAACTCAGAAAAGTATCCTTGATGCGGTTGGTGACAAGGGTGAAGTACGCGCTATCGACCGCTCCCTGCCGGAGAAGGGCCTCATACGGCCGAATATACGCGCCAAGTTTATCGACCACCTGGCGGTAAACCGGATCGGCATCCTCGCCGGCGCGAAGGGCCTCGTAAAATTCCTCCAGGTAGTAAATGGGAGCATTGCGGCTGAAGGCGTGGTACAAGGCGTGCCCTTCGGCATTCGAACCGCTGAAGCGGCAAGCCAGGCCAGGCCCGCCTTCCGACGGAGCAAATTCGATGTGGATGCTGTCGCCGGGGCTGGTGAGAAGGAATAAGCGCTCGGATATCTGTCCGGCATTGGCTGAGAAATCAAGCGTAATGAGGGCATCTGCCTCCGCCTCCGGAACAGTCCGGAACTTTTTTCCTTCCGGGAAGATACGCTCCGGGTCAGGCCGCAACGCATGGCTCGACTGGCTGCTTATGGCAATAACGGGTTTTTCGAAAGCCGTCCACGAACCGCTGAGAGTATGTTCGAGCGCCACCTGGGCGGCCGGCGCCTGGCAGAAGGACAAGCAGAGGATCAGGGCGTAAATTCTATTCATGGCGCGTTGGGCTATTGGCGAACGGTGAATTGCGAATAATCCCAAAATATCCTTTTCGCCGCCAATAATCAACCTACAGAATTTGCTCATTGCAACATTTTTCGTAGCGGTTGAGGCGTGTGACTCGCACCACGGGTTGCTTTTCCCCCCTCCTTTCCCTATTTTGTAACCTCCTTTCCCGCCCTGGCCACCCAACGAACAACTATCAACAGACAACCATTAACCAATCCACCATGGCAACCACCACCCACAGCTTACAGGCCGAGATCGAAAAGAACCTGACGGCCGTCCGAACCGCCAGCCGCCGCCTCATCCGCCTGAGCGATGCCGACATCGCCGACATCCTCAACCAACTGGCGGCCCTGACGATGGACAATGTGGAGTTCCTCCTGGCCGAGAACCGCAAGGACCTCGACCGCATGGACCCCGCCAACCCCAAATACGACCGCCTGCTACTCAACGAGGAACGCCTGCAGGGCATCGCCGGCGACCTGCGCAAGGTGGCGTCCCTCCCCTCCCCTCTCAACCAGGTACTGGAAGAACGCACCCTGCCCAACGGCCTGCAGCTGAGCCGCCTGGCCGTGCCCCTGGGCGTCATCGGCATCATCTTCGAATCCAGGCCCAACGTCACCTTCGACGTGTTCGCCCTCTGCCTCAAATCGGGTAACGCCTCGGTGCTCAAGGGCAGCCGCGACGCCCACTACTCCAACCTGGCCATTCTCAGCCTCATCCACCGGGTGCTGGAGCCCTACGGGCTGCAGGATGCCTGCTACCTCGCCCCCAGCGAGCGCGAGGCCCTGCCCCCCATCCTGGAAGCGGTGGGCTACATCGACGTGGCCATCCCCCGCGGCAGCCAGGGGCTGATCGACTTTGTACGCCAGCACGCCAGGATACCGGTCATCGAGACCGGGGCGGGCATCGTACACACTTACTTCGATGAGAGCGGCGACCTGAAGAAAGGAACGGCCATCGTTACCAACGCCAAGGCGCGCCGCGTCAGCGTCTGCAATGCGCTCGACTGCCTGCTCATCCACCGCACTCGCCTGCCCGGCCTGTTTAAGATCATGCAGCAACTGGGGCAAACCCACCGCTGCGAGGTGTTCGCCGATGAGGAAGCCTATAAAGCACTCAAATGCCATTATCCTGATGTGCTGCTGCACCGCGCCACCGAAGATTCCTTCGGAACGGAATTCCTGTCCATGAAAATGTCGGTAAAAACAGTCAGCGGGCTGGACGAGGCGCTGGAGCACATCGCCCGCTACAGCTCCAAACACAGCGAGGCAATCGTAGCCGAAGATCCGGAAGTGGTGGACGCCTTCCTGAAGAACGTCGACGCCGCCGTCGTCTATGCCAATACCTCCAC
The DNA here is from genome assembly GCA_964418125.1 of uncultured Phaeodactylibacter sp. Taxonomy (GTDB): domain Bacteria; phylum Bacteroidota; class Bacteroidia; order Chitinophagales; family Saprospiraceae; genus JACJXW01. The sequence continues at coordinate 11,694 of CAYQKY010000187.1, forward strand.
TGCCTTCACCGATGGCGCCCAGTTTGGCCTGGGGGCCGAGATCGGCATCAGCACCCAGAAGCTGCACGCCCGCGGGCCCATGGCCCTGCGCGAGCTGACGAGCTATAAATGGGTGGTGAAAGGGGATGGGCAGGTGAGGGGGTAGGGATTTGGGATGTTTGATTTTGTGATTTTTGATTTGGGATGTTAGATGTACGGATCAGCTGGCTGTAGTTGTCGGTGAAGCGAAAGGAGACCATTAGCAGGAAGACATCGAAGAGAATCATGTGAAGAACTCGTTGTAGAATATCTTATTGATGTCCGACAGTTCCTCCCCTTTGCCGAAGTCGATCCATCCAAAGGGTTGGTTTTTAGTCCGATATCCGGTTCCCTGTCCGGAAAAGTGTGTGGTTGACACCGTGTACGCTGTCCGGCGCCAGTCCAGCAGTACTCGCCGGGCCAGCCGAGCAATCATCGTACACTTCTGGGTTCAGGTGGGGTATTTCATCTTTCTTCCCCCCGGGCTCTGTGTATCAACGGGCCACCTAAAGGTAGCCCGTCCGAAAATGCGAAGGCGTGGCCGGAGGTTCCGGCCACGCCTTCTGAAAATTGATATCAGCAAAAAATGTTCTCTCTCTTAAAAAACCTAGCCCTGCTCCAGCGCTGCCGCGCCGCCGACGATCTCGAGGATCTCATTGGTGATGGCTTCCTGGCGCGCCTTGTTGTAGGAGATGCGCAGCTCGCGGAGCAGCTCGTTGGCGTTCTCGGTGGCCTTGTCCATGGCCGTCATCCGGGCCCCGTGTTCGGAGGCGTGGGTATCCAGCAGGCACTTCTGGAACTGCGTCTTCAGGATCGTGGGAACGAGGTACTGAAGCAGTTCCACCTTACCCGGCTCGAAGATGTAATCAGCCAGCATAGTGTCGCCCTCTTCCCTTTCGATCTTGGCCACCGGCAGGAACTGCTCGGTGATCGTGTACTGCGTGGCGGCATTCTTGAACTTGCCGTAGGCAATATCGACGGCGTCGAACTCCTGTTTTTCGAAAGCATCCAGGAGGCTGCTGGCCACCTTGGCGATGTTTTCGTAGCTGAGGTCGTGGAAGAGGTTGACGTGGCTGTTGTCGATCCTGGCGCCGGTATAGCGCTTGCGGAAATAGTCGTATCCGCGCTTTCCGATACAGAGGATAGTCAGGTTGCCGTCGGCATACACATCGGCGAATTTGGTCTCGATGGTGCGCACGGCAGCCTTGCACACATTGGTATTGAAAGCGCCGCAAAGGCCCCGGTCGGAGGTCATCACCACCAGGCAGGCATTCTTCAATTCGCGCTCCTGCCCAAAAACCGTCTCCGCATCGCCCTCCAGGTTGGAGAGGATGTTGCGCAGCATGCCGTTGAGCTTCTCCGCATAGGGGCGCATGCTCAGGATGGCGTCCTGGGCGCGGCGCAGCTTCGCTGCCGAAACCATTTTCATAGCTTTGGTGATCTGCTGCGTGTTCTGTACAGACCGGATGCGTTCGCGTACCTCTTTTAAGTTGGCAGCCATTTATCTATATTTTCGGGCCCTGCCTTTTATCGTCAGGGCGAAGAATGAATTCAATTACTTCTGATACGGCTTGGACAGCTCTTTTGCCAGGGCTTCCACCTTGTCGGTATCTTCCGTTTCCAGTTTTCCGGCCTTGAAGTTGGCCAGCACCTCGGGGTGGCGTTGCTCCAGGGTGTGGAGGAACACCTCTTCGAACTGCTTGATCTTCTCGACCGGCACATGGCGTAGCAGGCCCTTGGTGCCCAGGTAGATGATAGCCACCTGTTTTTCCACAGACACCGGAGAGTACTGCGGCTGTTTCAGGATCTCCACGTTGCGCTTACCCTTTTCGAGTACGGCGGTGGTGGCGGCGTCGAGGTCGGAACCGAACTTGGAGAAAGCTTCCAGTTCGCGGTACTGCGCCTGGTCGAGCTTCAGGGTGCCGGATACCTTTTTCATCGACTTGATCTGAGCGGCGCCCCCCACCCGGGATACGGAAATACCCACGTTGATGGCAGGGCGGATCCCGGCGTTGAACAGGTTGGACTCGAGGAAGATCTGGCCGTCGGTAATGGAGATCACGTTGGTCGGAATATAGGCGGAAACGTCGCCGGCCTGGGTCTCGATGATCGGCAGGGCGGTCAGCGAACCGCCTCCCTTTACCAGGGGCTTGCCGTCCTTGTCTTTGGCGTTTTTCAGCGCCTCGGGCAGGTCGTTCATCTGGCGGGCGATGTCGTCGTTCTCAATGACCTTGGCGGCGCGCTCCAGCAGGCGGCTGTGCAGGTAGAACACGTCGCCCGGGTACGCCTCGCGGCCGGGCGGGCGGCGCAGCAGGAGGGATACTTCGCGGTAGGCCACGGCCTGCTTCGACAGGTCGTCGTAGATGATCAGGGCGGGGCGTCCCGTATCGCGGAAGTATTCGCCGATCGTAGCGCCGGCGAAAGGAGCGTAGAACTGCAGCGGGGCGGGGTCGGAGGCGGAAGCGGACACGATGATGGTGTAATCCATAGCGCCGTTGTCTTCCAGCGTTTTCGCCACGTTGGCCACAGTAGAGGCCTTCTGGCCGGAAGCTACATAGATGCAGTAGACCGGCTCGCCCCTTTCGTAGAACTCGCGCTGGTTGATAATGGTGTCAATGGCGATGGCCGACTTGCCCGTCTGCCTGTCGCCGATGATCAGCTCGCGCTGGCCGCGGCCGATGGGGATCATGGCGTCGATGGCCTTGATACCGGTCTGCAGGGGTTCGTTCACCGGCTGGCGGTAGATAACGCCCGGGGCCTTCCGCTCCAGCGGCAGTTCGAAGGTTTCTCCTTCAATGTCGCCCTTGCCGTCGATCGGTTCCCCCAGCGGGTTGACCACGCGGCCGACAAAGCCCTCACCCACGTTGATGGAAGCGATGCGGCCGGTGCGGTGCACGCGGGAGCCTTCGCGAATGCCTTCGCCCGGGCCCATGAGCACCACGCCCACATTGTCTTCCTCCAGGTTCAGTACGATGGCCTGAACGCCGGTTTCGAACTCTACCAGTTCACCGGCCTGTGCATTGTTCAGGCCGTATACACGGGCGATACCGTCTCCCACCTGGAGTACGGTGCCATACTCTTCCAGTTCGGTAGTAGAGCTAAAACCGGAGAGCTGTTGTTTCAATATTGCTGATATCTCATCAGGTTTTACATCAACCATTTTTCAGAATTTTATCACTGCCGGTGCAGTGGTTTTTATAAGAGAACTTTCAAGTGATCGAGTAAAAGAAGTAAGCGGGCTGGCGCCGATCTCATCTTACTCTTGTTACGGGCCACTTAAAAGCAGCCCGTCCGAAAGGGCCTAAGACCATCCGCTTCTAGCTGGAAATGATCTTAGAGATGTAAAAATTTTCGCGAAACCCCTTTTTGAGTTGATCCAGCTTGTGCTTGACGCTGGCATCGTAGATCTTATCTTCAAATTCCACAATGAAACCGCCGATCAGAGACGGGTCTACGGCAGATTCCAGCTCCACGTGCTCGTCGGTGGCTTTGCTGGCCTCCAGCTTGTCATGAATGGCCTGCTGCAGTTCCTGCGTCAGCGGGGAGGCGGTGGTCAGCTTGACGGTCGAAATGTGCTTGACCCGCTTATACTGCAGCATATATTCGTCGGCGATTTCCGGCAGATAGCCTTCCCTCCCTTTGGAAACCAGGATATTGAGAAAAGCCATGAACATTTCATTGAGCTTGTCCCCAAAGATCAGCTTCAGGATCTGTTTCTTCTTGTCGGCATGCACGATGGGGCTCTTCAGCAGCAGGTAAAGGTCGCGGTTCTTTACCAGCGCCTGAAACTGCCGCACATCCGCAGTGACCTCTTCCAGCTTGTTCTGGTCGATGGCCAGCTCGATGAGCGACTTGGCATACCGGGAAGCTATTCTGTGTACAGACATAATGCGTATATTGGATAGAGCGCTATTCGGTTGCCGGCCGGAGGCGCCCTGCCTGTTTACTAATTCAGTTTGATTTCATCGACCAGAGACTTCACGAACTGCTCCTGCTCTTTATCGCCTTTGAGCTGCTTATGAAGTATTTTCTCGGCAATGTCAATGGAGATCATGCCCAGCTGGTTCTTCAGGTCGATGATCATAGCCATGCGCTGGTTCTCGATGTCTTCCCTGGCGTCCGTAACGATCCGGCGGTATTCTTCTTTGGCCTGCTTCCGCGCTTCTTCAATGATGCTGTTCTTGGCTTCCTTGGCTTCCCTCAGGATGGCCGCGCGCTCTTCCTGGGCCTTTTTGAGGAGTTCCTCATTTTCGGCCTTCAGGCTGGCCATTTCCAGGCGGGCTTTGCGGGCTTCGTCCAGAGAATTCTGAATATCCTGTTCGCGGCGCTTAAGGGCATTCTGAATGGGCCCGAAAGCCATGCGGCCCAACGTGAACCACACCAGGATAAAGATGATGCTCGTCCAGAAGATCAGGCCCGGGTCGGGCTTGATGACGGAGAAGTCGGCCAGAAACAATACTTCGGTCATGATGGTAAAAGTTGAAATATCTTTAGTGATCTTTTTTCATCAGAAGGCGGAACTGACAGCCAACCGCTGCAGCTCCTGCCTTTTCTTGGTTTTGCTTGCAGCGGATTAACCGGCCAGCAGGCCAACGACGATCGCAAACAGGGCGGCGCCTTCAACGAGGGCTGCGGTCAGGATCATGTTGTTACGAATGTCGCCTACGGCTTCCGGCT
>CAYQKY010000188.1:0-16207 GCA_964418125.1 uncultured Phaeodactylibacter sp.
TATTTTCGTTATAGAAGTTTCATTTACAACGTATTACCCTCAAACCTCACGTTAAGTTAATAAACCGGTGAAGTTTCCATAACCGCCCCCGGTTTATTAACTTTAACGGAGGTAACAAAACGAAAAACAAAACTTTAGAACATGCCCAGAAGTGTGCTGCTCCCCTTCCTTTTGGGATTGGTGTCGGGCCTGGTTTCCTGCCAGGGCCAGCCGGAAAAGCCGCCTCAGATAATCCTGGAGGCGGGCCTGGTGATCACCTCCGATGCAACCGTTACCCCCCGCGCTTACGAAATACCGGGCCAGGATAGCCTGGGCCAGCCCCTCATTGTGATCGAAGGCGACGGCATTACCGTTGACTTCAACGGAGCGGAAATGAACGGCGGCGCCACCGGCCAGCTCCCCAACCAGTATTCCGGCCTGGCGGTACTGGTGCGCAACAGCCACAACGTCACCATCCGCAACCTGAAAGCCAGAGGCTACATGGTAGCCCTGATGGCTGAAAATTCCGACAGCCTGCTCATTGAACACTGCGACTTCAGCTACAACTACCGGCAGCGCCTGCAGAGCCTGCGCGAGCGCGAAGACCTCGCCGACTGGCTCAGCTACCACGATAATGAAAAGGACGAATGGCTCCGGTACGGCGCCGCCGTTTACCTGAAAGGCTGCAACCAGGCCACCGTCCGCAACCTAACCGTCACCGGCGGGCAGAACGGGCTGATGCTCACGCAATGCAACGACGGCCTCTTCTATAACAATACCATACACTTCAACTCCGGAATCGGGATCGGCCTCTACCGTTCCACCAATAACAAGGTGATGCACAACCGGCTGGACTGGAACGTGCGCGGCTACAGCCACGGATTCTACAGCAGGGGGCAGGATTCGGCGGGCATTCTCTGTTACGAGCAGAGCAGCAACAATACCTTCGCGTACAATTCCGCCACCCACTCGGGCGACGGATTCTTCCTATGGGCCGGAAATTCCACCATGGACAACGGCGAAGGCGGATGCAACGACAACATCATCTTCGGCAACGATTTCTCACACGCGCCCACCAACGGCATCGAGGTGACATTCAGCCGCAATATCCTCGCCAACAACCGGCTGGAAGACTGCAAATACGGCGTCTGGGGCGGCTACAGCTTCGGAACCCTCATCACCGGCAACACCATCTGTGATAACCGGTTCGGCATCGCCATCGAGCACGGGCAGGAAAACGCCATCGTCCGGAATTACTTTGCCGGCGACAGCATCGGCATTCAGCTCTGGGAGCGGGACGAACAGCCGGAAGACTGGGGCTACTCCCAGGCCAAAGACGTTGCCAGCCGCGATTACGAGATCCAGCACAATTACTTTGTGGATGTAAAAATACCGCTCAGGATCTCCGGCACCGACAGGGTGGCCATCAATGACGACAACCAATTCCATAATTTCGATCGGTTGCTGCTGGCCGAAAAGCCCAACCGGCAATTCTACTTCGTCAAGAATGACGTCTGCCAGCCCGAAAAATGGGGAGATGCCTCTGCCTTTAAGAACATGAACAGGATCAGCCAGCCTCCCTTGCCGGAGGAGCTCGAACAATGGCCGGAGCTCGCCCGCGAACTGGCGCCGGTAGAGGCATTCGAGCCGCAGCCCCTGCCTGATGGCATGGACGCCATGCTCCCGGATGGACACGTACGCGGGCGCAATTTCATCCTCGTCAACGAATGGGGCCCCTACGATTTCCGGCGCCCGTCCGTATGGCTACGCGAGATAAAGGACAGCCTCTACACCTTCCTGCTGCTCGGCCCTCAGGGCAACTGGCGCCTCAACGGCGGCCAGGGCTTCCTCAGCGTCAACCCTAAAACCGGAACCTTCCCCGCCACGCTGACGGCCCGGCGTGACTCGGTGGGCGAGGAGCTCAAGCTGGAATTCGAGTTCATCGGCGAAGAGGCCATCGGCCAGTTCGGGGAACATTACCGGCGGGGCGCAACCGTCCCCTTCAGTTTCTACCGCTTCGAAAAAGAACTGAAATGGGACGTGCGTTTTTACGAATACAGCGAAAGCACACACCCCCTGAGCAACTACGAAGCCTTCCGCCAACTGAAAGAAAAAAAGCCCGATGCAGAAGAACAAGTAAAGGAACTGTCCTATGCCTGGTGGCGCCGGCCCGCTCCCGGAGTCGACGACGACCAGTTCGCCACCTTCGCTTCCACCTCTTTCGACATAACGCCCGGCAGGTACAAAGTATCTATCACCAGCGACGACGGCCTGCGCTTCTTTGTCGACGGCCAACTGGTCATCGGGCACTGGGATATCCACGTACCTGCCACCGATGAAGCAGTTCTGGAATTATCCGGGAGGCATACCTTCGAGATCGAGCACTTTGAGGCGGGTGGATTTGCGACGCTGTCGTTTCATATGCAGCGCTTGCAATAAGCCAAGGATTGGCAGGAGAAAAAAAATCCCTATCTTGAAGGAGGCTTTCGATCCAGATGACGAAGTAATGGAAAGACAACGATTTTCGCTGAAAAAGGCCAGGCCTCTATTATCGGAAAAGGGATGGCAGGAAGGACTGCACCTGCGGCAGCCGGAAATTTCAGGAATTTCCGGCTGCCCTTTGCGGGCTGTTCTGATCCTGCAACACCGCCCCTATGCGCCCATGGGCATTCTGATTCCCGCTGATGAAGATATTAATCTGAAAGCCGCTGCCAACTACGCCGGCAAGCTCAACCTGCCCTTCGTTCTGGCGGCCCGGGCAGGGAGTTTCCGGCAATTCCAGGTACAGGAAGGAGAACTAACCTGCCGGACGGACTGGCTGGACTGGAGCGTTTTCCCAACGCCCGAAGAGCTGTGGCGGCAGTCAGAAGCATGGGCTTTCCACGATAGGCGGCGGACAGGCCTGCCGGGTGGAGAATCGGCCTGCCCGCTCGGTATGGGGTTATCTTCAATCCATGTAACCTGATGCCTCCTTCTGCTTTTTGGGGCTGTGGCGCCAATCCGAAAAACGGCGCTCCTCCATTTTACAGAAACTGAACGACGCTGCCTTCGCCCTCCCTCTATGCTTCCGCCAATACCGGTAAGTATTCTTTTAAAACCTCCAAAAAATCCATCGCTCCCGCGCTTATTCGCGTTCTATCTTGCACATAAAGCCCTACCTTTGCTCAAAAACAAGTCAATGTCAGCACTACCCAAAGCCGTCATGGAAACCCACTTCCAGTTTCCGGGCCAAACGAACTTCTACCGCGGAAAAGTGCGCGATGTGTATACCATTGGCGACAAGCTCGTGATGGTCGCCTCCGACCGCATCTCCGCCTTCGACCACATCCTGCCCCGTCCCATCCCCTATAAGGGACAAGTGCTCAACCAGATCGCCGCCTACTTCCTGAATGCCACCCGAGATATCGCTCCCAACTGGCTCGCCGCCACGCCTGACCCCAACGTAGCGGTTGGCCATGCATGCGAACCGTTCAAGGTGGAAATGGTCATCCGCGGCTACCTGTCCGGCCACGCCTGGCGGGAGTACAAGGCAGGCAAACGCCTGCTTTGCGGAGTACCTCTGCCGGAAGGTTTGAAAGAGAGCGACCCCTTCCCCGAGCCCATTATCACACCCGCCACCAAAGCCGAGGAAGGCCACGATGAAGACATCAGCCGGGAAGACATCATTGCAAAGGGTATCGTCTCAGAGAAAGATTACGTCCAACTGGAACAATACACCCGCGCCCTCTTCCGCCGCGGCACTGAAATGGCCGCCGAACAAGGCCTCATTCTGGTGGACACCAAGTACGAATTCGGTAAAAAGGACGGCAGGATCTTCGTCATCGACGAGATCCATACTCCCGACAGCTCCCGCTATTTCTACAAGAATGGATACGAGGAGCGGCAGGCGCGCGGCGATCGCCAGAAGCAGCTCAGCAAGGAGTTCGTCCGCGAATGGCTCATGGCGCATGGTTTTCAGGGGCTGGAGGGCCAGCTTATGCCCACCATGCCGGATGCTTTCGTGGAGCAGGTCTCCGAGCGGTATATTGAGTTGTATGAACGGATCACGGGGAAAACCTTTGAACGCGGGGAAACTGGGGGAGAGGTGGAAGATCGGATATATAATAATGTCATACAGTATCTGGAAGGAATGCATGAATGAATTTTACCCGGCTACGCTTTAGCTCAGCCAGGTAAAATTCATTCCCTCCATTACTCTTGTATTCTCTGCCTCACCCCTTCCTCCTTAACAAACGCCTCCAGGTACTGGAAGTACCGCCCCAGCCTGCCATTTTCCGCCACTGTCGCCCGCTCGATCATAGGACTCTCTTCTTTGAGCAGCTCCGGCAGGATATAATCGATGAACTGCCGGCCAAAGGCCTTGGATGCGTCGCGCGGCAGCTCATTGGGCAGGTTATCGATGGCCATGACATCTATGGAACGGGGCTGGTAGGGCTCTGTTTCTTCTTCCGTGGCCGGGTCATAGCCATAAACGGGATCGGCAATGGTAGAAGGGCGTAGGGTAGAAGGGATGGAAGATTCCGGGGCAATGTCACAGGTCACGTCGGCGATCACTTTAATGTTGAAATCCGGGCGCCGCATTTCCTCTTTGGTAAAAAAGGCCGGGGCCCTCTTGTCCCAGTAGATGCCGTTGATCATCACATCGGCGGTGCGGCAGTAGGGTTCGAAAATGCCTTTGTAGAGCTCCGGATGCTGGTAGAACTCCCCTTTGTTGAAGGGCCCTCCATCCTTCCGGGCAGCATAGTCCGCCGGGTCAAGCTGGGTAAATACTGCCTCGGCAAATTCCCGGTTGAGGAAATCCGCCGGGCTTACCTTACGCAGGCCCATATCCTGAAGGACGACGGCGGCGCCATCCCCTACCCTGCCGGTTCCGGTAAGCACGACCTTCATAGGAGGCAGGGTAAGCTGCTGATAGATCATCTTGGCATCGGCGTAGTCCAGGCAATCTTTCATGCGTTTGAGGGCAAATTTTCCCGTACGCCGGCCATAGGCGAGGATGCCGTTATGGGCGCCGACCATACCGGCAAAGCTGCCGAAGGCGATCAGGCGCCTGCCCTGCTCGTCGGTCAGCACCTCGTAGTCCACCAATCTGATTTCCTTTTCCAGGATGGCGCGAAGCAGGCCGCGGTTGTAGGCTTGTTCTTTGATGGTATGGGAAAAAAAGAAGTAGGTTTTACCGGTAATGAGCTGGTTCACCGGCACTTCTTTGACGCCCATCAGCACATCGCAACCGGTAAGATCTTCCGACATGAAGATGCCCCGGCGCCGATAGAGCTCATCCGGGTAACATCGCCCCGGAAAAGGCTCCACTACAATGTCTACGGGATAATTCTTTATGATCTCAGCACATTGTTCGGGGATGAGGGGAACGCGTGAATCAGGGGGGACCTTACCTTCGCGGATGATACCGATCTTCATGGGCATGTTTTTTATTTGCTTAGAGCTTGCCGGACGGCAAATTTTCATGCCGTCAGGCACTGCAAAAATAGACAAGATCGGGAGGATTTAAAGGGACAAGGGGGGGGATTTTGTGTAAAAGTGTTAATGTGTAAATGTGTAAGCGTTCCGACGCGCGGGAGAACATTTTTTGAGCCCCATAGCACCCTATGAGGCTCAAAAATACCTTTGTGAGAACCCAAAATCAGCCATTCCTGCCTGCCAGCGAGCTCCGAGCTGGCAGGTTCGCCTCCAAACAAGCACTAAGAGTTTGTTCAAAATTCAATCAATGGCCTCCAAACGGCAAATTTTATCCTGAACTGCGTTAAAAAGCCTCGCCATACCTTCCAGGTATGCCTATGTTTTTTGCCTTGTTCAGAACAAAATTTTCTCGTTTTCGCCTCATCATCGAAATTTGAACAAACTCTAAGTATCTGGATTGAAATGCGTAGACATACATAGAAATGAGGAAGTGCAGTTCCGAACCCAAGCGTGGTTGGCATTTCTACGCATTTCCAACTTCATGAGAAGATCCAGAATAACAACCGCCATACCCCCCAAACCAACAGCCCCATAACGGCGAGCAACAACACCAGGATAGCGATAACCACCGGCCAGGCGCTGCCCTGATGCCTGCCTTCAGCATAGTGCTCCCTCAGCAGGCGCAGGTTGCGCAGGTTGGCGCGGTACCCCAGGTCGAACAGGTCGCCCAGCAGAGGGATGGCGCCTACGATGGTATCGATAAGCACATTGCCCACCATCTTCACCAGGGCCATTCCGCTGGCGCCCTTGCGCGCCATAACTGCCACCAGCAGGCCGGAGATGGCAAAGCTCACCACATCGCCAACATAGGGCGCCAGGCCGATCAGAAAATCAAGGCCAAACCGGATATTGGTGCCAGGAATGCGGTAACGGCTGTCGAGCATGCGGGCAGCGGTGTCGATCCAGGCGAGTTCTTGTTGGTAGTTTGGCGGATCGGATCGGTTTTCCATGGACGGGAAAGGATAAGACGAGAACGTTTTGGTTAATTTTATTTTCAGATTTCAGTTGCCCGTTGTTTGTTCGGAGCCAACCGACAACAAACAATGATCAACACCATTAATGATTCGCCACCCCATTCAGGTAGTGCACCGCATTCATCATCACCCCGTTCTCCCAGCTGATCTCCCGCAGGCCGATGCGGTAGTGGTCGACCTGAAATTCTTCGGACTCCTGCCCGATCTGAAAGAAGCAGGAAGGGGTAATATGCACCACTATGTTCTTTTTGCGGATGGCCTTTTCTACATGGTAATGGCCGGTAAAGATATTGACGTTGTAGGGGTGGGCAAGGAAGATGGCCTGCACCTCACCACGGTTACGGAGAGCATGGCGGCTGTCCATAAAGGGGACGCCGGCTTCCAGGGGCGGGTGGTGCATGAAAACGAGAGCCTCCTCCCGCAGGCTTTGCAACTGCCCGCGCAGCCATTCCTGCTGTCGCCCCGAAACAACACCGGTGGTAGTATCCAGGAACAGGGCCAGGCGGCCGTTAAATTCCTTTACAAAATAAAGCTCTTTGCCTTTGAGCAGGTGGCTACGGCCGAAGGCCTCGGCCAGCATGACCGGGTCGTCATGGTTGCCGGAGATGATATCGTAGGGGATGTTCAGTTTTTCGACCTGCTCATAGATCCATTGATAGATCCCGGGGTCGCCATCCCGGTAGCACAGGTCGCCCGATAGCACCAGATGATGGGGCCGCTTCTGTCGAACGGCATCCAGGACTTTCAGGAAATTGGCTCTCACGTCAACGCCGTAGGTGTCTTCTCCTTCCCGGCCGACGTGCAGGTCTGTGATCTGAACAATTCTCATAGTAATAAAAGGTCGTCAATGGTATGTGATAGCTTATGGTAATGAATTTTGAAGGATTGCTCAAGGGGAGCTGGCCCTTCAAAATTCATTATGAGCCTGCCGGGAATGCCATCGCCGGGCTTGGACTCCAAACAAGTTCTTAAAGATAAGCAACGACCGGGAGAGTGAAAAAATTTCACCGCGATTTGTGAAATCAGGCTGCGTGGCCGGGGAAAGGACTGAGCTGGATGTTACATGGCTATATGGTTGAATTGTTATATGGCCACTTGCCGGCAGCGGCGCAACAATATAGAAATAGCGCATTATAACAACCTAGCCCTCCTCCGGTTTCTTGCCCGAAGAACGCATGTTCACCAGCTTGCGCAGCAGGTCGAACCAGAATGGCGCTCCGAGCGACACGGCAAGGGCAGTAACGATCCATCCCAGCACTTTAGTCACTACATCGTACCAGCCCACTTCTTCCCAGACCACGTTTTTCCAGCCCAGTCCGAGTGGCGAGCGCACGCTCTCGATCTGGTTGTCGACAAGGCCCTTCAGCTTATCGAGGGAAGCTTCGAATTCCGGGTCAGCAACAGCGGTGACGTCCAAAGTGTCGTTGCTGTCCACAAAATCTTCCGCCAGGTTGACCACCTTCTGCAAGGTGTCGGGATCGGACTCCAGGCGCTCGTAGATAGCCAGAGTATCGGCATTAAAGATGATAGCGATGAGGAAGCCCACGCCAACGAGGATCTTCTGCGTGTAGCGCTTATACCAGCCGGAGGCGCGGTCCATCACGCTGTTGTACCAGCCCTTTACTTTACCCTTAAACTCCTTGATATCATTATTTGATTCCCGGTAGAACTGTTTGAGCACATTCTTCAGGTCTTCATCCTCCAGTTTATCGATCTTGGCTTCAAGGTTGTCCTCGTCTTCTCCCTCCAGGATGATGTCCATCAGGATCGACTGGAAGGTTTCATCCTCGATGTAGGAAGGAGAACGCCGGCGGCTCCCATACTTACTGCCAAGTTGCTTATACAAAGAGTTTTCCTTGAAGGCTGCCAGCAATTTTTCATCTTTATCCGTGTAGGCCAGCATATTCCGCAAGGCTTTTTCGAGGTTCTTCCCGCGCAGGGACATGAACGAAGCCAGCAATTCCATGACGGTGGTGGCCAGCAGGCTGAGCAAAAGCAGCACGAAAACAAGGCCGATAACGACTTGAAGCATTCCCATGGTGATAGTGGGTATTTTGGGTATGAATAATGGCTCGGGTTGATTTCCGGCGCCGGAGCGTTGCCCAAGAAGGTGTACGGTGTACGGGTCAAAAAAGGCCGTGCGGTGTACGAACTGCCTTTGCAGAGCTTCGGCGAATACAACCGATTTTCCAGGTGTAAATTAACGGAATTATTTTGATCTGCAAAGAAGGGGCTAAATAGGTTTAAGGGCCTGGCCGGAAGGAAACGCGGAGGAAGGCTGTCAAACATTCCATCGAACGCTGGACACTACTGATAGCCACAAAGGCGCGGAACGCCTAAAGCCATTCCGGCTTCCACTTTACTCCCTGCCTGCCAGGCCGCCAAGGCTTGCCTGGCGGGTAGGCAGGCGTCAGTCGCTTCGCTCGTGTCCGCTTTCCGCCTTCAGCCTTCCCACCTACTGCTCACTTCAGCTCCTCCTCAAAAAGCTTAAAGATCCGCTTGTACTCATCTGCCCAGCTGCTGGGCTCCACGAACCCGTGCGCTTCCACGGGGAAGACGGCAAACTCCCAATTGTTCTTACCCAGCTCGATGAGGCGCTGGGCCAGGCGCACTACGTCCTGGAACTGCACGTTGTCATCGACCATGCCGTGCAGGATGAGGAGCCGGCCCTGCAACCCTTCCGCGAAATAGATGGGCGAGCTGCGACGGTAGGCCAGGCTGTCCTCCAGCGGGGTGTTGAGGATGTCGGAAGTGTAGCCGTGGTTGTAATGCGCCCAGTCGGTGACCGACCGCAGGGCGGCGCCGGCCTGGAAGGTACCGGGCGAAGTGAACAGAGCCATCAGGGTGATGAAGCCACCGTAGGAGCCGCCGTAGATGCCGATGCGCTTCGGATCGACGCCCAGCTCTTCGGCCAGGTAACCGGCGCCGTCCACCTGGTCGTCCAGGTCTTTGCCGCCCATGTGGCGGTAGATGCCGGTGCGCCAGTCGCGGCCGTAGCCGGCGCTGCCGCGGTAGTCGATGTCGAGCACGGTGTAGCCGTTGTCCACCAGCAGGTTGTGGAACATGTATTCCCGATAATAGCTGCTCCACCAGCGGTGGACGTTCTGCAGGTAGCCGGCGCCGTGTACGAAGATCACCGCCGGGCCGCCGGGCTGAGCATTTTTCGGGCGGTAGAGGCGGGCGGGCACGCGGGCGCCGTCGCGGGCGGTGAAGTTGACGATCTCCGGTTCGCGCCAGGAGTAAGCATTGAAGGATTCAGTGGTGCTTTCGGTCAGGCGCTCCATCCTGGCGCCGGCTTTGTTTTCCATCAGGTACAACTCCCAGGGCTGGTTGCTGTAGGAATAGCGGATGGCAAGATGGCGCTCATCCGGCGAGAGGCTCACCTCGTGGTTGCCCGGGCGAGAGGTGATCTTTTCCAGCTTGCCGCCGGCAGCCGGCAGGCGGTAGAAATGCATCTCGTGCGGCCCTTCGGCATTGGCGGTGAGGTAGAAAAAGCGTTTGTCGCGGGAAAGCTGAACATCGTGTACTTCGAAAGCGCCGTTGGTGAGTGCCCGCTTCTCCCCGGTGCGCACATTCACGGTGTACAGGTGAGAAAAGCCGGTGGCTTCCGACTGGTAGTAGAGCAGCTCTTCGCTCAGCCAGCCGAGGGTGCCGGTGGAAAAATCCCAGCGCACGACTCCGGGGCCGCCGATCCAGGCCTCGTCGTGCTGCCAGTCGAGCTGGTTCAGGGTTCCCTGTTCAAGGTCCAGGTTGGCGATCCAGCGGTCTTTGTTGTCCAGGGAACGCACCACCACTGCCGCCTGGCCGCCTTCGGAGAAAACAGGGCCCAGGATGACGGTGGGTTTGGGTTTATCGTATTCCGGGTTGAAGGGGACGGTATCGGTATGGTATTCGTACAGAAAGGCCGGTTTGGCTTTGATGCCCTCCAGGTTTTTGGTATTCACCATATAAAAGGTATCGCGCTGCCGGTCGTAGATGCCCGTTTCGTAGGTGTCCTGGGGGCTGCCTACTTTGGGGCGGGCGCGCTGCTCATCGATGTAGCCGGATTCGGTGAGGAAGGCGGGGACCGTGGTGTTCTGCGCATCAGCGTCGGTGGTTAGCCGGAAGGTGACGAAGCGCAGGCCGGGGCTGGCCTGCAGATTGGAGAGGCGTTTTTTGCCGTAGTAGATCTCCAGGGGGCGTTCCGGCTGCAGGGCTTCACGGCGGGCATTGCGCTGCTCTTCCTCTGCTTTTCTTTCCCGAAGCACCTCGAAGAGTTGGAGCTGATCCTCCTTCAGCCACTGCTGGTACTCGGGCAGAGGCGGTTCTTCCTTTTTACTGCCCTTGCGGAAGTCCGTCAGCTGTTCGGTGGCGCCGCCGGCCCGGCCCCAGGCGTAGAGGTTGTCGTCGGAGGTGTATACTACTCTGGAGCCGTCGCCGGAGAAACGGGGGTTACGCTCCTGCCCTACTGTATTGGTAATTTGTTTCACCCTACCGGCAGCCGGTTCCAGCAGGAAGAGGTCGCCGTTCTTTTCGTAAACTTTGAGGCTGCGATCGGCGTTGTAATCGCCGTCTTCCGGCTGGGCTTTCTGCTCTTCCAGGGTAAGGGGCAGGGGCGTTTTATCCCCGGTTATTGCCGCCTTGTAGGGGCTGCGCAGGCTATCCTGGCCCCGTTGCCAGCTGAAGTAGATGGTGCGGCCGTCCTCGCTCCAGCGGATATCTTCAGGCAGGTGGCCAACGAAGGCCTCGCCCTGCATGATCTGTTCGATCGTGAGGGAGGATGTATTCCTTTTAGGTTGAGCTGAAAGCGCAAGGGAAAAGGCAAAGAGAAGAAGAATGAGTAAGGTAGAGTGTTTTCGCATACAAAATGTTTTTTGAGGGTAAATATAACGATCAATTTCGTGGCGGCCTGGCCTCAAATCCCGGCAGGAGCTCCCCAACCGCCCGCCTCAGAAAATCTCGCTCATAAACATCATCATCCAGCACTTCCTCATTGAACATCACCACATCCAGGTCGATCGTCCGCGGGCCGTTCTTGTTGGCCGTCCGGACTCTGCCCAGTTCTTTTTCGATCCGTTTTAGAATGGTTACGATTTCCCCCTGCCCCTGAGGCGCCTCGATGAGCACGGACCCGTTCAGAAATTTCGGCTGGTCGTAATACAATAGCGGTTCAGTATAGACGAATTCCGACTTTTTGACAATCGTGAATTCATGCGCCATCCGGGCCAGCGCCTTTTCCACATTGGCCTCCGGGTCGATATTGGAACCTATGGCCACCACTACCCTATTCATCGTAGTCGGATATTTTCACCATCACGTTGTCGCAAAAGCGGAGGGCATTCGGCTTTTCGACGACCACGCAGGCGGCTTCCACCCCATCGAAAGCATGCACGATCTGATGGATGTTTTCGGCGAGCGCCTCGATCAGGAAAAACTTCGACTCCTCGACAAACCGGATCACTTTCTTCGTGATGGTTTTGTAATCCACGGCATGCTCTACCTGATCTGTGCGGGCCGCCTCGGCAGCGTCGTATTTGAAGCGGATGGTGATCACGACGTCCTGCAGCTTTTCCCGCTCCCAGTCCTTAAAGCCGATGATCGTCCTCAGGCGCAGCTTGTGGATCTCGATCTCTGCCAGCTTTCTTTTCATTTGATGGTTATTTTGATCAATGCAAATGCTCGCCGCCGTCGACGAAGATGACCTGCCCGGTAATAAAGGTATTCTGAACGAAAAAACGCAGGGCCTGCGACAGGTTTTCCAGATCGCCCACCCTTTGTAGCGGGATGTCTTCCGCGAGCTCCTCGATATAACTTTCCGGCTTGCCATCCGGCGGCAGGATGATCCCGGGGGCAATGCCGTTGACCCGGATATCCGGCCCGAGCTGCAGGGCGCAGATATGGGTGAAAGCCTCCAGGGCCTTTTTGCTGATCAGGTAATCCAGGTGTTTGGTCTTATTGCTGGTGACCTTAGTATCCAGGATGTTGACGATAAGGCCTTTTCCGTAGGTTTTGACAAAGCTTTTGGTGAGTATATAGGGCGCCTTGAAGTTGATGGCGAAGTGGTGATCCAGCAATTCGGCGCCCTCCGTGTGGATGTCGGACTCCCGAAAGTCCGATGCGTTATTGACCAGTATTTCGATGGGCTTTTCAAGGCCGAATCCGGTGATCAGCTGCGCCGTTTCCGCTTCGTCCTTAAAATCGGCCTGGCAGAGCAGGCATTCCTGCCCAAGGCTCTTTATCCGGCGCCTGGTATCCCCGGCCTTATCCTCAGAAGAATTGTAATGCAATAAAATATCGTACCCCAGGTGGGCCAAAGTGAAGGCCAGGGATCTGCCGATCCTGTCGGAAGCCCCTGTGACCAGTGCAAAACCGGGCATAGGCAGGTAATTTGATTGAACAATTTGGGAAAACGGACATTACGAATTTGTCTCAATGCCCGTAAAGGCAACGTGAAAAGTATCCATGGGGTTCATCGCCACATTTTCCGGAGAAGAAGAACCGGCCGCTGAATTCCCGCAAATAATCTATTTTTGCCTAACGAAAAATTAGCTTTGCACCAACCAACAAAAAATTGAAAATATGTATCCAATACTCAAACACGCCCACTCCGGCCTGCGGTGGGTAGTCCTACTCCTTCTAGTGGCAGCTGTTATCAACGCCTTCATCAAATGGCGCCGTGGTAAGGAATACGCCAATTCCGACCACAAGCTCAACCTGTTCACCATGATCGGCGCCCACGTGCAACTGATCCTGGGGCTCATCCTGTACTTCATCAGCCCGGCGGTACAGTTCAATGAATACACTATGTCCGACAAGGTACTGCGTTTCTACAGCGTGGAGCACTTCACCATCATGCTGATCGCCATCGCCCTGATCACCATCGGCTACAGCCAGGTGAAAAAGAAACTGGAGCCTACTCCAAAATTCAAAGCGGCGTTCACGTACTACCTCATCGGCCTGATCCTGATCCTGGGGGGCATCCCCTGGCCGTTCCGGTTCCCGGGGGCAGGGTGGTTTTAGGGGCTGGTTGATTGGGTTACTGGTTGATTGGGTTGATTGAGGGGCCAGACTGAATCAACCCAATCAACCCAATCAACTAAATCAAACAGCCAGTTCTCTTTCCTGAACCTTCCCTTTCAACCCCATCTTCCCGATAAACTCATCGAGCACCTGCCCGAGGTTGGGTTCGCCGATCTCCTGCAGGTCGTAGAAGACGCGGGTGTAGGGCTTGTTGATCTTCAGCACGCGGCCCAGGTCGATGGGCGTGCCGATGATGACGGCGTCGCAGTCAGCGCTGTTGATGGTCATCTCCAGGTCGCTGAGTTGCTGGTCGCTGTAGCCCATGGCCGGCAACAGAGTGCCGATGGAGGGGTACTTCCGGAAAGTGTCCCGGATCTTGCCGGTGACGAACGGGCGCGGGTCGACCAGTTCCTTAGCGCCAAATTTCCGGGCTGCCAGGGTGCCGGCGCCGATCTTCATGCCGCCGTGGGTGAGGGTCGGGCCGTCTTCCACCACCAGTACGCGCTTGCCGTGGATGACGGAGGCATCGGCCACCCGGATGGGCGAAGCTGCGTCGATGACGATGGCCTTCGGGTTGACCTTCTCGATATTCTCCCGCACTTTCTGAATGCCCTCCGGCGCGGCGCTGTCGATCTTATTGATGATGGCCACGTCGGCCAGGCGCAGGTTGACCTCGCTGGGGTAGTAGTTCAGCTCGTCGCCGGCGCGGTGGGGGTCCAGCAGGGTGAGGTACAGGTCGGAGTCGTAGAAGCTGAAGTCGTTGTTGCCGCCGTCCCAGACAATGACATCACAGCCCTTAGGGTCCTTCTCGGCAGCCCGGATGATGGCTTCATAGTCGATGCCGGCGTAAATGACATTACCGCGCACGACATGGGGTTCATACTCTTCCATCTCTTCGATGGTGCAGTGGTGTTTCTTCAGGTCTTCCAGCTCGGCAAAGCGCTGCACTCGCTGCTTCACCAGGTCGCCGTACGGCATGGGGTGGCGGATGGCGACGACCTTCAGCCCGCGCTTCATGAGCAGTTCGATGACGCGGCGGGAAGTCTGGCTTTTCCCTACCCCCGTACGGGTGGCACAAATGGAAATAACGGGCTTGGAGCTTTCGATCATGGTGTCATTCGGCCCTAGCAGCACGAAGTTGGCGCCGGCGGCATTTACCAGAGCGCTCAGGCTCATGACATACTGGTAGCTCACGTCGCTGTAGGAAAAGACGCACTCGTCTACTTCCAGGTCTTTTATCAGTTGTGGAAGTTCCTCCTCCCCGGAGATGAGAATACCTTTGGGGTATAGACTGCCCGCCAGTTCGGCAGGATAGCGGCGATTCTCAATAAAGGGGATTTGCGTAGCAGTAAAAGCGACAACCTCATAAGCTTCATTATTCCGGAAGAAGGTATTGAAGTTGTGGAAATCCCGGCCGGCAGCGCCGAGAATGATGACTCTCTTCGGTGTCATAGCCATTGGTTTTGGTTAGGAAAGTTTTTTGCTGGACTGATCGATCCTCCCGCTCCATCTGTACCTCAAAAGGGAAGATCAGCTCAGCGGGGCACAGCTTTGGCTCTAAACTACAGGGAAACCAGGTGCGGGGGTATGACTTTGCTCAATGGCAAATAGGATTTTTGTCACGTTCGACGGCGCTCGCGCTTTCATTCAAAAAATTAAATTGCCTTTAACTGAATTGAACTTTACTGGCAAATACTCGTAATGTAAGCGTCCGGTGAACTACATCTTGCAATCCTCAGCTTTTTTCCAAAGATGCGGCAGAAGTTCCTCAATACGGTTGACCGGGTGATCCGGCAACCGGATCATGACGTCCTCCAGCCACTCAACGGGGTCCACCTCATTGAGTTTACAGCAGGCGAAGAAGCTGTAAAAGATGGCGGCGGTTTGCGCCCCTTCGTGAGAGCCGGCAAAGAGATAGTTGCGGCGGCCAACGGCGACGGGGCGGATCAGGTTTTCGGTGGAGTTGGTATCAATCAACAGCCTTCCATCACTGAGGTAGTGCATCATCCGCTCCTTTCGCTTGAGCATATAGCCCATCGCTTTGGTGATGGGGTTGCTGGGAGGCAGCCCAGGAGATTGCTCTTCCATCCAGGTGAACAACTCTTCCAGCACTGGCCGGGCTTCTTTCTGGCGCAAGGCATAAATGGCATCGGCATCCAGCCCCTGCTCACGGGCCTGGCGTTCTATGGCATACAACTTCTGGAATTGTTTCAGGGCATGGCTGGCCCGTTGGGCGTCGTTGCCCAGGGCTTTTTCAAATTCCCGCCGGCTATGGCCCAGGCAGTGGTAATGGGTTAGCGCCGGATACAGCGTGCGGATCTGGCCATAGACATCATAGCAATCCGTCTGTATGACACCATGAAAATGTTCGAGGTGTTTGGCCGGGTTGTCCGCTTCGCGGGTGGGGGAATAATCGAAGAAGGCCAGTTTTTCATGCACCGCATGATAGCCCCACAAGTACCCCCGGTGCGTTTTTCGTTTTTTCTTTTTGTGGGGGCTGCCCCTGGGCGCCCTTTTATGCTTGCCGGGCAGCACTTCGATGCGTGTTTCGTCTACCTGCAGGTAGCCCGCTGCTAAAACCAGTTCGATAAGCTTCTGGTGCAAAATGGTTAGGCGGCCGGCTGACTGCCCTACCCACCCACACATGGTTGAGCGGGGGATAACCATGCCCAGGCGCTCAAAACGGGCCCCTATGCGGTACAGTGGCAGGTGGCCCAGGTATTTAGGGCGTCCTCAAAAAGTCGGCAGCGGCTTCAGCCAGCTGCAAGGGTAAGCCT
>CAYQKY010000189.1:0-10201 GCA_964418125.1 uncultured Phaeodactylibacter sp.
GATTGGTGATTCGTTGATTGGTTGCCCTTCGACAAGCTCAGGGTAAAATTGGTTGATAGGGCCTTCTCCCCGATCCCTGCCGCCTCAGGAGCCTGACTTTTAGAAAAAAATTATTTTTATAATATTTTCCTATGGTTTATTTTCCAGCCTAAAAGTATGGAAAAACTCAACCTCCAGGCCTTGCTTTTTGCAGGCCTCCTCGCGCTTTCCACCACCCCGGCCCCGGCCCAGTGGACGCCCTTTTCCACCGGCAACACCAACGGTTTTATCGTAGAATTTGCGGAGCATGAGGGCTCCGTTTACGCCACCGGCTTTTTCACGCGCATCGGCGGGCGAACGGCCAACTACATCGCCCGCTGGAACGGGGAAGAATGGGAACCGGTGGGCGGAGGCCTGCCCGATGAGGGGCACAGCATGCTCTCCTTCGGGGGTGCCCTGCACGTCGCCAAGTACGAGTGGGCGGCCGACTCCAACTACCTCTTCCGCTGGAACAGCGACATTTCTACCTGGAGCCGCCTGGGCGCCGGCTTCTACCTGACGACCGCCGTGCCCGGCTTTTCCAGCCGGACGCCCTCCCTCTATGCCCTGGCCGAATACCAGGGCCAACTTATCGTTGCCGGCGAGTTCGACCGCATCGGCGCCGACACCATCAGCGGTATCGCCGCCTGGAACAGCGTGAAGTGGGAAGCGCTGGGCAAGGGGCTTTCCGGCCACATCGAGGGTGGGCCGGAGATCCTATACCCGCACTCGATGGCCGTTCTCGACGGGTGGCTGTATGTGGCCGGCAATTTCAAAACGGCGGGAGAAGTAGAGGCCAACGGCATCGCCCGCTGGAACGGCAGCGCCTGGGAAGCCGTTGGCGTAGGCTTCAACGGGGCTGTGTACGGGATCACTTTCCACAACGGCGAACTCTACGCCGGCGGGGCTTTCACCCGGTCCGGTGAGAATGAGCTGGGCTATATCGCCAAATGGAACGGCGCCGAATGGGTGAACCCGGGGGTCAGCGTCAATTACGCCGCCATTCCCCCCTACCCTTTTGTACATACCCTGCGCAGCATCGAAGGCCGCCTCTACGCCCTCGGCGGCTTTAACCTGTGCACGGACGCCACCGGCACCGACATCCCCTGCGGCGGCATCCTGTCCTTCGACGGGGAAAGCTGGGACGGGATGGACGGCGGGCTTTCCGGAGAGGCGGAGGCTATCATTCCCTACGAGGGGGGCGTCCTGGTGGGCGGGTCCTTCAGCCAGGCCGGCGGGGTGAGCGTCAACAATTTGGCGCTGTGGGGCGTGGTTTCTTCTACGGGAAACCTTGCTGACGACGCAGGCGTAGAGGTATTTCCCAACCCGGCGCGGGAGGCGATTTTTCTGCAATTGCCCGCAGGCGTATCAGAGTGCGGGTATGTTTTGTACGACGCTATAGGCCGGCCGGTGCGGTGGGGGCGGTATTCCGGGCAGCAGGCCATATCGGTGAAGGGCCTCGCGCCGGGGCTGTATGGGTTTGCGGTGGACATGGGAACGGAGGTTGTTGTACGCAGGGTGGTGGTTCCGGGGCCGAGGAGGTAAGTTGCCTTATAACGTGGGGGCCACGTCTTTGAGCCAAATAAATTTGGCCTTCCGAAGTGAACATTTAAACAGCTTCTCAATCCGGCAACTGGCCCACATCCCGCCAGCTCAGCAAATGGCCGGCGCTTAGTTTCAGCGACTGGCCGCCGCCGTACACCACATAACCTGGATCGACTGGAACGGTGGCTACAGTGCGCCACCATTCCAGGTTTTTGAAGTATCGTTCGGAGATCGTCTTTCCTGACTTGATCTCTACGGGTGTCAGGGTAGTTCCCTGGCCTAAAATGCAGTCGATCTCTCGTCCGTGGTTATCTCGCCAGAAATAGGGAAGGTGGCGCTGCCCACAGGCAGTGCCTGTGGATAAAAACCCTCTGACGCCTGCACATTGCTTCCTTTTTCTTACCTTGTTGGAAGCAAACACCCGGACAAATGGACGCCCGCCTCCTTTATCACTTCCTTGGGTACTGCCTGCTGGCCGCTCTGCTGGCCGGGGCGGGAGGGGTGAAGGCGCAGCCTGCCAGTGAAATTCCAACCTCTTCCCCCCTTCTCCCCTTATCCGCATACAGGAACGGCAGGATATTGACCTTCTCTCATGACAATAAGTATTGGTTTGAATTCCAGGACGAGCAAGGGTTTCTTTGGGGTAAAGACCGATATGGGATACCTGTTCGGTATGATGGGTATGAAGTCAAGGTTTTTCCGGTTGAGCCGACGAGCGCCGAAGGGATACAATGTGCCGGCCCGTTAATCTATTTGAAAGATTCGGAGGGTAAGATCTGGCTGGCGATCGACTGGTGCGGGCTCGACCGTTATGACCCGCGAACCGGACAGTTCGAACACTTGAGCGATGAAATTTATTCGGTAAGAAATGCCGCTCCCAGGTCTTATTATTACCTTTTTGAGGGCAGCAAGAAAAACATCTGGATCGGAACCCAGCAAGGATTGTACAAATATTCAATTGCGGACAGTTCCTTCTCTTTTGCTGAACGAATGTCGCATGCCAGTTTAATTCTGGAGGACAGAAACGGAAATATCTGGGCCGGCAATCCCATTACTGCCAGGTTTATTAGAAAAATTGGCCCTTCGGGCAAAAGAAAGGAAGAGGATATTCCTTTTCCCTACATCGGAGACCTGAATAAGATAAACGAATTTATGGGTAGATTCAGGGCAGTTTCTCCCCCGGGTGAACAGGAAGGGCTTCTCTTCCTCATCAGCATAGGCGGGCACCTCTATACCTTCGATGTCAACAGCCGGGCCATTAGCCCCCAGACAGATGGCCTGCTTCCCGGAGAGTTGATCTACTCCATTTTCAATGACGGTATCACCCTGGTAGGTACGAATAAAAACAGGGTGCTGCAGTACGATCATGAGCGGCGCCTGTTTGTGCCGTTTCTTATTCTTCCCGAACTTTCCGAACAGGACGGCCCCGTCCAGTATATTTTCCGAAGCAGGGACGGGTTGCTGTGGATAGTAACCCAAAACCGTACTTTTCAGGTATTGCCCCGGCATACCCCTTTCAAGAAGGCCCGCTTCCCCAAAAATCTCCGCCAACCAGTACCATTTGGATTTGACGAGTCTGTCGTATTATTCAAAAACAACCTGTTTTTCCATACGGATGAAGGCCTCCAGCCGGTAATCGAAGGCGAGGCTGCTCCGATTCCAATCGAATTTTCGGACAAAGACTACGAGTTCCCGGGACGAAAAGGCAAAGCCTATCCTGAATTGGATTGGTTAAAAACCCATTCGGGTTTTGAGTTCCGGGAGGATGAATTACACCATGAGCTGTGGATGTTGCTCTATCAGTATCCTTATGGAATGAAAGTGTTCCGTTTCGATGAAAACGGGCGCAGGACATTTCAGCACTACTGCTTGGGAAGGAACAATTGTTTTGCCGATCATGTCATGGATATGGATATAAGCCCTGAAGGCAAACTCTGGATAGCCGGCTGGGCAGGGGCCAGTTGTTTTGATCCGGAAACCAGGCAATTTACCAATTATACCCAGGCGAATGGCTGCTTGCCTGACCTGGCCACGCGCAGCATCCTGTGCGACAGCAAAGACAATGTCTGGATCGGAACGAATTCAAGGGGATTAGCCAGGTATGACATCAAAGCCGATACCTTCGAATATTTCCTGCATGATCCCTCCCGGGCGAATACCCTGACAACAGACAACCTCATTCTGGGCCTGATGGAAAGCCGAACCGGCGATATCTGGGTGGCCACCGGCAACGGCCTGAACCGGTATGAAGGGCCAGCTTCCGGATTTGAGCGGTTCTATGAAAAAGACGGCCTCCCTTTTTCTCAACCTATTTGCCTGATTGAGGATAACAACAACAACATTTGGACAGCAAGTACTTATGACCTGGCCAAATACGGCCCGAAACAAGAAGCTTTTTATACATTCAGCAGGAGCGACGGCTTACCCAATGCGACTTTTATGTCCAGGGCTGTCTTAAAAGATGGCAAAGGGCGGTTGTTCTTTCAGGTGGCAGACGGAGTAGCCTGGTTCCATCCCGACAGCCTTCAGCTTGACCATCAGGTACCGGAATTATTCTTTACAGACTTTCAGCTTGCCAACCAATCTGTGAAGGTGGGAGACTCTACCGGCATTTTATCCCAAAGCATTGCCTTTACCGAGAAAATCACCTTAAAATACATTCAGAACGTTTTCACCATTCGTTATGCGGCTCCGGAATACCTTCATCCGGATAAAATCACTTATTCCTTCCGGCTTGAAGGTTTTGATAAAAGGTGGCGCAGGGTAGGCGATGCCCGGGAGGCCACCTATACCAACCTCTCTCCCGGTAGTTATCAGTTCCAGGTTAAATGCCAGAACCGCCATGGGTTTGAGAGCGATACCACCTGGCTGGACGTCGTCATCCTCCCCCCCTGGTACCGCACCGGATGGGCCTACAGCCTGTGGGCGGCCCTGCTGATCGGCGGCTTTTTCGCTGTCTACCGTTTCCAGCTGAACAGAAAGCTGGCCCAGGCCGAAGCCCGCCGCCTGCTGGAACTCGACGCCGTCAAAACCCGCCTCTACACCAACATCACCCACGAGTTCCGCACGCCGCTGACCATAATACAGGGCACTGCCGCCCAGTTGATGTCAAAAGTGAATTACACTGTACGGGAAGAGCTGAAGCGCATTCAGCGCAATGGCCGGCAACTGCTGAACCTCGTCAACCAGATGCTCGACCTGGCCAAGCCCTTCGAGGAGCGGGAACTGAAGGCCCGCCTGAAAAAACTCCTGGAAAACCGGGAGCGGCTGCGGGAATACTACACCTCCAACGGATTCATCGCCCGGAGAGGGCAGCCTCTCCCCTGCCGACCGGGAGTTCTTCGACCGGCTGCTGGCCCCGTCGAGGACAACCTCGGCGACCCGGCCTTCAGCGCAGAGCAGTTGGCCGATCAGCTGTTCGTCAGCTACGCCACCTGCCTGCGCAAGGTGAAGGCGCTCGCCAATTGTACGGTCAAGGAGTACATCCGCCAGATCCGCATTCACCGCGCGGCGCAGTTGCTGCTGGAAGAGCCGGGGCGCAACATCGGCGCCATCGCGGCGGATACGGGCTTCAACTCGAACACCCACTTCACGCGGGAGTTCCGGAAGGTGATGGGGTGTACGCCGACGGAATACCGCAAACAGGGAAAATAGAACGCGGATTAACGCGGATGCGGCGGGTTGTCGCGGATCTGGGGGCACCGGGCCGACGGCTTTTGGCCTGTGAACCCTTTATAGGTATACATACGGGCCACCCGCCTGCGTCATGCAATGGCGGGCCTGCCCTGTGGAATTTACAATTATTCCACAGGGAAGCCCGTCCGGTTCGAGCCCCGATACCCGCGTAAATCCGTCAAATCCGTGTTAATCCGCGTTCTATCTTCCTCTACTGCTTCATAAACCTTCCCGCATATACCACTCCATCCACCACCGCTTTCACCAGGTACATGCCCCGGGGCAACCCTTCCACGTTCAGCAGTTCGCCGTTGCGGAGCTGCGCCTGAGCCGCCAGTTTACCCTGTGCGTCCATTACCTGAACCTGGAAGGCCTGCGGGGCGGCCACCGGCAGCTCCAACTTCAGGAAACTGCCGGCCGGGTTTGGCGCCATGCCGAGGGGGGCTTCCGCCAGGGCTTCCCGGGCACCGGAGACAAAGGAGCTCTCATAAGCGCTGATATCCAGGCCATTACCCTGCATGCGGTCGTTGCCGGCCAGGTCCGATTCCGGCATATCTTCGTAGGCTATGCCCGCGTCGATAGCGGGGCTGCCCTCCATGAGGTGATGATCCGCATCGAACAGAGGGTCGGTTGACGGTTTATCCATACCGTTGAGCCATTTGTCCAGGCTGCCGTCGCCGATGAGGTTGCCGCCGTTGGAGGTGACGGAGGCATCGTCAAACAGGTCAGTGAATTCAGTTCCGTTGGGGTTATACAGGATGGTGTTTTGCAGGGTTGGTCCAGCAGATAAACGCCGGATCCGCGTTTCAACCCTGTGTGTTATAGCAAACGAAGTCACAGATGATTGTTTCATTTGCCGGCCCACCTGTCATTATCTTGTAACCACCAGTTTCTTCGTCTCTACAAAATCTCCGGCCTGAAGCCGGCATGCGTAGACTCCACTGGGCAAACCCTCGGCATCGAATTCCACACTATACTTTCCGGGACTGAGTTTTTCATTCACCAGCCTGGCCACTACGGCGCCCGAAAGATCCAGGATCTCCAGCCGGGCAGGTGTGTGCCTGACAATGGCGAAGGAAATAACCGTCTTGCCACTGAACGGGTTTGGATGGTTCTGCAGAATACGGAAAGGAGCCTCAGCTTCCGATATTTGCTCCGTGTCGGTTGTTACCATCAGTTCCCCGTTGAATTTTGCGATCCTTCCATTAGGCCTTCCAGCCCAGCCGGTAGTTGCGTTGACAAAACTTGCACCTATGAAAACATCTGTGCTTACCCTTGTCCAGGTTTCCCCGCCGTCACCGGAGTAATAGCAGCCGGAAAATGTGGCGGCGGCAAACAGCACCTGATCGTTAGTCTCGGGAACATACAAGAGCGTGGATGCACCATTCGATCCCACAAGAGTCCAGGTCTGGCCGCCGTCCGTCGTTTTAATCGGCCCGCCGAAGCCCGCGGCGAAGCCGTTGAGGGTATCTTTAAACGCTATGGTTGTGTTGCCATGATACTGGCCAGAGGTAGGGAGCGGTGTTTCGGCTACTGTCCAGGTTTGTCCCCTGTCTGCGGTTCTGAAAACACGGCTGGGATGATTGGAGTTATTTGCGTAGGCTGTCCCAAACCAGGCATGGCTGCTGCCGGCTACTGCCAGCCCTGTCCCACCTGCATCAACGAAGCCGGAAAATTCGCCAGGAAGAGCAGGCGGGATGTTTTCTGCCGGTATCAGGCTCCAATCCACTCCTCCATTGGAAGTAGTAAGGATATCAATACTCCCCTCAGAGCCGGCCGTGGCAATACCATTGTCTTCATCCCAAAAAGCTATGGACGAGATTCCTGTCGCTCCCTGATATTGCAACTCCCAGTTCTGGCCACCATCCGAAGTTTTATAAATACGAGCTTCGACAGGATTAAACTTCATTCCGGCAAAATATGCCGTTTCTGCATCCATTGCTTCAACGGTGTAGAATGTCAAGGCCTCCGCTCCGGGTATGACGCCTGATTCCCAGTTCTGACCGCCATTCGTAGTTCTCAAGTAAGTGCCGTTCCCTGTTCCGGCCCAGACGGTATTTTCATCAACCGCCTCGATCCCCCAAATAATACTTGAAACGCCGGTGTTCTGGTTCGTCCATTGGGCGTGCATTGTGTTTATTTGCAGGGTAGCAAAAAAAAGGATGGGTAGTAAATGTCCAAATTTCATGGCCAATAGGTTTTAGGTTATAAAATGGCCGCTCCGGTCCGAAGAGGCATCGGCCTGCCCGGCCGCCGGAGGGCGAATTGTCTCAATGTTATCCGGATAGTGAAATTGTAAAAGAGTAGATCGAAATAGTCGGCTGTCCACGATGGTTGCCTCTAAGGTATAGGAATTGCGGGGTTGGGTTTAGTACAGATCTTTCAGATTATAGTACAGAAATTGCAAAGTGTCCTCCTTTGGCGAAAGATGGAACACGGATAAACGCGGGTGCGGCGGATTTTCACGGATCTGGGCGCTCCGGCCCTATGCCTGCAAATCCGCGAGAATCCGCCCTATCCGCGTCATCCGCGTTCCATCCCTTCTACCGCACCAGCACAAAATCCCCCTCTACCACCTCAATAAACCCATCCACATACTCCACCTCCGCGTAGAAGACGAAGACGGCGGGGTCCAGCGGCTCGCCGTTGAACGTGCCGTCCCAGCCGAGGTTCTCGACGTTGGGCTGGAAGGGGCCGCGCTCGAACAGCAGGTTGCCCCAGCGATCGAAGATCTGGAAAGTTTTGACCTCTGTGACATCGGGGCCGGCGAAGAGGGTGAAGTGGTCGTTGCGGCCGTCCTCATTGGGGCTGAAGGCGCTGGGGGCGTACAGGCCTCTTTCCTTGTTGATGAAGATGACGATCTGGTCCTGTGCCACGCAGCCGGCGCTGTCGAGAGCGGTGAGGAAATAAGCTGTCGTTTCCATTGGCCGGACGAACGGGCTGAAGGACGCCGAGTCGAGCATACCTGTCAGAGGCGACCAGGTGAAGGCCGCCACGTCGAAGCCGGCCTGGGGCCGCAGCTGCAGGCTGTCGCCCAGCTTGATCGTCTGGTCGCCGCCCAGCTCCAGGAACAGGCCCTCGAAGGGCGCCACCCCGACGGTGGCCTGCGTTCCGCAGTCATTGGCGTCCTGGAAGTAGAGGGTATAGGATCCGGCGCTCAGGCCGGTAATGTTGGCCGGCAGGCTGCCGAGAGGGTTGTAGAACTGGCCGTCGAGAGAGTATTCATAAAAGCCGGCGCCGCCCTGCAGGCTTTCTATCTGTATGCTCCCGCTGAGCTCGCTGAAGCAGTTCACCCCAGTGCTGGCCGTTGCCGCCGTAATGGGCGCCGGGGCGGTGACCGTTACGCTGTCCACCGCCGAGCAGCCCGCAGTACTGGTGACCGTAACGACATAAGTGCCCGCCCCCACGTTTTCCAGGGTAGGCGCCGTCTGGCCGGTATTCCACTGAAAGGACAGGCCGGAACCGGAGGCCATGACGCCGACCGTAGCATCCTCGCTGTCGTTGCAGCTGACGCCAAAGCCGGCATAATCGGTCAGCACCTCAGCCTGTATATTGCCGGCACCTACTACCGTAACCGTCGTCCCCGGACCGATCTCCACCGGGCAGGTACTGCCTACCGCGGTGAGCAGGCTGATCTGGTAGTTCGTTGTTTCAGAAGGGTTTACGGTAAATGTCACGTCTCCGCTGATGCCGCTGAAGGACTCCACTAAGCTCATCCCGTCCGAAATGCTGACGTTATAGCTGCTGCCTCCCTGCAGGCGGACTGTCAACTCTACCGCTTCGCCCGGGCAGATTGGCCGCCCGCCTTCGAGAAAGCCGGTAGCGCCTTCGGTAAACGTGAGGCTCACCTGGACGATGCTGTCACAACCGTTGGCCGCCCCGCCCGGTATAACCTCGGTGCCGGCGGGCAGAGCCTCGGTATACTCGGTACCGTTGATGACCAGAACCTCGCCGGAACAGAGCTGGGTTTCTATGCGGGCTGTGTCCGTCGTCAATAACACGGCTTCGGTGACCACCAGGCTGTCACAGCCCGCCGCATTTTGAAGGAATACTGTATCCACGCCTGCCTGCGCCGGGTCGCAGGTAGTTATCGTCAGAAAAGTTTCATTGCTGGGAAGCAGCGCCGTCTGTGTGATCACCAGGCTGTCGCAGCCAGCAGCGTTTTGCAGGAATATAGTGTCTACGCCCACTTCCGCCGGGTCACAGCTACCGGCCATTAAAAAGGTTTCATCACCAGATATGAATATTGTCTCCGTGATCACCAGGCTGTCACAGCCCGAGACATTCTGCAATACTACCGTATCCACGCCTACTTCCAGCGGGTCGCAACTGCCCGCCGTCAGGAACGTCTCATCACTGGGCAACAGCACCGTCTCCGTGACCACCAGGCTGTCGCAACCCAAGGTATTCTGTAGCACTACTGTATCCATGCCTACTTCTGCCGGGTCGCAGCTGCCCGCCGTCAGGAAAGTCTCATCGCCGGGCAGCAGCACCGTCTCCGTGACCACCAGGCTGTCGCAACCCAAGGTATTCTGTAGCACTACTGTATCCATGCCTACTTCCGCCGGGTCGCAGCTGCCCGCCGTCAGGAAAGTCTCATCACCGGGCAGCAGCACCGTCTCCGTGATCACCAAACTATCGCAGCCGGAGACATTCTGCAATATGACTGTATCTACCCCCACCGCCAGCGGGTCGCAACTGCCCACCGTCAGAAAGGCCTCACCACCGGGTAGCAGCACCGTCTCGGTGATCACCAGGCTGTCGCAGCCCGCGATATTCTGTAATATCACCGTATCCACGCCTACTTCCAGCGGGTCGCAGCTGCCCACCGTCAGAAAGGCCTCGTCGCTCGGCAGCAGCACCGTCTCGGTGATCACCAGGCTGTCGCAGCCCGCCGCATTTTGCAGGATCACCGTATCCACGCCTACTTCCAGCGGGTCGCAGCTGCCCACCGTCAGAAAGG
>CAYQKY010000189.1:10301-16205 GCA_964418125.1 uncultured Phaeodactylibacter sp.
CGGTGATCACCAGGCTGTCGCAGCCCGCCGCATTTTGCAGGATCACCGTATCCACCCCCACCGCCAACGGGTCGCAACTGCCCACCGTCAGAAAGGCCTCGCCGCTCGGCAGCAGCACCGTCTCGGTGACCACCAGGCTGTCACAGCCCGCCGCATTTTGCAGGAATACCGTATCCAGGCCCACCTGCGGGGGGTCGCAGGTATTTGCAACCAAGAAGGTGGTGTCAACAGCATTAGCGTCGAACACCGTTTCGGTAATGACCAGGCTGTCGCAGCCGGCAGCATTTTGCAGGAAAAGAGTATCCAGGCCTACCTGATTGGGGTCACAGCTGGTATCTGTCAGAAAGATGGTGTCGGCCGGAATCAGTAAGGTTTCGGTAATGACGATGCTGTCGCACCCATTGACATTCTGCAGGGCCACCGTATCCAGGCCCGCCTGAGCGGGGTCGCAAGTCTGGGCCGCTACCATAGTAGTATCGGCCGGGAAGAAGCCGACCATAACGGTGACGATGGAATCACAGCCGTTGGCCGCCGCGCCGGGCAGCACTTCCGTACCGGAAAGATTGGCGGCATTATATACCGTACCGTTGAAAAGGAGGCTATCGCCCGGGCAGAGCACCACATTGAAAGAGCCTGGAGGAGCAGACAGTACCTCAATTACCTCCAGTTGGCCCAGGGTATCGGTACAATTGGCATCGGAAAGCATCGTAAACAGCACCTCCAAAAGCCCTTCGGAATATCCGTAGTCCGCCGGACAAACCTCGAGGGTAGTATCGGCCACCATGCTTTCGAAGAGCAATGATTGCCGGCTGGCGCCTGTATCGACTACATACTCCAGTAAAAAGGGCGGCACCCCCTGGAATTGAATGTCAAACAGGAAACAATGGTTCTCACA
The DNA here is from genome assembly GCA_964418125.1 of uncultured Phaeodactylibacter sp. Taxonomy (GTDB): domain Bacteria; phylum Bacteroidota; class Bacteroidia; order Chitinophagales; family Saprospiraceae; genus JACJXW01. The sequence continues at coordinate 11,197 of CAYQKY010000189.1, forward strand.
GATGGTGTCGCCTGCAGTGATGGCAGCCTGGGGCGCCGGGTTGGCCAGGCCAATTGTCAGGGTACCGCTGGCCTGGCATCCGCTGTTGTCTTCAACCGTAACGCTGTACATCCCAGCCGCCAGCCCTGTGCGGGATGCATCCATATTACCGTCATTCCAGTTAATGGTAAAAGGCGCCGCACCGCCGGTGATCACTAAACCTACTGAGCCGTCAGCCGCTCCCGGGCAACTTTCGGGCTGCTGGTTGTCGAAGCTGAGCTGCAGGGTGCAGCCCGGCCCGTTAACGGTGAAGGTACAGGTATTGATACAGCCGTTATCATCCTCCACCGTAACGGTATAGGTTCCCTCCTCCAGGTTCGAGATCAGGATGGTTCCCGCGTCCGGAGAAGTGCCATTGCCGTTCACCGGCCCTGTCCAGCTGATGCTGAAGGGCGCCGTCCCGCCGCTGAAGGCGACACTGGCTTCCCCTTCCGCCCCGCCCGGTGTGAGCACGGGATTGGTCACAGCGCATGCCATCGTCAATGGCGCCGGTTCGGTGAGGGTGGCAGTGGCCGTACCTTGACAGCCATTGGCATCGGATACCGTAACGGAGTAGGTATCGGGGCCGAGCCCGGACGGGTTTTGTATCCCATCGAGGGCGTTGATGTTCCAGTCGTAGTTATAGCCGGGCTGTCCGCCGCTGACGAGGAGGCTCAGGCTGCCGTTGGCGTCCCCGTTGCAAAGGATGGCGCCGGCGATTACTAAATTAGGGCCCGGTGCATCCTGCACGGTGAGATCCACCGGCGCTGAATTCAGGCAGCTGCCGTCGGAAATAATGGCATATACAGTAATGTCGCCACTCACAAAAGCCGCCGGGTTGGGAACGGGCGTATTGCCGGGCGGATCAAAGGCCCAGCTGACGGATACGGGAGCGCCGCCGCTCACCGCCCCATTGAGGGTTGTCAGGTTGAAAGTGGCCGTGCCGTTGCCGGTTTCGCATTCGAACAAAGAAGCGGAGTTGGCCACCGGCAGGGGCAGGACGATAAGTTCCACTGCCACCGGGGCCGAGGTACAGGAGGCATCCGTCACCACAGCATATACCTGCAGGCCGTTGCTCCCCTGAAAGCTGTTGGGGTTATTGACGGGCGCTGTAGCGCCGGGGTCGAGGAACCAGCTCACCGTTCCGGAGCCCTGGCTAATCTGGGCGTTGAGGGAGTTGAGGTTGAAAACGGCCAGGCCGTTGCCGCTATCGCATTCGGTAAGCGGCCCGGCGGGGTTGGCCGTGATGTCGCCTACGGTAACGTTCAGGGTATTGGGATTGGCGCACTGGCCGGCGCCGGGGGTGAAGGTAAGGGTAAAAGCGCCGGGGCCGGTAGTTGCGGGGTTAAAGGTGTTATTGGATACTCCGGGGCCGGACCAGGAGCCGGCGATGCCGCTTTGGTTGGCAGAAAGGGCTGCCGGCGGGGAAGTCTGGCAGAAGGGCCCGATCGGTGTAAGCGCGGGCGTAGTGCGGCTGTTAACGGTGACACTCAGGGTATTGGCGCGGGCGCACTGTCCGGCGGAGGGGGTAAAAGTGAGGTTGAAGGCGCCGGCGGAAGCGGGGTTGAAAGTGTTGTTGGTTACACCCGGCCCGGACCAGGAGCCCGTAATGCCGCTCTGGCTGGTGGGCAGGCTCACCGCCGGGTCCCCCTGGCAGAAGGGCCCCTGAGGGGTGAGCGCCGGCATCACCGACTGAGTGAGTACGACGTTGACCGGCACGGTTGCCGATTCACAGCTGCCGTCGAAGACGGTGGCGTAGATCGTCTGGTTGGGCCCGCCGAGAATGAGCGCCTGAATATCGGCCGGGTCATTGGGGTCGATGCTGTTGTTACCGCCCACATCGAGGTACCAGTTGACCTGCTGGCCGGAGCCTCCGTTGATGGCGCCGATCACCGCCGCCAGGTTGTCGGTGTAGGAAAACGGCACCAGGGTATAACAGATGGAAAGGGACTGCCCGGGCGGGTTGGCCGAAGGGCTGTTGACCGTTACATCGATGCTGTTGGGATTGGCGCACTCGCCGGGAGCGGGCGTGAAAGTGAGGATATGGGTACCCGAACCGGCTGTGGCCGGGTTAAAGGTGTTATTGGTTACGCCCGGCCCGGACCAGGAGCCGGCGACCCCATCCTGCAGGGTGGGCAGGTTCACCGGCGGATCATTGCCGCAGAACGGCCCCTGAGGAGTGAGGTTCGGCGTTACGGTGGCGTCCACCTGCACATTAAGGGTGGCGGTGGTGGCACAGGCGCCGGCATCAGGCGTGAAGGTGAGGATATGGGCGCCGGGACCGGCCGTGGAAGGGTTGAACGTGTTACTGGTAACCCCCGGGCCCATCCAGCTGCCGCCGATGCCGTTCTGGCTGGTAGTGGGCAGGCTTACCGGGGAGGCCGCCTGGCAGAAGGGACCGATCGCAGCAAAGGTGGGCGTCACCGCCGCGTTGACCGTTACGCTGAGGGTGGCGGTAGTGGCGCAGGCCCCGCCGCTGGGGGTGAACGTGAGGATATGGGCGCCGGCGCCGGCCGTGGCAGGGTTGAAGGTGTTATTGGTAACTCCCGGGCCGGACCAGGAGCCGTTAATACCGTTCTGGCTGGTGGCAGGCAGGGCCACTGGAGAGGCTGACTGGCAGAAAGGGCCGATAGGAGCGAAAGTAGGCGTTGTCGCAGTATTGACTGTTACGTTAAGGGTGGCGGTAGTGGCGCAGCCGCCGGCATTGGGGGTGAAGGTGAGGGTATGCGTGCCGGCGCCGGCCGTGGACGGGTTGAAGGTGTTATTGGTTACTCCCGGTCCGGACCAGTTACCGCTGACGCCGTTCTGGCTGGTGGTGGGCAGGGCCACCGGCGAGGCTGTCTGGCAGAAGGGGCCGATTGAGGCGAAGGTGGGGGTGGTGGCGGGGTTAACGGTGACGGTGGTGTTAGCGGTGCCGGCACAATCAGCCGGGTTTGCAGTAAAGGTTAGGTTCCAGGTACCGTCTCCTGCAGCCGCAGGGTTAAAAGTAGTGCCCGACACACCCGGGCCGGACCAAGTACCGGAAACCCCACCGGGACTAGAGTTAAGGGTTATCGGAGCATCAGATTCGCAGAAGGGCCCCAGGGCAGGCAAGGTCGGGGAATCGTCAATGCAAGTGATGGTGATGTTGGAAAAAATGATCGTTTCGTTGGTTGCCCAGGTTTGAGTAACAATTTGTATACTTGCATTATTCGCCATATTATTGGTACAATAATCTAAGGAAATTGTACCGCTTATTTCAGCATCAGTTGTCCCTGCTTCTCCAATCAAGTCGCCTCCAACCACGACGCCATCAATGAAGAAGCGAACCCAAAGAAAATCCCAGCATCCATTGATAAAGGCTCCTGTCGTGATACAATCTGGAGACTGGTTTGCCGGATCGCCATTGCAGGTAGCACATTCGTCACTCGTCTCCATATTACCCGAGCCTTCCCAACCGGCAGGAATACTGTAATCGACCGAAAATCGGACAGTGGTACAATTACTCACGTTTACAGGGCCGTAACTATCGAATGTCGTGCCATCTGTATTCGTATAAAACCTGCCAGGGTCGCTCAGCAATACCTGCCCAGAGGCGAAATTTGCAAGAAAAAAAAGGGATAGCCCTAATAACAGAGATCGCCTAGTAAATTTTGTGGGCCTGGCTGCTGTACAGCAGTTAAAAATAGATTCCTTCATCATAGTTATGCTTGTTGGCCTTTTCGGGAAAGAAAGCCGATGCAGAGGAATTTAACATCATTTCAAGAGGGTGATAGGACAGCCACAAAAATACACCAATTCTACAGATGAGGAAAAAGCGAAGTGTTAATTGGGGATTAATTCGCGGTCCGCAGTTCGGTTTTTGGCGTTCGCATCAGCCGGCCCGGCCGAAGAGCGAACCGCGAATACCGGCCAGCGAGAAAAAATCAACCCAAACTCGACATTCTAAATGAAAAAACTTATCTTTGCATCCGCTTTAGAAAAATGGAGCCTTTCCCCTTCAAAAGTGAAGCCCGGCAAGGCTCGGCAAAAAGAGCAACAATGGATCCCTTAATCACTTATTCAATCCCGGTAAAGGGGTTGCACAATGGAATCCATCAATTTGAGTTTCAGATTGACCGCCTATTTTTTGAAAATTTTGAAAATTCTCCGATCGCCGAAAGTGACATCCTGGTGAAGCTGGAGTTCGACAAACGCAGCGACATGTACGTGCTGCAGTTCGAGCTGGAGGGCACCGTCCGTACGCAGTGCGACCGCTGTGCCGCCGACATCAACCTCCCCATTGCCGACAGCCAGCGCCTGCTGGTCAAGTTCAGCACAGAGGAAGAACCCGAGGAAGCCGATGTTATCTTCATCAACCCGGAGGCCCAGCAGCTCAACGTCGCCAAGTACATCTATGAGTACATCTGCCTGGCCGTTCCGCTGATCAGGGTGTACGACTGCGAGAGCGACGACCCCCGGCCCTGCAACGAGGAAGCCCTCAACTACCTGAGCAACGGCGGCCAGGCCGGAGAACCAGAGGAGGAAGAAAAAGAAGCGAACCCTATCTGGGACGAATTGAAGAAATTGAGCAACAAGAACTGAACGTCATAAAACTTTTAGAACGATGGCACATCCTAAGAGTAGAATATCGAAGCAGAGAAAGCGCAAGCGCCGCACACATAAGAAGGCCCCAGTACCCAATATCGCCACCTGCGCCAATACCGGGGAGAAACACCTGTTGCATCGCGCCTACCGCGACCTCGATGGTAATATGTACTACCGGGGCAAACTGCTGATCAAAGCCGAAGAGGAATTATAACTACAGGCTTCGGCCTGATACAGGTATACACTAAGCTCCCATCCGATCAATGCGATGAGGGGCTTTTTGTGTTGATGGATGATTATATTGTTATATTGCGGGCTCTAAGTGGGCGGCCACTGAGAGCAAACAATATAGCAATATAACAATATAACCATATGCGAATCCAGGGCTAAAACCATGGGATTGCCCGGAGAGCCGGAGGCTGAAA
>CAYQKY010000190.1:0-16167 GCA_964418125.1 uncultured Phaeodactylibacter sp.
AACCAAATCTCCATTTCTTATAAATGAAAGCTTCGGCGCCCGGCGCCGGGGCTTTTTTATTGGCTTTATGTGAACCTACCCTTGTTCAAAACTCTTTTACAAGAGTTATCAAAACCCAACGCATGAATTCAGGTAAATGGAAATCCAGAAAAGTAGTTATCGTCGGGGCCGGAGATGTGGGCGCCACCTTTGCCTATTCCCTGGCACAGAGCGGCCTGGCCGACGAGATCGCTATGATCGACCTCAATAAAAACCTGCTGGCAGGGCAGGTGCTCGACCTCTCCCACGGCCTGCCCTATTACCCGCCGGTTAGCATCCACGAGGGGGATAAAGAAGATTATGCGGATGCACAGGCTATTGTCATTACAGCCGGCGCCAGCCAGAAGCCGGGAGAGTCGCGCCTGGACCTGTTGCAGCGCAATGCACGCATCATGGAAGGCATCATGGATGATATTGTCGAACAGGGCTCGAAGGCCGTAGTGATCGTAGTGTCCAACCCGGTGGATATCCTCACCCGGGTGGCGCTGGAACGCTCCGGATGGGACAGGAGCCGCATCATCGGTTCCGGCACCGTGCTGGACAGCTCCCGTTTCCGCTATCTCATCAGCCGCTCCTGTGGGGTAGGCGTACACAATGTGCATGCTTACATTCTCGGGGAGCACGGCGACAGTGAATTTGCCGCCTGGTCGCTGACCAATATCGGAGGAGTGCCGGTGGATGCTTTCTACCTGGAAAATCATACGAAGGAAGAATGGCTGGAGAACCGCGCCCGGATCGAGGAGCAGGTCCGCCGTTCCGCCTACCACATCATCGACTACAAGGGGTCGACCTATTTCGCAATTGCTCTGGCGCTGGTGCGGATCATCGGCGCCATCCTGCGCAATCAGAGCAGTGTGCTGACGGTATCCGTCATGCTGCAAGGCGAGTACGGCCAGAAGGACGTCTGCATCAGCGTACCCTGCCTGGTTGACGGCGATGGGGTGAAGCGGATCATTAAGGCGGAGCTATCGGAGGAAGAGATGGCATCCCTTAGCCGGTCGGCGGAGGTGCTGCGGAAGGCGTATGAGGCGCTGAGCTGATCAGTAAAGAAACCCAAACAACCACAAGGGGATCTGCCGTCCTACTCCCACCTCAATATCATCCGCCGCGATGTAATGATCGGCCAGGTGTTTAACCTGGCTCGCTTTTTTATTCTTACCGCCTACTTCAAAAACGAACTTGTTGTCAACAAGGAAATCACCTTCGGCAGTGTGTTGTACGAGATACCCCCGCCGCAGTTGATTGTAGAAAAAAGTTTCTCGCAGGTTGCCTTTGTCAGGTTGAGATGGCGCCAGGGTATAGGATAAGTTGGTATTGTCCAGATAAAGTTTTTCGGGTTTTTGAAGTGCAGTAATGCCTTTACCTTTTTTGTAAAGCGATGCCGTCATCTCGGCCCGTTCCAGATGATGAAGATACCGAAGCAGCGTATTTCGGTCCAGGCCGGAACGTTCCGCTAACTTGACAACGTTAGGCGTGAAAGGTGCGGATTCAGCAATGATCTGTAACAGGAGGGCAATTTTGGGTACTTTCTGCACTGGGCCGGCTTCAGCAGAAGCCAGATCAGATTCAAGGACGAGCTGCACCACTTGTTTCAGGCGCACTGAGAACAGCGGAATGCTCTCCAGGAAAAAGGGGTAATAACCATACTCCAGGTAGGAAGAAAAATATTTCAACGGCTTTATGGCGCCACTGGCCTCGATGGCAATTGCTTCATGATTATCCAATATCTCTTCCAATGAATAAATGGGTGGCTGATAAACTCCGATGACATGCAGGTATTCCCGAAAGGAAAGTCCTGGCATATCGTACATTACTGCCCGTCGGCTCAGATCGACATTTTGGCGGCTCAGTTCAACTATGGATGAGCCTGTGAAATAAACGGCCAGATCAGGCCTCAGGTCATAAAGGTTTTTTATCTCCCGGGACCAATTTTCGTACTTGTGCACTTCGTCCAGATAAAAATGGGTTATTCCTTGTGCAGAGAGCGTTTCGACAGTTTCACGAAGGCTGTTGGAGGAAAAATGCAAGTCGTCGAGAGGAAGGTAAGCACTATGGGAATAAGAAGGGTCAGACAACTTCATCTGTTGCAGTAACAGCGTGGTTTTCCCAACTCCACGTGCGCCCCTGATACCGACAAGCCTCCAATTCCACTCGATCTGCTCCCGGATCTCCCGGATGTGTTCTGTGCCGGTTCGGTTTGCAAGTATTCTGGATTGACGTATGAGATTTTCCATTTCCATGAATTGATTCATGAAAAATACAAAAAAACCATGAATTAATTCATGAAAATGGCTGAAAATAGCAGCAGAGGAGTTTAAACCCCGTCCGGCCCTGCGGCTATAGCGGAAGTATCAGCGCCCACCCAGGCAATAAATAAAATTCGTTCAGTACTAATAGAATTCAACAATTATTTTACATTTTTAATTTTCTCTGCTATATTAGTCTGCGATTCAAAAAAGACACCAAAAATATTAGCCGATTTTGAAACCGACGAACATTCAAGACCCGGAGTATTTCCACAAGGTAGTTGACTGCCAGTACGCCTGCCCGGCGCACACGCCGGTGCCGGAGTACATCCGCCTGATCGCCGCCGAGCGCTATACCGAGGCCTATATGGTCAACTGGGAGTCCAATGTTTTCCCCGGTATCCTCGGCCGCACCTGCGACCGCCCCTGCGAGCCGGCCTGCCGCCGTGGAAGGATTGAGGAAGAACCCGTGGCCATCTGCCGCCTCAAACGAGTGGCCGCCGACAATAAGGACGAAGTCAGGCACCTTATGCCCTCCATTCCCGAAAAGAAGAACGGCAAAAAGATCGCCCTCATCGGCGGCGGGCCGGCCTCCCTCACGGTGGCCCGCGACCTGGCGCCTCTGGGCTACGAGATCCACCTGTTCGACGAGTGGAACAAAGGAGGGGGAATGATGCGCACGCAGATCCCAGCATTCCGCCTGCCGGAATCGGTGTTGGATGAGGAAGTCGACTACATCATCGACATGGGCATTCACACCCATTTCAATACTTATGTGGAAAGCATGAAGGAAGTCCTGGAAAAGGACTATGACGCCATCTTTGTAGGAACCGGCGCCCCTAAAGGCCGCGACCTCAACCTGCCCGGCAGGGAGGCCGCCGATGCCAATATCCATATAGGCATTGAATGGCTGGCCAGCGTCGCATTTGGGCATACTACGAAGATCGGAAAGAAGGTCATCATCCTCGGTGGCGGCAATACGGCCATGGATTGCTGCCGCACCTCCCGCCGCCTGGGGGGCGATGATGTCAAGGTCATCGTCCGCAGCCCTTTCAAAGATATGAAAGCTTCCCCCTGGGAGATCGAAGACGCCCAGCGTGAGGACATTCCCATCCTGAACAATATGCCCCCCAAGGAATTTGTCGTCGAGAATGGCAAACTCAAGGGAATAATTTTCGGCAAAGTGGCCGCCATCTACGATGAGAATGGCAAGCGTAGCCTGATCCCCACCGGCGAACCCGATGTCTTCATCGAGGCCGATGATGTGATCATCGCCATCGGGCAGGACAATGCCTTCCCCTGGATCGAGCGGGGCCTGGGTATTAAATTCGGCAAATGGGACCTGCCGGTGGTCGACAAGACCACCTTCCAGTCTACTCTCGACCGGGTCTTCTTCGGCGGAGACGCCGCCTTTGGCCCGGAAAATGTGATCACGGCCGTGGCCCACGGCCATCAGGCCGCTATCTCCATCGACCTTTTCTGCCGGGGAGAATCAGTATATAACCGCCCGTCGCCCTATACCAACCTGGTCAGCCAGAAAATGGGCATCCACGAATGGAGCTACGACAGCCCGGTGGTGGTGGACAAGCGCTACCTCGTGCCTCACGCCGAAAAGCAGGTGGCCCTGGCCGACCGGAAGATAGAGGTAGAACTGGGATTCGACCAGCCCACCGGCTTCAGGGAAGCCCAGCGATGCCTCAACTGCGATGTGCAGACCGTCTTCAACACCAGCCGCTGCATCGAGTGCGATGCCTGTATGGACATCTGCCCGACTTCCTGCATCACCTTCACCGCCAACGGCGAGGAAGAAGAACTGCGCACACGCCTTCTGGCGCCTGCCAACAACACAGAACAGGGCCTCTACGTATCTGAGAACCTCCCCACGGGGCGGGTCATGGTCAAGGATGAGGACGTATGCCTGCACTGCGGGCTTTGTGCCGAGCGCTGTCCGACAGCTGCCTGGGACATGCAGAAGTATTTGTACCAAGTGACAAAAGCAACACCAATATGGAACATATCCGAGCAATCAACGATCTAGTCGTTCGATTCGCCAACGTCAACGGTACCGGCTCGGCCAGCGCCAACAACATGTTTGCCAAAGCCATTTTCCGGATGGGCATACCGGTATCGCCGAAAAATATCTTCCCTTCCAATATACAGGGGTTGCCCACCTGGTATGAAGTCAGGATCAGCGAAAAGGGCTACCTGGGCCGCCGCGACGGGGTCGACCTCATGATTTGCGTCAATCCGCAAAGTATGGCCCGGGATGTGGAGATCGTAAAACCAGGAGGGTATTTCGTCTACGACAACACCAAGAAGCTGCATCCGGAATTCATCCGGGAGGACATCCACTACATCGGCATCCCGATGACCGCCCTGGTGATGAAGCACTACAGCGACCCCCGGCAGCGGCAGCTGTTCAAGAATGTGATCTATGTCGGAGCGCTGTCCGCCTTGCTGGATATTGAAATGGAGGTGCTGAAGGGTATCATTGAAGACCAGTTCAAGCGAAAGCAGAAACTGGTCGCCCCCAACTTCAAAGCGCTGGAACTGGGAGAGCAATACGTGAAGGAACACTTCCAGTGCCCGCTCGACATACGCCTGGAAAGGCGGGATAATGTCGGCAACCAGATCCTGATCGACGGCAATACCGCCGTTGCCCTGGGCGCCATTTACGGAGGCGCCACGGTGGCGGCCTGGTACCCCATTACACCTTCTACTTCCATCGTCGGGTCATTCGAGAAATACGCCCACAGGCTGCGCATCGACCCGGAGAGTGGCAAGAGCCGGTACGCCATCGTTCAGGCGGAAGACGAATTGGCCGCCATGGGCATGGTCATCGGCGCTACCTGGAACGGCGCCCGCGCCTTTACCACCACCAGCGGGCCCGGCGTTTCCCTGATGAGCGAATTCCTGGGGCTGGCCTATTTCGCGGAGATCCCGGTGGTGCTGGTCAATGTACAGCGGGGCGGCCCCTCGACGGGCATGCCTACCCGGACCCAGCAACCGGACCTCATCTCCTCGGCCTATGCTTCCCACGGCGACACCCGCCACGTGCTGCTGTTTCCCAGCACACCCAAAGAATGTTTCGACTTCACCGCCCGTGCCTTTGACCTGGCCGACCGCCTGCAGACGCCGGTCATCCTCATGTCTGACCTCGACCTCGGGATGAACGACCACGTATCGCCTCCTCTGGAATGGGATGACGAACGCAAATACGACCTGGGTAAGGTGCTCAGCGCCGAAGACCTGGAGAAGGTTGAGCAGTTTGGGCGCTACCTGGATGTCGACGGCGATGGCATCCCCTACCGGACCATCCCCGGCACCCACCCGACCAAAGGGTCCTTTTTCACCCGGGGCACCTCTAAGGATGAATACGCCCGCTATACGGAAAATGGAGCCGCCTATGTGCGCAATGTAGACCGGCTCCTGAAAAAGTGGGAAACGGCCAAAAACCACGTGCCCGCTCCGGAATTGTACCAGAAAGAAAACAGCAATGACTACGGCCTGATCTTTTTCGGCACCACTACTTATGCCGCCCTGGAAGCCATGGAACTGCTTCGGGACAAAGGCATCCAACTCGATGCCCTGCGGCTGTGTGCTTTCCCGTTCAACGATACCGTCCGACAGTTTATCGATGAACACAAGCAGGTGTTCGTGGTAGAGCAGAACCGCGACGGCCAGTTGCGCAGCATGCTGATCAATGAGTTGGGCCTCTACCCCGGGCAGCTCATCCCCATTTTGAATTACGACGGACAGCCCATTACGGCCGATGCGATCGAACAAATGATTGTAGAAAAATATCCTCAAGAAAAGAAACACGATGACGTACATAAAGCCCAAGTTCCGGCATCCTGAGCTGCCGAAAAATAAGATCGGTTACGCCAAAGCAGATTACGAAGGCGCCATTTCCACCCTCTGCGGCGGATGTGGGCACGACTCCATCAGCGGGGCCATCGTACGGGCGTGTTACGGCATTACAAGCGAGCCCCACAAGCTGGCCAGGATGACGGGGAACGCATGATCTGCCAAAACGCCGAATTATTTCCTGAGCAACTCTCATGGCTTCAATGCCGTCCACGGCCGTATGCCCTCCATTGCCACCGGCGCCAATATGGCCAACCGGAACCTCATTTACCTTGGCGTGTCCGGCGATGGCGACTCGGCATCCATCGGCATGGGCCAGTTCGTACACGCCATCCGCCGCAATGTAAACATGGTGTACATCGTAATGAACAACGGCTGTTACGGACTGACCAAAGGGCAGAACTCGGCAACTGCCGATATCGGTTCCCTGAGCAAGGGTGGTTCAGAGAACCGCTATCCTGCCATCGACCTGATTGGCATGGCCCTGGAACTGGGCGCCACTTTTGTCGGCAGGAGCTTCTCCGGAGACAAAACCCAACTGGTGCCCCTGATAAAAGCGGCCATGTCGCACCCGGGCTTCGCCCTGCTCGATGTCGTTTCCCCCTGTGTGACCTTCAACAACAAACCGGAATCGACAAAATCCTACGACTACGTCAGAGCCCACCTGGAAGCTACGGCCACGATCGACTTCGTACCGGAAAAGGAAGAGATCACCGTCGATTACCCGGAGGGCAGGTCCGCTCATGTAGAACTGCACGACGGCTCCGTTATACACCTCAGCAAACTCGCCCCCAACTGGAACCCCACAGACCGCTATTCGGCCGTCAACCGCCTGCTGGAAGCGAAAATGAAGGGGGAAGTGCTTACCGGCCTGTTGTACATAGACCCGAATAGCCAGGAAATGCACGAACTGGAAAATACGGTAAGCCAGCCGCTTAATACTTTAAGGGAAAAAGAACTCTGCCCGGGATCGAAGGCACTGGAAACGATCAATGCATCATTCCGGTAAAAGAGAATAATGAAAAAATATTAATATTTTATTTAATCTAATGTAACCATCCCGGATTCCCCCCGTAGAAGAGAAGAGTAGGCAAAAAAAAACCGGCCCTGTGCGGGCCGGTTCCAAAAGAGCTTTGAGAGGCTATCTACATACCAAAATTGAGGATATCCTTTGATACCCCCGAAAATCTTTCATAGGATTATAATTGCATTCGTGGGATTACAACCTTTGTCAATAGTAAGTCTTTCTTTTTCCGCCCTTCTCTTCCGAAGGGCCTGCTGACTGTCGTTCATTATCGTTGACAATACAAATGTCTACAATATTTCACGGGCTGTGAAGTACATTTCATCAATTTACTGGTTATTGTAAATAAAAGACAAGCCGCCCAATACTTTGATAAACAGTTTGTTAAATTGGAAGGAGATATTTTTTACTGTATTTTCAGCGTTATTTTATTGTTAATTTTCCGGGAAACAGGCTCTTTTTTCTTTTGGAAAAGGAGTTTTTTCTCCTTTGACAGATGCAAATAAACTCTCTCTCCCGGTTCGTTTTTTCTTCCTTTCCCGCTATTCCCTCCCCCATTTCTAAAAAAACTTATCCGATTATTTTATTTTGCGTTATGATCTTCCCGGTTTGAGAAAGATCATTCATAGCCCTTGTACAGAAACCAGAAAGCTATTATGGCCAGACACCTGATCCTCATTGCCACCGTTTTTGGGATAGCCATTCCGGCTATTTACGCCCAGGAGACAGCCTCCGCTCCGGCCGGCGCCACCAGTGCTGAAATCCCTCTGCTCCGTTTTTATCCCTCCCAGGCCATCGAAATTCAGGGGTTACTGGGTCAAGGAGAAAGCTCCACCGCCTATCTGCTGGTCAGCAGCAACCGAAGGGTTGAGCTCACCGCCAGGCTCAAGCCGTTGAAAGATACCGCCCAGACTGCTTTTCTGCGTTCGGACTATCTCACCGTGGATCCCAACCCATTGGTCGTTGAAGCCGGAAAAAGTGCAGAACTTTCCTTCACCATTGAAGCAGGAGGGGAGGCCGGCACTTTTATCGGAGAGTTGGAACTGGCTGAGGAGAAAAGCGGCAACAGCTGGCCCGTGCCTGTCAAAGTCCAGCTAAGGCGTCCAAGTCATGCCAGCATTTACCCGGAAGATGAAGGACTGGTGGTAAATACCGCCGACAAGTCCATTTTCAACTTCCTGCTTCCCAGGAGCATCCGGCAGGAAGCCATCAACATCAGGGTCGATAATAAAGGCGAGGAAGGGCTCATGGTTTCCGGCATTTCCCTTGCCCTGAAAGGGCAAAACGCCAATGAAGCGCTTACCCAAAAATTCCTGAGCCTGGATAGCAGCCTGCTGCAGATGGGAATAGCGCCAAAAGGGTTGGAGAACATTGAGCTCCGGTTTGACAAAAATGCCTTCAGCGAACTACCTGTCGATACATATAAGGGAGAATTCAGAGTCTACTTCAAAGATACCGCCGAACCCTTGTCGGCCAATGTAACCGTAAATAAACGGATGGGCGCCTTCGGCGCCATCCTGCTGCTGATCCTGGGCATCATCGTCGGCCGTTGGATCAAAGGGCTGGATAAGGCACAGAACCAGATGGAACTCATGGAGCGCTTCGTCCCTCTCCGTGTCAAAGTTGACCAGCTCACAGATAAACTGGCGCAGAAACACCTCTGGGATGAGCTGGCCCAGCTGGAAGGCGAGATCGACAAAGTCAGGAGCGATGATTCCAGGGCTGCTGTTGAAGCACTCTTCCCGCCTCTGGAAAAAAAGATCGGCCAGATCCGGGAGCTGGAAGCCCTGCATGAACGGCTGGCAGAACAGTTCAGGGAAGAAAAGGCCGATATGGAAGTCAAAAGCCAGGCCAGCCAGCAGCTGCGTGCCACAAGGGATGCCATTCTGGACGGCAAGGAGGAAGAAGCCCAGGAAGCCCTCAAAAAGCTGGATGAACTGGTCAACGCCGTGAGCAAAGACAAAAGCAAGGGCATCCTGGATGAGGTGGTACTGCCGGCTGCTCAGGCGGTAAAACGGCAGATGAACAAGCTGTTCCGGGCTGTCGAAGAAGGGCAGGAAAAAAGGGAAAAAGAAGGCCCCGGCCGCTGGGAAAGCTTCTTCTTCAGGGCAATGCAATGGATCTCCGGAGTAAAAATGTCGGCCCGCTTCCGGTACGGTTTCATTCGCCCCCTGGTCACCATGGCCACCTTCATTGTCCTCCTGTTACTAGGCTTCAACGAGATCTACATCAACGGAGGAGAGGCTTTCGGCGCAGCGGGCATCATGGATTACCTCAAGCTTTTCCTCTGGGGTGTCGTCTCCGACGTGTTCTCTCGTTCGCTTACCAGTGACGAACTGGTGGGTGGATTCATCGGTAAGTGAAATTAAGGACACAACAATACCAGCATTCTTTAACGGCCCAATGAGAACGGGCCTGAAAAGAAGAAAAACAGAAAATATGGCAACCAAAACCCACTCTCAGGAAACCCTCCCTGACCTGTACGCACTATTCGTAGGCATCAACCGGTATCCCCAGCTTCCCGCCGACAACCAGCTTGAAGGCTGTGTCAATGATGTCAACCTGGTGAAGGGCCTGCTGGAAGAAGATTTCATGCAGGCGAAGTTCGGGAACATACATATCCACCAGCCCATTCTGGATACCGAAGCCACCAAGAAAAACATCGTTGATGCTTTTCGCAAACACCTGGGTAAGGTCCAAAAGGGCGACTTTGCCCTCTTCTATTTCTCCGGCCACGGCATACGGGAAAAGACGAGCATCGAGGCCTTCCGGGAAGAAGAGGTCGATAGCAATATAGGCGGCATCATCTGTACGGACTTTCGCGGCCCGGGCAAAAAAGACCCCGATGATACGGTTTTGTGCGATAAAGAGATCCGCTACCTCATTCAGGAACTGGCCGAAGAAAAAAATGGCAGCCCGAAGGCCAACGTCATTGCTTTATTCGATTGCTGCCATTCCGGCTCCAATACCCGTTCGGTAACGACCGAAAAGATCCCGGCCAGGGCCCGGCAGATCATGCGGCAGGCCCTTCCGGAAAGGGACTGGAAAGGCTTTATTTTCCACGATAAACCGGAGATCAAAAAGAAGCTGGACGAGGATAAAATGCTGGATGATATCCTGCCCCAGGGCCAGCACATCATGATGGCGGCCTGCCTGGAAGTAGAGCTGGCGTGGGAGGCGGGAACCACCCAGAGCAATGGCGCCTTCACCCAGGCGCTCACCGAAGTGGTCAAACAACACCGAGGAGAGATCACCTACCACGACCTGCATACCCGCATCCTCAACCGCATGCGGTTTTACTATCAGGAAGGAAGCCGCCACGACCAGCGGCAGACGCCTCAGTTCTACATCAATACCCGGCAGCCGAACGACCGGTACAAGGTTTTCCTGTCCAACCAGCGCGCCAGCCAGACCGGCGACTGCACCCTGGAGTATAATCAAGCGGAAAAGGAATGGCGCATCAGCCTGGGGGCCTTGCACGGCGTACCGCCGGATAGCCGGGAACAGGGAGCCACCGCTGTAGTATTCCCCCATAAGGACCGCAAGAAAAGGAAGAAAGCCAGGATACTCAAGGTATATCCCATGCATTCCGTCGTCGAATTTCCCGAAGGCCTGGACCCGGGCCAGGGCCCGTTTCTCGGCAATGTGGAAGGGCTGGCTATCCCCAAACTGCGGATATTCCTCTCCGGCGACAAGGCCGGCGTGAAGCTGGCGGAAGAAGAACTCACCAGGATGCTCGAAGGCGCCAAAAGGCAGTTGTTCGAACTGGCGGATGAGGAAAGCAAGGCCAACTACGTCCTCGAGGCCAAGGACGGAAAATTCCGGTATCACCTCCCCTTCGAGCCCTCCCGCCCCCTGATCCGGGCCACCCCCTATCTGGACGGCAACGGAAAGCCGGATGCCGGCAAAGTGGAGGAAGTATTCAACAACTTCAACCAGATCTCGGAGTGGACATTCCTCAAGAACCTGAACCACTTCTCAGCGAAGGTGCCTTCCGAATTCAAGGGAGACACCACCATGTACCCCGTAGAGCTGCGCCTGTATGAATACACCGGGGACGGTAAGGAACGGCGCATCCTGCCCGCCGAGAACAAATTCACCTTCGAGCTCAGCGAAGACAAGCCCCACATCTGGATCCGCTTCGAACTGAAGAACTTCAGCCCCGAACTCCTGCACACCAGCCTGGTATACATGCCCTATAATTTCGGCTTCTATGCCGACGAGAAAGCCTGCTTCCTGCGGGCCCCTCAGGTCGTCATCGACAAAAACGAAAAGGTGTATTCCCGGAAATTCACCCGCCAGCAACCAGTAGGCAGCGACGGCAGCAAGGAGTATCTCCGCCTGAGCGTCGACCAGTACACCAAAGACTGCAACCTGCAGGTAGAGCAGAATTTCATCAAGTTCCTGAGCAGCAAAACCGCCTTCGAGATCAAGGCCCTGCACATGGAGCCCCTGCCGCTGCCCGACGAAGAGGCCACAAAGGGCAAAACCAGAGGGTTCGACTTCGATGACGAAGAACCTGTCAAATTACCGGAATTTGAGTGGGAGGCCCGGACGTATGAGTTGCTGATCAGCAATCCGGAGTATGTGCCGGGCAGGTGAAAGACTTTCTTTATCTTTGCCCCCTCAAAGAAAGAAAGAGTCATGCCAAAAACCATCGTATCCTACAACGTCAACGGCATTCGGGCGGCCCTGAAAAAGGGCTTGCTCGATTGGGTGAAAGCCAATGACATAGACATATTCTGCGTACAGGAAACCAAGGCGCACCCCGAACAGGTTAAGGAAGCCGAAGCGTTTGAAGCGCTCGGCTACGAACAGCACTGGCACAGCGCCGAGAAGAAGGGGTACAGCGGGGTGGCCACCTTCAGCCGCATCGAGCCCGACGATGTCGTCGTCGGCTGCGGCATCGAGAAATACGACCAGGAAGGGCGCATCCTGCGCACCGACTATGGCGACTGGTCGGTGCTCAACTGCTACTTCCCTTCCGGCACCACCGGGGATGTGCGGCAGGCCTTCAAGATGGAGTTCCTCGACGATTTCCACCGCTGGATCAAAGAACTGCGCCGGGAAAGGCCCAAACTCATCATTGTCGGTGATTACAACATCGCTCATACTGAGATCGACATCCACGACCCGGTGCGCAACAAGAACAACTCCGGATTCCTGCCTGAAGAGCGGGAATGGATGAGCCAGTGGTTCGACAATGGCTTCGTCGATGCCTTCCGGTTTCTCAACCCCGACAAGGTGGAATACAGCTGGTGGACCTTTCGCGCCCGTGCCCGCGAGAAGAACAAGGGCTGGCGGATCGACTACCAGTCGGTCACCGACAACCTGAAGGATAAACTGATGGAAGCCTACCAGATGACGGATGTGGTGCATTCGGACCATTGCCCGGTTTACCTGAAGATAGCATTGTAAATTGGCCTGGCCCTTGTGGCGAGAAGCATTTGCGACGTTTGATCTGGGGTTTTTGATTTTTGATGTCCCCGCGGCAAGCTGCAAAATAGCGGCGGCCCTCGCCACGACACATAATCAATTAAAAATCACACATCAAACGGTCTTTTCGCGTAAAGCGAAAACAAGTTCATTGACATAGCGGATGCAGATACACGTCGGCTGGTAGCTTGAGCAAGCGAAGCAGCCGCTGATGGTGTGGCTCCATGCCCTGGATTTGGACGAAGCGCTGGCCATCCGGCAGGTGCACATAGATCGCCTGCACTTTTTTAAAGGCAGCCAAGGCAAGCTTGGTGGTAGGGAGGTGAACCTTCATCCCTGGGTTGCCGGGCACTACCTTTGTCAGATAAGGCTCCTGCTGTTGGCTTAGTTCGCGGCGCAGGGTATATTGCCACAAGTTGCTGTACTGTAGAGCTAGCATCATCACTTTAAGCATGGCCAGGATACGGTTTTCTTTTTTCAGGAAAATAGGCCGTAAGGCCGTGCACTTATTGAGCAATAAATGGAACTGTTGCTCAATTCGGTATTCCTCCCAATAGCACAGGACAGCCTCCTGAGCGGAGAGCCGTTCGGCAGGAGCATTAGTAGCCATCACCCGCCATCCGGCGAGGAGCTGCTCGTTTTTGTGAGCTTCAGGGTTGAGGGCCAACTCTACCAGGCAAGGGTTCTTTTTGTCTGCCGGCGGCTCAATGTGCAGGGAGAACAAGTGGCTCACTTTGTGCTCGCCCAGTATCTTTTCGGCAGCCTGCCGGGCATCGCTTACCTGGCTAAGGGTTTTTCTGCCGCGGCTTCGGGTGAAGCGCTGCTGGATATCCTCCTGGGCTTTGTCCAGGCGCTGCTGCAATTGTTCCAATTGGCGTTTGCGCAAGCTCAAGCTACATACAGCGATAAGGCGTTGCCAATGCTCTTGCCCTTCACTGTCCACTACCAGGCGGCCAGGAAGTTCCTTAACTTTAGCGATGGCTTGTGCCTCTTTGGCTCCGGCAGCCCAGCGCATAACCTTTTCTGGCTTCTCCGGCCGCTGTTCAATCCACTGGCGTGCCTGGCTTAATTCCTCCACGGAGAACTGCCGTTGGGCTAGAGGGCCAAGATAGTAATTGCCGCTATTGGCAATAAAGCACGTGTTTTCCCGGTTGCACAGTTTACGGTCGCCCACCACAAGTATGCCCTGGCGGGCAAGGCCTTGGCGCCAGGCCAACTCCAGTACCAGAATGTAGAGCCGGTCATCGCTCTGTTCACCTGACACGGTATTCATCGCCAAGGGCAGGTTAGCCTTATCCATTGCTAAGAGCATCATCTTTATTTGTGGTAGTGCCAGGCCCGAGGCGTTATGGCCCATTTGGAATAGGCCATCCTCCGGCCGGTAGCTCTGTCCGGTAGTACTATCTATACGTACAGTACTTATATGTGTGTGGCTTTCGCCATTTTCTTCCAGGTTGTAAAACCGTATGAGCGCCCCGTTGTGGGAACGCTGGAATGCCTCCCAGCACTCTTCGCTTTTGGAAAAACAGTCCAACATGTTGCCCAGCCGGTCGTCGCTGAGGTGCTGGGCCGTAAAGCCAGGTTCTTCCAGCAACCAAGCCAGGCTCTGTTCAATACCAGATGCCCAGCCTTCCACATTATAGAGCCGGTGGTCATTTTCGCTGAGAATGTACATCAGCAAGGCTTGGAGCGTCTTGCCTAATCCAGGCCCTCGCCACAGGTGGTGCCGGGGAAAATGTTCGTCGACTCGAGACGACAGGTTCGTATCCTGGATCAGGCGGCTGATCACCGCCAAGTCCCCTATGGGTTCTGCTTGTATCTGCATCCGTTTATGTCAAAGAACGTTTTCAAACTCACTTTCGCTTTACGCGAAAGGACCGTCAAAAATCAAAAATGGAATATACGGTCAAACCCTGCGATATCGAAGCTGCCGCATCGATATCCCGGCAAATCCCCGAACTGGAAAACCCACACGGTGCTGCGGAATACCGACAACGCTTCAAAGACACCCCCCACCTCATCCTCGCCGCCTACGACGGCGACAAGCCCATAGGTTTCAAGGCCGGTTACGAGCGCGACGGCTATTTCTACTCCTGGATGGGCGGCGTGCTGCCGGAATACCGCAAAAAAGGCGTAGCCCGGGCCCTCGCCTGCGCCCAGGAGGCCTGGGCCAAAGCGCGGGGATACGACAGTATTACCTTTAAAACGCGCAATGTCCACAAAGCCATGCTTATATTTGCCCTGGGTAATGGATTTGACATCATTGCCGTTGAAGAAAGAGAGGAGGCGGCTGCCAACCGGATCTGGCTTAGGAAAGTCTTATAAATGCCTGGCTTTTGTCGGGCGATTTTTTCACCACTGCTGCCAAAACTGGCCCGCAATAAAAAATTCACAGATGAACCGGCTTTCAATTGTAACGCTATTTGCTCTTTTGGTATACCTTCCGCTCACCGCTCAGGAGTTTTCCGGCGGTTTCCGGGCAGGCATCAACTTCGCCACCATTGACGGGCCGCTGGAAATGAGCGCCAGTGGCAGTGAACTGGAGGAATACAGTTTCTCCAATGGTTTCCACGTGGGTGGCACCGTCAATTATTTTTTCAACGATTATTTCGGCCTGCGCGCCGAATTGCTCTATTCCCAGAAAGGCGCCGATTACAACTACAACGGCGAGTCTTTCTGGACCTTTTATACCGAAGACGACGAGCCGGTCTACGCTACCGGAAGCCGGAACACCTCGCTTTCCATTACCAACTCCTACATTGATATTCCATTTATGGCTGTCGGGCGCTATGGCAGGCTGGAGGTTTCCGGAGGAGTCAACCTGGGCATCCTGATCTCCTCCCGTGGCTCCGGCGAGCTGACCTTCAGCGGGCAGACCCGCGCGGGCTCAACCGTAGACCCCTTCACTATCGCCCTGGAGTTCAACTACTTCGACGATGCACTGCGGCGCACGGATGCCGATGATGTAGAACTCCGGGACATTGAAGGAAAAACCGTCGTGATCCCCAAAACAATGGACTCCAACTTCCAGGAATTTGAAGGCGACCAGAAGCTGTTCAACACCATAGACTTCGGCCTGATCGGCGGCCTGGCCTTCTACCTCAACCAGGGCCTGTACGTGGGCATGCGCGTCAATTACGGCTTATCCGACCTCACCAAAACCGAACTCGACCCTTCCCGCCGGGAACTCGATGAGGCCAATAATTTCATCTTCCGCGAGGATGATGACCGCAACCTGACACTGCAGGCCTCAGTTGGGTTTAGTTTTTAAGGGCAGCCCTGGCGGATAGAGGATTTGCGAGGATTGTGGATGCTGTAGATAGTGCCTAGCTAGTGGCCAGGCGACTTTAAGTCGACTGGCCACTAGCTCAAGCAGGCTAGAAATGCCGCTTTAAAGTTACGGCTTTTCCTCCATGCTTCCAGGCACAGTTTTATTGGCGCGGCCCGGCTGATTGCTTCTCGAAGGGACATAGCGGTAGTTTTTATTCCAAATTTAATTTAATACTGTGTCAATTAAGTTTCGTGACATAGATCCGAGTGGATTTTGGTTCTGGG
>CAYQKY010000191.1:0-15299 GCA_964418125.1 uncultured Phaeodactylibacter sp.
CTAACAACATTAGGCTCCTCCGGAGCTGTGTTCAATAGAACCAATCGCCTCTGCCGATGGGGGAGGAATTTCTTCGATTTGTGGTAGGTAGAAATAATTAAATCTTTACATCGAGGTTTGAGAACCCTCCCGGCGTTCCCGCCCGGATAGGTTCTTAAACCTGAGTACAATCAAATATTTATGCTATCCAATCGCCAATTTTATCTATTGTTCTTTTTATTGGGTATCCTGCTTTTCCCCGCCTGTAATGAGGACTCTGGGGGAAACCCCTGTGAATCGGATTTCGATCAGAAAAGCCTGTTTACCAACGTTGCCGAGAACATCATCATTCCGGGCTATACGGCATTGAATGGTGAATTGCTCACCCTTCGCCAGGCAGCCGAAGCCTTTGATCAGAACTCCGGCGTTACTGAACTGGAAGGCCTGCGCGATGCCTTTCGGAGCGCCTACCTTCAATGGCAGCGGGTGGCCCAGTTCGAATTCGGGCCGGCGGAACAACAGATGCTGCGTTCCCGCTTCAACAACTTCCCGGTGAATGTCGACGAAGTTGAGGCAAAGGTACAGGCGGGAGATTTCAGCCTGGATAACCCGGATGCTTTCGATAAAGGGTTTCCCGCCCTGGATTACCTCCTTTATGGTATTGCCGACACCGATGAGCTGGCCCTCAGCCTGCTGGCCGCCGATCAGTCCGCCTACCGGGGTTATCTCCTGGCCATCGTTGAAGACATGGAACAGCGGGGCCGGGCCGTGTTGAAAGGCTGGCAGGAAGATGGTTACCGGGATACCTTCATTGAAAACACCGGCACAGCCGCCGGCACCTCGCTGAGCCTGCTGGTCAACAGCCTGAACGAGCACTACGAGTTTATCAAAAGAGATAAGGTCGGTATTCCTTCCGGGGTGACTACCCTGGGCATCACCTTCCCCGAAAAGGTGGAGGCCTTCTATTCTGGTATTTCCCTCATACTGGCCGCGGAAGCCCTGAATGCTTCGGAAGGCCTGTTCCTCGGCCGTAACGTGCAGAGCGGGGCCAACGGCCCGGGCCTGGATGATTATCTGCTGGCAGTGAACGCCACCAAAGAAGGGCAAAACTTAAATGCAGTTATCGAAGGGCAGTTCGAAAAGGCCAAGGAAGCCCTCGCCCAGGTACAACCTCCTTTGTCCGGAGCCATCGAAACGGATAACGATATCGTGGTGAATGCCTATAATGAGATCACCAGACAGATCGTCAACATCAAGACCGACATGCCGTCGGTGCTCTGTGTGGCGATCACCTATGTGGACAATCCGAGTGATTCGGACTGAAAAGGAGTGAAGGAATGAAAGAATGAATGAGGGGCAACAAGACAACCATGCAGCAATATAACCATGCAACGATCCGGCAGTTTGCCGTTGAGCCGCGGCGCATCGCCCCGCTCATCACTTTCCGCATCCTCTTTGGCGGGCTGATGATGGCCGGGGCGGTGCGCTTTATGCTCAGCGGCTGGGTGGAGCGGCTGTATGTGGAGCCCCGGTTCTTCTTCAAATTCTATGGGTTCGAATGGGTGGAGCCGCTGGGGCATGCAGGTATGTATGTGCTGTACAGCCTGATCGCCATCAGCGCTGCCATGGTCATGGTGGGCCTGTTCTACCGGCTGGCGGCGGTGGTTTTCTTTCTCACCTTCACCTACAGTGAGCTGACCGACCTGACCAATTACCTGAACCACTATTATCTCGTCTGCCTGCTGGCATTCATGATGATCTTCCTGCCCGCCCACCGGCGTTTCTCGCTGGACGTGTGGCGGCGGCCCGGCCTTGCCGTTACGCATGTGCCGGCCTGGGCGATCTATATCCTGATGATACAGGTGGGGCTGGTTTACTTTTTTGCCGGTTTTGCCAAACTCAATGCCGACTGGTTGTTCCGCGCCATGCCGCTGGCCGCCTGGCTGCCCACCAAAGCCGACTGGCCGTTGCTGGGGCCTTTGTTCGAACAACCCTGGATGGCCTTTGCCTTCAGCTGGGCCGGCGCCATTTATGACCTGACGATCCCTTTCTGGCTGATGTGGCGCCCCAGCCGCCCCTTCGCTTACGGGGCCGTCCTGGCCTTTCACCTGCTGACCAAACTACTCTTCAATATTGGCCTGTTCCCCTTCATTATGATCTTCAACACGCTGATCTTCTTTCCGGCGGCTTTCCACGAGCGGCTGCTGGGCAGGATCGGTTATGAGCCGGGCCAGGAACGGGTGGAATATACTTTTCCCCGTATCGGCGGGAAAGCCCTTCGGCCGGCGCTGGCCCTGTATTTCGGTTTTCAGCTGCTGTTTCCGTTGCGCTTTCTGCTCTATCCGGGCAATGTGCTGTGGGCCGAAGAGGGCTACCGATTCGCCTGGCGGGTAATGCTGGTGGAGAAAGCCGGGCAGGCCACGTTTTTTGTACATGACCCCGCCACCGGCCACCGGGCGGAAGTCGACAACAGCCGCTACCTGACTTCCTACCAGGAGAAGCAGATGGCCATACAGCCGGATATGATCCTGCAGTACGCCCACTTCCTTGAAGAGGAATACCGGCGTGAGTACGGCCTCGATTCGGTGAAGGTTACCGTTGATTGCTTTGTGGCGCTCAACGGGCGGGCAAGCCGGCGGTTTATCGACCCCCAGGCAGACCTGACAAAATTGAAGGATGGCTTCCGGCATAAAGCATGGATCCTTCCACTCTCAGAAAAGGGCGATGCCCTTTCTACTGGGGTAATGACTATAAACAACGAAAAGTGAAAAAGATACCAGCCTACGCCTACGCTATTCTTGCAGCCGTCAGTTTGCTGCTTTTATCCAGCCCTCTCGCCGGGCAATCCTCGGTTTCCGGCCTGGTATTCGATATGGAACGGCTGAAGCCGGTTGGGAATGCCAGTATTTTCGTTCAGGAAACCGGGCAGTTGGTGGAAGTCGACAAAAGCGGGCGGTTCGAACTGTCGCCTGTACCGGAAGACAAACTGACCCTGACGGTTTTTGCCGAAGGGTACACCACCCAGGTATTGGAAGCGGATGCAAAGAAAAAAGGTATTCTGGAGATTGCCGTCAGCCCCTTGTCTATTGACATTGAAACGGTGGAGGTGAAGGTGGAAGCGGAAAGTTACGGCCTGCGGCGCCTGCGCAACGTTGAAGGCACGGCCATTTACGCCGCCAAGAAGACCGAGGTGATCGAGATGGAGAATATACAGGGCAACCTGGCGGCCAACAACGCCCGGGAAGTATACAAGGGCATCGCCGGCCTGAATATCTGGGAGAACGACGGCGCCGGCCTGCAGCTGGCCATCGGCGCCCGCGGGCTGGACCCCAACCGCACTTCCAACTTCAATACCCGGCAGAACGGCTATGACATCAGCGCTGACGCTCTGGGCTATCCGGAGAGTTATTACACGCCGCCGGCCCAGGCCCTGCAGCGCATCGAGGTCGTCCGGGGCGCCGCTTCCCTGCAGTATGGCACCCAGTTCGGCGGCCTGCTCAACTTCGTCTTCAAGCGAGGGCCGGAGGATAAACCCTTTGAATTTACTACCGAAAATACGTATGGTTCCTTCGGCATGTTCAACACCTTCAACAGCGTTGGCGGCACCAAGGGGCGGGTCAATTACTACGGTTTCTACCAGTATAAAGGAGGGAACGGCTGGCGCCCGAATTCCGAATTCAGCCAGCACACCGCTTTTGGCAATGTGAACGTAAAAGCCACGGAAAAGCTGGACATCGGCCTGGAATTCACCCACATGAACTACCTGGCCCAGCAGCCGGGCGGCCTGGCCGATTTTGAGTTCGAACTGGACCCCCGCCAGTCCAAGCGCGAGCGCAACTGGTTCCGGGTCGGCTGGAACCTGGCGGCGCTGACCCTCGATTACCGCCTGTCGGACCGCACCCGCTTCAACCTGCGCTCCTTTGTCCTCGATGCCGGGCGGGACGCTCTCGGCGAGCTCGGCCCCATCAACCGCCCGGACCCCGGCCGCGAGCGCGACCTCATCATGGGCAAATACCAGAACTTCGGCTCCGAAGCCCGTATGCTGCACCGTTATTCCTTTAATGGACAGTCGTCCACCTTCCTTCTCGGCGCCCGTTTCTACCGCGGCTTCACCGCCAACCGGCAGGGCGACGCCAACGACGGCAGCGGCCCGGATTTCGATTTCCTCAACCCCAACGACCTGGAGCGCTCCGACTACGAATTCCCCAGCCGAAACCTGGCGTTCTTTGCCGAGAACCTGTTCAACCTCAGCCCCCGCCTGTCGGTTACCCCCGGTGTCCGCCTGGAGTACATCCGCACCGCCTCCGACGGCTACTACAAGCAGCGTGTATTCTCCGGCGGGCAGGTCATCTTCGAGCAACGGCTGGAAGACGCTCAGGTCAACGAGCGCTCCTTCCTGCTGATGGGCATTGGCCTGGGCTATCAGCTGAAACAAGGCCTGGAAGCTTACGCCAACATCTCCCAGAACTACCGCGCCATCAACTTCAGCGACCTGGCCGTCGTCAACCCCAACCTGGTGGTCGACTCCCTCCTCCAGGACGAAAGAGGCTATAATGCCGACATCGGCCTGAGGGGAACGCTGCTGGATAACCGCCTGCGCTTCGACGTCAGCGCCTTCTACCTTCGCTACAACGGCCGCATCGGCCTCTCTGAGATCACCGTCCCCGACCCGATCACCGTCGAGCGGCAGTCGGCCTACCGCACCAACATCGGCGACGCCCGCATCCTCGGCCTGGAGGCCTATGCCGAGGCCGACCTCTGGCGCCTGGCCTTCGGGGAAAAGGCCCGGCCCTCCCTGCCCGTCTTCCTCAACCTCAGCCACCTGAGGGGAGCGTATGTGAGCGGGCAGCGGCAGTTCATCGGCAACGAGGTGGAGCTCATTCCGCCCATCACTGTCAAGGCGGGGCTGGCCTTCCGCCTGAAGGGCCTGCGCCTGAGCTACCTCTACACCTACGTCCGCCGCCACTACAGCGACGCCACCAATGCGGAATTTGTGGCCAACGCCACGCGCGGTATCATCCCTTCCTACAGCGTGATGGATGCTTCGGCCAGCTACGAATTGGGCCGCTACCGCCTGCAGGCCGGCGTCAATAACCTGATGGACGCCGCTTACTTCACCCGGCGGGCGACGGGCTACCCCGGGCCGGGGATCATTCCGGCGGAGGGGAGAAGGTTTTATGTGGGGGTGCGGGTGCGGATTTGATTACCACGCAGCACAAACTGCTTGGGCTGCCGCTTTCCTTCCGTTCTTTCCGAAAGGGTGAAAGGTATTTGGAGAGGCTTGCAAAAAGGAACCGTTTTAGCTAATTTGTGCTTCAACGAGAAATGGTTTTTAATAAAAATGGTGGAAAAAAAGGAAATATTAGACTTCATGCGCCGGGAGAAGGAAAACTTGCTCCGAAAGTACCACCTTACAAAAATCGGGCTTTTCGGTTCTTATGCCCGAGGCGAGCAGAAGGCTGGCAGCGATATCGGCCTGATCGTTGAATTCGAGCCGGATACAGAAAACCTGTATGAGATCAAAGAAGAAATCAGGAGGGTTTTCCGGGATCAATTTCATTCCGAGGTCGATTTATGCCGGGAAAAGTATATCAAGCCCTATTATGCGAGCGGATACGAGTTCTCGGTGGGATAAATATTGTTCTTAGCAACTAAAAGCGGTATTTTGGAACAATTAAGAAAGGCTCGATGGTTAAAATAGGTAAACAAAGAAATTATGTCAATAGTCATTTCAGATGATCTCCTGAGAAAAGCCAATATCAACGAGAAAGAATTTTTGATCGATATTGCCGTGTACTTATATGATAAAAGAAGGTTATCAATAGGCCAGGCAAAAAAGTTGTCCGGTTTGAATCAGGTTGAATTTCAAAAAGCTTTGGCAGACAGAGGTGTATATTTGAATTATGACGTGGAGGAATTCCATAAAGACCTGAAAACACTTGGAATAGAACCAAAATGATCGTCATAAGCGATACGTCAGCAATTACCAATCTTTTCCAGATAGGGGAGATTCATTTGTTGGAAAAATTGTATGGAGAGATCATCATTCCTCATGCTGTAAAAGTGGAACTGGAAGCACTAACACCACAAAAAAAGTATTTGGAGAATAATTCCTGGATCAAGATAGAACAACCTCAGAATCAAGAATTGATCATTCGCCTGTTGGAAAACTTAGATCGAGGAGAATCCGAGGCGATCGCATTAGCTATCGAAAAATCAGCCGATTACATTCTGATGGATGAGTTCAGAGGCCGGGAAACTGCGAGAAGTTACAACTTGGAAGTCATAGGAGTATTGGGCATATTGATCAGTGCGAAAAAAAGTGGATTGATAGAAAAGGTGAAGCCCTTGCTTGACAAATTGATGAATGAGGTGAATTTTTTTATTCATCCAAAGTTATATAAAGATGTATTGTTTCAGGTAGGTGAAAATGACTAAAAAATGAACAGGGCCGCAACTTGCAGCCCATCCAAATAAGTTTAAATCAGTTCATTGGAAAAACCCAGTCATGATGCCATCCGAAAAACTGATCATTCTCCTTCTTATCCTGTCGATGTTTAGTGCCTTGAACGTATACGGATCTACCGATACCCTGCCGTCCACTGAAATGGGGCGCCGTCACTACGAACTCGCAAAACAAACGGAATCAGAGAGCATCGTACTGTTGGAAAACAGGGATGGTATCCTTCCCCTGGATAAGTCAGCCCAAAGTAGAGTTGCCGTTTTCGGAAACGGCTCATTTGCTCCGACCAATGGCAGCAGTGGGTCGGGAACGGTTCCCGGAGCTTTTACTTACAATCTTTACGAGGGGTTAAAAAGCATCGGCGTTGCCTTTGATGAAGCGGTGTATAACCATTACAAGGAAAATATTTCCGTTACTTACGACTGGGGTGTTTCGGTAAAGGTTAATCATAACTGGGATACCTCCGACAAAGAAAAATGGGGGGAAGCCCGGTTTTCCAACAGTGGTTGGAACAGAGAATCGCCTATTGCAGATCCGGAACTCGGCCTGGAGGGCCAAATGGTGGCTGCCGCTGCCGGTTTCAGTAGCGACAAAACCGCCGTCGTTTACATTACCCGCGGGGTCGGCACCGAAGAAATGGACCGGTTTGACCAGCCGAGCGACTGGTACCTGAACCCTTCGGAATATACTCTTTTAAAACAGGTGACGAGGGCGTTCGACCAGGTAATTGTCATCCTGAATACCTCCGGCTCCATTGACCTGTCGTGGATGGACTTTGACTGGCTGGCCGATGACCCCGATTATAACGAGGGAGGCAGCCTCACCAAAGAATACGCCAAAGAATGCGCCAGTAAGGTCAAAGGCCTGATACTGTCTTATGGCTCGGGTTCCTATCATGGCTTAGTGATGGCCGAACTTCTTTATGGAGAAGTGGATTTTAGCGGCAAGCTGGCGGATTCCATGGCCAAAACCTATGATCAGCAGCCCACAAAAGACAACTTCCATTACGTGACGTATGCCGATAAAGGGCTGAATTACAAGGATTTTAATGCGCTGAACGGCAAAGATGATCCCATCTATCTTTATCAGGAAGGCATTTACACCGGTTACCGGTATTTTGACACCTTTGCGGCGGATGACGTGCTCTATCCTTTTGGCTACGGGCTGACGTACAACACCTTTTCGTTCGGGAATTACAAAGTTGAAGCCGACGAGGCGGAAAACAGGATCACGGTTTCGGCCACTATCTCAAATATTTCTGCTGACAAAAGGCTGCCCGCGGGAAAAGAAGTGATGGAAGTATACGTAAGTGCGCCGGAAGGGGAACTGGAGCAACCTTATCAAAAATTAGTAGCCTACGCCAAAACCGGGAAATTAGCGCCGGGCGCTTCCGAAACCGTTACGGTGCGCATACCCGTCGCCGATCTCGCCTCCTACCATGAAAAAAAAGCGGCGTATGTCCTGGAAGCGGGAGACTATCTCATCCGTGCCGGCAACAGTTCCCGTAACACCCACATTGCAGGCATTATTACCGTGAAAGATGAAATTACGGTTGAACAACTGTCCAATAAGCTCACCCTGAACGGTGCAGATCCGACGGGAAAGGCCGATAACAAGGCGGTATACGATTCCATCCGGTTTTCCACAAAAGCAAAACGCCCCGCTGATCCTGCCGTTTACGGATACAAGAACCCGAATGACCGTAAAGAAATTGAGGAAGCCAAAGCATCCGCCCTCCCGATCGATGGTGACTACGTTGAATTCATCGACAATTCAGGCAATAATACCACATTTGCTGCCGGCCGCGCCCCCGACGCCTATGTGGCCACCCTGACGGCGGTAAAAAAAGGAGAAATAAGCCTGGCTGATTTTGTGGCCCAAATGACAAAAGATGAACTGGTGAACTTTCTTTCCGGCGGCTATGGCGCCGGAAATTCGGAGCAATACTACAGCGATGACCTGGCCATACAGATCAACCACCTTAGTTCAAAAGATCCCGATAAGGGCTGGATCGGGGGCGCCGGTTCATCGCGTAATATCAGGCGCCTGGGCATCCCGTCCCTTACCTATGCCGACGGCTCGGCCGGCATCTCCATCAGGGGGCCAAACGCAGAGAAGCTGGGTATCGACCCCAACCCCGGTTTCGCACGGGCAGCGGGGATGGCCTGTACCTGGAATCCGGAGTTGCAATATCAGTGGGGCAAGGCGATCGGCGAAGAGATGAGGGCCATCAATGTCGATATCTGGCTCGCTCCCAGCATCAACCTGCACCGCAATCCGCTCAATGGCCGCAATACGGAATACTATTCCGAAGACCCGGTGCTGAGCGGCCGGATCGCCGCCTTGGTGGCAAAGGGGGTAGCGGAGAATGGCGTAAGCGTTTGCCTGAAGCACTTTGCCGGAAATGACCAGGAGTGGTACCGCCGGGGGTTGCATACCCAGGCATCTGAAGCCGAAGGCAGGAACAAGGATGCTGCCAACACCATTGTCAGTGAAAGGGCCCTGCGGGAGATCACCCTCAAACCTTTTGAGATCGCGGTCAGATCAGGCAATGTGATGTGTGTGATGTCGGCGTTCAATAAGATCAACGGCAAGTATTGTGCGGCAAGCGACGAGTTGCTCATGGACATTTTATGGGGAGAGTGGGGATATAAAGGATTTGTAGTAACCGACTGGGGGGATTTTGACGAAATTCCCCACGCTGCAGATGAGATGAGGGCCGGCAACGACATGATCATGTCGGGTTACCATACCCGGTATAAGATACCTGATCAGATCTATCAGAATGTGGTGGAGCCCTTTACCGGGCAACCTCATACTGTATCATTGGATCAGCTTCGGCGAAATGCGGCCCACGTATTAAACACCATCTTATTCAGCAGGAATGCTTTTAATGACGATGGCGGCTACAACCTGGAAAGGCACATCCAGAATAAGCTGGAGATCATGACGACGCAGTTGCCGGCCGCCATTGTGGGAATAGACTACGCAAAGATCAAAGTAAACCCCATCATTGTTTCCGGCAGTGAAGGCGCCACGAAGTATACCTTCTCCCTGCTGGCAGCCGGCGATGCACTGCCGCCGTCCCTGTCTCTGAATGGCAACGGTTTCATTACCGGCATGCCGGCTCCGGAAGATCTGGGAAAATATAACCTGCAGATTCGGGCCGGAGACGACCGGGGGAACGTAGCTACGAAGCCACTCGTATTGGAGGTGGCAAACATGAGCGTTGTCACCACTGCGCTGCCTGTTGCACGTCTTGAAATGGATTATACCACCCAGTTTGAAGGATTTTCCATTCTGGGAGGCGAGCCTCCGGTTGTTTTCGAGTTGGCGAAGGGGGCGTTGCCGGAAGGCCTGCAGATCCGGAAAGATGGGAGGATCACCGGAATTCCCCGGGAAAAAGGCAGCTATCCCTTTGTATTGAGGGCCACCGACAGGGAGGGCAATATCGTGGAAAAAGAGTTTGCCCTAAAGGCGGAGGATGTCATCAACGTCAGCTTTTCACCGGAATCTCCCTTGACGGAAGCCCGGGAAGGAAACAGTATCAATATAAGAATTTCGGCCGGCAGAAGTGGCTTTAACGATGCCTACGAATACCGGCTGGTGAATGCGCCGGATTGGTTGAACCTGAACGCGGGCTTCTGGGGAGCAAATATCACGGGCATTCCCTCCGGGGCAGGGGCTTATCATTTTAAAGTCCAGGTAAGTGTAACGGGTAGTACGGCCATGAGGGAAGTACCTTACACCATTACCGTTAAGGAAAGCCAGGCTGCTGCTGCCCTTGAGATTGTCACCGAACGGCTCGAGAGCGGATCGGTTAATATTCCTTATGCTCAGGCCATATCGGCCAGCGGGGGCAAGGGCGTCAAATCATTTGCCTTCGCTGAAGGGAGCGATCAGCCGGAGGGGCTTTCCATAAATGCGGACGGCATACTAACCTGGACGCCGTCTGGACAGGATTATGGTTTCTACCAGATCAGGATAAAAGTAAAGGACCAGGAAAATAATGAAACCAGCAAAGCTTTCCAGCTATATATTGATGGCGGCCTGAAGGTTGATCCGCCCGAAAATTCCGAGCTGAAAGCCACCGTAGGTAAAGCATTCAGCCGGCGGATAGTGGCTAGTGGGGGCACGGTGGAGTCATTTAATTATATGCTTAGCACCAAAGGTGATGCTTTACCCAAAGGGTTGGCTTTCAGTGACGGTTTGCTCAGCGGTAAACCCGCGCAGGGCACGGCGGGAGTCTATATGATCGTAATCAGGGCCAGTGAAAACGGAGGCTCTTTCAGTGGGACGGAGGCCCGATATCGTTTAATCGTTTCTGAATGATAATTTTCATTCCCAAGTAAAATTATCCCTGAAACAGCCTCTTCAAAAGCAGCCGGCCCGGGGAGGTTCAATTCCCATCAACTGCTGCCGGCAGCCCCGGCGCCTGCCCTTCGGCACTCTGGGCCGGCAGGGGCGCCAGGGGGGGCTGCACTTCCGCTGTCGGCTTGGGCTCCTCGACCTTTTCCCTGATCGCCGGGAATTTCAGGATGCTCTTTACCGGCCGTACCGAGGTGACTGAGGAGCGCTGGCTTTCCAGGTGCACATCCAGGGAAAGGTTATAGGACAGCATATTGGAATTGTCGATGCGGTCCAGGGGGAAGGATTCCTGAGTTTCGAGGGTGACGTAGAAGCGCTTGCGGGCCACGTCGGGCTCTACATTGACGATGCGGACGTTGAGTTCCTTATCGCTGCGCCGAACGAGCAGGTTGCCGATGTAGGGCTGAACGCTGAAGTTGACCGGGTTGTAGCGGTCTTCGATATCGATGGCGAACTTCCACTGGAAGGCGAAGTTCCAGCCGTCCTTTTTGGTCAGGTCGAAGGAGCCTTCGCTAATGCTGGCGATAGGGTGAGAGCTGGTTTGTATTTCCTCATTGATATCGAATCTCAGGTAAACGCCGTTGACCGGCGCCTTGCTTCTGATGCGGTAGCGGACGTTCAGCTTGCTGGGGCGGCTCTCGACCGGCCCCCGGAAGTTGGCCCCCAGCGGGCGCCCGCTGATGGTGAAGCGGCAGCCGGAAGCCCTGGATTCGGCATCGTAGAAATGCTGGGCGAACAGGGAAGGCGTGCCGTCGTAAACGCCGGGTTCCACCTTTTCGATCACCCAGAAGTTATCCGCCATATTTTCCGGGATACCCTCCACGATAAGGAAGTGCTTGTGTTCTACCCCTTCGATCATGAGGGGGAGGTCCTGTGCTTTCTGGAATACAAGGTTGATGCCCTGCAAGTAACGGTTGATCTCCTCCGGTGTGGGCAGGGGAGAGAAGAGCCTGTCTTTCTGATAGTTGCCTTCAAAATCAGAGTAAATGATAGTTTCCCAGTCATTACCCAGGAAGGAGCCTCTGCCTCCCTTGCCCAGGCCGAAGCTGGCCTTCAGGCGGGCGGAAAGAGGAGCATTGATGTTGAGCCCGCCTTCCATTTCTATGCGGTAGTTCTCGTCTGCGGAAGTGATGTGCTTGATCATCACCCCTTCGAACTCGCGCAGGTAGTAGGCGTTGTTGATGAACTCCGGATTTTCCTGGTAGAAGCGCCAGAGCTTCATCATAAATTCGGTAGTGCGGTAGTCGTTGGCTTCCAGAATGGAGTGAAGTGGAGAAACGAACGACCCGGAAAGGGCCATAACGGAAGACTCACGCCGGCTGTCGGTATCCAGGGCAGCCTGAAAGGAAGCATAGGGCGGCTGTATGCCGGCGTCGAGGGCCGCTTTGAGGTAGCTGCTGCAGGTCTTGTGCAGGATGAAGGAGTCGAAGTTCTCATCGGGGTTGACGGCAAACTGATTTTCGACGCTGTTCAGCCGGATGACCCGGCTGGGAGCATAGGCCAGGTAGTCGAACGACTGCATAATGTCATCCCCGGTAAAAACGTAATACAGCAGGCCTCCGCCCCGGATGTCGGCCGATTCTACCTTGGTGCGCAGATCGCGCCGCCCCAGGAACTTGCTGATGTCCTGAGGAATATAATCGCGGCGCCCGTCCGGCGTTTCAAAACCGCAGTATTCACAATGGCGCCGGAAGGTTTGCTGCAGCGCATATCCCAGTGACATACGGGCGTAAGAGCGCTCCGGCGGCCATTCTTCGCGGCGGTGCTCTTCTATCTTGCGCTGGTAACGGCTGATCTTTTGCGCTTCAGCAGCATCGGTAAAGTGGGAAAAAGCAAAAACAAGCAATAAAACAGGCCATAACGTCCGTTGCATATCTGCACTCAGCTTTTTTGATTCTGTCAATGAAAATGCAGGGGTAAGAGCATGTTTAAAACCCGTTTGGGGCCGAAGTATGGAATTCAAACATGCTCAAAAGCCATCCCCAACAACGCTGGGAGGGGGGTAAAACTTGTATGTATATTTAATAATTTTTGAGATGCATAAAAGTTTTGCCCTGGTTTTATTTCAGGCAATATTAATAATGGGCTGGCTTATCTTTTATAGTGTTACGTAGCTTTCTATCTTGTGGCCAAAAATTTGGAACGCATCGTTCTCCT
This sequence comes from uncultured Phaeodactylibacter sp., assembly GCA_964418125.1. Taxonomy (GTDB): domain Bacteria; phylum Bacteroidota; class Bacteroidia; order Chitinophagales; family Saprospiraceae; genus JACJXW01. Next base: position 12,968 of record CAYQKY010000191.1, read on the forward strand.
TTCTCCGGCGCATCCGTTGCGCGGCGGGATTGCCTCCTCTACTGAGCGCCTGGCACAGGAACTGCAGCAACAGGGTTATGCTGTACGCATTTACTCCTTCAGCCTTCAGTATCCTTCTCTGCTTTTTCCGGGAAAGACCCAGTATACCGACGGCCCTCCGCCCCCGGGGCTGGAGATCATTCCCGCCGTCAATTCTGTTAACCCTCTGAATTGGTGGAAGATAGGCCGCCGCCTGCGCCGTGAAGCCCCCGACCTCATCGTCGCCCGTTTCTGGTTGCCGTTCATGGGGCCGGCCATGGGCGCCATTCTCCGCCTGGCCAGGGGGAACGGCCATACGAAAACCATGGCCATCACCGACAACGTGATCCCTCACGAGCACCGGCCGGGAGACCGCCTGCTTACCCGTTATTTCATTGATGCGGTGGATGCTTTTATCGTTATGTCGCGTTCCGTAGGAGAAGACATCCGGCAGTTTGCGCCGGAAAAGCCCGTTTCTTATATTCCCCATCCCATCTTTGACAATTACGGGCCGAAAAGCTCAAGAGGTATTTCCCTGGAACGCCTCGGCCTGTCTGAAGGGTACCACTACCTCCTGTTTTTCGGGTTTATCCGGGAATACAAGGGCCTCGATCTCCTGCTGCGGGCCATGGGTGACGAACGCATCAAGGCCATGAAGATCAAGCTGCTGGTAGCCGGAGAGTTCTACGGAAGCGATGAACCCTACCGGCAGATCATCAGTGAAGAGGGAATTGAAGATAGGGTGGATTTCCACTCTGAATATATCCCCAATGAGGAGGTGCGGTATTACTTTGGCGCCGCCAGCCTGGTGGTGCAGCCCTATAAATCCGCTACCCAAAGCGGGATCTCTCAGCTGGCTTACCATTTTGAGGTTCCCATGCTGGTGACAAAAGTGGGAGGGCTCCCGGAGATCGTAAAGGATGGAGAGGCGGGCTATGTTGTTGAGGTGAGTGTCGACGCAATTGCCGATGCTATTGTCGATTATTTCACCCATAGGCGTGAAGCGGCGATGGCCGAAGGCGTGCGGAAGGGGAAAAGTCGTTTTTCCTGGGCGAATATGGTAGAGGGCATAAAATCGTTATACCGGAAAATATGAGTAAGGGAATATTAGACCACTCGGGAGAAGAGAACCAGGTTTCTCTGCGTATTTTGGGGCGGGTGGTTATCATTGTCGGAATTTTGCTGGGGGGCGCTCATTTCCTGGCGGATTACGGAATAGTCCTGATAGGCATTTCCATTCAGTTGGAACGGCAACTCAACCTTGGTTTTTTCCTGTTTTTGGCCTGGCTGGCGGTTAGCAGCGGCATCCGGGCCGTTCACCGGCTGGAGCCCGATATTGCGGTGGGCTGGCTGTTCATTACCGGAATGGGGGTCGGCCTTTGGGGGCAGGCGGTATTTTCACTGTTACAGTGGGCTGTGCCGCAGTTCAGCGGAGAAGAAACCTTCGGTTTTCTTTTCTACCTTCTGCCCGGCATCCTGCCCAGCCTGGCTGTCAGCTTGTTGGTTTCCCTGCTGACTGCCATAACCCTCAGGGTGGAGAACAGGCTGCTGGCTATCCTGCTGAGGGTGTTGATATTTGCTTTGTTGGCACTGTTGATCTATTTGTGGATGTAAAATGTATATGATAAAACAGGGATTTGAATGAATACCAGAATAAAGGAGGTGGTAGCTGAAAGCATAGCCACCAAACAGGCGCTTCTGGAGGATGAGCGGGTGCTGCAGGAGGTGGAAAAGATCGTGGATGCCTGTGTAGATGCTTTCCGCTCCGGTAAAAAGGTGCTTTTCTGCGGTAACGGAGGGAGCGCCGCCGACGCCCAACACCTGGCGGGAGAGTTATCGGGCCGCTTTTATCTCGACCGGGAGCCTCTGTTTGCGGAGGCTATGCACGTGAACACCTCCTTCCTCACCGCTGTGGCCAACGATTATTCCTTTGAAGAGGCTTATGCCCGAATGGTACGGGCAGCAGGCAGGGAAGGAGACCTGCTTTTTGCCCTTTCTACTTCCGGAAGTTCGCCAAATATCCTTGCCGCTATCCATTCAGCCCGCCGCATGGGCATGACAGTTGTGGGCATGACCGGCCGCAAGGGAGGCCGTTTCCCGGAGGTTTGCGATTTTATCCTGAAAGTACCTTCGGACAATACCCCCCGAATACAGGAGTGCCATATCCTTTTGGGGCATATCATCTGTGAGCTGGTGGAAGCAGCCATTTTTGGGGGAGAAGGGAGGTGATCGCTATTTGCCGTTCGCCATCCGACCGCTCATCAAACATCAAACATCAAACATCAAACATCAAACATCAAACATCAAACATCAA
>CAYQKY010000192.1:0-15283 GCA_964418125.1 uncultured Phaeodactylibacter sp.
AACCATCCAACCATTCAACCATTCAACCATCCAACCATTCAACCATTCAACCATCTAGCCATTCAACCATCTAGCCATCCAACCATCCAGCCATTCAACCATCTAGCCATCCAACCATCCAGCCATGAACTCATCAATCGCCCCATTCACCGCTTCCGGTTCTTCCACGCTGGAAGTATGGCCTGCATTGGGGATATATACCAGCTTTGAGTTGGGGATGTGTTCGTGCAGGTATTCCGATTTGGCGGGCACGGTGGCCACGTCCTGATCGCCGACGATGATGAGGGTGGGGCATTGGATGGTAGCCAGCGCTTCGGGCGGCACCCCTTCGCGATCGATGACCCCCTGCACCGCGCGGGTAATACTGCGTTTGTTGGCAGTCAATTCTTGTTCCCAGCGGCGCCGTTCATCCTTGCGGGCGGGGTCCTGCAGGAATGCCTGGCCGAACATGATCTTCATGACGGGCTTCTTTACTGCCCGGGGGCCCAGCAGTTTGACGATATTGTTGAGCAGGCGGTAACGGGGGATGTTCTCCGCCGGCTCCGGCTGGGCGGTCGTTTCCATCAGTATAAGGGATTTGATGCGCGCCGGGTAGCGGGAATCCAGGCGCAGGGCCACGAAGCCGCCCATGCTCAGGCCGGCGAAGTGGCAGCGTTCGATACCCAGACCGTCCATCAGGGCGAGGGCGTCATTGGTGAGGGTGTCCATATCGTATCCGTCGGGCGTCACCTCGCTGCGGCCCTGCCCGCGGTGGTCGTAGGCGATGATGCGGTAACGATCCTTCAGGTGGCGGGCCTGTTCGGCGAACATGCGGCCGCTCCAGAGCAGGCCGTGGGAGAAAATAATGGTTTCGGCGCCGGCGCCGGTGTCTTCGTAGTACAGTTTTGCGCCGTTGGCGGGGAGGTAGGGCATGGTGTTTTTTTGTATAAAGTTACATATATTTTGATCAGCAAATACTTACACCGACGGCCATGCTGGAGCTTGGCGCTCGAATGGTTATGCAAAGCGTTGAACAAAGAACTGCCTGAAGGAACGATCCCTATGCTTAGAGTATGTTTGGAGGCCACCAGAAACTGCGTGTAGGTGACGGAAGGCAGTAATGAGCGTAGGCCTTCCGTCACCTGTTCTCCCGCCAGCGGCAGGACGCGCCGCATGAACACCGCCTCCTCCGCATTGTGGGCCGCGATGAAAAAGGGGATAAGCCATAAAGTGCTTCGCTGCGGCATTCACTTCACCTCATCCAGCAGCAGGGCTTTCACATAGCCCGTTTGCCCTTTATAAATAACTTTCCACCAGTAGTATTCCGTCTTTTCGATGGCCTTCATCTTGTCGCCCGGCGCCAGCCGCGTCAGCACGCGGGAGGAGGAAGTGGGCCGCTCCCGCAGGCTGGTGGCTTTGGTTACCTGAAAGAACCCGAGGTCGGCGGTGGGTTCCTTCTTTCCGGGGTGTACCCGGCTGGCCCGCTGCGGCGCCGGTACGTTTCTGGCGGTTCCCCGCTGGGCGAGGGCTTCCTGGCTGCTTTGCCCGGCATGCTGGGCAGCTTCCATTTCCCGGATGCGCTTTTTCGCCTCCGGGTTTTCCGGCTGGAATTCGAGGGACTGCTTGAGGTCCTCGATGGCCGCCAGGTAATGGCCTTCGGCCTGGCGGCGTTCTCCGCGGGTGGTGTACAGAAATGCGAAAGAAGCCTCTACGGCCTGCACCTGGGGGTGGTAAGGCGGCAGTTGTTCCTTGAGGATGCCGTAGGCTTTCTGTTCGTGCTCCAGAGCGCCGTCCAGGTCCTGAAGGAAGTACAGGGTGGACGCCATATTGTGGTAGGAATCGGCGATCTGCGGATGGTTGGAGGGCAGTTGCTTTTGCCGGAGGCCGAGTATCTTCTGCTGGATGGCCAGGGCTTTTTCGTAATCGCTCAGTTTCAGGTAGATCCTGGCCAGAGTGTTGTAGGAGCGGAAGATATCGGGGTGGGCCGGTTTCAGGGCCTGCTCCTGAATAAAGAGGGTTTGCAGCTGTGCTTTCAGGGCTTCGAGGAAAGCCCCTCCATCGAGGTGGATGTCCGCCAGGCCCTGATAGGCGCCGGCGATGGCAGGGGCGTTGGGGGCAAGGGCCCGCTCCAGGATGCCGGTGGCCTTCTGTTGGGACTGAAGAGCTTTCTCATAGGCGCCCATGGCACGGTAGGTGCGGGCCAGGCCGGCAAAGGAGGCGGCCAACTGCGGATGCTCTCCGGCCATGGCGGCCTCGTTGAGGGAAATGGCTTTGAGCCAGGCCTCCTGGGCCATCGGGTAGTCTTCGAGCCCCAGGCAGATCTCCGCCAGGCGGTTCCAGGAAGCGGCCACTTCCGGGGCATCGGCACTGAGCAGGCGCTCCTGTATCTTTATATTCTTCTGCTGGTAATGGAGCGCATCCGCGAATTCTCTCCGCAGCAGGTAGTTCATAGCCACCGACCGGTAAGCTTCGGCCAGTTCCATACTCTCCTTCCCTTCGGCCCTTTCCAGTAAAAAGGCCGCTTTCAACTGGCTGTTCAGGGCAGGCCGGTACTGGAAATAGAGAAGATGAGACAGGGATTTGAGCTGGTAGGCGTCGACGATCTGGCGCAGGCGGGCGCGTTCTTCGGCCACCTGCCTGGCCTTTCCTTTCTTTTGCCAATCCTTCAGGCTGGCCAGGGTTGCTTCCCCTTCCTTGTCCAGCGTGGCCGCGTCGAAGGCCTGCAGGGCTTTTCCCGCCTCTCCCTGCCAGTACGATTCGTAAGCCTGCCGGTAACGGGTTGAAGCGAAGTCGAGGTTGGCCCTGGCAAGCTTTGCGGCCTCTTCCGGCAGTAGTTTTTTCAGCTCTTCCAGTTTCTCACCGAGCAACAGCTCCGCTTCAAATCGGCTCCCGATCTGCTGGTTGAAATGGTTTTCCAGGGCGAGCATTGCGCCCTGGCTGTCCTCTCCGTCCCGGCGAAGGGCGGCGATCATGCCCTCATAGTTGGCGGTGAGGGCCTTGTAGCTGTTGCTGAGCATCTGGGCCTGAGTCTTCTCCAGCCATCCTTTGGGAGCCATAAATACCAGCAGGGGATCCTCCCTGCCGATGGCCACTCCCTGAAGCGCCCTCCGGTTGACCATTTCCATGCCCTCCTTTTCTACGGTGGCCGTCACGAGCCCGCCGGCGTCTATCCCGGCAAATTCGAGTTCGAAAAGGCCCTTCCGGTTGGCGGCCTGTGTGGTGGCGTTCGGGGCGCTCACATAGGCCCCTTCGACGTATTCCAGCTTGCCGGTTTGGTATTTGCTGTTGTGCAGGAAAACCTGGCCTTCAATGGTGGCCGGCTGCGCGTAGGCCCAGGATGTGGCCATAAATAACAGTAAGAGTGTTGAGACGACGTGTTTACCTCTCATGATGAAGATTTTAGTTTTTGGAATCGTAGTTTTCCCGTATATGTGTTACGGGATGTTTTTTACTCTTGGAAGCAGGCTGTGGTTTCCTGCTCTGTAATCGGGGAAGAGCACCTTTTCAACAGAAATAAGCGTGATACAGTACCTGACAATGGCCTCACCGGGGGGTAAAGTGGGGGGGGATCCAAAATGGCTTTTCGAACAGGCCGGTTGCCCGTGTCTACAGCAAGTATAACGAATATATATGTAAAAATTATACGTAAGAGAAAAAAAAGATTGCGGAAAAGGGTGGGGGATTGGGATTTTAACATTTGGGGGGAAGGCGGAAGTGGGAATATTGGCTGAGTGAGGGCTGCGAATGGCGAAGGGCGAACAGTCTCTTTTCAAACTTATTTTATGCCCGGCCGTATAAGGGTATTGGTAAAAATCCAGCTGTACGCTTGACAATCCGCTCTAATCCTTTAATTTAGGATCTTCAAAAATGTAATCAATTGAAGGGCTTCATTTCTTATGCGCGTAAAGACAAAGACTATTTTGACCTGATAGTTGACGGGATAAAGAGCCATTCAGCTGGAAAAAAGATCATAGAGTGGGAACTGTGGAGCGATAATGCCATTGAGATCGGGGCGGACTGGCACCAAACGATACAATCCAAATTGGAGGAATGCGAGTTTGCCATTCTCCTTCTGAGCGCCAATTTTTTCGCTTCGGCCTATATCCGGAACCATGAATTTCCCGAATTCATCAGAAGGAAAAAGGAGGAAGGCTTCCTGATCTTTCCCATTCTCATTTCCACTTTCGACTATTCCAGCTTTGAGGAGGCTGCCAGGCTACAGTTTTTTCATGCTCCCGGTGAGGAATATGATATACCCCGGAAGGAAGGAGAAACCGTGCCCTACGATATGCTGGTAACCTGGGGGCCGGATAGGCGGCCTCTACCATCCTCTACCCGGGAAGAGTATCATATGAACCTCGTCAAAGCGATAGAAAAGGCCATTTACAGCCACAACCAAAAAGTTCACAGCCCGTATAATGACGCCCGGATACGGGCCCAGTACGGTATAGCCCCGGGCCACAGGAAGCTCACCCCGCTGGAGGAAGAATTACAGAGGCTGGATGTCAGAAGCCCTATTATCCGGGACCTGCACCGGGTCAATTGCGACCGGGTCAACCTCATTGGTGAATTCTGGAGGTTTTTTGAACAAAACAAGAGCCTGCCGCGCCAGTTCTACGTCATAGTCGCCGACAGCCTTCACCAGCCGGAATCCTTTGCCGAACGCCTGGTCTATGAGCTGGATGAAGACCTTACCGAGAAGGGCTATTCCATCTACTTTAAATCAGAACCCTTGCTCGGGGTCGTCAAACACAAGGTCAGCCTGCAACTGGAAAGAAAGGCGAAAAGGGATTTCCGGACAGGGTTCGCAAAAATGGCCTCTCCGGAACAGGGCCATACCCTGATCATTGAAAACCTGGAGGATTTCGCCACTTCCGATTCCCCTGCCCTGCAGCATGATTACATCGCGTTGATATTCAAATTCGATGCTCATTTATACCCCACCGATTATTCTTTCAAAAAATACCTGGAATGGATAAGGGATGATTTTTGCAAGGTGGGAAACCCGGGCGCCAAATTTCTGTTTTTCCTCGTTTTCAGCATTCCTCACCGGTTGAAGCAAGAGAAAAAAGACCGGTTTTATAAAACGCTGAAGAAATTTGCCGCCAAGAGAAGGCAGGATACCCTGCTGCTCCGGAATTTTTCCATGGTCAAGATAGGAGACCTGGTGCGGTGGTTTTCCGGCCATCTGGCCACGGATTTTGAAGCCGAGGAAATTGTCGAGAAAATAATCAATTACCTGGATGAGAATTTCTCTCTTGAAACCAGAGAGCGTTTTTTCAATAGAGAAGATGAGGCATTTCAGATGGCCTTTATTCAAAAAGTCCTTAACGACGTGTGCAACTTACATAAGTAAAACGGCAGATTTTGAGAGCAGACAGGATATATGCCATATTTTCCGAGGTTCTCAACACCCTCGTATCGAAAGGGTATGAGATCAGCCCCAAGCAATACCTGTACCTGTACAGCTTATTGCCCGGCGTTCCGGGCGATTTTGAATACCGCAGGGTAAAGAACCTCATCTGCCCGATCCTGGCAAAATCGTTTGAGGACCAGGCCGGCCTGTCTGTGGTCATCGATAATTGCCTGGATGCTATTGTCAGGCAGTACGAGAGCCTGGATGAGGAGCTGGAAGAAAAAGAAGAGCTGCCGGAGGAGAAGGGTGAAGAGGGAAAAAAGGAGGAAGAAGAGGAATCCGGTGAAAAGGAAGCAGAGAAGGAAGTTGACCCGGGCATTCAAAAAAAGGAAAAGACATCCGACAGCCGTAAACTGCGCCCTAAGCGGATCAAGGGAACTTCCTCTCCCTACGTCTGGAACATCGTTATCGAGGATACGCCCATAGTCACCTTCCTTGACCAGTTCAACAATACCTTCGGGCAGTTGAATTACCGCCAGTTCCTGAAAAGCAGCGAGATCAATGTGCCCGAAACCATCAGGTATGCTGCCCGGCAGGGCGTGATAACGGACTTCTACTATAAACCCCGGTCCAAAAGGGCAAGCTATCTGATGCTCATTCAGAGAGACTCTTTCCAGAACCACGAATCTCATTTCTATGACGCCCTGTACCACACCTTAAAGGAGAACGATATCGACATCGAGCGTTTCTTCTATTATTCGGATCCCCGGTTGTGCTGGAATAAGAAATACAGCAACGGCATCAACCTGTATCACATAGCCGCCCGGTACAGCGGCTCCAACCTGATCCTGGCCGGCAATGTGGAGCGCATCATCAATAAGAAGGGGCGGCTAAGGCCCTGGACGCAAGTCTTCAATGTATGGGAAACGAAAATCCTCATTCCTTCCAATTCGCTGGACGCCTGGGCCGGGCTGGAGGTATTGCTGTCCAGGTTCTTTACTCTGGTTCCCCCTCTTGAGAAGGAGATCAAGCTGATGGCCAACTACATCCTGTCCAATAAGTTTGAGAAACTGAAAGGCTGGAAAAGTACGGTCGACAGGCAACATCAGGAGATCCTGTTCAAGATTTCCCTGCTGGAAACCCTGAACTATTATTTTCGGAAAAAAACCGTAGACTGGATAGCTGCCTGTGCGATCTACCCCGCCCTGTACTGGGACCTCACCCTCTTCCTCGGCCAACTCATTTCCGAAGATGGCCAATTGATCACTATTGACAATATCCTTCAACTCACCCGCCTTTCCTGGTTCAAGACGGGGGTGATACCGGACAGGGCCAGGGAAGAGTTGCTCGCCTATCTCGACGATACTCTTTTTGAAAGGGCCACCCGCGCCATCATCGATCAGATGAAGAAAAACCCACCCGCGCCTTCTTCCCCTTCCTACGATGATTACTCTTTTCAGCTTACGCTCTATGAATTATTCCTCAACCCTTCGGACAAGGATCTGCTGGCCCGCTTCCAGGAGCTGAACAAAATGCCGGAGGTGGAAAAGGACCAGGTCCTGCTCCAGCATCTCTTCCAGAGGAATAATAAAGCGCGGGAGTTCCTCATGGAAGACCCGGTCAGGGAAGCCAATGTGCTATCCGAAGAGGGCGACATCAGGGTGGGGCAGAAAATTGACGGCGTTGTCAATAATATTACGAATTACGGAGCTTTCGTCTCCCTGCACGGGCTGTTCGGCCTGATCCATATTTCGGAGATCAGTAATGAGCCCATCAGCCACCCTTCGGAGAAACTGTCGGTCAGCCAGCCGGTGACGGTCAAGATCATCAATATCAATAAAGAAAACGGCAGGATCACCCTGAGCCTTCGGCAGGTAGAGGAAGAGGAGCAGTTGAATGCGATCGCTGTAGGAGACATTTTCGAAGGGGAGGTCGTGAGTTTCCGGAATTTCGGAGCTATGGTAGACATCGGCAACGGCATCAGCGGCCTGTTGCACAACAGCGAGATCAGCTGGTCCAGGGTTGAAGACCCCAGTACTGCCTTTGAGTTGGGGCAGCGGATACGGGTGCAGGTATTGCGTAAAGACCTGAAGCGAAACTACATCTACTTTGGCCACAAGCAACTGCTGGACGACCCCTGGAAGGCCATCGACGAGAGCCTGGCGGAAGGTGCGGTAGTGACAGGGGAGGTGGCCCGGCTCGAGGATTACGGGGCTTTCCTGGAGGTGCGGCCCGGCGTATACGGCCTGGTGCACATCTCGGAGATCACCTGGAACCGGATCGGGCCGGCCGAGATCTCCGAATACCTTAAAGTTGGGGATACCTGCCAGGCGAAGATACTGAGCCTGGAAAAGGAAAATCGCAAGATGGGCCTGAGCCTGAAGCAGCTGACGAAAGACCCGTGGGAAAGCCTGGACACAGAAAAGCTTGATGGGGCCACGGTGAGAGGAAAAGTGTCGAGGGTCGAGCCTTTGGGCGCCTTTCTGGAGATTGAGCCGGGGGTTGAGGGCCTGATTCCCAGATACGAGATCCTGTGGAGCAACCGGGAGGCCGACCCTTCCGATTACTTTACGCCGGGAGAAATACGGGAAGCCAAAGTGACCAGTATCAGAAAAAAGAAAAGGGAAATCAAGCTAAGCATCAAGCGGTTGAAGCAAGACGAATGGGAGGCCTTGCAGGCAACTCTGGAAAAAGGAGATAAGGTCACAGGAATAGTTACTCACATCGAGGACAGGGGCGCGTGGCTGGAACTGGCTCCTGGCCTCGAAGGGTTTATCCCAAAATCTGAATTGTCCTGGACAGAGAAGGGGATAAAACCGGGCGACTTTTTCAACCTGAGAGAAAATAGGGAGGCGGTTGTCTTTAAAATGACAAAGGGCCAGATAAAGCTGAGCGTCCGGCAACTGGAGGAGGATCCTTTGGCCGGCATTTTTGAACAGGTCAACCCCGGCTCGATCGTCAAAGGCAAGGTCGTAAATATTGAGGCAGGCGGGCTGTGGCTGCAGCTGGAGAATGGAATAAAAGGGTTTATTCCCAGGCAGGAAGTGAGCTGGAGCCTGCGAAGCTTTCTGCTATCCGAACGCTTTGCTATCGGAGAGAGCCTCAATGCCAAAGTTATTGAGGCAGCCCGCAAAAAAATGTTGGTAACATTAAGCATCAAGCGATTGGCTGAAGATCCCTGGCAGGAAGGAAACATCTTTACCGGCAGAGTTGTGGCCGTCGTGGATTACGGTTTATGGCTGGAATTTGAAGACGGCCTGGAAGGCTTTGTCCCAAAATCAGAATACTCCTGGAGCAAGCGGGAAGCAGGCTCCGCCCGCCTTTTTAAGGTAGGAGATGAATGCCGGGCAAAAGTGATCCTGTCGGGCGGCAATAAGCAACTGAGCATCAGAGAGGCCATAGGAAATCCCTGGAACAACCTCGATATCAGGATCGCCCAAGGCTCTGAAGTGGAAGGCCTGGCCGTTGAAGTGAATGAAGATGGGGCCTGGCTGGAGGTCGAGCCGGGTATGGAGGGTTTTTTGCCGGCATCCGAGATCTCCTGGAGTAAGAAGAAGCCCCTGCGGGTGGAAAAGGTTTTTGAAGCCGGTAAAAAATACAGAGCGCGGGTCATCCATCTCGACCGGAGGGCCGGAGACCTCCGGCTCAGCCTGAGACGGCTGCAGGCAGACCCCTGGTATCTGGTCAACAACGGAACGATAAAGGAAGGGGGGAAGGTTAGCGGAACGGCCATTTCGGTCGGCGACGACGGCATCGTGATCGAGGTCGAGCCCGGCATCGAAGCCCTGCTGCCCTTGTATGAAATATCCTGGAGCAAAGACCTGGTCAATGCCATGGAGCACTTCCAGGTGGAAGACCAGTATATGGTTATTGATATTGACCGGGAAGGGAAAAGGCTGATCCTGAGCCGAAGGCAGCTAAAGGAAAACCCTTGGAATTTCCTTGGGGAAGAGATCGCCGTTGGAGCGGTGGTAAAGGGAAAGGTGGTGGCCATAACCGATGACGGCGCTCTGGTGGAGCTACGGCCGGAGATAGAGGGCCTGGTGCCCCCTTCCGAAGCCACCTGGAGTAAGAAACCGCTTGAAATAAGCGAATATATGGCCGTAGGCGAACAGTACCCCGTAAAAGTGCTGTCAATCGACAAATACCGGCGGGATCTCATTTTGAGTTATCGCCAGGCCGTGCCGCATCCATGGGAGAATTTTCCGAAGGAGGGTATTATCGATTCCGTCATCCAGGGTGAAGTCATTGCTGTCGGAAAGGAGGAGGTTGTATTGGAAATCGAGCCGGGGGTGGACGGGGTTATCCCCCAGGCTGAGGTATCCTGGACGGATGAAGGCCAGGGCCTGGACGAACAGTTTATGGCCGGCGATGTCCTTAAGGTTAAGGTGGTATCCGTAGAGGAAAAGAAAAAACAGCTCCGGCTCAGCCTGAAGCGTTTAACCGAATCCCCCTGGGAAAAGGCCGTAAAAAGCATCTTGCCCGGGCAAGTGATCAGAGGACGGGTAACAGCTATTGAGGCTGAAATGGTGTGGCTGGAGGTTGGGCCGGGTGTTAGGGGGGGAATTCCCTCATCAGAAGTGAGCTGGAGGAAGAGGACAGCCGGCCTGAACGAGCATTTTACGCCAGGTGAGGAATATGAAGTGAAGGTAATCGCGATCGGCCATGAGGAGCAATATTTTAAACTGAGTATCAAACAATTGTCCGAAGACCCCTGGAAGGATTTCGTAAAAAGGGTGAAGCCGGGCGCCATCTTTGAAGCGGGGGCGCTCTCCTTAGGCGCAAAGGGAGTAGAGGTGGAAGTGGAGCCGGGAATATATGGCCTTATACCGTTAACGGAAATGGACTGGGGGTATCCCACCGCTGAGCTGAACCACTACTTTCCTGAGGGTGGCAGATACCGCCTGATGGGTGTCACAGTGGATGAAGAGAACCGGGAGTTGATCCTCAGCCGGAAGGCATTGTTGCCGAATCCATGGGAAGGGCGTGAGCTTAACCTGAAAGAAGGCCATCTGGTCAAAGGAAAAATTACCAGGGTGGGAACCTATGGGGCGATGCTCGAGGTGGAGCCTTCTGTAGAAGGGCTAATTCCCCTTTCGGAAACTCGCTGGGGAGCCCCCCCGGAAGATGGAAGCGAGGTGTTCCGGATTGGGCAGGTTTGTGCTGCGAAAGTCCTGGAGGCCGATACCGAACAGGCGAAGTTGTTGCTTTCTCCCCGGCAGCTGCAAGTCAACCCCTGGAGGCAACACGAAGGGCTGCTCAAACCCGGCCGGGTGTTAAAAGCGAAAGTTATTGAAATTGCGGATGATCATGCTTTGCTCGAAGCCATGCCCGGTGTGTGTGGGATTTTGAGCCGCTCCGAAATCGCCTGGAATTATCAGGTGCTGGCCATGAAGGATATCCTGTCTGTTGATGATGGGGTGGACGTTAAGGTAGTATCGGTGAACCTCGACAACCATTTGCTGTCCTTTTCCTTGAAGCAGCTCACCCCCGATCCCTGGAAAAGCATCAGGGGCATGTTGAAAGTCGGGGGGCGTTACCAGGGCCAGCTGAAAAAGGTGGAACGCCCTTTTGCCTTTGTCGAACTAAGGAATAAAATAGTTGGCAGGATCACCCTGGGCGAAGCGATTCCGGATACCATGCTGGAGATAGGCGCTTCCCTGGAGGTAGCCGTCCTGAGCATCGATGAAACAGATAGGGTTTTGGAGTTGGGCAGCGAGCAGTTGTCAAAGGCTTCCTTCTTTCCCGGATCGGATTATGAAATACGGATCATGGGAAGTAATTCCAACGGCATTGAGGTACAGCTGGCTGACGGTTCTACCGGGTATTCTTCCAAAAAACACCTGCGCAGGAAAGATGGAACGGACCCCGCAGAGGGCGAGTACCTGATGGCCCGGCTGATCAAGACGGATTTTCCGTTCGGCAGCGGCCTGTTCTTTTCCCATCGGGCAGTGTGGCCGGGGGAGGATTGAGCTCAATTCACGGAATGGTATCCCACAACTCCTTCAGGTCCTCCTTGCTTTTGGCGATAATAGAATAGGAAGACTGCAGGATCTCTTTCTCGCTGGTAGTGAGGGGGCTGGCGCTGGCCAGCTTGGTAAGGAAAAACCCCCTTTTTCGCAGGTACGACACCCAGAACAGCAACTCGGCAGTGGCCGGTTTTTTGTTCTGGCAGATATCCCGGAGTTTTTCGAAATGGATCGTAATGGCGTTCAGCTCGTTTTCATTCAGGTCGTGGATCTTGGTGTGGATGATGCTTTTCAGCTCTTCCCGGGTAGGGTATTCGATATGAAAAAAGACGCACCGGCGCAGGAAAGCGTCGGGCAGGCTCTTTTCGGAGTTGCTGGTCAGGACGATAATGGGCCGGTAATGGCCCTCGGCCTTGATCTTTTTTTCTTCCACTTTGTTGACCTCCGGCACTTCGAACTCCAGTCGTTCGATGGCGCCCAGTATATCGTTGGGCAGGTCGCGGGGCGCCTTGTCGATCTCGTCGATGAGCACGATGGAGCGCACCTGCTTCGTGGCGGCATTGTAAATGGCCTCGCCCAGGGCCTGGTAGCGGATAAAAAGTTTCTCTACTTGCTCGTCCTTCAGGACGACGTCATTGTTCTGGGTGTACTGGAAATGCTTGAGCGCCTCGTACCGGTAGAACAGGTCGTTGGCGCTGGACGTCGTCCTCACGTTGAAAACGATGGGCTCCGTAAGGCCAAAATAATGGGCCAGGTGATAGGCCAGTTGGGTTTTTCCCGTGCCCGGCTCCCCGGTCAGCAGCAAAGGCTGGCCCAGAGACAGCGCTACGTTTACCGCATCGATCAGCTTTTGGGAAGGGCGGTATAGTTCAGGTGCGTTTATCTTCCTGTCCAGTTCAAATGTCGGCAGTTCAGACGCTGTTTTTGACCGGTCGTAGATCTCGAAACTCATTTCAGCTGTTGCATTAGTAGTAAAAAAAGCAAATGCCCGAAAACCCCGTATCACAGTGAGGCCAGGGAACAGTTTTCGGAACGTCCGCTAAAATAAGTAATATGATGGTAATCCCGGATTAAAGGGGGGGGGTATTCTTTTGCGGCCGCCATCAGAAGGTAAAGAACCTATGATCTACAAACTCAAAGCCCGCTACCGGGAAGATAAACTGGGTGAATTCTACCAAAAGCTCACCGACGGCGCCATTCGAAGCCAGCAACCGGACGGGGAAGAGATCGTTGCCTCTATGAAACGGGCGAAGATCACCGCTCCCGGCGTTATCGAGTGGTACGAGAAGTGCTTCTGCCCCACGCCCCTGCAGCACGAGCGGGCGACCGTGTACGATGAGTACCTGACGGATATCGAAACGGAGGAGGCGGGGGAGTACGGGGAAGTGGAGGGGGAGTCGTTTTGGGAGAGGATGGAGAGGGGGTGAATGGGGAAGGCGTCCTGTCCTCGCGCCTCGGCCGGCAAACGCATACCCGCTCTGGGGATCATCGTCCGGAATAAAGAGGCCGGGACATACCGGTTGAATGTCGGGGCCGATACCTGTTTTCAGGTGGCCCTGAGCAGATGCCTGACGGAGGTCTACCAGGGAATGCTGTCACTGAAGAAATAATAAAGCGAAAAATGGGATCGGATGAAGCCGCCGCAACAGAAACCGCTCTTGATGTGATCTCCGGTTTTTTCAACCCTTCACCGGACAAGCTAAAAGGCGTGGACGCCTACATAGAAGGCATCTTCCAGGATATGGGCGAATACTTTGAACAGCGAGGGTGTGAAAGAAGTGGGAAGTACCTGAATTGCGAGCTTTAGATCAACGTGAGGGCGTGAAATGGGGTAGAAACGCAGTTAAGTAGGTGTTGAGAGATGCGAGTTGCCGGGTCTTTGACTCAACAACTCACATCCTGCAACCAATGATAGTCAATTTTTAATCAGGGGTGTTTGTTCCCTTGCTCATCTCAAACTTGGAATGACCCATATTTACTTTGAAGAGTTCAGAATAAGCAACTTTTGAGACACTGGCTTTTTCCCATCCACATACCAGTTAACAAAATATACCCCAGCAGGAAAATTGGACGTTTTAATAGTAACCAGATCAGTTGGAAGCTTTTCCACAAATTGTTCATGAACGAGCCACCCTTGAGCATTGATAATCCTTAGATAACCATCCAACCCCTGGTATTCTCTTATTTGAATATTGATTTCATCTTTGGCTGGATTCGGATAAACCTTTAACAGGCCATCGTTATGGGATGGGGGTAATGGTTGGAAATAAGAATAGATAAACCTGCCTTTTTCGTTGATAGATTTTAAGCGATAATAACTACGGCCACCAAAATTGCTCCTCTCTTTGGGGAAATACTCTGCTATTCCTGTATGAGGAGAGGAAGCTGATGCAGCAGCATTGACTTCAGGAGCAAAAAGGACGTCTATAATATCAGCATCTCCCTGATCTCCACATGGCTCTGCCGTTTGAATACCTTTTTTTAGGACAACCCTCATTAGGCCTTCTCCCGTCAGGGGAATATTAAATGATCCCGAGACAAAAACTTCTCCGGCATTCGGGCCAAGAGGGTCAGGCGAAGGTTCAAAGAATGTCAACACTGTTTGGTCGAAACTGCCATCTCCATTATTATCTACATAGACCGCTCCTGAGATCGGCCCAAAGTCAGCCCTTGGGTAAGTACCATAATAGCTCATATTGACAGCACCGCTAGATAAAACTACAGGCTTGTTTTTTTTCGCTTTCACACCATTAACATAAACGTTTTTGAGTTTGATAGTTGAAGGTTGTTGAGTTGTGGCCTCACAGTATAGTGGTACACCTTCACACTTGCAATCCTCTGTCCATAAATCGTTAGTTGTCAAAAAATCCCCATCATCGCATAGATCGCCAGGAGCTAAAATATCCGGGTTATTATCTTTACAATCCCGGTAATCACACCTCAGGTCGTTATCTAAATCCTCTCCAGGAAAAAAAGCAAAGTTTAGGTTTACGTTACCCAATACCTCAAAGGCATACCCCAGGCCTATGTAATAACCAAAACCATTCCAGCAAAATGGCCCTCCATCCTGAGGAGCTACCCCGATTTCATCATAAAAACCTTCGGGGCCTGTAACAGAAAAATATCCATTCACATCAGTAAGCCCATAATAAGTGAAACCCAATGGGCCCCTGATGATCACATTTGCGTTTGCGATACCGGATTCTCCATTGTCTCGGATTCGGTTATAATTTTCATCAAGAAACACATTCCCGGAAATGACCACTTGTTGCAATGTTCCATCAAGAACCTGCTCATTGTCACTAACAGAGGGTGCAATTATAGAAGAACTAAAGATGTTAGAAGTCATTTCCTGGCTTTTGTAAGCTGAAGTTCTTGCTTCCCCATTATTCGTCCAAAGATTGGCAAATAAGGAGAGAATAAAACAGGCAATTCCGAAATAGTTAAATTGAGTTCTCATATTGATTTTTTTTACTGTAAGTCCATTTGCCAGTGATGGTAATAGGAGACAGGTTACTTTAACTGCGCTATTAATAAAAGGCACATTAATTTTTAGCCCCTCCGTTCCATCTCACATAAGTGCAAATGGTTTACAATGAGTTATAAAATAAAATATTAATAGTGGCCTTTATTATCCTTTCACCAAGCATACTCCTGTTGGCCAGAGTAAAACAACAATTCAATTCAATAAACCTTAATTAGCTTTTGGGTGAATTCTTTATCAGGGAGAGAAATGACTATTAAATAAACACCAGCATCAAATTGGCTGAAATCTATAGCCATCCTTCCAAATATTTTTTTCTCACCGTGATGAATTTTTTGTCCAACAGCATTGAACACGGAAATTGTAGCAAGCTCGGATTCGGGAATTTCAATGATCAGGAATTCTGATAATGGGTTAGGATAAACTTTGACCTGATGTTGCTCATGCAGTGTTTCAGTCTCGTTAATTACGGTTCCTATGCAGCTTGTTGAGGAG
>CAYQKY010000193.1:0-14579 GCA_964418125.1 uncultured Phaeodactylibacter sp.
AGTGCCCTCGGAACGAAGTTCCGGGGCAGTTATTTTGCCTGTCCAGGGCCTCTTGCCGTTATTGGTTATTAACGTGAGTTCGGGATTAGTGGCTTTGAGAATCAATCCTTTAGGCCAGTTACTTGTTGCTAGTTGTCAGTTGTTTGTTCCCGGGAACTGACAACGGCCAACAGGCAACCAACAACGATCAACAAAATCAGGGTTTTGAGACTATATATTCTCGAATGCATCCCGAACTGACGTTTATTACTGACACCCAGTGGTTTCGGCTCCGAACCGCAACAATTTTTCCCGGTTCGAAGAGACGGGAACCAGTAACCAATAACTGCCCCGTTATTTAGTTCTCGGGGCACTAGGCCGGGTAAAAAATCCGAACCGCGAACTTGTCCAGCGTTAGAATGCTAGCCTTAAGGCCTGCAACAAACAACAGACAATGAACCACACCATCCACCTGCCGGATTCAAACAACCGCCGCTTTCACTCACTCAATCCGCCGCTCCAATCATCTGCCCTGTCTTCACGCCCGGATACCTCGCATCTTTGGTGAAAATGCAGGTGATGAAAGACAAAACCGTGATCAAGGCCCGGGACGGGACAGAGCTGGCGGTAACCAGGTACATCCCCAATGTATCCAATTACACCACTGTTATTATAGCCCCGGCTATGGGCTGCCGGCAGAAGCGTTATTTCAATCTGGCCGCCTTTCTCTGTCAGGAAGGCTATACTGTTTATACCTTCGACTATCGCGGGGTAGGGCGTTCGCTCAAGCGGGCGGGTAACCATCAGGAGGCCACCCTTCACCAGTGGGCCTCGGTCGACCTGGATACGGTGATCCTGGCTGCCAGGAACCAGTTTCCCCGTCATGAGCTGGTAGGCCTGGCTCATGGGATAAGCGGAGAGATCGTGTGCCTGGCTCCGGCCAGCACCTTCTTCAGCCGGCTGGCCCTGGTTGATGCTGCGCTGAGCTCCTGGGCGCTGGCCGGCCGGCGTGGGCGGTTGCGGCTGCTGGGGGCTTACTTCTTTGAGGCGGCCTGCAGGTGGATTCCCGGCGCTTCTTCCTGTATGGGGCACAGCGTACCCTTCGGCGTTTTCAGGGAGTGGCTGGCCTGGAGCAAATTGCCCAATGGCCTGTTCCATCACTACTCCAATAATAACTATCAGAAATTGCGGGGGCCTGTCCTTGCCCTCAATTTTACCGGGGCTCCTTTTTCTGCACCCCGGGCCGTAACGGCGCTTCTGAGGCAGTTCTCCAACGCGTACTGTTCGCAGTGGTATCTGAAGCCGTCCGGGCCGGGGCTCAAAAACGGCAGGTATTATCCCTTTTACGATAAACGGCTGAAGGATGTGCTGTGGAAAGAGCTCGTTTTGTGGATGCAGGGGAAAGAACCTTTCCGCCACAACAAGGCGAACCGGAAGAAATCAATCAGAGCCTACACGGGCTAACTGAAAAGGGCCGAATACACAACTGCCCTTTGTTTTGTGCCCGAAGGGGCGCAACTTGAGATGAAATAAACCCGAAACACCTTTTACCAAAGACCTGAAATTATGAAGGCCAACACCTGTTTACACGCGGCGGGCAGTTCAGAAGCTGAAACCGAATTTAGTGCCGGAAAACCCTGTACCGTAGAATATAGTTCTCTGGCAACGACGATCACGATAGAGGATCCGGGCATGAACCTCCTGGAGGCGGCTATTAAGAACAGGATCCCCCACATGCAGGAATGCGGCGGAAATGGCCGGTGTACCACCTGCCGGGTAAAGATACTGGACGGCCTTCAGCATGTTGCGCCCCGGAATGAGCTGGAAAGCCGGATGGCCATATGCCGGGGATGGGGCCCCTCCGTCCGGCTGGCCTGCCAGACCAGGATACGGGGCCCGGTCAAGCTGGAACGGCAGATCAAGACCTTCTCGGAGATCAGCCGCCTGCAGGAAGAAATGGTCAAATCCGGAAAAGGAGAGGAACGGCAGCTGGCCATCCTCTTCTGCGATATGCGCAATTTCACCCCTTTTGTGGAGGGCAACATGGCCTATGATGTGGTGCATATCCTCAACCGGTTCTTTTCCGCGCTGGGAGAGCCCATTCTGATGAACAACGGCATTATTTACCAATATGTCGGTGACGAGATCGTCGGCGTTTTCGGTATCGACAATACGGACGATACCCACAACTGCCTGGCCGCCCTGCGGGCGGCGCTCGGCATGCGGGCAGCCCTCGAGGTCCTGAACGAGGATATCCGAAAAGAGTTCGGCTTGAGCATTGAAGTGGGCATCGGCGTCCATTTCGGGCCGGTGATCGTGGGCAATGTGGGGCATCCCAGCCATCAGCAGTTCGGCATCATCGGCGATGCGGCCAACGTGGCCAGCCGGGTACAGGCTGCTAACCGGGACCTGGGCACCACCATCCTGGTAACGGATAATTTTCTCTGCCAGCTGCCAAAGGGCACTGCCAGGGTCGGTAAGGCCGAGAAGGTGCATCTCAAGGGCAAGGGCTCCGCCACCCAGTTGTTCGAACTGGAGGGATTTGAAAAGGAAGATGACCTCTTTCTGGTACAAAAAACCACGGGCGCTCTTTTCAGTGATGAAGGGGCTTTCGCCAACGAATTCTATGGACGGTTATTCGCCGAGGCGCCGGAGGCTCAGGACATGTTTAAAGGCAGTATGGACCGGCAGGGATACCTGATGGGGCACATGCTCAAAGGGGCCATTTATGCCCTCAGCCGGCCCAAAAATGTGGCTATGGGTTTTCGCGAGCTGGGGCGCCGCCATGTGGGGTATGGAGTAAGTGAAGCACATTATATCCTGGTGCGCAAGGCTCTTGTCGATACGCTTGAATCCCGGCTGAAAGAAAACTATACACCCCGGATCAGGCTGGCCTGGGAGCGCATGTTCGACCTGGCATTCAAATTCATGAAAGAAGGAGCTTCCGGCAAAAACCGTTATGCAGCGAGCTCAAAGTCAAAAATATGAACCTACACCTACACCTTTTTGATTTTTAAACCCTTAATTCATTTTACCATGAAAACCGCAATGAAAGCCATCTCTGCAAAAAAACAGAGCGATGAGAATGCCGGAGCTACGGCAGGGCCAGCCGCTTTAACCAACCTGCCTATCAATAAGATCGGGGCTCCGGCTATTTTTGATGCCTATACCGGCTCCTATATCACCTTGCCGCAAGGCTTTAGGATCAGCCAGTCCAACGGCAAAACCTGGATCGGCAGCTCTGCCGGCGGGGAGGCCTTCCTGCTGGTGGAGCGTTTCCCAACCGCAGAGCAAACCATACCGACCATTCTTGCTGAAGGAGACCTCGGCCTTTTCCTCGTTTCCACCCGCCCGGCCATTGAACGGATCAGTTCTGCTATCGCGGGGGTTGAAGCCCGGGGCGAGCTCGGCGGCAAAGACATTCGCGCGTACCTGGCCAGGGTTACCGTAGATGAAAAACTGAGTTATCTGGTGCTTGTTGCCGGTGAAGCCAGTGAAAAGGTTGCCGTACTCAAGGAGGCGGCTCTGGAGATCGCTCAGCGTTTTGTCCGGTAGGCTGGCTCAGCCCGCCTGCCTCATCATCTCCATCAACTCCTGGAAGTTTTCTCCATACAACTGCTGTAAAAACTCATGGTCCTCTTCCTTCAGTTGCACCAGGCCGGAGGTATTCCGCTCTGCCTGCTCCGCCGTTTTAATACCGGGGATGACGGTAGACACTTCCGGGAAACTGGTGATGAAGCTCATGGCCAGCTCGGTCTTGGAGATGCCGTATTTTTCGGCGATGGGCCAGGCCGGCGCCAGGGCGTCGAGGGAGGCTTCCAGGATGGGGGGCGCCAGGCGGAAGGAGCGGTGGTCGGCCTTTTCGAAGCGGGCGGTTTTGTCGAACTTGCCGGTCAGCAGGCCGAACTGCAGAGGCATGCGTACAATGATGCCGTAACCCTGCTCTGCCGCCCGTTTCATTACCGGCACGGCGCGCTGGTTGATCAGGTTGAGGACGAGCTGGAAGCCGTGGCCGAGCTGCCGTTCCATGAGGAATTCGGCTTCAGGGGCCGGGGCAAAGGTGTTGATAGACAGCCCCCAGTAGCGGATCTTGCCCTGCTCGCGCAGTTTTTCCATGGCCTCGATGCACTGGCCGTCTTCCAGGTGAGGCATGCGGGCGGCGTGCAGCTGATACAGGTCGATGGTATCGCGGCGCAGGCGGCGGAGGCTGGCCTCGCAGGCCTCGATGACGTAGTCGCCGGAATAATCGAGGTAGATCTTATCGTCTTCCCCGAGGCGCTGGCCCAGCTTGGTGGCGATGATCACGTCGTCTCTATTGCCGAATGTCCTGCCGATGAGTTCTTCGGAATGGCCGTAGCCGTACAGGTCGGCAGTGTCGAAGAAATTGATGCCCAGCTCGAAGGAATGCTCCAGGGCGCGAATGGATTGTTTATCGGTCACGTCGCCCCATCCGATGGGCATGTCTCCGGCCATTGCCGGGCCTCCGATGGCCCAGGCTCCGAAACCTATGAGGCTTACATTGAGTTCTGTATTTCCAAAACGGCGGTATTCCATGCTTTTCGGTTTGAATTGATTAAAACCAGTGCTTATCAAACTGGAGATCTGCCCTCAATATCGGAAATTTTCAAAAAGTAGCTCATCCCTGTCTTTTTAGTTATCTTTAGACGTGAATTTGCGGACAGGAATGAAAACAGCACAAGCATCTGTTGAGGAAATCATGCAAAAGAGCAGGGTTGTCGCCCTGTTTCTCCGGCTTTGCCTGCCGTTGGCCACCCCACTCTTCGGGCAAGCCGGCGAAGTGCGGTTTCAGCAGCTTTCGGTTTCTAACGGCCTTTCCGACCAGTATATCAATTGCATTTTTCAGGACAGCCGTGGGTTCCTCTGGATCGGCACGGCCAACGGGCTGAACCGCTATGACGGGTATCATTTCACCGTTTATGAATATAGCCCCACCGATTCCAACAGCCTGAGCAGCAACTGGGTGCAGGCGGCCGTGGAAGATGAACAGGGGTACTTGTGGGTGGGAACGGAAAAGGGGCTGAACCGGTGGGACCCCCGAACCGGCATGTTCCATCGCGTCCATCATTCTCTGGACAGCAGCAGCAACCTGCAGAATGCTTTTATCACCGCCCTTCACCCCGGCAGGAAGGGCGGGGTATGGATAGGCTGCCGGGGCGGCGGCCTCCTCCGATACGTTCCGGATACTGGAAAATTTGAGCGCTATGACTTTACCGGAGGTAATGTTTCCCACCCTGAGGCGGCCGTCCAAGCGATCCTGGAAGACGATCAGGGCGTGCTTTGGCTGGGCGCCTGGCGCAACGGCCTTTTTCGTTACAACCCCGCCACCGGAGAATCCACTCACTATTTTCACCAGCCGGGCAACCCGCGCAGCCTGAGCCACAATTCGGTACAGGCCATTTACAAGGACAGCCGGGACCGCCTGTGGGCCGGAACCCGCGGTGGAGGGCTCAACCGGTTCGATCCGGAAAGCGGAACCTTCACTGTTTATCACCATAGCCCGGGCAACCCGCGCAGCCTGAGCCATAACACCGTTCTGTCTCTCTGTGAAAGCTCCCAGGGACAGATCTGGGCCGGTACGCACGGCGGCGGGCTCAACCTCCTAAGCCCGGAAAACGGCGCGTTTCAACGATATCGGGCAGGAGGGCCCTACCAACTGAATAATGATGCAGTGCGGGCTCTTTTCGTCGACCGGGAGGGCATACTCTGGGTAGGCACCAGCAACGGCCTCAATTACCTCTCTCCCCGAAGCAGGAAATTTAAGCTTTATCAGAATACCCGGACGGGCGCTGAAAGGCCGGCCAGCAACTCTGTCTGGGCGGTTCACCAGAACCAACCCGGGTTTATCTGGGCAGGTACTTTCAATGGCAAGCTTTTTCAAGTGGGCCTGGACAGCGGCAGTTTCCGCGCTTTCGAATATGCAGAAACGCCGCCCGGCGAAGCCCAAAGCCCGGTTTATGCCCTATGGGCCAGCCGGGATGGCGGCCTCTGGATAGGAACGCTGGGAAACGGATTGCATTATTTGCCGGAAAAAGGGGGCAAAGCCCTGCATTACTACCGGGCGGACTCCTCCTACAGCATCAGCAGTGATGTTGTTTTCAGCCTCTATGAGGACCCTTCCGGCGTCTTGTGGGTGGGCACCAACAACGGGCTGAACCGGTACGACAAGGCGACGGGGCGGTTTAAGCTGTACCTCCACCAACCCGGGCAACCCAACAGCCTGAGTGACAACGTTGTCTGGGACATCATGAAAGACAGCAAGGGGTATCTTTGGCTGGCCACCAACGGAGGCCTCAACCGTTTTGCCCCCGATAAGGAGGAGTTCATCCATTACCTTCATGACCCTTCCGATCCACAGAGTTTGAGCTACAATGCCGTCCGTTCTGTTTATGAAGACAGCCGGGGCCGTATATGGGCGGGCACCCGGGACGGGCTGAACCTCCTGTTGCCGGACGGAAAGGGTTTTATCTCGTACCACACAGAAGACGGGCTTTCGAGCGACATCATCTACGGTATTCTGGAAGATGGAAGCGGCCAGGCCTGGGTGAGCACCCCCCGGGGCCTTTCCTGCCTGAATACCGGGCAGGGCCAAATTCGGAACTTTGGCGCCGGAGACGGCCTGCAGGGCGCCTCGTTTAATGTCGGCGCCTGCTGGAAAAGCCCCTTTACGGGCAGGCTGTTTTTTGGGGGAGATAACGGGCTCAATGCCTTCTATCCGGAAGATATCCAGGTGGACAGCATCCCTCCGCCGGTGGCGATCACCGCCGTACGGGCATTCCGCCCGGGCAGGCAGGAGGCTCCCAAGCCTATCCGGCTGGTTCCCGGCCAGGAAGAGCTGCGTTTTTCTTACCGGGACGATATCCTCACCTTCGAATTTGCCGCCCTGAGTTTTTCCAAACCCGAAGAGAACCGCTACGCCTACCGGCTGGAAGGGGGGAATGCCCAATGGGCCCCGCTCGGTACCGATAATAAAATCACTTTCACCAACCTCGCGCCCGGCACGTATACCCTGCAGGTGAAAGGGTCGAACGGCGATGGGATCTGGAACGAAGAAGGCGCCGGCGTCCGGTTTACCATTGTGCCGCCCTGGTGGCAAAGCCTGTGGGCCAAGGGGTTCTACCTGCTGATGCTGGCGGGCGTATTATGGCTGATCTACCGGTGGCGGACCCGTGTACAGCGCCGGCAGATCCGCTGGCAGCAAAAGGAGCTGGAGCGGGAAAAGCAGGTCTCGGAACGCCTCCGGCAGGTCGACCGGCTGAAAGACCAGTTCCTGGCCAATACTTCTCATGAGTTGCGGACCCCCCTCCAGGGGATCATTGGCCTGTCGGAAGGCTTATACCACAAGGCGAATGATACAGAAAGCCGCGAAGACCTGTCCATGCTGATCTCCTCCGGCAAGCGCCTCAGCAGCCTGGTGGATGACATCCTCGACTTTGCCAAGCTCAAGAACTTCGACCTCGAACTCCACCGAAAGGCGGTAGCGCTAGATGTCCTGGCGGAAGTGGTCATTCGCAACAACCGACCCCTGATACAGGGAAAAACCATCCAACTGATCAATGGAGTGCCGGAAAACCTGCCGACGGCCCACGGCGATGAGAACCGCCTGCAGCAGGTATTATACAACCTGGTGGGCAACGCCATCAAGTTCACGGAGCAGGGCCACATCCGGATCGGGGCGCGGCTAAAGGAAGACAACGGGACGGAGATGCTGGAAATGTATGTGGAAGATACGGGGATCGGCATCCCGGAAGAACAGCAGGACATCATCTTCCAGGAATTTGAGCAGGGGGACGGTTCTGCGGCCCGCAAATACGCCGGCACTGGCCTGGGGCTGAGCATCTCGCGGCGGCTGGCCGAGCTGCACGGCGGGAGCATGTGGGTAGAATCGGAAGTGGGCAGGGGCTCTACGTTTTTCTTTACATTGCCTGTTTCGGGAGCGCAGGCGAGTTCTGGCCTGGACAGCCGGCCATTAACCGAGGTGAGCCATGTGATGCCGGCTCCCGTGCTAGCCCGAAACGATGAAGGGCGGGGGGCTTCCACCGGAATTCTGCCAAACCCCGGGAATGAGAAAGACAAGATCCGCATACTGGTGGTCGATGATGAGCCGGTAAACCAGCAGGTATTGAAAAACCACCTTTCTTCCGGGATCTACGAACTGGTGCAGGCGATGAACGGCGAGGAGGCCATACGCCATGTCCAGAGCGGCCAGGCCTTCGACCTGGTGCTGCTCGACGTTATGATGCCCCGAATGTCCGGGTATGAAGTATGCCGGAAGATACGCGAAAAGCACCTCCCTTCAGAGTTGCCGGTTATTATGGTAACGGCAAAAAACCAGGTGGAAGACCTGGTCCAGGGCCTTTCGCTCGGCGCCAATGACTATCTGGCCAAACCGTTTTCCCGGGAAGAATTCCTGGCGCGCATACAGACCCACATCGACCTGCACCGCATCTTTGACGTCACCGAACGGTTTATCCCCAACGAGTTCATCCGTTCGCTTGGCAGGCAGCGCATTACGGAGGTGGAACTGGGAGACTTTGCCGAGCGGGAAGTCACGGTTTTTTTCAGCGACATCCGGGATTATACCACGCTGGCGGAAACCATGACGCCGGAGCAGAACTACCGCTTCGTCAATGCCTACAATGGCCGGATGGGCCCCATTATCCGGGAAAACGGTGGGTTTGTCAATCAGTATCTGGGCGACGCCATCATGTCCATCTTTCCGGAAAGCACCGCCGGCGCCCTCCGCGACGCCATCGAGATGCAGCAGGCCCTGCATATTTACATTGACGAGCGCCTGGCCAAGGAGCGGGCGCCCGTCCGCATCGGGGCCGGCCTGCACAGCGGGCCGCTCATCATGGGGATCATCGGCGACCGCCGGCGCATGGACGCGGCCACCATTTCCGATACGGTCAATACGGCTTCCCGGATCGAAAGCCTGACCAAACACTTTGGCGCTTCCATTCTGCTGAGCGAAGACAGCCTGAAGGGCATAACAAACCAGGAAAACTTCAGCTTGCGCTTCCTGGGGAAGGTCCTGGTCAAGGGCAAGCGGGAGGCCGTCGGGATCTACGAGTGTTTCGACGGCGACCTTCCGGCGGTGATCGAACGGAAACAGGCAACGCTTGCCCTGTTCCGGGAAGGCCGGCAACATTACCTGGATGGAAACTTTAAAGAAGCGATGGAGGCCCTGGAAGAGGTGTTGCGCGCCAATCCTGACGATGTCACTACGCAGTTGTTCCTGAACAGGATCGCAAACTATCTGGCCCACGGCAAACCGGAAGGGTGGACGGGGGTGGAAATGATGGAGGAGAAGTAGGGAACCGCAAAATGCAAAATGTAAGGGGGGGCTGCGCAGTAGCGCGCCATCTACCTGTTACGGCCGGGCAGATCCCATACTTTGCTAATCTTCTATCTCATTGACCATGTCAATGATATCGTGGGTGGTCACGATCCCCACCAGTTCCTGCTTGCTGTTGACGACGGGCAGGGCGCGGAAGCGGTTCTCGGCCAAAATGGACACGGCTTCGCGAATCGGCGTATCTTCTTTGATGGTGACTACTTCGCCGACCATGATCTCCTTGACTTTAAAGCCGCGGAGTTTGGCCGACTCCCGGAAGCGGTCCGATTCGTGAACGGTATAGCCTCTTAGCAGGTAGAGAAAATCGGACTTGCTGATGATGCCGATCACCCGCTTCTCCTCGTTGATAATAGGAACGTGGTGAAACCGGTTCGTGCGGAATATTTCGTCCAGGATGATGGTTGGGTCATCCGGGCCTGCCGTTTTCAGCTCAGTGGTCATTATGGTGGAAACAGGAGCTTTAAGGTCCATCGCTGTCTTTTTTTTGATGCTCCGGAATTTTAGTCCGGGGCTCAGATAGTGTCAAAAATACAATAATAATGGAAAAGTTCCAGTGTGCAGGCAGAAAAGTGAAGGGTAATGAAAATGTCTCATTCCCGCCAGCCGGTCTTTAGCCGTTTTCTGGCCTCATGGCGGCTGATCGCCAGCTGGATGAGCCGGGTGATCAGTTCCCTGTAGGGAATACCGGCCTCCTCCCAGAGAGCAGGATACATGCTGATATTGGTAAAGCCCGGCAGCGTATTGACCTCATTGACGTAGACTTTGCCCTCAGGGGTCAGGAACATATCCACCCGGGATAGCACTTCGCAATTCAGCGCTTGGTAGGCCTTAACGGCCACCAGGCGCAGGCGCCCCAGTTCCTCATCGCTCACTTCGGCGGGGATCAGCAGTTTGGCGGCGTCCTCGCTTTCATACTTGGCGTCGAAGCTGTATTCTTCGGCGGTGACGATCTCTCCTACCTTGGTGGCCTGAGGGTTTTCGTTACCCAGCACGGCGCACTCCAGCTCCCGGCCCTGGATCATCTCCTCGATGAGCACCTTGGTGTCATAGAGGAAGGCGTCTTCGATCGCGGCTGCAAACTGCTCCGCCGTTTTTACTTTATGTACCCCGACGGAAGAGCCCATATTGGCCGGCTTCACGAAAATCGGGCTGCCGAACTCCTGGGTCAGTTTTTTATAGTCCAGCGAATGGCGCTCATGCGCCTGCACGACGGTACCGCGGGCCACGTTCAGCCCGGCTTCCCGCAGCAGGCGCTTGGCCACGTCCTTATCCATGGCCACGGAAGAGCCCAGCACGTCGGGGCCGACAAAGGGCAGGCCCAGGATGCGGATCAGGCCCTGAATGGTGCCATCCTCGCCCTGCGGGCCATGCAGGATGAGGAAAATGGCTTCGGGCTGCTCAATGGGCTGATGATTGTCGATGCGGATGATCTGGCCGGTGGCATTTCCCGGCGCCAGGGCCAGTTGCGGCCCTTCGGCAGGGACGAACTTGCCCAGCTGGCCTTCTTCCTGCAGGCGCCAGCGGCCCTGCCGGTCGATGCCGATCAGGGTGACCCGGAACAGGCTCCGGTCAATAGCGCGGAGGATGTTCTTGGCAGAACGTACGGAAATTTCGTGCTCGGGGGACTTGCCGCCGCAGATGAGTGCAATGTTCTTCACAGTCCTTATATTTTTGGGATAAAAAGGAAGTGCCTGGCTGGCACATACCCGGAGCGGCACTTCCTTTTTATCCCTGCCAACGGTTCTTATTCGCGGTGAAAAATACAGACATTGCGGTGAATAAAATAATGGTCAGGGAGAATTCTTCTTCGCGCCTTCCGCGCTCAGAAAAACTTGCTTTTACTCGAACGGAGATGTTGCAACCTGCCGGGTTTGCTGGATGGCTGTCTTTAGCTAAACCCGGCAGCGTTTGTCGGAGACGCTGCACACCGCCCGGTCAGAACTGAAATGCCCGACCTTTTGTCAGCACCTTCAGCAACTGAATAACCAGTAGCGGCAGCACGCTGGTGACGGCGATCAGCCCCCACGTCCTGGCGCTCAGCGCCTGGAAAGACAGCGCTGTTTTCAATGTTGGAATGAAGTAAGCGGCGACGATAACCGCTGTGCAAAGTATGAGCGCGCCCCAGATGAATTTATTGCGCGTCACCTGGTTGTTGAAAATGGGTTCATCGGCCTCCCGCATGTCAAAGACATGCCACAGCTGGGCGAAGGCCAGGCTGAAGAAAGCCACATTATTGCAGGCCTCCGGAGACATGCCCCAGTATTCGCGGGCGAAAAAATAGGCGCCGACAAGGGCAAGGGTGAGTATCAGGCCGTAGGCGCCTATCCTTATCCAGTGCTCACGAGTCAGGATCGCTTCTTCGGGGTCTTTGGGCTTTTGTAGCATCACGTTCTCGCTCCCCCGGCCGATGCCCAGGGCAAGAGCGGGAAAGACGTCGGAAAGCAGGTTGAGGAAGAGCAGCTGCAGCGGCAATAAGGGAAGCTCGAAAACCGTGAAGCTGACCAACGCGATCAGCAGGATCTCGGAAAGGTGGTAGGACAGCTGGTAGACGATGAATTTCCGGATATTCCCGAAAATGATGCGGCCTTCCCGGATCGCTTCCACGATTGAGGGGAAGGAGTCGTCTTTAAGCACCAGGTCGGCCACTTCTTTGGCCACCTGAGTGCCCCGCTTTCCCATAGCAATGCCGATGTCCGATTTTTTCAGGGCCGGAGCGTCGTTGACCCCATCGCCGGTCATGCCCACCACCTCGCCGTTTTCCTGGTACAATTTCACCAGGTTCAGCTTCTGTTCGGGGTCAACCCGGGCAAAAATGGCGGTATCGACGGCTTCCTGTGGCCGGTCCTTTTCGATTTCGCGCAGCTCGCTGCCGTGGATGGCGCGGGCTTGCTGGCCATCGATAATGGCTACCTGCGCTCCGATATTGCGGGCGGTGCCGGGATGGTCTCCCGTCACCATCTCCACCTTGATGCCGGCCTGCCGACAAAGCTCGACGGCTTCCCTGACTTCCTTCCGGGGAGGGTCGATGAAGCCGGCCAGCCCGACAAGCACCATATCCTGCATCAGTTTTTCTTCTACATCCGCCTCTTCAGAAGGTTTCTCGCTCAATTCCTTGTACGCAAAGGCGATCACCCGCAGCCCTGCTTCGGAGAGCTCCTCATTATAGTTGATCCAGTTCTCCCGGCTCTCTTCATCCAGTTTTTTCACCCCATCGGGCGTGAGCACCCGGCTACAGCGATCCAGCATGGCCTGAGGGGCGCCCTTGCCGGAGAGGAAAATGCTATCCTCTACTTCACTCACCGTTCCCATTACCATATCCTCCGAATCGAAGGGCTCTTCCGCCAGGCGCTCCAGGCCCCGCAGTTTCTCATACCATTCCTCATCGTATGCCTTACAGAAGTGCAGGAGGGCCTGGTCCAGCGGGTCGCCCTTGCCATCTTCCGCCTCTTCCTCATTCCTTTCTTCGGCAAGCAGGGCGTCGTTGCAGAGCGTGGCGATGCGGAAAAAGGATCTCAGCCTTTTGTCTTCCTTGTCGGGAGGGGTATCGTTTCCCTGAGCGGAAAGGCCGGCCTTCGCCCCGTCCTCTTTCCAGTCGGCCCGTATCCGGGCGCCATTCAGCTGGAGGGTATCCAAAGTCAGCCTGTTTTCCGTCAGCGTTCCGGTCTTATCGGTAAAAATGACGGTGGCTTCTCCCAGCGTTTCGACTGCCGACAGGCGCTTGACGATCACGTTGCGTTTGGCCAGGCGCAGCATGCCCTTGGCCAGGGCGATGCTGGCCACGATGGGCAGCCCTTCCGGGATGGCGGCGATCGTCCAGGCAATGGCGGTCTGTACGAGCTGATATACGGATTTTCCGGCCATCCATCCGAAGAGAAAGAAGAGGGCGGCAAGGCCCAGCGTTGCCCAGATCAGCCGGCGGCTCAGGCGCTGCAGCTTTTTATCGAGCGGCGCCTGCTCGTCTTCCGCCGAGCTGACCATGGCGGAAATGTTGCCGATCTCCGTCTGCATGCCGGTAGCCGTCACCACGACCCTGGCGCTGCCATTGGTGATCGCGGTGCCTTTGAATACCATGTTCTTCCGGTCGGCGACCTGAGTGTCTTCCCCGAGCGGTTTGGTGTCTTTGTCTACCGGAACGGACTCTCCGGTCAGGGGCGATTCGTCTACCGACAGTTCCGACTCCGACAGGATCCGCCCGTCGGCCGGGGCCAGCGCTCCGGTTTTCAGCAGCAGGATGTCTCCCGGCGCCAGGTGCTCGGCGTTGATCTCGCGCTCCTCCCCACCGCGCACCACCTGGGCTTTAATGATGTCCATCTCCTTCAGTGCCTTCAGGCTTTGCCGGGCCTGGAATTCCATCCAGAACCCAATGGCCGTATTGAGCACGATCACCACAATAATGGCGATGGCTTCCGGGGTGTCGCCAAAAGCAAAAGCCAGGGCGCAGGCGGCGGCCAGCAGGTAAATGACCGGGTTGTTGACCTGGCTGATCAAAAGCTGAAGGAGGCTTTTTTGCTCCTGTTCTTCCAGTTCGTTGGGGCCGTACTCTTCCAGCCGCCTTTCTGCTTCTTTCTGGCTCAGGCCCTGTTCCGCGTTGGTATCGAGTTCTTGTAACAGCTCCTCGCCTTCCCTGGCGTGCGGGGAGGATATGTGTTTTGATGAGCGTTGCTCGTTTTTTGCCATGTGTGCTGGTTTCTTACTTATAAAAGGGAAATTTTGGGTTCATGTTTGGTGGTGGGGGAAATACCGTTGATGAAACCAGGGGGAGGGGCGTGGCAAAAGCATATCGGCTTCAGGTTCGCTACTCTGTAGCTTCAATTCATCTGTGCAATCCGTTCTCTACTACCAATATTTTGCCCGTCGACTCGCCGCCAAAGGCTTTGGCCGACGGTGGCCGGGCAGAAATTTGTAGCTCCGGAGATTCGGCCCCGATGAATGTCGGGGAGCGTAATGTTGGTGGTATAGTAGCCAAGGGGCAGTATAGAAATGTTGGTAGAAATTAGTAGCTGAAGGGGGGCGCAGTTGCGGTTTGTCCCCGTGTGAAAGCTATAAAATGCTGGGCTCAGGTAGCGCCCTACTATTGGCTCGGCCTGAAAGGCCAATATATTCGAGCATGGGGCATCGCCCCATGTACAATGATAAAAGCGGCCTGCGGCCTGAAAGGCCATCATAATATTAACTCAATTATTCTGCCCTTTCAGGGCGCAGGCGATGGGTGTACACTTTGCAG
>CAYQKY010000193.1:14589-15084 GCA_964418125.1 uncultured Phaeodactylibacter sp.
GCTGGGAGCGGTGCCCCGGGATTTGATTGGCTGGCCTTTCTGGCCGCTCGCTTCATTAACCGCGGGGGACAAATCGCAACTGCGCCCGCTGAAGGGATGGTATAGCTCCGGAGGAGCGAAATGTAGAATTATGGCTCACACTTTGTTCCGCCAGAGCTCAATTCAAATTTTCCAGGAACCGCCTTATGATCTCTTCTGATTCTTCTGGAGCAATAATCACCGGCAGGAGCAATAATTCAAATAACTTTCCGAGCCTGATCAATAGTTTTCCCAGATGGATAGCTTTTTTGAAAAAATCTGCGTCGATCTTATCTTTTTCCAACCTGTAACCAAGCTCGGAGGCCAAACCCCTGGCTTCAACCATGAGCTCTTCAATATCTTCCGAATTCGAATTGTCCGCATATTTGTTATAGATCCGGGTAATTAAGGATTCGACTTTAAACACCAATCGGGGTTCCAGTTGCTTCCGGCTGGCGCTCTTGAAAAACTTCCCAA
>CAYQKY010000194.1:0-14874 GCA_964418125.1 uncultured Phaeodactylibacter sp.
AAAAAAAAGAGGCAGCGCTTGCGCACTACCTCAGCCCTAACCAAATAAAACCAAATTACTCTTTATGAGGAAACTCTCTTTTTCTGTTTGATAATACAAATATAAGGACTTTGTGTAAAAAATACAATTACAAATTTAATAAAAAATTAAGCCTGGTGTTAATCCCATAAAATCAAAGCAGCATTTCCTTTTAAAAAAATCCATATCCGTCTCATTTTCTCCTTTTTGCCTCTGAAAATTTCTGATCAGGAAATAAACAGAAAAGTATAAAAACCGGCATTGTCAAAAATTTTATTTCGGCCTCTTTTTTTCTGCCAAATAATCATTCAAATCTACGATCCGGATTTTCCTTCAACGGATCTGTCCGGCCGGACATGGCGGGGCTTTTCCGCGTGTTGAAAAGCGGTTTGCCGGCCCGAAAAAAAATTTAACTTCTTTGAAAATTTTATCTTTGGAGCCTGTTAACGGCCCTTTTTTCCATCAAAAAACAGGCTTTTGAGCCAGCTCTGATGAATCGTTTTGCCCTCTTATTCTTTTTATTTATCCCCTTTTTGAGTTCTGCCCAGGAAGATGCCCTGGCGGAAGATGCTTTTTTCATCCGCAGGATCTATGACGAGGCGCTGACGCGCAGCCGCTGTTTCGACTGGTTGAACTACCTTACTCAGCGGATCGGGGGCCGCCTGGCAGGTTCTCCGCAATCGGCCGCCGCCGTGGAGTACAGCCGGCGGGTGCTCGACTCCCTGCAGCTGGATACCGTCTGGCTGCAGCCCTGCATGGTTCCCTACTGGGTGCGGGGCGACAAAGAACAGGTGCGCATCGTCAATTCCCTGAAGATGGGCACCGTAGAACTCAACGGCCTCGCTCTGGGCAATTCCGTGGGCACCGGCCCAACGGGCATAACGGCGGAAGTGGTGGAAGTGAAGGGGCTGAACCAGGTAGACAGCCTGGGGGAATCGCTCCGCAACAAGATCGTCTTTTTCAACGGCGCCATGGACCCTACCCAGCTCAACACTTTCAACGCCTACGGCAAGGCAGCCGGCCAGCGGGTGTGGGGCGCTTCGCGGGCATCCCGCTACGGCGCGGCCGGCGTCCTGGCCCGGTCATTGACCACCCGGCTGGACGATATTCCCCATACCGGCTCCACCGTATATGAAGAAGATGTCACTCCTATACCGGCCATCGCCATCAGCACCCGGGATGCGGAACTGCTCAGCCGGCTGCTCCGGGAGGAGCCCGTGCGGGTGTTCATGCGCAGCACTTCCCAGAACCTGGGCGAAGTGCCTTCCTTCAATGTCATCGGAGAGATCAGAGGCAGTGAATTTCCCGAAGAGATCATCCTCGTCGGCGGGCACCTCGACTCCTGGGATGTCGGCGCCGGCGCCCATGACGACGGCGCCGGCTGCGTACAGGCCATGGAGACCCTTCACCTCATCAGGAGAATGGGCTACCGGCCGAAGCGAACGATCCGCTGCGTATTGTTCATGAATGAAGAAAACGGCCTGAGGGGCGCCCGCGCTTACTGGAAGTGGTCGGATGAGCAGGGCGAATACCACATGGCCGCCATAGAATCGGACCGGGGAGGCTTCACGCCCCGCGGGTTCACCGCCGACGGGCACGATGATGTTTTCAACGATAAATTCCGCAAAGTCATCGAATGGCTGCCCCTGCTGGAGCCCTATGGGCTGGCCTTCCGGAAAGGAGGCTCGGGCGCCGACATCTCGGGGCTCAAAAGCCAGAAAGGGTTGCTCTTCGGCTTCGAACCCGATACCCAGCGCTATTTCGATTATCACCACTCCCCTATCGACGGGATGGATGTAGTCAATAAGCGCGAACTGGAACTGGGCGCAGCCGCCATTATGAGCCTGGTTTATTTGCTGGACAAATACGGTATATAAAATGAAAGACCACATCAAAATACACGGCCTGTCCTTCCGGCCCTACATCAGCCGGGAGCAGATCGCCGATAAGGCCGCTGAAATGGGGCGGCAGATCAGCCGGGACTATGCGGGCAGAAACCCCCTCTTCCTCGCCGTCCTGAACGGCGCCTTCATGTTCGCCGCCGACCTCCTCCGCGCCTGCGAGATCGACTGTGCGATAACCTTCATCCGCCTGTCCTCCTACGAAGGGCTGAATTCCTCCGGCGAGCTGAAGACCGTGATCGGCTTACAGGAGGAGGATGTCAAAGGCAGGGATATCGTCATTGTCGAAGATATCATCGATACCGGCCATACGATGTCCAAATTCCTGCCCCAGCTCAAAGAGATGGGGCCCGCCTCTGTCTCTGTCGCCGCCTTCCTGGTCAAAACCGAAGCCCTGGAGTGCGATGTCGACATCCATTATACTGGTTTCGAGATCCCCACCAAATTCGTCATCGGCTACGGACTGGACTACGACGGGCTGGGAAGGAATATCCCGGATATCTACCAGCTGGCGGATTAGAAAGGAATGATGGAATGATGGAATGAAGGAATGATTACCTTTGCCCCAAGCATTCCTTCAATCATTCAATAACCATCCTCATGAACCTCGAAAGCATCTGCAAACAGGTTATCCCCATTGTCGAACGCAGCGGGCGGTTCATCCGCCAGGAACTGGGCCGCGTGGCCGGCGGCGATATTGAAGAAAAAGGGCTGAACAGCCTGGTCAGCTACGTCGACAAAACGGCGGAAGAACAACTGGTGGAAGGCCTGGGCCAACTGCTGCCGGGCAGCGTATTCCTCACCGAGGAAGACACCGTCGACAACCGAAGCGGCGACCTGCAATGGATCATCGACCCGCTGGACGGCACCACCAATTTCCTGTTCCAGCTTCCCGTATTCTCCATCAGCATAGCCCTCCAACAGGAAGGGCAAACCGTGCTGGGGCTGGTGTACGAGATCAACCGGCAGGAGTGCTTCTACGCCTGGAAGGGCGGAGGCGCCCGGCTCAACGGCAACCCCATCCGGGTGAGCGGGCGGGCGCCGCTGGAGAAATCACTGCTGGCCACCGGCTTTCCCTATCACGACTACAGCAGGATGAAGGAATACTTCCAGGTGTTTGAACACTTCATGCGCCACACCCGCGGCATCCGCCGCTTCGGCTCCGCCGCCGTCGACCTGGCCTACGTGGCCTGCGGCCGCTTCGACGGCTTTTTCGAATACGGACTCAACGCCTGGGACGTGGCCGGGGGCGCCTTCATCATCCAGGAAGCCGGCGGAGTGGCCACCGACTTCGCAGGCGGGGATAATTATCTGCACGGCGGGGAGATCATCGCCGCTAATCCGGCTATCGGGAAGGAGATGCTGGAGGTGATCAGGGGGGCATTCGGGTAGAGAAGGCTGGACGGTTGAATTGTTGGATTGCCGCCACAGCGAAGGCCACCAGCCATATAACCATATAACCATCCAACAATTCAGCCATCCCCCCATTGCCCTTCGCCCCCGGCATAAGATACCTCTAAATATTCCCCCCGTTCATCGAACAAATTCGGCAAGCCTGTTGCTTATCCCTATATTTGGGCGCAATTTGCACATAAAGACAGATCCACCGGCCGATGAAATTAAGCGAAAATATCATACTTGCCTTCCGCGCCGTTCGCTCCAACCTGCTGAGGGCTATTCTCACCCTGATGATCATTGCCTTCGGCATTATGGCGCTGGTCGGCATTCTCACCGCCATAGATGTGGGCATCAAATCCCTGGGCGACAACCTTTCCTCCCTGGGGGCCAACACTTTCGATATAGACCCCAAGGGAGAAGGCATCAGAGGGCACCGCGGCGGCCGCCAGGAAAAGCGGGGCGACCCCATTTCATTCGAACAGGCCATGGAGTTCAAAAGCCGTTTCGAATTTCCTGCCCGGACCTCCGTGTCCATGTTCTGTACCGGCACTGCCGCCATCAAATTTCAGGACGAAAAGACCAACCCCAATGTCGCTCTGTTCGGGATTGACGAAAATTATATGGAAGCCAAGGGGTTCGACCTTGTCGCCGGCCGCAATTTCACCAACCGGGAGATCATGCATGGCGGCTACATCACCATTATCGGCGACGAGATCCTGTCCAACCTTTTCAAAGGTAATGCCGAAAAGGCACTGAACAAATCCATCTACGCCGGCAACATCAAACTGAAGGTAGTAGGCGTACTCAAGTCCAAGGGTTCCAGCATGAACCAGAGCGAGGACCGCCGCATCCTTATCCCGCTGCAGACTGCCAAGCGGTATTACGCCACCGACAACACCAACTACAACATCCTGGTGGCGGTCAACGAGGCCTCACAGGTGGACATGGGCATCGATTTCGCCACCGGCCTGTTCCGCAACATCCGCGGGCTAAAGGTTTCTCAGGACGAAGACTTCGAAATTACCAAGAGCGACAGCCTCATCAACATCATTAAGGAGAACACCACCTATTTCCGGCTGGCGGCTATCGGCATCGGTTTCATCACCCTTATCGGCGCCGCCATCGGCCTGATGAACATCATGCTGGTCTCCGTCACCGAACGTACCCGGGAGATCGGTATCATCAAGGCCATCGGCGCCACCCGCAATTCCATCATGATTCAATTCCTCTCGGAAGCCATCATTATCTGCCAGCTGGGCGGCGCGGTGGGCATCGCTCTCGGCGTCATGGCCGGCAACGTGGTGGCTATCCTGGCCAACGGCAAGTTCCTCTTCCCCTGGGCGTGGGTGCTTACCGCCGTGGCCACCTGTACGCTTGTGGGCCTCGTCTCCGGCCTGTATCCCGCCCTGAAGGCCGCCCGGCTGGACCCGATCGAGGCGTTGAGGTATGAATAGAGGGTATCAGTGTTTTGGTGTATCAGTGTGCAGGGAAGAGCCCAGAAGGGGATGCCTGTACACTGCCCCATACACTAATACACTAATACACTAATACACTAATACACCGATACACCATAAACTCCTATCTTCGCCTTCACCAATGAAGCGCGAATTCCTGATCAACATCATTTTCCTGCTGGCGGTCAACCTGCTGATCAAGCCCTTCTACCTTTTCGGGATCGACCGGACGGTGCAGAATACCGTTCCCATGGGGGATTACGGGATCTATTTTGCGCTTTTCAACTTCACTTTCCTCTTTCAGATCGTCAATGATTTCGGCATACAGAACTTCAACAACCGGAATATCGCCCAGCACCGCCACCTCCTCGACAAGTACTTCCCCAACATAATCATCCTTAAGGCGATGCTGGGGGTTCTGTATCTCTCCCTCGTGTTTCTCACCGCCTGGTTTGCCGGTTACGGCGCCAACGTCCTGCCCCTGCTAGCCATCATTGCCGTCAACCAGATGCTGAATTCCCTGGTGCTTTTTCTGAGGTCGAACATTTCGGGCCTGGGCAGATACCGGCTGGACAGCTTACTGTCCGTACTCGACCGCCTGCTGCTCATCCTGATCTGCGGCATTCTGCTGTGGGCCCCTGCGTTTCAGGGCCGGTTTCGGATAGAATGGTTCGCCTGGTCTCAGACGGTTGCCCTGGGATTGACGGCGGCGCTGGCTTTCGGCATCATCCGGCGAAGGCTTTCCGGGTTGCGTTTTCGCTTTCGCTGGCCGTTCCTGCTGATGCTGCTTCGCCGCAGCGCCCCTTATGCTCTGGCCGTTCTCCTCACCTCGATCTACAACCGTATCGACGCGGTAATGGTAGAACGGTTGCTGCCCGACGGGGAGATCCAGGCTGACCTGTACGCCTCTGCCTTCCGCCTCTTCGAGGCCAGCAACATGATCGGTTTTTTATTTGCCGGCCTGTTGTTGCCCATCTTTTCGGGAATGCTCAAGCAGGGGGAAGCGGTGGGCAGCCTGGCCCAGATGAGTTTCCGCCTGATCGGGGCCGGCGCCCTGGCCGTATTCTGCGCCATATTCTTTTACCGCACGGAGGTGATGGTGGCGCTCTACGAAAGCGGATCGGTATATTCCGGCAGGGTTCTGCTCTACCTCATGGGCGGTTTTTTTGCGGTCTGCGGAACCTATATTTTCGGCACCCTGCTGGTTGCCAACGGCAGCCTTCGGCAGCTCAACTTCATTTTTGCCGGCAGCCTGCTGTTCAATGTAGTGCTCAACCTGGCCCTCATTCCGGCCTACAAAGCGGAAGGGGCGGCGATGGCCACCTGCCTCACCCAGTTTGGGGTGCTGGCCTGTGAGCTGGCTCTCGCCCACCGCCTGATGCAGCCCGGCAATACCGCGAATACGCTGCTTCGCTTTCTGGGGCTGGCCGCCCTGGCCCTGCCGGCGGGCCTCGTTATCCATGCCTACCTGGATGCAGGCTGGTTCTGGCGATTTCTGGCTACGCTGGCGGCCGGCGGGGCGCTGGCGGCAGGGCTGGGGTTGGTCAATTTAAGAGGGCTGGCTCATTTGAGGGGTAGGTAGTTCTGCTTTAACTTGAGGTTTTTAAATTATAGCCCTCCGATATTTATTCCTGTCATTTTCCCTCTCCTCAACCAACGCTTTGCCGCCCGCCCCCCGTCTTGCCAGGTGCCGGGGCCAAACATTTCCCCAAAAGTTTAAAAATAACCTCCAAAGGGTATACTTTTGCGATGTTTATTGAAAACAGAAGGGAGGCGAGCTACCAAAAGAACTGCCGATGAACCGCAGCATGGCCGGCTGCCTCTCAAACGCACAGGAAAATAGCGATGAAAAATAACGACAATCTAATCGACGTACTGAAGACCCTCTTCAAGTGGAAGAAACCTGTCTTTTACGTATGCCTTATTGCCGGTGTGGGCGCCATTATTATCAGCCTTTTGCTTTCCAACTACTACCAGGCCACCACGGTATTCCTGGCAGTGAGCCCCGATCAGGCCACTCCGGAGGCGCTCTATGGCAAAGGCCAGCTGCGCAACGACTACTACGGCAACGAAAATGACATCGACCGCCTGATGACCATTGCCGAGTCCAGTGAACTGATCAACTTCCTGGTCGACTCCTTCAGGCTTTACGAGCACTATGATATCGACCCGGATCAGCCCAAGGCCGCGTTTAAAGTGCAGGAAAAATTTCTCAGCCTGTACGAAGTGCAGAAGACCAAGCGCGACGCCATCGAGCTGTCCGTGGAAGACAAGGACAAAGAGCTGGCGGCCCGGATGGCCAACGCTGCCCGGGAAAAGGTCGATGAGATCGCCCGCCGCCTGATCAAGGAAGGGCTGGAGAAGGCCATTGGTTCTTACGAGGAGAACATAACGGCGAAAGAAGCTCAGCTGGCCAGCCTCAGCGACAGCCTCATCGCCATGCGGGAAAAATTCGGTATTTACAGTATTCTGGGCCAGTCGGAAGCGCTGACCACTCAGGTTTCCGAATCGGAGGCCCTCCTGGTGCGCAACCGGGCCAAGCTGGAGGCCATGAAAGAGACCAAAGGCATCCCTCAGGATACCATCCGCCTCCTGCAGGCTACGGTAAGGGGGCTCGAAGAAGAAAACAAGAGCCTCAACGATAAGATGGCCCGTTTCAACCTGGGCCTTTCCAAGGTCGGCATTTTCGAACGACAGTATATAGAGGCCAACCAGACGCTTAGTGAAGACAAGGAACGGCTCAAGCAGGCAACGGCAACCTATAATTCTGTCATCCCGGCTATGGTCATCGTGGAAGAGGCCCGGGTGCCGGTGGTCAAATCGCGGCCCAAACGCAGCATCATCGTCCTGGCTACCGTAGCCGTCGCTTTTTTGTTCAGCATCATCGGGGTACTGCTTTTCGACACCTACAGAGATATAAACTGGAGGGAGGTCTACCATGCGAAGTAAACTCCTGTCTCTGCTGGATACTTCCGATTTCCCGCGGTTCTTTTTTCGGGTGTTTGCCGCTCTGCTCCTGGTATGCCTTTTTGCGGGCATCGCCACCGAGATGTATTACCTGGCAGGTATCCCTGCCTTTCTGCTGCTCGCTTACCTGACCATTGTAGATTTTCGCAAAACCTTCCTGCTGCTGCTGGCCTGCATCCCTCTTTCAACAGAGATCATACTGCCCAACGGGTTCGGCACCGACCTGCCCACCGAGCCATTGATGGCCGGGCTCATGCTGGTGGGTTTTATCTACCTACTACGCCACGGCAGGGAAACCGACGGGCGTTTCCTTCGACACCCCATCACGCTGCTGCTGCTGTTACACCTGTCATGGATACTCGTATCGGCCATTACTTCCCATCAGTGGGTGGTCTCCTTTAAATTTGTGCTGGCAAAAACCTGGTATGTGGCCACCTTTTTCTTTCTGGCCAGCCATTTGCTCAATGACGAACGGGATATCCGGCAATTCTTCTGGGCCGTGTTCTCCACGCTGCTTTTTACCGTCCTGGTGGTCATACTGAGGCATGCCGCCTACGGCTTTTCCTTTGCCGACGTTTACCGGGTGCTTCACCCGTTCTATCGCAACCACGTGGCCTATGCCTCTATTATCGTCGTCTTTCTGCCCTTCGTATGGTACCTGCGCAAATGGTACCCTCCCTACAGCCGGAGCTGGTGGGTGATCAGCGGCAGCCTTCTCGTTTTTCTGGCAGCCATTCAGCTCTCCTATACCCGCGCCGCCTATGTATCAGTAGTCATCGCCATTGGCGCTTTCTATGTCATCCGCTGGCGGCTGACAAAGTACGTCCTGCTCCTGGCCACGGCCGCCGCCATTACCTTCGTGGCCTTCATGGCGTATAACAACCGCTACCTGGACTACGCTCCGGACTACGAGACGACCGTCTCCCATCAGGACTTCAACAACCTGCTGGAGGCCACCTATACCGGGGAAGACATTTCCACCATGGAACGCATCTACCGCTGGGTCGCCGGTTTCCACATGAGCATTGAGGAGCCGGTTTTCGGCTTCGGCCCCGGCAACTTTTACAATTTCTATAAAACCTATACGGTCACCAGTTTTCAGACCTACGTCAGCGACAATCCCGACCGGTCGGGCATCCACAGTTATTACCTGATGACGCTGGTGGAGCAGGGCCTGCCCGGGCTCCTCTTTTTTCTGCTGCTTTGTGCCTACGCCCTGCTTCGGGGCGAGGCCATCTACCACCGGGCGCGCCGGGAAAAGGACAAGCACATTGCCATGATGGCCCTCTTGTCGTTGATCATCATTCTTTCCCTGCTCATCATCAACGACCTGATCGAGACAGACAAGATCGGCCCTTTCTTCTTCATAAACCTGGCCATACTCGTCAACCTGGACCTGAGGCTGCAAACGGAGGGCGATGAAAAATAAGCGAACCCGGCACGTGCATGCCCTGGCCGCTGTCGAAAAGGCGGCACAGGGTAACCATCTGCACCGGCTGGCCTTCGCCCCAACCCGTTACTTCACGGGAATGCTTTACAGCAAATTACTGTATCCGCTCAGCGGCCGCAGCCTGCGGCGCAGGGCTCCGCTTTTTTTTGGCGGTTCCATGGAGGTTTTGTTGCCGGCAGGGCTGGATATTTACCTGCTCGGCGCCAAATCTCACGACTCGGAGATCCGCCTGGCCCGCTTCATGATCCGCCACCTGGACGAAGGCATGTCCATGCTGGATGTAGGCGCCCATTTCGGCTTTTTCAGCCGGCTTGGAGCGGAACTGACAGGCCCTCAGGGCAGGGTGCTGGCCGTTGAAGCGGCAGGCGGCACCTTTGCCGTGCTACAGCGAAACCTCACCGGCCATCCTTCCATTAAAGCCGTACGGGTGGCCGCCAGTGACAACGAGGGTACCGCTACTTTTTACGAATTCCCGGCATTATTTTCGGAATACAACACCCTGGACAAAGAGCAATTCGAAGCCGAAGCCTGGCGCCGCCGCATCCAACCGAAAACAGTGAAGGTTCCTGCCCGCCGTATGGACTGCCTGATGGAAGAAGAGGGCATCAGCGCCCATTTCATCAAGATAGATGTCGAAGGCGCCGAAACGCAGGTTATTGCCGGGCTCAGAAAATGGATCGCCGGCTCCGGCCGGAAGTGGATCGCCATGGAATACCTCGCGGAAGAACGGCATAACGAAAGCCACCGGCGGGCAGCGAACTTCCTGGCAAAAAACCGGTGGCTCCCCTGCACCATTCAGGCCGACGGAACCCTTGCTCCCTGCCCGGATATCGAAACCCACCTGAAAGAGAGGGGGCTGGACTCGGATAATATAGTCTTTCAGCCGGAGGGGTAGGTTGGATGGCTGGATGGTTGGATGGTTATATGGCTATATGGCTGGATTGTCGGGATAGTTCAATTTTCTGTGTCTTCTGAAGCTACCATTCTAAAGTTGGACAGCCAGGCAAGGCTTCGTACACCGTACACAGCCCTGCGCCGTTGCTGTGCCCGTCCATCGTACACAGCCCCGCAGCCGTTTTCCAGCGTTAGACAGGTAGCCTCTTCTGAATAACGCTCCTTGATTTTCAGGGACTTGCGAACAGCGAACACCAAAATGCGAACAGCCCCGGATTGTCTGGCTGGCTGAGGGCAACACGCTGAGCATATAGCAATTTAGCAATACAACAACTTAACCACTGCCGCCTCTTCACATTCCCATCCGTATACCCACATAGATGCAGGCCAGGCACAGCAGCAGGCTCCCGCCGACATTGAGCAGGCCCAGGCTCAGGTGGCCGGCCTGCATCAGGCTGAAGGTTTCGTTGGTAAAAGTGGAAAACGTACTGAAACCACCGCAGAAGCCCGTCATCAGTAAAAATTTATAGCTATCGCTGACCTGCCCGCGCAGGCTCAGCCCCACCAGCCACCCCAGGACGATACAACTCAGCGCATTGGCCAGGAAGGTAGCCCAGGGAAAAACCGGTTTGTATGGCGCCAGCAGGTGAGCGATGCCGAAGCGGCAGATACTGCCCATGCCGCCGCCTAAAAAAACAAGCAGATAGGAATTCATTGAAGAATGAGCTTTTTTTGTTTCTTCCGGAGAACGGCCTTGTGCAGCCAGTAGGTCAACGCCGAGGCCAGCACAATGATAAGCGCCAGCAGCCCGTGCATTTCCAGCACCCGGTTGAGTGAAAAAGCCAAAAGAATGAAAATTGCATTTACCGAAACCAGTATGCCGGTGGCCTGCATGTGGGAGAAGCCATAATCGATAAGCAGGTGATGAATGTGGCGCCGGTCAGCGAGCAGGGGGGACTGCCCTCTCAGAACGCGGGTGATGAACACCCGTATCGTATCGTACAGCGGCAGGATCATAATGCCTATGGCTACCACCGGGCTGGCCAAAACCTTACCTTTCTGCCCTGCCTCCATGAAGTAATTCATGTCGATGAACTTGATGGCAAGGATCACACTGGCCGTCCCCACGAGCAATGAGCCTGAATCACCCATGAAGATCCTCGCCGGAGAGTAGTTGTATTTAAGAAATGCGATGATGGCCCCGACAATGGTGAAGGCGACTACCGCAAATTCAATCCTGTCGACATAGAAAAACCAGCACCCCAGCGTACCACAGATCAACGCGCCGATGCTTCCCGCCAGGCCGTTGATGCCGTCGATCAGGTTGAACGCATTGATGACCACCAGGATCGTAAGCAAAGTCAGCGCGATATAAACCGCCGGGGGCAAACCGTCATGAAAGCCCAGGAACCCGTAAAAGCCCCTCAACATGATATCGGACTTGAAGATCAGGATGGAGGCGGCCAGGGCCTGCCCTATGATCTTGTTGGCCGGCGAAACGGGGGAGATGTCATCCTTCACGCCTACCAGAAAAACGATGATGAAGGCGCAGAGGATATACTGCAGGTTGCCGAAATCCCGGAAAGGTGTCCACAGGACGATGGAAAAAATGGCAGCCGAGAAGATGCCGATACCGCCCAGAGCCGGCGTACTGATGGTATGGGAGCTGCGCTCGGAAGGCTCATCGCACAAATTCTTTTCCCGGGCAATATTGATAACGTGGGGCAGCGCGAAATAGGCAAGCGTAAACGCTGTCAAAAAGCTGAGTATCAGTATGAACATAGTATGGGATTATGAATATTGTAGTTTTCTTAGCTCAAGCTCATAGTCAACAGCAAATATACTATTTTTTTAGCATGGCCGCCTGATTTCCGCCCAGGCGCTCATACGAAAAACGATTCCGGGGAAAGCGCTAAAATGCCGAATCATCAATTTGTTCCAGCCACTCGGTGATGATATCCACCACTGAGGCCACGCATCCGTCTTCAAAAGGAGAACGCAGGTTGGCCAGTTGGACCAGGCCAAGGAAGGGGCGGCTGCCGCCGGCATTGCAGAGGCGGACATAATCGGCCCATGCCTGCTGATGGCCTTCCTGGTCTT
Organism: uncultured Phaeodactylibacter sp.; assembly: GCA_964418125.1. Taxonomy (GTDB): domain Bacteria; phylum Bacteroidota; class Bacteroidia; order Chitinophagales; family Saprospiraceae; genus JACJXW01. The sequence goes on from CAYQKY010000194.1 coordinate 12,183, forward strand.
TCTTCCAGAACTGGAAGGCGCAGATCTGTGCCAGGGTGTAGTCGATATAGTAGAACGGCATGGCAAAGATATGGTTTTGCTTCTGCCAGTACCCTCCATTCTCCAGGAAGGAGTGGCCATCGTAATCGCGATGCGGCAGGTACTTTTTCTCGATCTCGCGCCAGGCGCGGTTGCGTTCGGCGGGAGAGATATCCGGATGTTCGTAGACGAAGTGCTGAAATTCATCAACGGCCACACCATAGGGAAGGAAATACAGCGCGTTGGACAAGTGGCTGAATTTGTACTTGTCGACATCCTCCCTGAAGAAAAGCTGCATCCAGGGCCAGGTAAAGAACTCCATACTCATGGAGTGGATCTCACAGGCCTCGAAAGTGGGCCAGTTGTATTCGGTGATGCCGATATTGCGGCTGCTGTATACCTGGAAAGCATGGCCCGCTTCATGGGTCAGGACATCAATATCTCCGCTGGTGCCGTTGAAGTTGGAAAAGATGAAAGGCGCCTGGTACTTACCGATGTAGGTGCAGTACCCCCCGGTGGCCTTCCCGGGGCGGGTTTGCAGGTCCATCAGCTCAGCCTGCCGCATGAAGTCAAAGAACTCACGGGTTTCCGGGGAAAGCTCGCTGTACATCTGACGGGCCTGCCCGACGATCCATTGCGGTTCGCCTTTGGGCTGGGGGTTACCGGAAGGGAAGCGCAGTTCTTCATCGTAGTATTTAAGCCGCTCCAGCCCGAGGCGGCGGCGCTGCCGTTCATAGAGGCGGCTGGCGATAGGTACGATGTACTCCTCCACCTGGCGGCGGAAATTGGCCACCTCTTCCGGGCCGTATTCGGACCGCAGCATGCGGGCATAGCCCAGTTCTACAAAATTCTCGTACCCCAGTTCCCGGGCAATACGGTGGCGTACCTGCACGAGTTGAGCGAAGATCCCCTCGATCTCAGTAGCGTGCCCCGCGAAAAAGGCCCACTTGGCTTCGCTGGCCTCCTTTCGGGTTGTTCTGTCCTTATCCATTTCGTATCTGACAATGGTAGACAGGTTTTGTTTCTCTCCCCTGAAATCGATCTCGGCCTTGGCCTTCAGCTTGGTGTACTCGCTGCTGAGTTTGTTTTCTTCCTGCAACAGTTCGATGAGGGAATCGTCAAAGGTCTTCAGGCTCAGCTCGGCGATGGTGAACAACTGGCCGCCCCATTTTTTCTCCAGCTCTTCCCGAAAAGGCGAATGGATCAGGCTTTTGTAAAACTCATTGATCAGCCCTTCATAGGCGGGCATCTGCTGGTCGAAATATTCATTCTCCTTTTCATAGAACTCGTCGCGGGTATCCATGGTGTGGCGAATATGGCAGACGTTGTACATTGACATAAATTCGGCCCGCAGCTCGTTGATGCGGGATAAGGCCTGCCCCTGCTCTTCCGCGGATGCGGCGCTGCGGAACCGGGCAATTTCTTCACGGAAAGAAGTGGCGAACCGGCCGAATTGAGGGCGCTCATATGTAAAGTCGTCAAAGGTAAGGTTCATGGTTTTAGTTTATTTGTTCCTTTTTCGTCGTCTCCCGAATACACGCGCCGGAGAAAGATACAGGCGCCTCTCCCGGGCTGCCAGAAATGGCCTGCGTTCAAGAGCGGGAAAATACAACGGTTTCTGCACATTTTCAATTGTACCTGCACGGGCCGGCGCAAATAGTGCCCGTTGCTTCCGGTACGCCCGGCGGGGCCGCCGGTTTTAAAATAATAAAATGGCCGCTGCGTTAGTATAAACACTTTTACGTTATATAATTACGGTATCCTCAAAAAGTGCCTGCAGTTTAGTAAATTTGCATATTTGATCCCAATTACCTGGCACTTAATCACGAGTTGTTAGCGGAAAAAGATGGATTTAAAGTCTCAGATCAACATTGAAAAGCTGCCCCGCCATATCGCCATCATCATGGATGGTAATGGCCGCTGGGCAAAGCAGCATGGCAAACCTCGCGTGTTCGGCCACCGCAACGGAGTGACCGCCGTACGGGAAACCACCGAGGCCGCCGCCGAGCTCGGCGTGGAATACCTTACCCTTTACGCTTTTTCCACCGAAAACTGGAACCGGCCCAAGCTCGAGGTCAGCGCCCTGATGCGCCTGCTGGTAGAAACCCTCCACAAAGAGATCGACACCTTAAACAAGAACGATATCCGCCTGCAGGCCATCGGCGACATCAGCAAGCTGCCGCCCTCCACTTACAGGGCTCTCCTGGAAGGTATCGAGAACACTAAAGATAACAAACGCATGACCCTCGTACTGGCCCTGAACTACAGCGCCAAATGGGAGATCATGGAAGCCAGCCGCCGGCTCGTCCGGCAGGTGCAGGCCGGCGAACTCAAACCCGAAGACATCGATGAAGAAGCCTTCGCCGGCGCCCTCAACACCAGCGGCATGCCCGACCCGGAACTGCTCATCCGCACCAGCGGCGAAAACCGCCTCAGCAACTTCCTGTTATGGCAGATCGCCTACGCCGAACTCTACTTCACCCCAATTTTCTGGCCGGACTTTCGCAAAGAACACCTCTACAAGGCCATCATCGACTTCCAGAAGCGCGAGCGGCGGTTCGGGAAGATCAGTGAGCAGGTGGCGCAGTGATCGTGTGTGGGTGTATTGGTGTATCCGTGTATTGGTGTATCCGTGTATTTCCCTATTTCAGTACAGGTACTTAGAGCTTGTTTG
>CAYQKY010000195.1:0-14815 GCA_964418125.1 uncultured Phaeodactylibacter sp.
CATACACGGTGATGATGATGATGATGAGGTACATCGCCGTGCTGTTGTCCACCGCCCAACTGGTCGGCTTGAATTCCTTAAATACTTCCGGGATCCTTTTCTTCGTTTCTGACATGTTTTTTGCCTGTTGTATTCACTCCATCACTCCTTCCTTCCTTCATTCCTTTCAAATATCCTCCACCACCTGCCCGTCGTACAGGTCCTGATACCCCTTGGTGACCAGCACGTCCCCCGGCTGCAGGCCGCTGAGTATTTCTATCTGCCCGCCGTAGAGCTCGCCCAGGGTTACCCTTACTTTTTTTGCCGTTTTGTGTTCTCCACCGTTGGCCATCAGGTAGACGTACTTTCCCTGGTCGTCCGACTGTACGACGTTCACCGGGATGACGATGGCATTCGCGCTGGAGTGGCTCAGGATCTTCACCGATGCCGACATATTCGGCTTCAGGCCGGCGGCCGAAGGTATCCGGCACACGGCCGTAAACCCTACGGAAGCGGCATTGACGGACTGGCTGATCCGCTCGATACTGGTCTTAAAAGACCGGTTCACGGCGGGAACCTCCACCAGCACTTCATTGCCGGCTTTGACTTCCGTGGCGTAGTTTTCGGGGATATCCACTTCGATGGTGAGGTCGTTGTTATTGACGATCTGTATCTGCGGGCCCGTAGCGCCCATGCCGGTGAATAGCTCGCCCGGTTTGATATTGACGATCTCGGCGATGCCGCTCTGGTCGGCATAGACGAGGTAGGTTTTCAGTTGCTCTTCCTGGACGGCGATCTGGCTTTTCAGGCCATCAACATTGTTTTTGGCGTTGAGCAGCTGCACTTCCGAACCGATCTTCTGGTCCCAGAGGGACTTTGTCCTTGCGTAAATATCCTGGGCGAAGGCCAGCTGCGTTTTGGTAGAGGCAATGGACTGCTGCAGCACCTGGTCGTCCAGTTTGAGGATCAGCTGCCCTTTTTTGACATACTGCCCTTCGGTGATAAGCACCTCCTTGACATAGCCGCCCACGCCATTCCGGGGCGCTACATAGGAGATGTTTTCCGAGCTGACCCTGCCCTGCAGGTTGATGTAGGCCTCGAAGCCTTCCGGCGCGACCTCGGCTACGGAGACCAGCTTGGCCTGCACGGCTTTCGAGGGGTCCAGCCTGGCGACTTCCGCTTCCAGGGCGGTAATTTTTTTTGCCAGGATGGCCTGTTCCTTTTTCAGTTTGGCCAGTTCGGCGGTTTTTGCCGCCAGCTCATCGCCGGAAGAGGAGGAGGGGTTTTCTTTTTGATGGCAGGCACTTGCGAGAGCGAGGAAGAGAAGGAAGATGGTAGTCCGCATGTTAGGGTACTTTTTTGAACGTTTGCTGTTGCCGTACGCAACTTTCGCTATATGATAACACCTGGGATCGCGTTTCTTTCGTTCCGCCTGCCATTTTTTGGGCCCGGGAACATCGACGGCAGGAAGACGGCAGGACAGGAAAAAGTCACTTCCCCCTGCCCGCCAACTCCTCCAGCAACTCCGTCTGATAGCGCTGTATCTCCAGCAGCGTCTGGAACTGCTCCTCCATCAACAAGTTCATCTTCTGGTGCAGGTTGCGCACTTCGATCTCGGCCTTGAGGTTGACCAGGTAGTCATTTTCCGCCCGTTGCCGGTCTTTTTCTTCCTGCCGGTTCTGCGACATCATAATGACCGGCGCCTGTATGGCGGCCAGGCAGGACAACACCAGGTTGAGCAGGATGAAAGGATAGGGGTCGAAAGCCCGGGTGGCCAGGATGATGTTGACGGCGATCCAGGAAACCAGCACCACGCCGAAGGAGATGATGAACGTCCAGCTGCCGCCAAAGGCGGCTACCTTGTCGGCTACCTGTTGTCCCCGGCTGAGCATCTCCCGGGGCGGATGCATGAGGTTTTCTGAGATGAGTTCCTGTTCACGCATGGCGTCGGCGACCAGTTGGTGAAGCTTGAGTAGGTGCTCGTTCTCTGTGGAGAGGATCTTCTCGAGGTATTCGTGCTGGAATTGGTTTGTTTTCATTTTCAGCGAGTTTAATTATTCAAGTTCCAACTTCTCCTTCGCCTGTTGCAGCAATATTTTTTCCTTTTCCGAAACCACCGGCATCCGGATATCCATGCGTTTCAGGGTTTCAACGATAATATTCCCGATGGCCATCCGGCTGAACCACTTGTGGTCGGCGGGAATGATGTACCAGGGCGCATAGGCGGTGGAAGTTTTGCTGATGGCCGTTTCGTACGCCTGCCGGTAATCGTCCCAGTAAGTGCGCTCTTCGATATCGGCCGCCGAGAATTTCCAGTTTTTTTCGGGGTTGTCGATTCGTTCCAGGAAGCGTTTCTTTTGCTCTTTCTTCGAGAGGTGGAGGAAAAACTTGATGATGGTGGCGCCATTTTCCGAGATGGTCCGCTCAAAGTTGTTGATCTGGCGGTAGCGCGTTTTCCAGAATTTTTCGCTTACGTCTTTTACGGAATGAATGCCCGGCAGGTTCTCCGCCAGCAGAATTTCGGGGTGCACCCTGGTGATGAGCACGTTCTCGTAGTGGGAGCGGTTGAAAATGCCGATCCTGCCCCGGTCCGGCAATTTGGCGTAATGCCGCCAGAGGTAGTTGTGGTCCAGTTCCTGGGCAGAGGGGTGTTTGAAGCTGTTGACGTCACAACCCTGCGGGTTGATCCCGGAGAGGACGTGCCGGATGGCGCTGTCCTTGCCGGCGGCGTCCATCGCCTGGAAAATGATGAGCAGCGCCTGCCGGTTTTCGGCGTACAGGCGATATTGCAGCTCCGACATCTGTTCGATGTCTTTTCTGAGCTGTACCTTCGCCGCCTTTTTGTTTTTGAAGCCATCCCGGGCCCCCGGGTCATAATCTTTCAGGGAAATGGCCTGCTTCGGCGGCACGCTGAATTTCTGAGCATCTATTTTCATTTTGAATTTGTTTATGTGGCGCTGCTATTTTCCTTCCTCACTATTATCAGTGTGGCCACAGCGATCAGCAGAAAGCCGGCGGTGAAAGCCAGCGCCCCCCACCGCCAGCTTTCGATGGTATAGGCCATAATAGCCGTAACCGTCGACAGGGCGATGAAGAGGTAAAGCTGAAGTTGCCGCTTTTTCTTTTGGCCCACTACTAATTTTTTGATTCTCTGGCAGGGACTCACGATCCCTGTAAAGTCACAAAACATTCTATCAGGCCGGAGGCTGCAGTTTCCGCTGCAGGTATTCCTCCGAAAAATCCACCCTGATCTCCACCCACATGGGCAGGTGGTCGCTCATCTGGTAGGTGCGCCAGAAATTGAGATAGTACAGGGAGGGGTTTTTCCGGGTTTTGCCGTCGGAGGCCTTCCGGTACGCTTCTCCCATCTCCGGAACGTACAGCTTCTCATCCTCGGGTGTGAATACCGTCTTGTAATAGTTGAAAACCCCCGCCCTGCCGGTGGTGCTGAACCGCCCCGGCCGCACCCGGAAGGCGATCTGGTCGTAGAATTTGTTCTGCTGGACATTGGAGGGCAGTTGCTGCAGCTCGGGCGGCACGATGAAGCCGGCATCGGTGATCATCTTCATGGTCAGGTCGGTGGGGGCGAAAATGTTGAAGTCGCCGAGCAGGATGAGGTTCCTCGACCATTCGAAGGGGTCTTCGCTGCGGCGTTTCAGGGCCTGGGCCACCTGGCGGATCTCCTCCACCCGCTCGGGGGAGTTGGACTTGTCTTCCCCGTATAGGATATGGACGGTAGTGAGGATAAAATCCGTCCAGCCGGTTTTGAAGCCCACCATGAGGGGCGTCCGGACCACCTGGGTTGCCGGCTGATACACGTTTTTTCCCTGAGCGTCTTTCGTTTCTATGGGCGGCAGCACCAATTGGCTGGCCAGGCCGCCCGTCTGTACTCTTCTTTTGTCGAAGAGGAAGGCCATGCGTTCGCCGTTGCCCTGGACGCCTTCGGTCACATCGGAGAATAGGCAGTCCCACTGCCCGCCGAGGATGTCCATCAGGCGGTTGAGAGCGCGCAGGTCCTGCCGCACCTCCTGGATGGCCACCAGGTCGAAGCGTGCGACGATCTCGGCGATGTAGTAGAAGGATTCCGGGATGCGGTCGCCGTAAGCGGGAGAGTCGAACTCGCGGATGTTCCAGGTGGCGAGGAGGATGCTCCTTTCGGCCGATTTGAGCGGCACTTCGGCGTCAAGCTGCCGGCGCAGGGCCAGCAGGCGTTCGATGGTGCGCCGGCCGGCGGTGGTGTTGGGATCGATGTTTTTATAGAAAGGCATAGCATTGCTTTTTTACTCTATACAAGATAGAAGAAGTGAAAATGGCCACCCCCTGTTTTAGCGTTTTTATCTGCATATTTCTCAATTGGCCGGCGGTTGGTTGATGGTTGCCGGTTACTCGTTGTCCTGCCAAACAACGAATCACGAATCACGAATCACGAATCACGAACAACGAATCACGAACAACGAACAACGAACAACGAACCTCACCCCCCCTCCAGCGCCTCCGCCCCGGCGATCAGGTCGAACAGTTCCTCATCGATCACCTCCTGGCGCAGGCGGTGGAAGGCCAGGTTGAGATCCTGCAATAGTTCCTGTATGTTCTTCTCGGCCCGCTGCATGGCCGCCAGGCGGCTGGCGTTCTCGCTGGCCAGCGATTCGGCGCAGGCTTTGAACAAGGAAGAAAAGAGGTATTCCCGAATGAGGGCCGTCAGGGTGGGCGCTACCCTGCCCATGGCCTCAGGGATGTTCTTCGACGGCCACTGCAGGGCGGTGAACTCCTGCCGCCAGATCTCATCCAGGGGCAGGAACGGCCGGCTTTCCGGCTCGTAGGCCGCTCCTTCTCCCGGGGTGTTGTGAAAGAGGTAGAACTGCGTGCCCGGCCGTTCCGCCAGGGCCTGTTCTATTCCATTGAGCACTTCGCCGACCAGAGGGGTGATGGCATGGACGGAATTGGGCACCACAAAGAGCCGGGCGGGAGGAAAGCCGGCATCTTCGAGGCGGGGCTGTATCGATTCTCCGATGGCCCAGGCCGCCTTTTCTCCTGGCATTTCCCGAAGTGCAGCAGTGGCGAAATTGACGATCAGGTCATTGAACGGCCCTACCAGCCCCTGCCCGGAGCCGAAGACGATGGCGGTGACGGCCACCGGCGAATGCCGCCTCATCAGCGATGGAAGGTCCCGCACCTGCCGCAAAGCAACGAAAAGTCCCAGTTGCACCGTTCGGTAGTAATTCTCCAGAGACAATACGGCCTGTTCGTACTGGTTGATGCTGGCGGCCGACAATGCCTTCATGGTGCGGACTACCGACTCGAGCTTCTGAGCGCCTTCGATCTTATGGCGCAGGCTTTCCAGCGTTTCATTCATGCGGTTCTTCTTTAAACGGGGCTAGAGCGTCTTCGCACCGTTGTATCAGGGCGGTGCGGCTATCCTTGCTCAGCCCCTCAGGTGAAAATATTTCCCGGAGGATCTCCGGGGGCAGTTTCCACGCTTCCTGCCGCACCGCCTGCTCGGCCTCTTTCATCCTGTTCAGCGGCGCCGGGCCGAAGAGCCCCTGGGCCAGGGCGAGCAGTACGCAGATCTGTTCGGGGACGGAGACGGGGCCCAGCTCGGGTTGTTTCAGGACCGCCCGGATGCGCCGGCCGTGCTCCAGGATCTGGCGGCTGCGCTCATCGAGGCGGGTGCCGAAGCGGGCGAATGTCTCCAGCTCTTCGAACTGGGCATAGTCCAGCTTGAGGTTGCCGGTGGCGGTGCGGTATACCGGCAGCTGGGCCTTGTCGCCAACGCGGGATACCGACTTGCCCACGTCGATAGCCGGCAGCACCCCCAGCTCGAAAAGGGTAGGAGAGAGGTAGATCTGGCCGTCGGTGATAGAGATCAGGTTGGTGGGAATGTAGGCGGCGATATTCTGCGCCTCCGTCTCCACAATGGGCAGAGCGGTGAGCGACCCGCCTCCCTGCTCTTCGCTGAGGTGGGTGGCGCGCTCCAGCAGGCGCGAGTGTATGTAGAAAATGTCACCTGGGAAAGCTTCCCTGCCGGGAGGGCGCCGCAGCAAGAGGGAGAGCTCCCGGTAGGCGCGGGCATGCTGGGTAAGGTCATCGTATATGATGAGCACGTCGCGGCCGGCTTCCATGAAGTACTCTCCGATGCTGGTGGCGGCGTAGGGCGCGATGTAATTGTGGCCGGGCGGGCCGTTTCCTTCGGAGACGACCACGATGGTGTACTCCATCGCTCCTTTCTCCTCGAGCTGGGCCACGGCCTTGGCCACGGAGGCGGCGCGCTGGCCGATGGCGCAGTAAATGCAGAGCATATCTTTGCCGGCCTGGTTGATGATGGTGTCGATGGCGATGGACGTCTTGCCGGTCTGCCGGTCGCCCAGGATCAGCTCCCGCTGCCCGCGCCCCACGGGAATGAGGGCGTCGATGGCCTTGATGCCGGTTTGCAGGGGTACGTTGACCGGAGCCCGGTCCATGATGGCAGGAGCCGGGCGTTCGATGGGCAGGCGCCGCTTGAAATTGATCCGCCCTTTCCCGTCCAGCGGATGGCCCAGAGGGCCGATGACCCGCCCGATGAGCGCTTCTCCCACCGGCACGTCCATCACCCGCCCGGTGCGCTCCACCTCATCGCCGGCCTGAAGGTGCCAGTGTTCACCCAGCAGGACGACGCCGATCTCCGCCTCATCGACGTTAAAAGCTATGCCGTACAGGTCTCCGGGGAAGTGCAGCAATTCTTCATAGCCGGCATTGGGCAGCCCCGAGACGCGGGCGATCCCGTTTAAGACGGTGGTGATCACCCCCACCTCCCGAAAGGCCAGGCTGGGCTGATACTCCTCCCGCGTCCGGCGCATGGCATCGAAGGCTTCTCCGAACAGGCTTTGTAAACTGTCAGGCCCCATGGTCTTCTGTTTTTGGTTCTTTTTCCGGCTCCAGTTCCTCTTCCAGAATATTTGCGACCCGCTTTTCCAGGGTGTTGAGGTAATCGGTAGTGGTCCAGGCCATCCGGTATCCGTCGGCGGTGAGCTCGATGCCTTCAGACTGCCCTTCTCCGGCCCGGGCCTCGAAATGTACCTGCCCTTCCGGCGGCATCATCTTCTTCACGGCGGATTCAATGGCCTTTTGCTGTTCGGGGGGCAGGCTGAAGGTACTGCGCACTGATACGCCGTGGTTGGAGGCCTGTAAGGCTGCTGCGACCTGATGGCGTTCTTCTCCGTCCAGCGCTTCCAGCTGGCGGACGAAAACGGAGGCCATCTGATTTTCCAGGGCGCTGTCGGCCAGGTCGGCCAGGGCTTTGCGGGCCAGGGCAAATACTTCCTCCTGGAGGCGGCGGATGGCCGCCCGGCTCAGGTTGTCCCGTTCGCTTTCCAGCGTCTGATGGAGGCGGCTCCGGAGTTGGCGGTGGCTTTCCCTGGCCTCTTCCATCAGGCGTTGCCGCTCGGCGTCCGCTTCCGCTTTGGCGTCATGGAGCAGGCTTTCCCGCTGCTGCTCCAGCTCGCTGTTCATCTCCTGATAGCGGCCCTTTTCCTGCTCGGCCTCGGCCTTCCGGGCTTCGGCTTCTTCCAGCCGGGCCGCGATGTGCTTTTCCCGTTCATCCATGGCCCGAAGGATGGGCTGGTAGAGGAAGCGTTTCAGCAACCACACCAGGATGAGGAAGTTGAGCAGCTGCGCAATGACGGTGAACCAGTCGATTAGCATATTTCCGTGCTTTACTGTGTGGATATCAGGTTCCAGAACGGGTTCGCGAAGATCAGGATCATAGAGATCACGAAACAGTAAATAGCTATGGATTCGATCATGGCCAGGCCCACAAACAACGTCCGCGAAATGGTCGAAGAGGCGTCGGGCTGCTGCGCCAGCGAACTCATGGCGTTGGCGATGGCGCGCCCTTCGGCCAGGGCCGGGCCGATGCAGCCCAGGCTGGTCGTGAGGCCGGCCGTGATGATCGAAGCTATGGCTACAATGGTTACTTTATCCATGATGTTGATTTTTGGCGTTTGACGTCTGATATGTGATTATTGGTTTTCCCGGAGGGCGCTGCCTGCAGTAGCCAGCCCGGTGTACCTCAAAAATCACAGATCCAACACCGGAAACCACCTGTTTCAATGCCGGCTCGCCTGCGTAGCAGCGGCAATGAAGACCGTTGCCAGGATGCCGAAAATGTAAGCCTGCACCATTCCAACCAGCAAGCCGAGCAGGGTCATGAGTATCGGAAAGATGAAGGGCGAGATCACCAGCAGTATGCTGAGGATCATAGCTCCGCTCATCATATTCCCGAACAGGCGTATGGCCAAAGCGAGTGTTCTGGTAATTTCACTGATGATGTTGAACGGAAGCATGATGAAATTCGGCTCCAGGTAAGACCTCAGATAACCCCGGAATCCCTTCTCCTCGATACCGAAAAGCGGTACGGCGACAAAAACGCTGATGGCCAGCGCCGCGGTGGTGGACAAGGAGCCGGTCGGCGGCTCGTAGCCCGGAATGATGGTGCACAGGGCGGCAAAGGCGATGAACAGGAAAAGGGTGCCGATGAAGCTGATGTACTTCTTCGGGCGCTCAATCCCTATTTCCCTGATCTGCTGGTTGATGGCGGAAACGATGGCCTCCAGCATGTTCTGCCAGCGGGAGGTATGCACACCCGAGGACAGGTGGCGGGTGATGAGCCACGCTCCGGCCACCATTACCAGCATCAGTACCCACGTGATGACGATGGTGGCGTTGAGCTTTATGAAGCCGTATTCCCAGAAAATGATATCGTCGGTGCTGAGGCTCATATTTTGGTTTTTTCGGCTGCGCTCAGGCCATCTCCGTACCGGCCCGTTCTTCTGCCGGGCGCCGCGCCAGCCTGGTGATAACGGCCCTCGCAATGAGGAAGCCGGCCAGGCACGCCGCCAGTTTTTCCCAACTATTGCCACCCACAAAATAGAAGCCGGCCAGGACGACGGCGCTTCGCAGCAGCAGGCTTGCCAGGAACAAAAGGGCGGGCCGTTTGGAAGACAACCCTTTCCTCACGGTCCACCACAGGCCGGTGAAGAAAACCACCCCGAGGGCGCCGCCGGCCAGCAGGGCCAGGAACAGTATCAGTATTTCATTCCTCATTTTCGTCCAGGTTTTCCTTTATCTCGCGGCTTTCCTTATCCACCCAGAACCAGGCGTTGAGGCAACCGATGGCCACGCCCGTGATCAGGAGCGTCAGCGTCCAGGAAAAGCGCTGGGGGTAGTGGCCGTCCAGCCAGATGCCGAGGGCGGCCCCGGCCAGGGTGGGGATGGCTATCGACCAGCCTACCAGGCCGAACATGCCGATACCGAACCAGATGCTGCGCTCGCCCTTGCGGCGGGCCTTCAGCTTCCGGCCTTCCTGGGCGCCTACCTCCCGGCTGAGTTTCGACGATCTTTTGGCCTCCTTTTCTTCCATCATTTCAATATGCGGTAAAAGCCGGCAGAAATACAATGTTTTTTATCATCCCTTTTTCCGGAATTTCGCCAGCCGGCGTATGAAATCGCTCTCCAGCTTGGCCAGGGTAGTGCGCAGGGCCTGCTCCTTTTCGCCCCGGTGGAGGAACTCCTTCTCCACCGCTTCCTGCAACTGCCCCAGCTCCGCCCCGCCGATGGCATGGCGCACGGAGATGTACACCTCCCTCCCCGCCTTGGCCAGTACGCCTTCATCGATGGCCAGGAAAACCTCCCCTCCGCTTTCCGTTTCATAACTCATGATGCCCGGAGCCAGCGCGGCTGTGCAGTCCAGCCGGTTTGGCAGCAGGCCATAGGCGCCCTGGATGGTTTTCACCACGATGCGCTTCACCCCTTCCACTTCGGCAAAGACCCGGAAGGGGAGGAGTATTCGGAGGTGCATCAGTTCGGCGCCCATGTTTTTATTTTTTTACTTCATCAATGCCGCCGATCATGTAGAACGACCGTTCCGGGTATCCCTGGAATTCGTCCTGCAGGATGCGTTCACAACCATCGAGGGCATCTTCCAGGCCGACGAGCCTGCCCTTCATGCCGCTGAACTGTTCGGTGGTGAAAAAGGGCTGGGTCAGGAAACGCTCCAGTTGCCGGGCGCGGGACACCACCTTGCGGTCTTCCACAGACAGCTGCTCCATGCCCAGCATAGCGATGATGTCTTTGAGCTCTTCGTATTGCGCCAGCGTCCGCCGGATCTCCTGAGCGATGGTGTAATGCCGCTCCCCGACGATGCCCGGCCCGGCCATCTTGGAATTGGACTGCAGCGGGTCGATGGCCGGAAACAGCCCTTCGCTGGCCCGCTTGCGGGACAACACGATGGAGGCCGACAGGTGGGAAAAGGTATGCACTGCCGCCGGGTCCGTCAGGTCGTCGGCAGGCACGTAGACGGCCTGTATGGAGGTGATGGCCCCGGTGTCGGTATTGGAGATGCGCTCTTCGAGCTGCGCCAGTTCGGTGTTCATGGTGGGCTGGTAACCCAGGCGGGACGGCATCTGCCCCATCAGCCCGGAAACTTCCATGCCTGCCTGAATGAAGCGGAAAATGTTGTCGATCAGCAGCAGCACGTCGCGCTGCTCGTCATCCCGAAAGTACTCTGCCATCGTGAGGGCGGTATGGCCGACGCGGAAGCGGCTGCCCGGCGGCTCGTTCATCTGGCCGAAGATCATGGCCATATCCGGCAATACGCCGGCGGCTTTCATGCCGCTGTAGAGTTCTTCGCCTTCGCGGCAGCGCTCGCCGATCCCGCAGAAGACGCTCACCCCCTGGTGGCGGCCCACCATATTGTGGATCATTTCGGTAAGCAGGACGGTTTTGCCGACGCCGGCCCCGCCGAACAGGCCCGCCTTGCCTCCCCTTTCCAGAGGAACCAGGACGTCGATGAGCTTGATGCCGGTCTCGAATATTTCGGACTTTGTAGACCGCCTCCCCAGCGGGGGCGGGGGTTGGTGTACCGATCGCCATTCCACCTGCTCCGGCGGCGGCTGGTGGTCGATGGGCTGGCCGAAAACGTTGAACATGCGGGAGAGGATGCCTTTCCCCACCGGCACTTTCAGGGGGGCGCCGGTATTTTCCACGGCCATGCCCCGGGCCAGCCCCTGGGTGGGGGTCAGGGCGATGCCCCGAACGCAGTTGCGGCTGAGTTGCGACTGCACTTCAATGATGATGCGCCCTTCTTTTCCCGCTTTGATGATGGTATAAATGGAAGGCAGGCGGCCCTCAAACCCAATGTCGATAACGCTGCCCCGTACGGACAAGACCTTTCCTCCGGTTTTTTCGGCGGCAGGCATTTTCCCGGCCATTGTCGTACTGAGGTTGGCCATGGCTGAAGGTATTTGGTTAGTGCCAAACGGCTATAATAAAAACAAGGTATGCCTCCGGCTTAGTTGTGTGACGCGGCGGAAAATTCACACCAGGGCCAGGATCAGAAAGCTCAGGATGACCACGGCGCCGAACCCCCGCCACAGATAGGGCCGCAGGGCCGGCGTGCCCAGGGTGGCGCCGTATACCGCCTTGAGGAAATTGTTGCTGATGGTGGCCTGTATGGCGGCCGCAACGGCCAGGTTCTCCGCCAGGGCCTGTTTCCCCTGGAACAGGTTGATCAGGAAGGGGTCGATGTCCGTAACCCCGACGATGAAGGAAAGCGCGCTCAGCCCGCTGCTCCCGTAGAACTTGAGAACGTAGTGGGTCAGGGCGGCAAAAAACACAAATAGAAAGGCGAACAGCAAGGCCGTCCGGAATTCCAGCGGGTTGGGCTGGCTTCCGGCCGTGGGTTCACCCCACGGGGCCTCTTCGGCCCGGTTCCGGAAATGAAAAAATATGGCGCCGGCCGCCGTCACGAGAGACAGGGCCAGGAAGGGCAGCAACAGCTTTTTGCCCAACGAGGCATTGAACAGAAAGGCCAGTGCCAGAATGCGCAGGTACATCATGGATGTAGCGATCAAAATGGCCGCTGCAGTCAGCCCCGGCGGATAAGCAGCCGTTTTCGTTTTTCCGGCCAGTGAAAAGGTGGTGGCCGTACTGCTGTACAACCCGCCCAGCACGCCGGTCAGGAACAGGCCCGCCCCCGGAAAAACAAATTTCTTCATCAGGTAGCTGGCGTAGGAAATAGCGGACACCGCTACGACGGCCAGCCAGAACTTATAGGGGGTGAGGTCAAGGCCGGAGATGACCTGCTCCCGTGGCGTCAGCGGAAGAATAACCCCCGCAATGGCAATGAATTTGGCGAGGGTGATGAACTCGTTCTTATCGAACTTCTCGGAAAAGGCGATCAGGCTTTCCTTGATCTCGGTGAGGACCAGCACTGTGATCAGGATGAGCAATACCAGCCAGGGCGGTTGGGTGTATATCAGCGGCGCCAGGCAGTAGGTGGCCAGTGCGACCAGCACGGAGGTCATCCCAAATTGTTGCTCCTTCCAGATCTTTCCGGCATAGGCAATGGCCAGAAAGAGGGATAGTACCAGGCCGCCGGCCCCGAAAAATAGCAGGTGTACTTTATCGAAAATATACAATATAAAACCCAGGATACCGATGAGCGCAAAGGTGCGGTCAGTGCCAAAGAGATACTTCAGCTTCTCCTGCTCGTGGTGGCGGCGCTGCTCCAGGCCGATGAGCAACGCAAACAGGGTGGTAAGCAGAAAATTCAGAAAATCCTGCGGTATGTTGTCCAGCGGGTTCACACAAAAGCATTATGGTTTGGCTATTAATAAGAACACCTGAAACAGTAAAGTTGCACATAGCTACCCGTCTAAAGACTTCGGTGGGAGCTCAGTCGAACGCTGGACACTATAAACAGCCAAAGAGTTGCGGAACGTCCAAAGCCATTCCGGCTTACTCCCTGCCTGCCAGGCCGCCAAGGCTTGCCTGGCGGGTAGGCAGGCGTCAGTCGCTTCGCTCGTGTCCGCTTTCCGACTTCCGACTTTGTCCAACGCTAGACTGCTAGCCGTATAAATCCACACGCTCAGGCTACCTGCTGCCTATCGCAGGCGGCAATGTACTTTATTCTGGCCCGTATATGCTTTCTGGCACGGGCCAACCGCATCTTTACGGCACTTTCGGAAAGGCCGTAACGCTGTTGCAGCTCGCTGATGGGCAGGCCTTCGAAGTACTTTTCCTTCAGCAGGGCCCGGCTGCTCTCGTCCGCTTCCTTGAGGGCGGCCTGCAGTGCATTCAGCAGTTGTTCCTTTTCCTCGGCGGGAGAAAGGGAAAAGGGGCCCCCATTCTTATCATTGAGGGTGCTTTCCGCCTGTGCCAGGGGGACGTTCTCGTTCCTGTCCTTGAGGTAATCGATACACTCGTTGCGAACGATCCGGAAGAGCCAACCGGCAAACAGGCGGGGGCTCCTCAGCTGGGCGATCCGTTCGGCGGCCCGGAGGAAGGCCTCCTGGGCAATATCGAGCGCTCCTTCCCGGTCGTGAGTGAAACGAAGGCAATAGGCGTAGACATTTTCGTAGTACCGGGTATAGAGCTCCCCGAAATACTGGCCGTTATGGGTGCATTGGTATGCGCCCGCCAGCTGGGCCTCAGTCATTTGAGGAAGGTCGGAAGCAGTCATCGTATAGCATTTTTAGTGGCCGGATCAAGTTGCCAGATAAAGGTGCGGGCAGAAGAGGCCCGCCGAAGGAATGATCGGTGAAAGGCGGAAATGTATCGTTGAGACGGGCGGATGGGCCGATGGCGTGGGTTGGTGCTTTGGCTGCCATTCCAGAAGGGCTTTTCCTGCCGTTTCTATTCCCTGGGCGAACTCCTTCTGGCCGGCATCCAGGCGAGTGGCCTACAACCTTTACGGTGACGAGGCGCACTTTCCGGTGGTCCTCTTTCACGGGTTGGGGGAGTCGCGCAACAGCGTGGCCATCGATGAGGAATGGTTGCGGCAGAAGCAATGGTCGGCCGTCAGCTTTGACCGCCCGGGAGTAGGCGGTTCGGACCCGCTCCCGGGGTATACGCTGGAAGGGGTGGCCGCCGATGCCGCCGCCCTGGCTGCTCATCTGGGCCATGAGCGGTGCGCCGCCTTTGGCTGGTCGGCCGGCGGCCCTTTCGCTATGGCCTTTGCCCTCGGCTTTCCGGACATGGTGGACTTTCTGGCCCTGGCGGGGCTCTTTTTCCGCTTTGCCGCCTACCGCTATCGCCGGGACCCGGAAGCCGCCCTGGAAAAGGCCACCGCTCAAATGGCGCTTCCCGACCGGCAACTGCTGCAGTCACCGGCCATCAGGGCTGCCCCCCGGCAGTCGTCAGACGACTCCTGGGGGCGGGGCAGAGGTGATTGGTTCTGTTGAACACAGCTCCGGAGGAGCCTAATGTTGTTAGTAATTGATGCCAGGCGTTTAAAACAGCTACGGAGTAGCGAAATGTAGGCCATCATCAAGAATAGATTTCCAAATAACATTTCGCTCCGCTGGAGCTATAGGCGAGTCAAAACTTTTTTCTAACAACATTACGCCTCTCCGAGGCTTTTCTGTCCAGAACCAATCGCCTCTGGGGGCGGGGGGGGCATGGCCCGTTCTGCGACGCCCGCGCCCTGGGGCGCCGCCTCTCCGGCTGCCTGGACGCCATCCGCATGCCGGTCCACCTCTGGCTGGAAGAGGAAGGCCTTACCGCGAGCCCCGAAAAGGTAAATAAACTGGCCGCCCGCTTTCCGAAAGCCACCGTCCATCAGGTAAAGCAAGCAGGGCGCCTGCTCTACCTGCAGCACATCAGAGAGATCCTGGAGGTTTCCCTGTGGTAAATTTTTTTGGAAATTTTTTGTGACCCCGGTACAGGCCGTGGTCTTTACACTAAATTATTCATCCACAAAATTGAGTGTATCATGAAAAGGGCTGCCTTTGTAGTAATCATTGCCATTTTAAGCGTTGCCGCCTGCGACCGGGCGCCCGCCCCTTCGGATCAGGCAAAGCTG
>CAYQKY010000196.1:0-14651 GCA_964418125.1 uncultured Phaeodactylibacter sp.
CAATCTGCCCAAAGAGCAGTTTCCGGATATTGCCGTGCCCACCATTTCGGTGACGACGGTGTACGTGGGCAACTCTCCTCAGGATATCGAGAACCTGGTGACCCGGCCCATTGAAAAGCAGATCAAGGGCATTTCCGGGGCGAAGATCAACGATGTGAATTCCATCTCGATGACGGATTACAGCAGTATCATCGTAGAATTCGATACCGACGTCACGGCGGAAGTTGCCAAGCAAAAAGTGAAAGACGCGGTCGATAAAGCAAAGCCCGACCTGCCTTCCAACCTCACCAGCCAGCCGGATGTGGTGGAATTTGCGTTCAGCGATATCCCGATCATGTTCGTCAACATAAGCGGCGACTACGACGGGCTGAAGCTGAAGCGCTTTGCCGACAAAATGAAGGACCGGTTCGAGGCCCTGCCCGAGGTGAACAAGGCAGAGATCGTGGGCGCCCCGGAAAGGGAGATACAGATCAACGTCGACCCCCTCGCCATGGAAAAAGCGATGGTAAGCTTTACGGACATTGCCAACGCTATCTCCAGTGAGAATATGGACATCAGCGGGGGCCAGCTGGAAGTCGGGGAAATGGACCGCGCCCTGCGGATCAAGGGCCAGCTGGCCAGCAGCCTGCAGATGGAAGAGCTGGTGGTGAAGACCCCAACCGGCGGGAATATACGCCTGCAGGACCTGGCCGAAGTCAAGGACACGCTGAAGCGGCAGGAGAGCTTTGCCCGGCTCAACGGCAAGCCCGTCATCACGTTAAACATCATAAAAAGGTCCGGAGAAAACCTGATCAACTGCGCCGATGAGGTCAAAGCCATCGTGGAAGAGATGAAAGTGTCGGAACTGCCCAAAGACCTGGAGGTCGTGGTCACCGGCGACCAAAGCCTGGCGGCGGCCACATCTTTCACCGAACTGGTGAACACCATCATCATCGGCTTCCTGCTGGTGCTCCTGGTGCTGATGTTCTTCATGGGAGTGGCCAACGCCTTTTTCGTAGCCCTGAGCGTACCGCTGAGCGTCTTCGTCGCCTTCATTTTCCTGCCGGCCGCCGAGCCCATCGTCGGCGGCAACATCACCCTGAACTTCATCGTGCTTTTCGCCCTGCTCTTCGCCCTGGGCATCATCGTCGACGACGCCATCGTGGTTATTGAAAACACGCACCGCATCTTCGACAACGGCAGGGCGCCCATTGTGAGGGCTGCCAAGATAGCTGCGGGTGAAGTATTCCTGCCGGTGCTGGCGGGCACCGCCACGGTGGTGGCCCCCTTCGTACCGCTGTTGTTCTGGAAAGGCATCATCGGGAAGTTCATGATCTACCTCCCGGTCATCCTGATATTCACGCTAATGGCCTCTTTGATCGTGGCCTTCATCATTAACCCGGTCTTTGCCGTCAGTTTCATGAAGCCGGATGAAAAAGCGCCTCCGCACAAACTGCACATTTTTAAAAAGTGGTGGCTTTGGGCCTTATTCCTTGGCGGTTTCCTGGCCAGGATGGCCGGGGCCAGCGCTTTCGGCGGGTTTCTCCTCATCCTGGCCGTTCTCATCATCCTCAACCGGCTGGTGGTCAAGGATGTCATCTACGCCTTTCAGAGCCGGGCCCTGCCCCGGTTGATGAACGGGTACGAAAAACTGCTGAGATGGCTGCTGAAAGGGAACCGCCCACCGTGGGCCTTTTTCTCGGTGTTCATCCTTTTCTTCATTTCGCTGTTCGCTCTGATCCTGAGAAACCCGGATTTCCCGTTTTTCCCCAGCGGCCAGCCCAATTATATTTACGTTTACCTGAAAATGCCGATCGGCACCAAAGCCGAAGAAACTGACCGCGTCTTGAGGCAGTTGGAGAACAGGACGTACCAGGCCCTGGCCAGCCTGAAGCCCGGCGAACCCGGCTCCATCGTGGAGAGCGTCATTTCCAACGTGGCGGTAAATGCCAACAACCCCATGGACAACAACCGGGCCGTTCAGTCGAATCTGGGGCGGATACAGGTTTCCTTCGTGGAATTCGCCGAACGCCCCAACCAGCCCACCCTTCCTTATCTGGACAGCATCCGGGCAGTGGTAAAGGGCATTCCCGGCGCCGAAGTCACTGTAGAACAGGAAGCCCAGGGGCCGCCCACCGAGCCCCCCGTCAACATCGAAGTGGCCGGCGACGACTTCGACGCGATCGCCAGGGTGGCCAAAGACCTGTACAACTACCTGGATACCAGCAAAGTGGATGGCATTGACAACCTCGCCATGGACATCGACCTCAACAACCCGGAAGTGGCCATTTCCGTCGATAAGGAAAGAGCGGCCATAGAAGGCATCAGCACCGCCCAGGTGGGAGACGCCATACGTACAGCCCTGTTCGGCAAAGAAGCCAGCACCCTGAAGGACGGAGAGGACGAATACGACATCATGGTCCGCTACAACGAGGAACACCGCAACAACCTGCAAAGCCTGCTGAACATGCGGATCACCTTCCGCGATTTCAACACGGGCCAGATCCGGCAGGTGCCGGTCAGCTCGGTGGCGAAGTTCGACTTCACCAGCACCGCCGGCATGGTCAAAAGGAAAAACATTAAGAGGACGATACAGCTGCAGTCTGCCGTTACCGACCTTACCGCCGTGCCCCGCATCAACCAGGAGCTGGGGCGGAAAATAACCCAGTTCCGGTCTGCTTACCCGATACCGGAAGGCGTCACCATCATCCAAACCGGCGAGAGCGAGCAACAGCGGGAGACCAATGAATTCCTGGGCAGGGCCCTGCTGATCGCTACCGGCCTCATTTTCCTGATCCTGGCCCTGCAGTTCAACTCCCTGAGCAAGCCTTTCATCATCGTGACGGAGATCTTCTTTTCGGTGATCGGCGTCTTCCTGGGCTTTGCCCTCACCGGCATGACCATGCCTACCGTTATGGTCCTGGTCGGCGTCATCGGCCTGGCGGGCATCGTCATCAAGAACGGTATCCTGCTGATCGAATTTACCGACGAGCTCCGGAAGCGGGGGTACAAGATACGAGAAGCGGCCATCGAGGCCGGCAAGGTGCGGATCATCCCCGTGCTGCTCACCGCCGTATCCACCGTACTGGGGCTGGTGCCCCTGGCCATCGGCTTCAACATCAATTTCGGCACCCTGCTCTCCGATTTCGACCCCCAGATCTGGATCGGCGGAGACAGCGTCGTCTTCTGGGGCCCGCTGGCGTGGACCATCATCTTCGGCCTGATATTCTCCTTCTTCCTCACCCTGCTGATGATACCGAGCATGTACATAATCGCGGAGCGGCTGAAACGGCCAATGGAAAAGTTCTACGGCACCCGCTTTGTGGCCCTGCTGGGCTTCCTGGGGCCGTTCTTCTTCCTCTTCGTCGGGTTCATGTACCTGGTGCGGTGGGTGACGGGCAGGAAGGTGTGGAATGGGGTTTATGAGTGAGTGCAATTTAGACTTGACAAGTTTCCTGGAAGGCGCCTGGCTGAAAACTTGTCAAGTCTTTTCCCCACCTTAAAAAGGTGACCTCCGGGAATGTTCCGGTATTTACGCAAAAGTAAAAGCCATTGAAATCATCTGCCCAAAACTTGACAGCTGTAAAATACAGAACCTTCAAAGCCTCAATTACCGATCCCGGCGCAGCCTTCACTTTCCGGTTGGAAATGGGTGTTATTGACTTGTATATCCTGTCCACCCCCCTACCCCCCCGAGGAGGGGAAGTTTTCTACTGAAGAGCAGCCTGTTCATCCTGTTAATCCTGCAGCCTGAAAAATCCTGTCATCCTGTCCTCATCTTCACCTTCCTCCCCGGCAGCTGGTCCCATATCCCGGCATGCTCCTGCAGGCCGTTGGGCGTGATCAGCCACATCACCGGGTAGCGGCTCTCCACGCGGGGGACGGGCGCGTAGCCATCGGTGAAATAGACGATGGCGTCGGGGTGGTATTCCCGGTTGGCGAATTCGAGGGGGGCGTTGAAGTCGGTGCCGCCGCGGCCCATCACGAAATCGGGCGCATGGCCACGGTAGGGGTACTGCCGCTTGATGGCCGTATCGCATTCCACCACCATCACTTCGGCCCCGTGCCGCCAGATCTGGTAGATCTCGCTAAAGAAGCGCTGCACTTCGGGGTCGCTGACGCTGCCCGAGGTGTCGACGGCCACCAGCAGGCGCTGCTTGCGGCGGATCTTGATGCCCGGGGTGGTGCCGTAGCGCTTGGACGGCCGGCGGATGGTGTTCTTCAGATAGGTGCGGTTGCTGCTCGTGGCGAACAGGCGCAGGGCGCGCCGCCAGTCGAGCGACGGCTTATGGCGTTCTTCCAGGGTTTTCAGGTACGACTTCAGCTCGCCGGGCAGGCTGCCGATGCCGCGCTCCCCCACCCTTTCCGATGCCGAATGGATGATGGAGTCGAGCTTTTGCTCCAGGTTACTGCGCTCGGCGGCGCTGAGTTTGCCCATCTGCCGGTGCCATTCGTCGTGGCGCTTCAGCCATTCGTCATCGCCGCTGAGCAGCTCTTTCAGCCGATCGGCAGAAGACGGAGTGGATTTGCCTTTTCCGAGCAGTTCCTCGAGTTGGCCAAGGCCGGAGCCTCCGGAAGAGCTGCCCCCGCCCGATGCGCCTCCCCCTTCTCCTTTTCGGTGCTCCTTCAGCAGGCGCTTGTAATAGTAGCCCACATCCTGCCCGGGTTCCATTTTGAAGTCTTTGAACTGCTCCAGCAGGACGGCCCCTTCCGGCAGCTGATCGGGGCTGACGTACTGGTTGACGACGATGTCGGCGGCAATATTGAAGATCTGTTTGTGGGCAAACTTGTCTACCATCAGGATGTGGCGCAGGGCGATGTGCAGGATCTCGTGCTTGATGACCCCGTAGCGATAGTGCGCCTCCTTCAGCTCATTGTCCCAGAAGTCCGGGTTGATGGACAGCTGCACCGAGTCCGGCCCGGCCAGCCGCACGCCCAGGGTGGGCGCCTGCGGGTTCACCTCCTTTATGAGCCCCGTCAGGAAATGCCCGAAGAAGGGCTCCTTCAGCAGCAGCTCGATGGTGGTGGAAGTGACTTCTTTTAATATCCGGCCGTGGGACATGGGTGGTTGTCGTTTTGGAATGTTAAGATAGGCCTTTTTTGTCAGTTTACTCAACGTACCCGTCAAAGTAACAATTGGCCGTCCTTTCCGTATCCGGCTACTTTTTAACTTTATATCTCGTCAGGCGCTTCTCCCCCATTTTGATGAGCCGGCCATGCTCAAGCGCTTTTTGCAGATCTCTGGAGGCAGTAGCCCCTGATATCTTCGGAAAGATCTTCATATAGTCTTTTCTGCTAAAATCCTCCGCTTTAAACTGTTCCAGAAAATACGTCATTCGCTCCTCATCATTCATGTTATCCGGCCGAGCTTCTACCAGCTCTTCTAAACTCAGTTTTATCTTTTCCAGAGCATATTCTACAAAACGGGTGGACAAACCTGCTTTATCACTTTCACTTAGCACCCGGTAATATTCTTCCTGGCTATCCTTTATCGCCTGTTCTACGGAAAGATACTCAAATACGGGATTTAACCGCATCAATATTACAGTCTGCCATAATCTGCCCATCCTTCCATTTCCGTCATAGAATGGATGAATAAACTCCATTTCGTAATGAAAAACACAGCTCTTTATCAGCAGGTTATCTTCGCTATTCGCTAAATAATGGAATAACTGCGCCATTAAATTGGGAACATTCCAGCCCGGAGGGGCCAAATGGGCTACTTTATCACCCTGTACTATTCCAACTCCTTTCGCCCTGTATCTTCCCGGATGCTCCACAAGCCCCTTCATTAATATTCTATGAGCTTCTAAATAAGAGTCCTCCGAGAAGGCGTTAAATTCTCCTAACCTGTCATACACTTCAATGGCATTCTTCACCTCAAGTATATCTTTTGCCGGCCCTACTACTCGCTTATTTTCTATAATCGCCGTAACCTGTTCTTCACTCAAGGTATTTCCTTCTATTGCCAGTGAAGCTCTAATTGTCCTGACCTTATTTCTCTTTCTTAATGCTGTTCTTGGCTTTCTTAAATGTGTAGCATCTACAATACCTAAAAGGCGTCCGATTTCGGTGGACAGGTTAATGATCTTTGAGGTGCCTTCATAGTACTTTTGAAGCATGATAATATCATTTGATAGTATCAAATATACTCAAATAGCATTATCTAGCCAAAAATTACATCATTTTATTAAAAGCTTGGTCATAAGATGGAAGGCACTTTTGAAGTGCCTTCCACCTTTCCAATGTAGAGCTTCGTTAGCCTGACATTCAGCTTCCCGCAAATGGCGTCCCGAAAATGCCCACCGCCAGCTCCGCCCAAATGAGGACAAATACGGCCAGAACGACCAACAGGAGGGCAATGCGATATTCCGTTTTTTTCACTGTCCTCCACACCCGCTCACCGATCAGACCCGCGCTCAACAGGAGGATGCCCATCACCAGAAAATCGAACGGCGACCAGTTCACCTGGCTGGTGAACTGCATCGCCAGGAAAGGGATGAGCAATAAAAATGCTACGGAGAGTAGAATGATGCCGAGGCTTTTGTGTTGTGTGGCCATGGATGTGGTTTAATTTATTTAAAAGCACTTTGAAACACAAAGTTAACTAAAAAACCACACAGTGAAAGCCTTTCGACAAAAAAATCAGATGAGGATGGCTGGTGGTAAGTTTTTCCATACTACCGTACGTGAAGCCCCAAAAGCCTGTAACCATAAAGGCTTAGTGACGCCTTAGTGGCTAGAAAAAGCGCCATGTACAGTCGTATTGCTTTTTTAACCTAAAAGGTACTGAAACCCTGTGCATCAAAGTTCTTTCCGAAGTTCAAGCTCAAATCGGCCCTTCCAAATCTTATCGGCGAAAGCAACGCTTCCTTTCCCGCAATTTGTAATGAACCATTTGCCCTGGCCTTAATCCCCAATATTCCTGCCGTTTCAAGTGAGGACACCCCTTCTTTCGGCCTTTCGTCCCTTTCCGCCAGGACTGCACAAATAACTATCATTTCATACTCCTTTTTTATAATTCTTTTTGTCCGTTTCAGGTCATAGCTCCTGCTTGGTTTGATCCGGTGATTTTTTAAAATTATGTTCTTCACCTCCTTACTGCTCAAGCCTGCGGCCGACAAATGGCCATAACGGCTATTTGTTCTTATCCATTTAATAAAATCCATATTTGGCGGGCTTTGCGCCCTGAAATTCATGTTGTACCCTGATTTCAATCCGGACAAAACCTGGGACTGAATTGGCACGGTGTAAGCGCTTAGTTGTTTTCTGTCAATGCCAAAGCTGTTCAGGAAAGTATGCAGGCCGGTAGTATCCTCTTTTCTTCCCGCGTACACTCCTTTATATTCCAAATAGGCGAATACCAATTCCTCCGATTTCCAGGCAAAATAATCGGACAACTGCTTGTGATCGAATCCCAACATCGGATAATTGCCATACTCCTCCCCATTTAAATATTCGCGCACAAAAAAACGGGCTTCTTCCTCTGGCAACCCCAATGATTCCAGATATTCTCTTTTAGGAAGGGCTTCGTTGTATTTTTCAGTTTCATTCTCCTTCAACAGATATTCAAGATAGGCCTGATATTGGTAATTTGATTCCGCATATCTTCCAACGATGCACGGCGCAACAGTCGATTTCCGCAATTCCCCGCTCTTTTGATCTAAAAGCAATATTTGATTTTGAGGTATCAATAGGGAATTATCATCTAATATTGGCTGGCCGTACAGCTCAACCAACATCAATATCATGATGGTGATGGTTGGTATTGAATATTTCATTTGCCGTCAAATTTACTTTCTCCTATCGCCTTACTTATCAGCCAGATCCAACCCCACCGCCTCCTCCACCTCCACATTCATCGTCGGCGTACCGTTGAAGTTCTCCACCTTGCCGGTGAAGCATACTTTTTTGTTGAGCAGGTACTCGTCGGGGTTGTAAGTGAAGTTGGGCAGGTCTTCCTTGCGGATGAAGACGGAGAAGATCTGGTTGGGGAACTGCTTGTCGAGGTTGAGCCAGGCGTTGCCGCTGCGGCTGCGGCGGGTTCCCACTACTGTGCCGCAGACGGTAATTTCCTCTCCCTTGCCCATGTACAGTTTGGCCTGCACGGTATTGAAGTGGTTGGGGGGCAGGGAAGGTGCGTACAGGGGCTCCACATCGCCGCCCGCCAGCTCAGGTATCCAGGCGGACTTATCCAGGCGGCTTTCCAGGGAGGCCTCTTCCGCTTCGGGCAGGAGGTTGAAAAAGTCCAGGCCGGTGCGTTGCTCCACCTCGTCGATGGGCACGGCAAAGGTTTCCAGGGGGGCATTGATCTGCCGGTGAGGAATAATGAAGCCGATGCCCCTACCCTTTTCCCGGTCGAGCACTACCTTGTAGAAATACTCCGGGACGCTCACCTTGTTGACGCCTCGTTCAATCACCGGCAGGCCTTCCCGCAGGATGGGCCCGGTGACGACGTACAGCTGGCCGCCCGGGTTGCGAAACACATAGCCCCGGATCAGCGACTCCAGCTCCGCCCAGCCTTCCCGGTTGAAAACATCTACCTGGGGCGACATATTGGAGTAGTAATACGATTCGGACAACGCCCGCTCCGACCAGCGGAAGTCGGCCGACGGCGCCAGGTGGCCGCGGTCGTAGCCAAAGCCATCGTAGTCGTAGGTGCTGTCCGGCTTCAGGTATTTCAGGAAGTAGTCGGCTTCCACGGCAGTGCCGGTAGCGACCATGGGGTCGGGCCGGAAATCATTGGTGCGCCCCACCGAGCCGGCGATGATGTCGGGCAGGATGATGTGGGCCACCCAGCGGGCCTGCTCGTGCTCCTCGGCGTACTCCAGGGCCAGGGCGGAGTGGAGGATGTAGTCCTCGGAAGGCAGGCCGATGGCCTTGAGGTCGCGTTGGATGCGTTGCAGTTTTAGTTCTTCCAGCTGGCTTTCGAGCTGCTGTTGCTGCCGGGCCAGTTCTGCCAGTTGTTGGTTGAGGCCCTCGATCTGGGTGTCCAGGGGTTGGGCGGAAGCAAAGAAAACGAAGGCTAGAAATAGGGTGGTAAGAATGGTTTTCATAATGCGTCCGAAAAGGTAATGGTTGAATTGCTGAATGGTTAAGTACTGTGTCAATTAAGTTTCGTGACATAGATCCGAGTGGATTTTGGTTCTGGGCTAGGCGCGGACGACGAGCATAGCCGGGGCTACGTGAGGAGTTCGCAACGACGCCCAGGGGCAAAAGCCGTCGGAGATATGTTATTAAACTTATTTGACACAGTATTAAGTTTCTGCCCGGGGAAGGTAAACAACTCAAAAGAAATTGTTGTAAGATTGAAGGAAATGATTTACATTTAGAATATTCATAGCACTTTATTTTCATTCAAGGCAGACAGATATTATACGGGAAAAGTTGCCGGAAATTAAGGCTGAAAAGCTCCTTCTGCTTTTGAGAAAAAACAATGTCTCAAAGGCATACCTCTTTGGTTCAATCACGACTTCAAAATTCAAAAAGGAAAGCGATATTGACATTATCATCGAGCTATCCGAAATGCCGCCCTTGGAAAAGGGAGAAACACTAATTGAGTTATGGGAGGAATTGGAGGCTTTCTTCGGCCGTACGGTAGATCTTGTAACGGACCAACCTATTAAGAATCCGTATTTTAAGAAGTCCCTGGAAGAGACTAAAGTCCTGATCTATGACGGAGAAAGCGAAGAAGTACTTATCTGATATAGAGGCCGCAATTGAGTTAATAGTAAAGTTTTCTCAATTTTGCAGGAAATGAGAGCGGCGCCGCCCTCACTTAGCACGGGCCACTTAAAAGTAGCCCGTCCGGAAAGCAAAGAGCCCCGGCCATACGGCCGAAGGCTCAAAATAATGGGGAATCTGAATTGTGGTTGATTAGGTTGAATCGTTAATTGAGATGAAGGGCAGGAACCCAATCAACCTAATCAACCCAATCAACCAATTCCACCCACCTCCCCTTCTCCCACCGCACCATCCCCTCCGTATACGGCAGCACGACATCATACAGCGCCTTACGGATATCCTCCGGCACGGCGTCTATTGGCGAGCGCTCCTTATCGAAACGCAGGCGCATCACCTCGGGGTGGGGCTTTGCTTTTGGCGCATCTATTATTCCCGCCTGGTGAAGCATGTAGAAGAGCTGAGAAGCGTCGGCGCCCATCTGCTTGGTATGCTGGTTGGCGGCCATGGCTTTCAGGGCATGGATGATCTGCTCATCGGAATAGCCACAGCGGTGCGGGTCGCCGCCCAGGACGCTAAGCATGCTAACGATGCGGCGGCACTTTTCACAGCGGCCGCAAGGCTGCATCCGCCCCTCCTGCTCGTGGGCGGCGTGGCAGGACAACTGCTGGGCCTGCAGCTCGGGATAGCGCTGGGTGAGCACCTTCTGGATGAGCAGCTCCGACAGGGGGCGGAGCAGGGAGAACTGTTCGATTTCCCAGCCTTTGGCCTTGAAAAAGCGTGTGAACGCCGCATCGAAAAAATGGCTCTGGTCGTACAGGCCGTCGTAATGCGGGATGCCCTCATGGTGCAGGCGGCGGGTCGTGTCGTACTCGTTGCCGATGATGAGGCGTCCGATGCCGCGCTTTTTCATCAGTGGCAATACACCTACCAGGAAAACCGCTACTGTCCACAACCGGATGGGATAATCATCGGCGCGGAGGGTGGCGAAATCCTGCCGGATAAAGGGCAGGTGGCGCAGCATCCAGGCGAAGAGGCGGTCGGAGTTCATCCACACCTTGGCCGTGTTCGGCTCGGTGGCCTTCTGGTAGCGATAGCCGTTGACGGCCGTGAACCAGTGGCGCCCGCTCTCATTGCCGAAGATGGGGTGCACGTCCTTGCCCAGTTCTTTGAGCAAGGCGTAGCTGAGCAGGCTGTCCTTGCCGCCACTCGACAGTACGCAGTACGAATCGGTGGAAACCTTCCATGGTTCGCTCTCCCCCTGTAGGCCTTCCGGGTGGCTGTTGATAAACACCAGTTCGGCATTGGTATAGCGCTGCCGTTGCTCCGCGGGTATAGCAGCAGCCTCTCCCTTCAGAAAAAGGTTGGGCTGCAGCAGCTTTTTGACGTAGATCTCACGGGAGGTATTTTCCAGCATATTGCCGAGGAAGCGCCGGTCGGCGGCGGTGAACGGGCCGTCGAGTACGATGCGCCGGCAGAAAATACCGTAGTTGAGCGCCAGCTGAGCCGCCATGACAGCAGCCAGGTTCTGGTCCCCGGGGCTCCCTGGGTCAAATACCGGCTCACCGTAAGAGTAGATGAGTTCCCGGGTATGAGAATGGCCGTTGGCCGTCACCGTATAGGGGGCGAGCAGGCGGCTCCTTTCCAAACGCACCGGCCCTACGCGCAGTTCTTCGATCACCGCCAGGCGGGAGTATTTATCTTGCGGGCGGCTCCGGCCGCTAGTGAAGGGCTCTTTCAGGTTCATGCGCTTTTTTTTTCAGATAGGGGATCAATACTTCCATCAGGCCGTCGGTACCGTGGAGAAGGACATCAAAAGCGGGCAGGCCGGTATTCTGGCCGATACGGCGGGCCGCTTCTTCCACCTCCGCTCCCGTCATTTTCTCATGGTTGATGGTAATGGCCACTACGGGTTTGCCCGACAGCAGCTCCACGGCTTCGATCTGGGTGGACAGGGCGTGGACGGGATAGCCCGGAAAGCCGTCGTACTCTCTCCGTTTAGGAGCATGTTGCATCAGGATGATGTCGGGGCGGCAGGCGGCGAGGATCTCGTGCCCGCCGGGGTAGGCCGGGTTCATCAGGCTGCCCTGCCCTTCCAGGACGATTACATCGGGCCGCTGTTCTTCCCAGGCGCTGTAGGTGGCGTTTTCCAGCTCGCCGGCGACGAAGTCGTTGATCAGGGAGTCCAGGATGATGCTGTACCGGGCGCCCTGCATCCAGGCCGTCTGCCCGGTGCCGACCAGTTCGGCCTTGTAGCCGGCATCGCGGAAAGCATGGACGATGAGCCAGGCCGTGGTGCGCTTGCCCACGGCGCTGTCCGTGCCCAGGACGGCGATCTTCAGGGCCTTCACCTTTTCGATATTACCCGTAAAGCTGTGCAGCTGGCTGCGCGGCGGCGTCTTACGGATGTCGCGGATGCGCACCCCGTGGGCATGGGCCAGGGCGCTCACCTCCGGGTCCTCGGAGAGAAAGTCATGCAGGCCGGAATCGACATGCAGGCCGGCCAGGATGGCCGCCTTGACATCTTTGCGGGCAGGGGCGGGCAGGCGGCCGCCGTCGGGGGCCAGGCCCACCACGAAATATTCCGCCTTGGCGCCGCCGGCTTTGGCATTCAGCAGGGCCTGTTCGAGGCTGCCGAATACGGGAATGCCCTTATTTTTGCCATCCAGCACCATGCCGGCATCCTGCCCGGCGTGGCGGCTATCGATCACCGAGAGCACATTGTAGCGTTCGGTGAAGCGCACCAGGCCGTGCGCCGTTTTTCCTTCGGGAGTATTGAAAGCGCCTTCGCAATAAACGATGGCGTTACCGTCCAGCACTTTTTTTGAGGACATGCTTTATTTTTATTTTATCAGAACTTCCGGATCTCGGAAACCCGGAAGCCCTTTTCGTAATTAATCCGATCCTGCGATAATCGCTCTGATGCTGCTCTTTGAACGGACAGCCAACTGGGAATTGCCAACCGTGGGATCACTTCCTGCTCGTTAGAATAACAACAAACCGGTCGTTCTGCAGCAGCTCCGAATCCGGTGGTTTGGCCAGAGCGGACAGGCCGGCGGTAGCCGCCGGCAGCACGTTGAGCCCTTCCTTTTCCTTGAGGATCTTGGCCAGGCGCAGCATGCTGCGGTCCGACACGTCGCGTGCCCAGCCATTGGTGTCGTAGAGAGCGCGCAGGCCATGGTCGCCGTCAAAGGAATGCCAGTTGATCAGCGGCTCGTTGACCTCCGTCTCGCGGATACTGCCCGGCTCCAGGTCGATACAGTGTTCTTTTCCCTGCAGAAAGGAGGTGATGATCGGGTTTTTATGAGCCGAAGAACCGGCTACCATGATGGGCATGCGAGAGGTCTTCCCCCGCCGGTAGAGGCTGAGGAAACCCTTGTAAATGCCGGCAAGCACAGTGCCGTTGGAGACGGGCACCGCCACGGCCTTGGGGGCGTCGCGCAATTCGTCGTAGATCTCATAGGCGATCTCGCCGTAGGCCTTGAGCTGCAGCATGGTATTATCACCGCCCGGGTTGGCATCGTAGTACTCAATACGTTCGGCATGTATCTGGGAGGCGGCTACGGCGTCCTCATAATCACCTTTGACGGTGAATATCTTGGCGCCCAGTTGCCGCATCTCTTCGCTGCGCCGGGTGTGGTATGCCTCCGGGATGTAAATGACGCAATCCAGGCCGGCGTATTTGGCGGCCAGGGCACAGGCAACGCCGTAGTTGCCACAGGTGGCCAGGCAGATGCCGTCGAAGCCGCGCCGCAGGGCGTCGGCGCACTGGGCGAAGGCGATTCGGTCTTTCTGAGTGCCGGTCGGGTTGCTACCTTCCAGCTTGAGGTAGATCTGGCGGAAGCCCAGCTCCCGCTCCACATTGCGGCCCCTCATGAGGGGCGTATCGCCGACCTCGCTGTCGGTGATGAATTCGAAGGCTTCAAGGCGGTCGTCCAGGCTCTGGTCTTTATCCAGCAGGAGCTGGTACTGCTGCTCCAACTCGGCCTGCAGGTTGTATCGCTCGTGCAGGGGGACTGGTTGGGAGTGTTCTTGCATCGCTACTTTTTTTAAAATTGGTATATAGACGCCCCTCACCTAAAAGGCCACGCCCGATAAGTTATTAAATTTAAAAAAATCATTCCCTTTTGTCAATGATAATTATCAGGCAACAGAGCAGAGGCTAAGGGCAGGTTGAGCCTACCTCCGCCTTCCTCTGTTTACGGACCGCCTAAAATTGCCCGGCTGAGATGAGGAACAGGGGCCGCCCGTCCGAAAAAAAAGGTATTGGGGGAAAGCCCCCCCAATACCTGTGCACTGGTTTAAAAACGAAACTATTAATCAGCTACTATTCTATTCAGTCATTGCCATCGAAGGACTCCACCTCCTCATCCAGGATTACCCCTTTGGCATCCACTGTCACTGTGATGTAATCATAGCCTCTTTCGAAGCCCAGGTAGTAGAGGCGCCCCTCCGGCCGCTCGGATTGAACGATCGAAGTGAAGTAATCCAGGGCAGGGTATTTGCCCTTTACCACTGCCGCCACTGCTTCGGGCAGGTCCGCTTGATCGATAATGGTGGAAGTTTCGAGCCAGTTTCCGGCCTTGTTGAAGTAAGCATCACAGTAGTAATCGCCGTTGAGGAAGCTGGCGATGTAAGAATCGTCCAGCTCTTCCCAGCTGACGTCATCGGCCTTTGGGTACTTCTTCGCAAAGGCCGCCTCGATATTTGCGGGTACAACGGATTCCTGCCCCCGGACGGGCGCCGCAAAGGTAACCGCCAGAAGAAGGGCAGCACTTATCAATACTTTTTGGGTAATCATCGGTTTTGAGTTTATGAGGCGAAATTGAGGTGGGGATTCTGAATTATTTTTGAAGAATCAGGGGGAGGACAGCAAACATTTTCATTTTAACAAACGCCGCTCAACCTGCCGGGTTTCCCTTTTGACCCACCCCGAAATAACCCGGCAGCGTTTTCCAAAGGCGCAACCCGTAGGCAGCCGCAGCTACAGC
>CAYQKY010000197.1:0-14587 GCA_964418125.1 uncultured Phaeodactylibacter sp.
AGGAAAGAGCCGTAGACATAGACTTCATCGAGAATCTGCCCGTCCGGATGGTACAGGCCCGGGCTGAGGGTGCTCGGCACATAGTGGTCCATAAACACGCCGGAATGATCGAACACTTCCGAGATCTGCCCCCGGCGGGAATGGCAGCGGGCGCACTGCTCCACCTGTTCCTTACTGGTAAGGCCGGCGGTGAGGTACATATACGAGCCGTCTACTTTTTCTCCCCTTTTGTAGGCGGAAGAATTGGCGTAAACCATATGCTGTTTGCCCGGCCCGTGGCAGGCTTCGCAGCTCACATCGATGATCTCCCAGCTCGTATTGTACGTATTGGTTTGCTCGTCGAAGTTTTTCTCCAGGTAGGTGGAATGGCAGTCGGCGCACATGGTATTCCAGGTCATGCTGCCTTTGGTCCAGTGCAGCCAGTCGTCGGGGGGGAGGCGCTCGTCCGGCATGAGGCTGAACCATTTGCCCTCTTCGCTGTCCCAGGCGGTGAGCAGGCACTGCAGGCGGCCGCCGGGGAAATCCACCAGGTATTGCTGCAAAGGGGTGACGCCGAAGGTGTACAATATTTCAAAATCCTGAAAGCTGCCGTCCGGCCCTTCGGTATTCACGAAGAACCTGCCGTCTTTTTTGAAGAAACGGGAAGTTACGCCGTTGCTGGTGAAGGAAGCGTCATTAAAATCGCCCAGTACTGTTTCTTCGGTGGCTTTCTGCATGGCCAGGTCGTGGTGGGACCCCAGCCAGTCGTTATACGCTTCCTCGTGGCAGCTTTTGCACTGCTGAGTCCCAATATACTCTTCCTTCAGGCCGGCGGCGGCATTGCCGGAGGAGCAATTCTGGAGGAAGGTGGCAAAATACAACGCCAGGCACAGGGTGAAAACCAGCAGTATGATCGAAGAGCGGCGCCTGAAAAGCATGGGCAACTTGATTTTCTATAATTGATGCGCCTGTAAAGGTAAAAAAGCGCCATGGTTTATCGGTATTATAGAATTCTTTCCTTCTTCAGTTTCACCCCGAACCGCTCACCCCCGCGAAGGAGTTCCACTTCGATCTCCTCCTCAGGTTCGAGGTTGAAGTTATTCAGGAAATCGCAATAATCGGAGAAACGATAGGTTTTTCCATTGATCGTTTCGAGTATATCGCCGGCCAGCATGCCGGCCCGGCTCGCCGGGCTATTGGCGTAGAGGTACTCCACGACGAGCTTCCCGCCGGCCAGGGCGATGCCAAAGCCGAATGAGCGCAGTCCGGCATTCGGCGACGGGTGTTTTCTTTTTATAAAGAATACCTCGTCCTGGCCGAGGTTGAACACTACGTTATACAGGTCGAAAACTCCGACCCCCAGGTTGTTTGAACTGCTGTTTCGGGACGCTGCGATGGCATCTTCCAGTAGTACGCTGCCCCCAAGGCGAAGGGAATCGAGCCGATACAGGGTGACATCTTCCCGCACCTGGCTGTGCCCCGCCCGGATCTTCTGCCCGTAACGAACCGCCGAAGGATAATCCCGGCCCAGGCTTTCAATGAAGGGCTTACGGAAGCCGAGGAATCCATTATCGCCGGTATCGAAGGTAAATTGGCCCTTTTGCCCATTGATGGTAAATTCCATCAGCGGCTTATAAATGTTGTTGGTTTTAACGGGAATGCGCGATGCAGTTTCCATCCCGGGTATCCTTTCCAGCTGGTCCGTGGCGATGATCTTTTGGTTGTCATAATCGAAGTACCAGATGCATTCCTTTATGATATTGGGGCCGATGGTGCCGGCTATGCCCGGGCAGAAAAAAGGCTCCGCTTCGGTGAAGCTGATCCGGGCGAAGCCGACATCCGTGAAGGCCAGCGGCCCGACGGATAACTTGTCCAGCAGGAAGCTGTGTATCCTGGCTGTGTGGTTGTTGGCGTCCTTGACGTCGATATAGCTCTTCGGGTGCACGCCGGCTGCCTTTTCCTTCAAGCGTTCTGCCAGCACGGTATATCCGCCGGTGTCGAAGAAAAAGTGGTGCGGGCTGCTGTCCTGCCCGATGTACACCGGGACTACCGGCAGGCCGTGAACCACCGTGAAGGGGATCTCTTCGTAGAAGCTCTTTGCCTGCAGCGTGGCTTTCGTAACCAGGTTGTTCGATTTGACGCGGTGGTAGGTGGTGCATTGCGGAAGCAGCCAGGCCGCCAGAAGGAGGAGTATGAGTTTCTTCATTTCTTTCAGGGTTTGGCGTTAGTTATGCCCCAATTTAGCCTTTATCCGCTCAGGCTACAACACGCTACCCCTAGGTTTAACCTCGCCTTAAGATTCTTGAGGAAAATTCTTAATTTCATCGTGAGGTTTGAGGTTAAGGCTGAGGTTAAGTCCAAGGAGCACCTGGGCAACGGGGTGTTTCCAGGGAATGGTGAATCAATTTTGCTTCATGAGCAATTCTTGCCCTGCAGTCTATCTTCACCTTAACCTCAACCTCAGCCTGGCTTAATTGGCTTTAAACACAAGCTTCTCAGGTCAGCCCTCACGTTAATTTCATTTAAAACCCGGAACGATGAAAGACACCAGAAAAAGCATGGCCCCCGATAACGCCCACAAGGACATCCCGGGCAACCCGTCCACCGCCAAGAGCAGCAAGACAAGGCTCAACGACCGTTCCAGCGGGCGCCCCCTGCGGGTGCTCAGCGAGGACGACTGGGCCTTCTGGCGGCACAACGGTTACATCGTCATCAAAGGCGCCGTGCCGCGGGAGCAGGCCCTGGCCACGGCGGCCTTCCTCTGGGAGTTCGAAGAGAAGGACTTCGATGACCCGGCCACCTGGTACACCGCCCCCCGCGCCGAGATGCAGATGAAAGAACTGGTGGGAACGGGTATGGTGGAAGTATACAACCACCAGCACCTCTGGAACAACCGGCAGCACCCGCGGGTATACGAGGCTTTCACCGACATCTGGGGCACGGACAGACTGTGGGTAACCATCGACCGGGCCAACCTGAACTTCCCGATCCGCCCCGGCTTTGAATACAAGGGCTTCATCCACTGGGATTACGACCCGGAAACCAAACCGCAGAACGTACAAGGGGTGCTCGCCCTTTCCGATCAGACGGACGAGCGCATGGGCGGCTTCCAGTGCATCCCCTGGCTGTTCCGCAACTACGACAGCTGGAAACAAACCCAGCCGGAAGGCCGCGACCCCTTTCAGCCGGACATCACCGGCCTGGAAGACAAGATCGTCAAGGTGGGCATGGAGGTGGGCGACCTGCTGATCTTCAACAGCCTGCTGCCGCACGGCATCCGGCCCAACAATTCCAAAGACAAAGTGCGCATTGCCCAGTACATCTCCATGATGCCCGCCGAGGAGGACAACGAGCCGCTGCGGCAGTGGCGGGTCCGCTCCTGGAAGGAAAGAATAGCGCCGGAGGGCTACGCTTTCCCGGGCGACCCGCGCCGGTGGGAACAGGTAAAATATGGACAGGCAGAACTGACGGAGCTGGGGGAGAAATTACTGGGGTTGAAAGGATGGGATTAAGCGCCGGTTGCCGCTTTCCATTCTTTGAGCAGAGCCACCCACCGTTCCCCCATTTCCTGGTTGTACTGCATCTGGCCCTGAGGGTAGATCGCCTTCAGCTCTTCCGGGCGGTTCTTCTTTGCCCATTCGACGGCAGGCTGCATCTTTTCCCGGGAAGAAGGCTGCCCCGACAAGGGCGTATACGCCTGTTTGACGATCAAACCGGGGGTGTTGAACCAGTACACCATCGTTGCCTGCAGCTCATCGATCCCGATAAGGCGAAAAAAGTCGTTCTGCTCGGTAAACCGGCCTTTTATGGAGTAGCCTTCCACTTCCAGGCCCTTCCAGGAGATCCTGCCGTTGACGCCCTTATCCCATCCCAGAACGTCGACAAACCCTTTTTTATCGATGGAGAAATCGTAATCGGTGAAGGTCAACTTGAAATTTTCGGAGAGGAAAGTCAGCGCTTTTTCGATATCGTGATCGTTCACCGCTTTCATATAGGCCTCAAATCGCTTCTTAATCATAGTATAGTGAAGGTTAGTTATAAAAGAAAACGCCCGGGCAGTATTGCCGGACAGCTTCCTTTAATATAACCATTTTCTCTTTATGATGCTTGGGGCCGCGTTATTTGGGTAAATTTTGTGCATCTATAAAACTACCATTTTTTAAGGAAAATTTTGGACCTTCAACAGGGCAGTGTATCAAAAGCTAAGATCCATGAAAAACAAGGCCTCCATCAACCATAAGCCTTCCCAATTCCTGGCCTTTGCCCTGCTGTCCCTCTTTGCCCTGGCCTCCGCCGGAATGCTTTACTTCTCCGGCAGCACTGCCTTTCAGCGTTTTTTCGGTAAGATCAATCCGTTGTTGGCCGTCCTCCTTGTTGCCCTGGCAGGAATCATCGCCTTCTCCGTTTTGCTCTTCCGGGGCTGGTTCGCCATTTACAACAGAGAGCACCTGCGCCGGGGCCTGCTCACCGCCGCCGCCCTGGCCACGCCCCTGGGTGTGCTGATCATCCTGGTGGACCTGGCGGGCGTTTTTCCGGAGGGCATCAATGTCAGGTTCCCGGAGTCGCTGCTGTTCTATCCTGCCATAGGGTTTGTGGTGGAAATCGTTTTTCACGTGCTGCCGCTTACCCTGCTCTTGTTTCTGCTCACTTCCCTTTCCCGGAAGCTGGCATTCGAAAAGATCGTCTGGCCCTGTATAGTGCTGATCTCGGTGGCGGAGCCCGTCTTTCAGGCGTTGCTGAGCGCTTCCAATCATTACCCGTTGTGGGCGGATCTGTACGTGGGCTTTCACATCTTCCTGATCAACCTCATCCAGTTGTGGCTCTTCAAAGGGTATGGTTTTGTGTCGATGTACGCCTTCAGGCTGGCGTACTACCTGATCTGGCACATCGGCTGGGGGTGGCTGCGGCTGGAGGTGGTGTTCTAACTGGTCACTCCCCCTTTCTCAGATCCTTGACGGTTTTGTTCTCCATCGAAAAATACAGGAATTCATGGGTGGTTCCTTCCCCCGCCGGGCACTGCGCCTCCATTCCGACTTTCACCTTCTCTGCGGCAGGCAGCTTCGACAAGCGGGCCATTTTGTAGGCGTTCCCGTCTTCTGACCAGTGCATGGCAAAA
Organism: uncultured Phaeodactylibacter sp.; assembly: GCA_964418125.1. Classification (GTDB taxonomy): domain Bacteria; phylum Bacteroidota; class Bacteroidia; order Chitinophagales; family Saprospiraceae; genus JACJXW01. The sequence continues at coordinate 5,096 of CAYQKY010000197.1, forward strand.
GTGTCTCCTTTTCTGATCATTCTCAGCCAGACGGCATCCCGTTTTTCCAGGATCACGCCATTGGCATCATCCGAAACGCCTCTTGTCACCACAGTAACAATACTTTTCCCCGTGGCATCGGAATTTTCAAAAGCCAGTTTTATCCAGTTGACGCTGTCGGCATGAACCATGAGGGCGGCGGCATTCCAGGTATCGGAAAAGTTGGGTTTAACCAGGGTTGTGGCCACAAAGTCGCCGGATACTTCCCGGAACAGCAGCGGAGCGGTGGCGGTTACCTCACCGTTTTCCGGGTTATTGAAAAAATCCGTCCCTTTGCCGGCGGCAACCTGAATGGAATTGTTCATTACCCGGAAGGCTTCTGGAGGGTTCATCCACTGGAAACCATTCAGATCCTGCTCACTCATACCGGCAAGTTCATTTTTTTCGTCGGCTGGTACAGGTTGGGTGTTACAACTGAGAAGAAAGAAGAAAAGGGATGCATTAATAAAACTTCTTCGGTTCATTGGTTCAATTTTAAATGTATCCAATCCATCAACACCCGGCCAAAGCGCCGGCTTTCCTCCAGCTGAGGCGTATGCCCGCTTTTTTCGAAAAGCACCAGGGTGAAATCGGGGATGCTTTCATAGGCCGGCTCCCAGAGCGTATAGGGGATCACATAGTCGTATTCACCGAGCACGACGAGCACCGGAACGGGGATGGGAACCGCCGGATCAAACATGTTGTAGTCCTTGAAAACCCGGGTGAACAGGTGCCGGGTCACTTCCGAATGCACCGTCATCCCATCCCAGAGCCAGCGCGCATCGTAGCGAGGATTATACCAATACTGAGGAGACATGACGTGGTATTCCGCCGCCGCTTCCTCTTTGCCCGTCAGGCGGTCGATCTCCTTTATCTTACCCCAGTTTTGCTCCTGCAGGGCTTTGCGTTCTTCGGAAGCGGTTTCCCATAGTTCCGCCGCCCTTTTTTCAAAGGTGGCGTTGCCCCATTCACTGGGCGAGCCGATCGCCACCACGCCGGATACGTTGCCGGCATGCTTTTTTGCGTATTCCATGGCAATCGTTCCGTGGATGCTGTGGCCCATGATCATGGGCTTTTCCAGCCCGAGCTTTTGCCGTATCTCCTCCACATCCTGCACGATGGAGGCTATGTCGACGGAGTCCAGGTTCTCGGGAGCGTAATCTTTGGCGAACCACTTCAGGTCGACGAAGTACATCTTCAGATGCTTCCGCAGGTTGTCGGAAAACGTTTTGGGGTAATAAACGGAAGAGCCGATGACCAGGCAGGGGAGGCCTTCGCCTTCCACCACATACCGGAGCCTGGTGCCGTCCACCTCCAGGAAGCCTGTCTGCTTTTCGAACGGGTTGTGGCCTTTCAGGTGCTTGTCAAGGAATGAAAATATCTTATGGAGGTTCTCCTCGGTATGGAAAGCCGGCCCGCCATGGCCGGTGGCGGGGAACAGTTCGAGATACACTTTTTCAAAGCCAATGGCCTTCCCCAGTTTGCGGCCAAGCAGTACGGAACCCTGGTAGGGTACCAGGTTGTCTTCTATACCATGCTGTATGAAAAAGGGAGGGTCATCGAAGGAAACGTAGGTTTCGGGATTCGCTTCTTCCACCAGCGCAGGAGCATCTTCCAGGTTTTTCCCCAGGAGGAGCGATTCCGGAGAATCGGGAACGGAATGTTGCATGGGGTTCTCCACGCCCGTTTCCTCCAGCTGCTCATCCATCGCCAGAAAATCGGTGGGCCCGAACCAGTCGACTACCGCCTGGACCCGGCTCGGCTGTTCAGGATTGCCCGGTTCCGCCCCCTCCAGTTTTTCAACACCCCCGGATGTGCCCAGCATGGCGGAAAGGTGCCCGCCGGCCGAGCCGCCCCAGGCGGCGATCCGGCCCGGGTCGAGTTTATATTTTGCGGCATTTGCCCGTATCCACCGCACCGCCGCTTTGCAGTCGTGTATCTGGGCGGGCCAGGTTGCTTCCCCACTCAATCGGTAGTTGATGGAAACGACAGCGTAGCCCCGCTCCAGCCCTCTGAGCATAGGGGTTACCTGCCCGTCCCGCTTATCGCCGGCCAGGAACGCCCCTCCATGGATGGAAAGAATGACGGGAAAAGGCCCCTCCCCTTCATCGGGAAGGTAGATATCCAGTTGCTGGGCCTCGGAAACTGAGGCGTAGGGAATATCCAGATATTTGTTTTTGATGCCGGATACATCGGCTTCTTTCATCTGCGCAATTCCCGCCATGGAAAGCAGGAAGAGGAAGGCGCCTGTCAGTGTTGTTCTCATAAAACCGGTATAGGTTTGTGGCCATTCAATTTTTCAGAAAGGACGGGACTGTTCGCTGTTCGCAAATCCCTGAAAATCAAAGCTTTTTAGGGGACTACAAAAAATTGAACCATCCCCAGGAGTGCTGGATAATTACTGTCAATATTCAAAAATATAGGCTCCAGAGCCCACTTCCACTACCACATCCCCCCCATCCTGCCGCACCTCCAACACCCCATCTCCCCCTCTCAAAAGCCCCCCATCCAGCCGCACGCCAGCCAGTTCCGCCCCCGGCAGGCGCACCGTGGCCTGCGTATTCGGAGGAATGGCCACTTCCACTTTCAGTTTACCATCCTTCCGTTCCCAGCCGGACCGAACAGTCCCATAGGGGCTTTCGTGGACAGCCCTGGCAAACGTCAGGGAGTCCGTCGGTTCGGGCTGAATGATAATGTGTTTATAGCCGGGGTTTGCCGGGCCGATGGCGATGCCGGCCACGCGGCGGTAGAGCCAGTCGCCGATGGCGCCGTAGGCGTAGTGGTTGAAGGAGTTCATACCTACGTTCTGGAAGGTGCTGTCCGGCTTGATGCCGTCCCAGCGCTCCCAGATGGTTGTGGCGCCCATGGTTACGGGGTAGAGCCAGGAGGGGTACTGTTTGCGGAAGAGCAGTTTATAAGCCAGATTGGTATAGCCGTACTCGGAGAGCACATGGCAGATGTGGGGCGTGCCCAGGAAACCGGTAGTGATGTGGCCGTAGCGGCGCACGTTCTCCGCCAGGCGTTCGGCGGCCTGCTCCCGCAAGCCCTCCGGCAGCATATCAAAAGCGAGGGCCAGCACGTAGGCCGTCTGGGTGCCGCTGACGAGGCGGCCGTTGGGCGTCATGTATTCCTGTAGAAAAGCTTTTTTGATATTGCCCAGCAGGTTGGCGTAGTACTGCTCCTCTTCCTGTTTCCCCAGCACTGCCGCCGACTTGCGCAGGATATCGGTAGAATTGGCAAAGAAGCACTGGGCGATGAGGTATTTGTCGGTCACCGCCGAGCGGCCGTCGTTGTCGTCATCCGGGCGGTAGAACAGCCAGTCGCCGAAGTGGAAGCCTGTGTTCCAAAGATAGCTATCGCCGGCCTGCGCCTCCATGTAGCCCACCCAGGCCTTCATGCTCTCGTACTGCTGTTCCAGGAAGCGCTCGTCGCCGTAGGCCAGGTAGAGGTTCCAGGGGATGATGGTAGCGGCGTCGGCCCAGCCGGTGGAAGCGACATCGCTTTTTTTCAGTACCTGGGGGATGACGAAAGGAACGGCTCCGTCTTCCCGCTGATCGGCGGCCAGGTCGCCCAGCCATTTGAGGAAGAAAGCCGCCACATCGTAGTTGAAGGCGGCGGTGCGGGAAAAGGCCTGGGCGTCGCCTGTCCAGCCGAGGCGCTCATCGCGCTGCGGGCAGTCGGTGGGCACGTCGAGGAAGTTGCCCTTCTGGCCCCACTGTATGTTGTGCTGCAACTGGTTGATGAACGGATCGGAACACTCGAAGCTGCCTGCCTTTTCCATATCGGAATGGATGACAACGGCGGTTATCGACCGGGGCGTCAGCTCGCCCGGCCAGTTCTCCACCTTCACGTAGCGGAAGCCCATGAAGGTGAAGTGGGGTTCGTATACCTCCTCTCTCCCGCCTTTAAGCGTATATTCCAGTCGGGCTTTGGCGGCGCGCAGGTTGGCGGTGTAAAAATTGCCCTCCTTGTCGAGTACCTCGGCGTGGTATACCTTTACTGTATGCCCGGCGGGCCCCTGCAGGCGCAGGCGCACCCAGCCGGTGAGGTTCTGGCCGAAATCGACGACTTGTTCCCCTTTTGGGGTGGTAAATATTTCCCTGGGCTGGATCTCCTGTATCTCACGTACCGGCACGCCGGCGCCGGCAATGATGTTGTCTTTGGGATAATCGGCAAGCTTCACCGGCTGCCAGCCGGCGGCGTCAAATCCGGGGACGGCCCATCCGGGCTGCTCCTTGCGGGCATCGTACACCTCCCCGTCGTATATGTCCGATTCGAGGATCGGGCCGGTGGCGGCGCGCCATTCCTCATCGCTGGTGATGGTTTCCTTACTTCCGTCGGCGTACTCCACTTCGATCTGCAGCAGCAGGGCCAGCTCGCTGCCGTAGTGGTTGCGCTGGGAGATCCAGCCGATGCGGCCGCGGTACCAGCCGTCGCCCAGGATCAGGCCGATGGCATTTTCTCCGCGCTTCAGCTGGCCGGTGATGTCATAGGCCTGGTACTGCAGGCGCTCTTTGTAGCTCGTCCAGCCCGGCGTGAATACCTGATCCCCGATCTTATCGCCGTTCAGGTAGGCCAGGTAGAGGCCCCGCGAGGTGATGTAGGCGCGGGCGCGGGCCACCTCTTTTTCCAGCCGGAAGGTGCGGCGCAGCAGGGGCGCCGGCTGAGACACAGACTTGTCCTCCTCCCAGGGTACGGTTATCCACCTGGCCTGCCAGCCTTCGGGGCCGCCCAGGCCCATCTCCCACCAGGCGGGGCTGCTCCAGGCGGAAGCCCTTCCCTGTTCGTCCCAGGCGCGTACCTGCCAGTAGTAGCGCTGGCCGGCTTCCAAAGATGGGCCGCCGTAAGGAATGTAAAGGGATTGCGAGGAAGGTGTGTTCCCACTGTCCCAGATCAGGCCACGCCCTTTCTCCAATGACTTCGGATCGGAAGCCACGCGAAGCTGGTAGGCGGCCTGCATCACGCCCCGCTCTTCCGACTGCAGCTGCCAGCTCAGGCGGGGGCGCTGCACATCGATGCCGAGCGGGTTGGCGCGGTGTTCGCAGGTTAGGCTCTGTACGATTAAGGATTGGGGAAAAGCCAGGGCAGGAAGGAAGGCCCCGAGGAGCAAGATAAATAACGCTCTCATCTTTGTCGGTTTTTCTTTGGAAATGGCAGGCCAACAATATAGAAACACTTTGGCTATTTATCTACCATCATCGCTCACCAATGCGTTTATCACGCCCATCAGGATCGGCCCGGCTTCTTTATCAACCGACATGCTGTTTAGGTATTCCGCATGTTTGACCGGCGGGCCCGGCTCGTAGAACTCCGGCGTGAGGATGTACCCCAGGGCGTCCATGCCCAGGCCTATGACGAACTTGGGGCCGTCACCGGCCATCAGCTTTTTGGATTGAAACGAATGGGTGGGCGTCGTTTCTCCGGGATGGGTAATGAATTGAGCGTTGCCGATGGAAAAGAAGGCAACCTCGGTCGTGACGCTATCGGTTATGGCCCGGTTGATCACCCCCATCTGCGCGAGTAGCCTGAAGTTCATATTCGAGACCGGCAAATTGAAAACCCTGCTTTTGAAACTCAGGGACGTGGATTCCAGCCGGACGGGCTTGCTCAAGGCCTCCTGTATGGCCATTCCCAGTTCCCCGCCTCTTCTGTTCACACTTTCGAAATTCTTCGGTTCGTGCTCCGGCTGCACCCAGCCGCCGACCGCTCCCTGCAGGAACAGGTTGGCGCCGCCCAGGTTTTCATCCAGGTAAGTATACATTGCTGAAACGAAATCCGCCGATACCGCCGTCGATGTCGCATCCATAATGGTGGGGTGGCAGGCAAAATTGCTCAGGGTGGCAATGGATTGGCCTTCCTGATCGAGGAACTGCAGGATGGTAAGGGACCTGTCCAGGTTCGAGGAATCGGAAATATTATAGACCCAGTCCTCTCCGAAGGTGGCCTCGGCGTAAACCGCCCCGGCAGCTTTTCGGTTTTCCCAGGCTGAAACAATGGCGTCTGCCGACTTCCGGACAATTTCTTCCATATAGGAGGAGTCCACCCCCGATGTCATCTGATCCGGCCCCCAGATGCCCACCACATCCGGCCCGGAATGGGTATGCGTGGAAGCCATGACGATATGCGCCGGATCAAATTCGGAAGCGGGTATCCTCGACGCCACCGCTTTCCTGACCTCGAGCAGGGCCGGATACAGCAGCCCTATGCAATCGTACGTGAGCAGGGCCAGCGAATTCCCGGGATCGCTCAATACGACGGCCTTGACATACAGCGGGTCATGTACTTCCGTAAAACGCCGGTTGTTCCTGTCGCCGGCAATGAATGCCCCCGTTTCAGGGGTGATGGGCAGGTAGGAAGCGCCAACCATTAATCCTTCGCCCGAAGCTTGTCCTTTACTATGAGCCGCCATTGCGAGCATTAAGCTGGTGAGTAGAACTATTCTGGATTGTTTCATGCCATTTTCTTTTGTTAAAAGTACAAAAATTGCATACATCCGGGAATTTTAACGCCGGGCATTTTACAGCCTTACCGCTCGAAAAAATGTTACTATCATTGACTTATTGAAATAAAATCGTAACTTTATGGATAATTTGTAACATCTCCGAAATGACACAACAACCCGACAGCCCCAAGGCACTCGACATTCTGGACACCGCCCGGTGGCTGTTCTGGAAGCACGGCATCCGGCGCGTCACCGTGGAGGAGATCTGCCGGGAGGCCGGGGCCAGCAAGATGACCTTCTATCGCACTTTCTCCAATAAGATCGAACTGGCCAAGGCCATGCTGCAGCGGCAGTTCGACGAATCGATGGCCGAGTACCGGGCCATCATGGCTGAGGACATACCCTTTGAGGAAAAAGTACAGAAGCAGTTGCTGCTCAAAGTCAAAGGCACGGAGGGCATTAGCGCCGAGCTGGTCCGGGACATCTACTCCAACCAGGAGTGGGGCCTGAGGGAATACATGGAACAGCGTACGGAAGAGGCTCTGAAGGTGATCATGCACGACTATATCGAGGCGCAGAAAAAGGGGTGGATCCGCCAGGACATCCGGCCGGATTTCATCCTCTACATCTTCCACCGGATGCAGGACTGGATAACCGACGAGCAACTGCTCGCCTCCTACTCCGATACCCACGAGCTGATCATGGAAGCGGTCCGCTTCTTTTTCTACGGCATCCTGCCTCACGAACAGAAAGGGGATGAAAGCTAGGGGGGGCATATTAAGTGGGAAAGCTTCTGGGGGCAGGTGGTGCTTGAAAGGCGGAAGTCGGAAGGCGGAAGGCGGAATTTTTCCGGTGGAGTGCTGCCGGGAGGGGGCTGAAGATGCTTTCACCATAAAAAATAGAGCTTCCTTAAGTGGGAAGTGGGAAGGCGGGAGCCAGGACAGCGCCTTGGGGCGCCGGCATTTGGCAATCCGTTGGCTATGGGCAATCCTCCTTTCTGCAGCTACCCTACAGGGCGGCGCACAGGGCCTTTCAACTGGCCGGGAAATTTTGGAGGTTAGCCGGCCCGGAGGGGAAGCCCCCACGTTATCTTCCCTTTCGCCCTTCCGGGCCGGCTCTCTGGCCCCTTGCTCCTTCTCCGGTGCAGGGCGCTCCGAGCCGACTTCCGATTTCCGGTTTCCGACTTCGCACTTAAAGAATTTCAGGGGGTATCCCCCGGCGCCCAAAGACACGCTGATCTTCAAAGGCCAGCTCATCTCCTGGGCCAACCTCAACCCCGCCAATGAGCTGCCGGCCTGGCTGGGCGGCCGCTACCTGCCCCAGCTCAACTACAACCGGAACCTTCCCGAGAACCGCCTGTTCGACATCGAGGCCTCGGCCAACCTGTTCGGCAACGTGGGCCTTCATCCGTTTGACACCGCCGCCACCGACGGCGATATCCGCCCCTACCGCCTGTGGGCGCGCTACTCCGCCCCCCAGTTCGAATTCCGCCTCGGCCTGCAGAAGATCAACTTCGGCTCCGCCTCCCTGCTGCGGCCCCTGATGTGGTTCGACCAGATCGACCCGCGCGACCCCATTCAGTTCACCGACGGCGTCTGGGGCGCCCTGGGGCGCTACTACTTCCTCAACAACGCCAACATCTGGCTGTGGGGGCTGTACGGAAACAACAACCCCAAGGGGTGGGAATTTGCCGGGACCAGCCGGCAACGGCCGGAATTCGGGGGCAGGATACAGTATCCTGTTCCCCATGGGGAAGCGGGATTCTCCTTCCACCACCGGCAGGCGGATACGCGCGGGCTGAACGGTACCGTTCCCGCCTTCGAAGAGGCTGCCGAGAACCGCTTCGGGCTGGACCTCCGGCTCGACCTCGTGGTGGGCTGCTGGGTAGAAGCTTCCTGGGTAACCAACCAACGTGAACTGGAGGAATTCACCAACCAGGAACTCATCAATGTGGGCGTCGATTACACCTTCGGCGTCGGCAACGGCCTGTACGCCATCTTCGAGCAACTACTGATCTCCCACGGGCAGGAGGCTTTTTCCTTCGACAATACCACCACCCTGTCGCTGCTGTCGCTCTCCTATCCCATCGGCCTGTTCGACAACCTGGGGGCGATCGTCTACATAGACTGGGCCAACGGCAAAGTGTACAACTTCATCAACTGGACGATACAGTTCGACCGCACCGCCCTCTACGTGATGGGCTACTGGAACCCGAAAGACAACCGGATACCGACGCAGAACAGCACCCGGAACCTGTACTCAGGGGCAGGGGTGCAGCTGTTGTTTTTATTCAACCACTAAAATTCTGTTAGAATGGAGAGCGAATATCGAGGATAAGGCCTGAAAGTTGCCGGTTGCTACCCAACAACAAACAACAGACAACATATGGAATCCATCATCCAGATCAAAAACCTCACCAAGCAGTTCCCTGTCGGGACCGGCAAGTTTACCGCCCTCAGGGACATAAGCCTGGAGTTTCACCGGGGGGAATTCACCGGCTTCGTGGGGCCGAGCGGTTCAGGAAAGACGACCCTGCTCAACATCATCGGCTCCCTCGACACGCCCACGGAAGGGGAGGTGACGGTGCTGGGCCGTTCCATCGCCCACCTGACGCACAAGCAGTCGGCCCAACTGCGCAACCAGCACCTGGGGTTCATTTTCCAGACCTACAACCTCTTTCCGGTGTACACGGTCTACGAGAACGTGGAGTTCGCCCTACTGCTGCAACGCCTGCCGGCGGCCGAGCGCCGCAAGGCCGTGCTCGACGCCCTGGAGTGGGTGGGCCTTACCGACAAAATGGATTCCAAACCGGCCCAGCTTTCCGGCGGCGAGGGGCAGCGCGTGGCCATTGCCCGCGCTATGGTGAAACGGCCCGCGATCCTGCTGGCCGACGAACCCACCGCCAACCTGGACTCGAAGAACTCCCACCACATCCTGCAGACCATGAAGCAATTGAATGAGGAATTGCAAACCACCTTCCTCTTCGCCACCCACGACGAAAAGGTCATGGCCTACCTCCGCCGCATCATCTC
>CAYQKY010000198.1:0-14367 GCA_964418125.1 uncultured Phaeodactylibacter sp.
TATTACTTTTGAGCACTACCAATAATTTTCTTCACTCTATCAGAGAGAGCGCGTTAGTGAGAGGCCCCAACATCCTCTGTTGGGGCTTTTTTTATTGCCTTTCCCAGTCAAGTTCCACAAAGAAAGATGTTCCTTCCTCTTCCTGGCTTTCGAACCAGATCTTTCCACCCAGCAGGTCGATATAGCGTTTGACGATATTGAGGCCCAGGCCGGTGCCCTGGATATTGACGGAGTTGGCGGCGCGGAAGAAGCGGGTGAAGAGGTGTTTCTGGTCTTCTTCGGGGATGCCGATGCCCTCATCCCGTATGGCCGCTTTGATGTGCCGGCCTTTCTGTTCCAGGCCGAAATATACGGTGCTTCCTTCGCCGGAGTATTTTATGGCGTTAGACAGCAGGTTGATGAAGATGTTCTTGAGGATCTTTTTATCGAGGAATACTTCCGGCTGGCCGTCCGGAAAATCGGCCTTTATTTTCTGGCCCGGTTTGAGCAGGCTGTGCATTTCTTCGACTACCTCCTCCCCCAGCTCTTCGAGGGTGAAATGGACGGGGTTGATCTGTATCTTGCCTTCTTCCAGCTTGCTGAGCGAGAGGAAGTCGCCGAGAATACCCGTGAGGTTGGTCACGGCCGATTTGATGCGGCGCAGGTGCTTGTCGCGTTTTTCCTGCTGTTCGCTCTTGGTGTACAGGCTCAGCAGTTCGGAAGAGGAAGCAATGGTGGTCAGAGGAGTGCGGAATTCATGGGAGGCCATGGAAACGAAGCGGGACTTCAGCTCGCTGAGTTCCTTTTCTTTTTCCAGGGACCGGCGCAGTTCTTCCTGGTTCTGGCGCAGGGCGGCCTCGGCGGCCTTGCGTTCTTTGATCTCCCGTTCGAGTTTGATGTTGGACTGGAGAAGTTTGTTGACCACCTCGGTCAGCTTTTCGGTGCGCTCTTCTACTTTTTGCTCCAGTTCTTTATTGAGGTGGAGGATGCGGGTTTCGGCCCGTTTCTGTTCGGTCAGGTCATGGATCACGCCGGCGAAGAGCACCTTGCCCTCGAGTTCTACCCGGCTGACGCCCAGCTTGAAGGGGAAGCGGCTGCCGTCTTTGCGCAGTCCTTCGACCTCCCTGCCGGTGCCGATGATCTTGCCGATTCCGGTAGACAGGTAATTGGAAATATAGCCATCATGCTGTTCGGCGTGGGGCGAGGGCATCAGCATATTGACGTTCTGCCCTTTCATCTCTTCTTTGGCGTATCCGAACAGCTCGGAAGCGGCCTGGTTGGCCATCTGCATGATGCCCTGCTCATTGATGAGGATGATGCCGTCCACGGCGGTATTGATCACCGCTTCCAGGGTCTTCTGGCTTTGCAGCAATCTCTGGTTGGCCTTTTCCTGCTCGGTCACATCCTGGAACAGGAGAAGGATGAGTGATTCATTGAGGGCGGGGATGAGGGTCGTCGTCACCTGCAGCGAAAGGGAGGAGCCGCTCTGCCTGGCCACTTCGATAATGAATGTACTTCGTTTTTCCCGGGGCAGCCCGGACAGTTTTTCCTCCAGTTTCTCAAATGTCTGTGGTGTCTGGGGGCTCAGGGAGAAGGGCCCGGAATGGAGGAATTCCTCTTCGGATTCCGCCCCGAAGAGGCGGAGCAGTTCCCGGTTGCAGGTTATGGGTTTTTGCTGGGCCAGGCTGTAAACGAGGATGCCCACCGGCATCCATTCGAACATGTGGGCGTACAGTTCCAGGCTTTGTGCGATAGAGGATTCCTGATGCAGCATCAGGAAGTAATTGCAGTACCCCTCCTGTTTTTTGCCCTGCCGGATGGTGTAGGATACGATAAATTCTTCTTCATTTCTGCGGACGGCAACGGTTTGGCCCTGTTCGGTGTCTTCCTGCCCCGGGCCGGGCAGGTGCAGGGTGGGGAAGGCTTTGCTCAGCGGCTGCCCTTCCATCTGGCCGGGAGCGTACCCCAACAGGGAGGAGGCGTGGTTGTCGGCAGACAAGATCTGCCCGTCATCTCTGACCACCAGGATGCCATTGATGTGTGTGTTGAGAAAACTTTCGAAATCAAACCCTTTTTCCAGCAGATCGATCATCTCAGCAGACGGTTTCATCATAAAACAGCTGTAAAATAACCCTTGATTGATAAAACTCAGAGCCTTCTCTGATAAATATCATTTATTTCTTACCCCAAAAAGGCGCACTTTGCGTCAATGTATAAACCAAATAACCATGATCAGGATACAAGTACTAGGACTGGGCAACAGCCAGCACCGCAAACTGAGCAGCAACCTGCGCTCGGCCCTGGAGAGTGTTGGCGTATCCGCTGAAGTGGAGCAGGTGACCGAGGTGGATGACATCCTGCGGTACAAAGTCGGCTCCATCCCCGCCATCCTGTTCGATGGGCAGGTTCTCTTCGAGAACGGGCATACGCCCACCATCGAAGAGTTGCGCGAAGTGCTCTCCGTGGTTGCCTCCGCCAGTTAACCATTCAAATGTTCACCGTTCGAGGTTCCATGTTCAACGTCCTCAGGGCGCTGAACTCCGAACCTTGAACTTCAAACACCTCCTCTTAATATCCCAGTATCTTCATCATTTCTTCCGCCGTCTGTTCCGGCTGGTAGAGCTTATCCACGATGTTGCCCTGAGCATTTTTGTAGATGATCACGTGTTTGGGCGAAGGGATCAGGCAGTGTTTGATCCCGCCGTAACCGCTGATGGCGTCCTGATAGGCGCCGGTATGGAAAAATCCCAGGTAGAGCGGTTCGGGGTCGCTGGGGCTGTAAGCCGGGAGGTATACCTGGCTCTCGTGTACCTCCGAATTGTAATAATCGGAATTATCACAGCTCAGCCCTCCGATGTTGGCCCTTCGGTATTCGTTGTACCACTTGTTGACCGGCAGGAGGATGAAGCGCTCGCCAATGCCCCAGGTGTCGGGTAGCGTGGTCATCAGGGAGTTGTCGATCATATACCACAACTCGGCGTCGTTCTGCAGCTTCTGGCCCAGCACCGAAAAGATGGTGGCGCCGCTTTCGCCGACGGTGTACTTGCCGAACTCGGTAAAAATGTCGGGCTCCGGGATCTCCTCCTCTTCGCAGGCCTGCAGGATCAGGCTGACGATCTCCTTCACCATATATTTATAGTCGAACTCGAAGCCCAGCGAATTGCGGATGGGCATGCCGCCTCCGATGTTGAAGGCTTTGAGGTCTTTGCTGTGGCGTTTGAGCTCGCCGTAAAGCTTGATGGCCTTTTTTAGCTCTCCCCAGTAGTACAGCGTATCCTTGATGCCCGTATCCACGAAGAAGTGGAGCATTTTGAGCTGGAACTTGGGGTTGCCCTTGATCCGCTCTTTGAAGAAGGGCACCACATCGGCATTGCGGATGCCGAGGCGCGAGGTATAGAACTCGAAATTGGGCTCTTCCTCGGTGGCCACCCGGATGCCGATCTTGCACTTGTCCTTGACGTGCTGTTCGTAGTAGTCCAGCTCGCCCATGTTGTCCAGCACGGGAATCACATTCTCGAAACCGCTGTTGATCAGGGCGGCGATCTTCTCCAGGTAATCGGGCGTTTTAAAGCCGTTGCAGACAATGACCGTCTCTTCCGTCAGCTTCCCCTTTTTGTGGAGGCGGAGGATGAGGTCGATGTCAAAGGCGGAGGAAGTCTCCAGGTGTACGTTGTGCCGCAGTACTTCGTTGATCACGTAACTGAAGTGACAGCTTTTGGTGCAGTAGCAATAATAGTATTTCCCCTTGTACCCGATGGATTTCATGGCCCGGGTAAACATGTTGCGGGCCTTTTTGACCTGGGAGCCGATCTTGGGAAGGTAAGTCAGCTTCAGAGGCGTGCCGTATTTACGGATCAGGTACATAAGGGGCACACCGTTAAAAACCAGGTACCCATCTTCAATGTCGAAGCCTTCCTGAGGGAAGTAGAAGGTCTGGTCAATGAGATCAAAGTATCGGTTGGTAACTGCCAATTTGCCTGTATTTTTAAGTCTGGCGTAAATTAATGAACTTAGAACGTGTTTAAATTTAGTTTTTCAGCTAATATGAGATGGATCTCAAAGCCTCGCGCGGCGAAGAGAGGCGCTCATATTAGCGAAAGGATTAATTTTAAACACGTTCTTAAGAGCTCTTTCCCGGCTTTCCGGTGGCGGAGCGGTGCAAAAGTAGTTGTAAATTCTGAGAAATGCTCAACGCAAAGCTGCTATTTATAAAGACTATCTCTACCTTTGCCCATCCAAAAAAAAATGGTACTATGGAAAAACTGGACGCCCTCAACCAGGTGGCGGAGTTCCACCGCACCTTCCGGCACCCCATCGAACCCCGCCCGCTTATCCCTTCCGAACAACGCTGCCGGCTGCGCGTGGCCCTGCTGGCCGAAGAACTCCGGGAACTGGAGAAAGCCATAGAGGACCGCGACATCGTCGAGGTGGCCGATGCCCTGTGCGACCTGCAGTACGTACTCGCCGGGGCCATCCTCGAATTCGGGCTGGGCGAAAAGTTCAAAGCCCTCTTCGACGAGGTCCAGCGCTCCAATATGAGCAAGGCCTGCGCTTCCCGCGAGGAAGCCGAAGCCACCGCTAAGTATTACCAGGAAAAAAGGGGCGTCGACTGCTACATCACCGAGGCCGACGGCCACTGGCTCGTCTACCGCCGTTCGGACAACAAGACACTGAAGTCCGTCAACTATTCTCCGGCAGGCCTGGAGGGGATACTGAAAGGTGTATAGGTGTTTTGGTGCATTTGTGCATTAGCCGGTCCAAGCCGCCGAATACACGAATGCACGAATGCACGAATGCCTCCCAAATGTCTTCCACCCGAAAAACAAGCTGAATTTCTGCCGGGCAGGTGTCGATTCTTCGGGAAAGTCGTACTTTGTAAGGGTTATCATCCAATTACACCCTCACAATAAAAACCCGGCTATGAAGATCTTTTACAACATCCTCTGGATGGCCTTTATCCTTCTTTTTGTCCTCCCCCAGCCGGTGGATGCCCAGGGGTATCGCCGCCGCCGCTACCAGCAGCGATTCAAGGCGGGCCTGCTGCTGGGGGGCAACCTCTCTCAGGTAGACGGCGACCGTTACTCCGGTTTTAACAAGGCCAACCTGCAATTCGGCGTTTCCGGCGCCGCCATTTTCAGCGAGCATGTGGAACTGGGCGTGGAATTCCTTTACGCCGGAAGGGGCAGCAGGATTGAAAGTGACAATAACAACCCCCTGGAAGATAAAGACCGGGAGATCAACCTCCGCTACATGGAGGTGCCAATTCTCATCCGGTATCGCGGTAAGCCCGAGGGGCCTTCCTCCTTTTTTGAGGCAGGTTTTTCCTTTGGCCGGATCATCCGTTCGGAAGTGGTGGAACCGGAAATACCTGCCGACGGCTTTGTCTTCCGCGAGCTGGAACCGGAATTCAATAAGAATGAACTTACCCTGCTGGGCAGTTACGGGTATAAGGCCTCTCGCCACCTGCATTTTAAATTCCGCTTTGGCTTTGCCCTGACACAGTTCTATGACAACCCCAGGCCTAAGGGCGAACCGTCCGGCGGCAGTATTTTTGGCGGGGCTTCCGTAGACCGCATCGAGTTCCTGCGTAATTACTATATGGCCCTGATGGCGCATTATCAGTTTTGAGAAGCTGTTTGAATTTGATCCCCGACACTTTGTGTACAGGGCAGGCTCTCAGGTTTTCTTATGGCTGTTTTCCCGCCACTCTGCGTTGCCCAAACCCTCCCCGCAATACTGCGGGGCAGGCTATTTAGCGCTAAACTCCGGTTTCGGCGCCTTGGTTGGCGAAAAAACAACTCATAATAAATTCCCGAAACCAAATTCAAACAGCTTCTGAATTGTATTTTTGCCGCGTTCGCTCCGGACGCGCCGGATTCATCCGGTGCGTGACAAAACAACTGATATGCCATATACCAATACCGATGCCTTTCGCAGCTTCCTGCTTTTTTGCCTGCTGGTTGCCCTGTTTCCCGCCACCCTGGCCGGCCAGGGCAGCGGCCTGCCCCTGGGCAACCCCGCCTACCACATCCTGGACCGGCTGGAGATCAAGACGGGGCGCCCCACGCCCTATCACTCTTCCCTGAAATACTACCTGCGCAGCGATGTGGCGGCCTATGCCCTGGGCATAGACACCGCCCTCATCCCGCTGACGATCAAGGACCGGCGCGACCTGTACTACATCTTCCGGGACAACAACGAGTGGCTCGTCACTTCCCGCTTTCCGACCCGCATTGCCGGCCCGCGGGAAAGCATCTACTCCGACACCATCATCACCCAGGTGGAGGCAAGCATGGAGAACCCTCGTTACACCATGCGGGAAAAGCCTTACCTGGGCTTCCTGTATCCCACCCCCGCCAATATGGTCGAGGTGAACGAAAAGTTTTTCCACATCCGGGTAAACCCCGTGCTGGATTTCAAGCTGGCCAAAGCCCGGGACGATGACGAGCTGATCTTCAACAACCTGAGAGGGGTGGAGTTGCGCTCCGGCATCGACGACCGCATCTACCTCTATTTCAACATTCTGGAGACGCAGGCCCGCTTTCCGGATTACGTCAACCGCCGGATCCGCCATGACGGCGCCATACCGGGGGCGGGGCTCTACAAGGAATACGAGAGCCAGGTCTTCGACATTACCAACGGCTACGACTTCCTCAACGGCCAGGGCTACCTGGGCTTTAACCTCACCCGGCACGTGGGGCTGCAGTTCGGCTACGGCCGCAACTTCATCGGCAACGGCTACCGCTCTGTGCTGCTGTCCGACTTTTCCAACAACTACCTTTACCTGAAGGCCAACTGGCGGGTGTGGAAACTGCACTATCAGAATCTCTTTCTGGAGCTGGCCGCAGAGCCCCCTGCCGCCAACCAGCTCCTGCCCCGCAAATACATGGCGGCCCACTACCTCAGCTTCCAGGCCACGCCCAACCTGAGCTTCGGCGTTTTCGAGAGCGTCGTCTTCGGCCGCGCGGACGGCGGCTTCGAATTCCAGTACCTCAACCCGGTGATCCTTTACCGCACCGCAGAGCAGGGCCTGGGCAGCCCCGACAACGTACTCATCGGCTTTGACGCCAAGTGGAACTTCCTGAACCGATTCCAGCTTTACGGCCAGCTGATGCTCGACGAATTCAAGTTCAACGAGATCTTCATCGAACGCCGCGGCTGGTGGGGTAATAAATACGGCATGCAGGCGGGCCTGAAGTACATCAACGCCTTCGGCCTGGACCACTTCGACCTGCAGGCGGAGTTCAACCAGGCGCGGCCTTACACCTACTTCCACCGCGACAGCCTGTCCAGTTACACCCACTACAACCAGCCGCTGGCCCATCCTCTGGGCGCCAACTTCCGGGAAGCCCTCTTCATCGCCCGTTACCACCCCTTTAAGAAGGTGTGGCTGGAAGGGCGCTTCATCCGCGCCGAGTTTGGCGAAGACGGCCCGGGCGAGAACTGGGGCGGCGACCTGCTCAAATCCCACAATACCCGAGAGCAGTCGTATGATAATGAGATCGGGCAGGGCATCGCCGCCACCACCAGTTTGCTGGGGCTGGACGTCACCTACGGGCTGGCCCACAATGTCTTCATCGACCTGCATTACTTCTACCGCAAAAAGGACAGCGAGGACGATAAGCTGGACGATTCCACGCAGTACTTCGGCGGGGGCGTACGCATCAACATCGGGAAGCAGCGGATGGACTTTTAGGGCTTGTTTTGAGCAAATCCCCCTTTTTTCCTGTTCAAAGGAAGAATCAAGCCAAAACAACTATGCCCAGCCAGGACTACCCGCTCATTTCCGATTACGGGCTGATCGGTAATTTGCACACCACCGCTCTGGTCTCCATTGACGGTTCCATTGATTTTATGCCCTTTACCCGTTTTGACTCGCCTACCATCTTCGCCGCCCTGCTCGACCGGGAAAAGGGGGGCAGTTTCCGTATTGAACATACCGATAGCGAAGTGCGCCTCAAGCAACTGTACCTTCCGGATACGGCGGTGCTGCTCACCCGTTACCTGTCCGAGGCCGGGATGGCGGAGCTGACCGACTTCATGCCGGTCAAGGAGGAGGAGGAAAAATGTTCGGTCGTGCGCATGCTCCGGTGCATCAAGGGGAAGCTGGATTTCAGGGCCGTTTGTAAGCCGCGTTTCGACTATGCCCGTTCTACGCCTTCTTTTGAGCAGGAGGGCCCCAAGTCGGTGCTCATGGCCAGCAAAGAACACGGCTTTCAGGTGCGCCTGCGCAGCGATGCGGAGCTCAAAGTTAACGATGGAGCCATCGAGGCCAATTTTACCCTGGAGGAAGGCCAGTGCATCTCTTTCGTCCTGGAAGCCGTCAACCCGGACGATCCGGAGCCGGAACGCGACCTGTACTATTACTGCAACACTGCCTTCGAAAATACCATCAATTTCTGGGAAACCTGGATCGATCAGGCCCGGTACAGCGGGCGCTGGGAAGAGATCGTCCACCGTTCGCTCATCACCCTGAAACTGCTGACCTCTTACCGCCACGGCTCCACTGTGGCGGCGGCCACCTTCGGCCTGCCGGAGGCCATCGGCGGCGTCCGCAACTGGGACTACCGCTACACCTGGATACGGGACGGGGCCTTTTCCATGTACGCCTTCGTGCGTATGGGGTTCCGCGAGGAGGCCGGCGCCTTCATACAGTGGATCAAAGAGCGCTGCCAGGGCCTGGAAAACGCCGCCAAAATACAGCTGATGTACGCGGTGGACGGCAGCTCGGATATCGATGAGCATACCCTCGATCACCTGGAGGGATACCGGGGCAGCCAGCCGGTACGGGTAGGCAACGCCGCTTCCAGGCAATTCCAGCTGGACGTCTACGGCGAGCTGATCGACACCATTTACCTGTACAACCGCCACAACGATTCCATCACCTACGAATTCTGGGTGGAAGTGCGCGAGATCGTCGATTTCGTTTGTGAGAACTGGAAACGCAAAGGCCACGGCATCTGGGAGGTGCGCAGCGAAACCAAAGAGTTCCTTCACTCCAAACTGATGAGTTGGGTGGCCATCGACCGCGGCATCCGCATCGCCGAGGCCCGTTCCTTTCCCGCCCCCCTGGAGCGGTGGCGGCAGAGCCGGGACGATATCTACGAAGACATTTATTACAACTACTGGAATGAGGACAAGCAGGCCTTCGTGCAATACCGGGGCGCCGACGCCCTCGACGCCTCCGCCCTGCTCATCCCGCTGGTGCGCCTGCTGAGCCCCTACGAAAAGCGCTGGCAGCTGACCCTGAAAGCCATCGAGAGGGAGCTGGCCACCGATACGCTGGTGTACCGCTACCGGACCGAGAACGGAGCGGAGGACGGACTGGAAGGCCCGGAGGAGACCTTCTCCATGTGTTCTTTCTGGTACATCGAGAACCTGGCCAAAGCCGGGCAGGCCGACAAGGCCCGCCTCTACTTCGAGAAGATGCTGGGGTACGCCAACCACCTGGGCCTGTTCTCCGAGATGATCGCCCTCAACGGCGAGCAGTTGGGCAACTTCCCGCAGGCCTTCACCCACCTGGCGCTGATCAGCGCCGCTTACCAGCTGGAGCACGTGATGGAGGACGGGCGGCAGTAATATGGAAAATTGACTTCTTTTTCTATATTTACCCCAGCAAAGCGTGCTTTCTCAAAACTGTCCTCTTATCTGTTTATTGGCGCGGCCATTTCTCCCTGCGGCCGCCCTGTCAGAGAATTCTGGGAATGCACGTCTTTTTATTTTCTCTGATAACACAAAAAATAACCGGACGATGAAAAAACCTGCACTAACTGCTTTTCTGCTGGCCCTCACCATTGCACTTACCGCACAGCCGGTACTGGTTTCCGATTTCGACCCCGGCGCCGCCGACGGGATGGACGAATTCAATTTTCAGGCCCACTACCTGGGCGATCTGATGATCTTTCCGGCCATCAGCGCCGATGCCGGCGAGGAGCCGGCCGTGCTGGAAGACGGAGAGATGCGCCTGCTCAAGGATATCAACCCGGGGACGGCGGATTCCGAACCCGAAGATTTTGTCCTCTTCAACGGCCGCCTCTATTTCGTGGCCGATGACGGCCAGAACGGCAGCTCCATCTGGTCTACCGATGGCACGGAGGAGGGCACCGTCCTGGCCATCCCTCTCAACGGTTTCCCTGGGGCGCGTGCCATGGGCTTAACGGCCACGGCGGCCCACGGCCTGTTTTTCACCTACGGCGGCACGCTCTACCGAAGCCCCGACGGCTCGGAAGTAGAGGAGGTGCTGGGCAATGTGAATTTTGAGGAAACAGACGGCAAAGGCTCCGCCAACTACGCCACCTACGGCGACGGCATCGCCTTCCTGCGCAAGGCCAACAGCACCACGCTGGAACTGTACGCCTACAATGGCGCCCTGGTAAAACTGGGGCAGGATCTGGAGTCTTCCTTTACTGCCCGTGCCTACGGCCTGGGCGAGGTGGCCGGGGGGCTGGTATTCGCCCGTCAGGGCAGCTTCAGCCAGCCCGAGCTGAACGCCACCTTTGCCTATAATGCGGCGCAGGACACCATCGTCGAAATGCCCATCGGCAAATGCGACCGCTTTCTCAACCTCGACAACCAGCGGCGCATCGGTTTCATCGACAACACCAACACCTTCTACGCCCTTACTGCCGACCCCCTGGAGGCTGCTCCGCTGGTAGCCGGCGTGGACCCCGGCCTTTTGGGCTCCGCCCCCATAGAACACGCTGTGGCGGGCGGAAAAACGGTGTTCCACGCCGATCATCCGGGCAGCTTCAGTGAATTCGTCGCCATTACCGGGGGTACCGGCGCCTCTACCACCGGCCTTTTGACGACATCCAGCCAGCCCTTCCTGTCCAATATGATCGCCTTCGATAAATACGTCTTCTTCGCCGCGGGCATCCAGAACGGCTTTGATGCCGAGATCTATTACGTCGACACGGAAACTTCATCCGTCCAAAGCATCTATGCCTACCCGGACAACACCGGAGGCTACAAGAGCGTGCAGCCGGTGGGCGTTCAGAACGGCCGCCTCTACTTCGCCAGTGCGGTGGACGGAGCGGTCGGGCGGGAGCTCTATTCTATAGAAACCGGCATTGCCGGCCTGTCGGCAACAGCCCCGCCGGCTGCCCCGGCCGATGTGGAATTCCGGTTCCTGGGCAGCGAGTTTGTCGTGCGCGCCGCCGAAAGCCGCCCGGTGCGGGTATCGGTGTACGATGCCGCCGGCCGCCTGCTGCGCACCTATAATACCCGGACGAATGTGGCGGAGCCTGCCGTTCCGGCCAGCGGCCTGCTCTTCTACCAGGTAGAAGGAGAAGGCTGGCGGCTGGTGGGGAAGGGGGTGAGGCCATAGGGGGGCGAGGAATGATTCCGGTTTGTATAGGTAAAGTACAACGCTGGGAATAAAAAGATACATCCACCCAAAAACTACCCCTTATGTTTAAATGGAGATCACTAATGGCCCCTGGTACTTTTTTAATGCTTTTCCTGGGATCCATCACACTTGGCTGTACCCTATCCACCCCAACCTTCAACATCCAGAACAATTGCCTGGTAACAGATACCAATAAATGGTTTCAAACAGTAAGCATCCGCAACGAGGAGCATCCGGGCTTGAGCTATATCATCGTCCGGAACCGGGAATCCAAAGGCGCTTTTGAATTGTGCCTGGACGATATCTCACCAGGATACTTTATGATACAGGCGGGAGATACCCTTGCCCGGAAAGCATTAACTTTACCGGAAGGCGCTGTATGGACGATCTGCCATTCCGGCGGAGATCGGGCCTCGTTTTGCCGGAAGGCCTCAGTATCTGGTGGTAGCCTGGTGGAAATTGAAGAAAAATAAGGTTCAGAAAAATTTAAATTTTTGAAATTGAGTAAGGAATACAGGGACAAATGCTGGAGCCTGATTTCCTCCAAATTCGGTATTGACAATAACGAGCCGGCAGCACTCGATGAAACGTTCTGGGAACAGGCCCTCTCCAATATTAAAGAGGCAGCTAAGGGAAATAACTACCTGATCTTTGGAATTCTGTTGCACCGGGAGGACGAAATGGCGGAGGATGTCCTTTTGGACCTGTTGTTCTATCATGTGATCAGAAACGAAAGGGTGTTCCGCTTATTCAAGCGTGATCCGGATAAATATGGGAGGATGCAAAGCTCTTTTACTGCTTCCGGGCTGCTTCATTTGAGGGAGTATATTCCTGAGGAAAAGTATGAACGTTTAAAAGAAGGCATCCGGCTTGAAGAGATGAGAAACGATCTCGTTCATTGCACCAAAGAGCAGTTGAAAACATTGTTTCCGCAAACATTTCAGAATTTCCATAAAAGAGGGCATATTTAAAGCCTCAAACAAGAGCCATGAGGCCAATTGTGTTTATCCTCCTTTATTCGGTTTCCCTGATATTGTTGCTCTTGCTGGTGTATAATATTTCAGGAAAGAATTTTCTTCCTCTGGGGATAGCCCGGGGTGCCGCAGTAACAATATTCGTTTTTTCCCTCCTGGCTTTTATATGGGTAATGGCCAGCCTGGTGAAGGCTGTAAGACAACAAAAATGGAAAAGGGTTATCGGCCAGGCGCTTTTTTTGATCCTGTTTGCTTTATTGGGCAAGGCATCCTTTTTTGCAATGATGCTCTACTTTGGGTTGGTGGGGAATTATACCGGAGGGTTCTAGAAACTTGGACTTTGGACGTTCTGTGAAATGCCCTTTGATGCCTGGTTTTAAGTGGGAAGTCGGAAAACGGAAGTCGGAAAACGGGCGTTTGGCGCTCATGTAGAGCCCGGTTCCGACTTCCGGCTTCGCATTTCCGACTTAAACTTTGGTTCGTCCAAAGTCCAATAGAAACCAAGATTAGAATGGTGTAACAAAAAGTGATAAAAACAAAATAGTTCAAACAAAAAAAACTTATATTTGTTGTATATAGCTTATCCGAGCCAGATTCGGCCAGAATGTTTATTTCTGAAAAAGATTCTCCCATTGGGCTTTGAGAAAAGATAGAAACGGAGCGGTAGCGTATAAAATAAAAATCCATTAAATTGCAGTGTTATGCCAACAGTATTGACTGTCAATGG
Source organism: uncultured Phaeodactylibacter sp. (assembly GCA_964418125.1). GTDB lineage: Bacteria > Bacteroidota > Bacteroidia > Chitinophagales > Saprospiraceae > JACJXW01. Next base: position 13,028 of record CAYQKY010000198.1, read on the forward strand.
CTATCGGTTCCACTTCTATGCATCCGACCGGGACGAACCTCCTCATGTACATGTATCCAGAGGTGAGGGTTATGCCAAGATATGGTTGGAACCAAATGTGGAACCCCAGTATTTTTATAAATACAAAGCCAGTGAAAAACGAGAGATCACTAAAATAACCGAGGAGAACGCAGATTATCTAAAAGAAAAATGGTATGACTTCTTCAAATAACCGCTACGATACATTAGAACAGATTATCTTTGAACAGGGCCTGCGTATAGTTGGGGCGCACTGCTACCCTGAGCTTGACCTGATGCTGGTGGTGCTGAACAACAAAAAGGTTTTACGCCGGAAGATCAGCTCATCGGCACGGCTGCAATCGGCAAGCCGGGAGCAACTCCAAAACCTACAGCTCATCAGCGACGGAATAGGTGTTCACTGGCCGGATGTGGATGAAGACATTAGTTTGAAAGGCCTGCTGAAAGAGGAGTTTTCGCTGAAGGAGGCAGCCTGATCCGGCCTCTGGTTTATGAAATCCATAAAAAACTACAACCTGTCCGGCATCCACCTCTTCGAGGTATCCCTCATCGGAGAAGGGCGGCTTTGGCGCACTTTTAAATGTTAAGTTTCTGTAAAATCCGCGATTTCCCGGCATTCCTCCCCAAATCCCCTTACCTTTGCGCGCTTATTCAAAAAACGGCTGCCCGTCTGAGGTGGGAGGCTATTGATAGCCAAAAGGTTGCGGATTGCCCTAAGCCATTCCGACTTCCGACTTCCGCATTCCGACTTTGTCCAGCCGAAAAAACTTATTCTATGTTGACAGTCCAGGGCCTAGGCCTTCAGTACGGTAAGCGCGTTCTCTTCGACGAGGTAGGCCTCAAATTCACCCGCGGCAACTGCTACGGCGTCATCGGCGCCAACGGGGCCGGCAAGACCACCTTCCTGAAGATCCTTTCCGGGGAGATCCCGGCCATGCGGGGCAGCGTGAGCCTCGAGCCCGGCAACCGCATGGCGGTGCTCAAGCAGAACCACTTCGAATTCGAACAGGAGGAAGTGTTGAATACTGTCATGATGGGCCACCGCGAGCTCTACGACATCATGGTGGAAAAGAACGCCATCTATATGGACCCCGACGCCACCGAGGCCGACGGCATGCGCGCCGCCGAGCTGGAGAACAAATACGGCGAAATGGGCGGATGGACCGCCGAGAGCGACGCCGCCGAGCTGCTCAGCAATATGGGCGTAAAGGAAGAGCTGCACTACAAGCAGATGAAAGAGCTGAGCGGCCCGGACAAGGTGAAGGTCCTCCTGGCGCAGGCCCTGTTCAACAACCCCGACCTGCTGCTGCTCGACGAGCCCA
>CAYQKY010000199.1:0-14321 GCA_964418125.1 uncultured Phaeodactylibacter sp.
GTGGACGCATTGTCGCCCTACGGCATTACCCACCTCGACATTCCGATCACGCCGTATAAGGTGTGGAAGGCGTTGAGGGAGAAGGGGGTGAATTGAATTAGTGAATTAGTGAATAACCGGCAGCCTCGGAAGTTGGAGGGACAACTTTCCATCTCCGGGGCTGCCTCCATAAACCTTTAAAAAATGAAGACCACAATAGAAAAGAACTTTCAGGTAGACGAGCCCATCGACAAGGTCTGGGAATACCTGAGCGACCCGGCCAGGATCGTGACCTGCGTGCCGGGCGCCAGCCTGACCGACACCATCGATGAAGATAACTACAAGGGAGAAGTGACCCTGAAGTTCGGTCCGGTAAAAGCCTCCTACAACGGCCAGATCACCTTCCAGGAAAGGGATAAAGAGAACTACAAAATGCAGCTGTTGGGCAAGGGCCTGGACTCCAAAGGCAAGGGCAGCGCCGATATGCTGATGAACGGCGTGCTGGTGGATCAGGATGGCAAGACCGACGTGACCTGCACCATGGAGGTGACCATCACCGGCATGCTGGCGCAGTTCGGTTCCCGCCTCATCAACGACGTATCCGGCTCGGTATTCGACCAGTTCGTCAAGAACTTCCGGGCCAAGCTGGCCGGGGAAGAAGTGGACAATACGCTGAGCGCCGGTTCGATGATCAAGGGCATGTTCGGAAAGAAATAAGAGGCCGGAGGGCCTGAAATTTTTGATGTTTGATGTTTGATGTTTGATGTGCGACTTACCCTGGGGCAGCCCGCACCGGGGCAAATCAAAAATCACAAGTCAAAAATCACAAGTCAAAAATCAAAACAGGTATCTGTGAAAGAACTGATCAAAGATACAGAAACGATCACCCAGGGCTTCGGGCGCCTGGGATACGTCGCTGACGAGGAGTTGGCCACCATCCTTTTCCTCATGCTTCGCCTCGGCAAGCCCCTGCTGCTGGAGGGGCATCCGGGAGTGGGCAAGACGGAGGTGGCCAACGTACTGGCCTCTTACCTGAACACAGACGTCATCCGCCTGCAGTGTTACGAAGGGCTGGATGTGAATTCCGCCGTTTACGAGTGGAACTATCAGAAACAACTACTTTCCATTAAGATCCAGGAATCGAGTGACAGGACGGAAGCGGAGAAGGAGGCGCACATTTTCGGCGAAGAATTTCTGCTGAGGCGCCCCCTGCTTCAGTCCATCACCCACCCGGAGCGCGCGCCCGTCCTCCTGATCGACGAGATCGACCGGGCAGATGAGGAGTTTGAGGCGTTCCTGCTGGAGCTGTTGTCCGCCTTTCAGATCAGCATTCCGGAGATGGGCACCATCAAGGCCACACACCGCCCCTTCGTTATCCTGACCTCTAACCGGACGCGGGAGCTGAGCGACGCCCTCAAGCGCCGCTGCCTCTACCACTGGGTGAACTTCCCGGACGAGGAGAAGGAGAAGCGCATCGTGCAAAAGCACCTTCCGGATATCGAGGAGCAATTACTGGAGCGGGTAGTCCGCGCCGTGCAGGCTATACGGCAGCAGAAACTGGAAAAGACGCCCGGCATCGCCGAGACGCTGGACTGGGCCCAGGGCCTGCAGGCGCTGGGATACAAGAGCCTTAGCGAAGAGGCTATTGCCAAAAGCCTGGGCTGTCTGCTGAAGTCGGCCAGGGATATTGAGCGGGTGAAGGGGGAGGGGATTTTGGTTGATTAGTTGATTGGTTGATTGTTGCCAATCGGCAACCGACAATAAACAATAACATGCCGGAACGTCCACATGCATCTTCCTACAACAGCCTCACCGAGGCTGTCATCGGCTTTGCGCACCTGGCGCGGCAGGAAGGCTGGACTGTGGGCGTGCAGGAGACGCAGGAAGCCCTCATGGCTGCCGGCTACGGGACGCTGGACAATCAGGACACTTTCAAATATGCACTGAAGTCCATTTTCTGCACCAACAAGGAGGAAGCTGAGCGTTTTGAGCTTTTCTTCGAACGCTTCTGGGGCAAGCGAAAGGGCGCCATCAAGAGCCGGATGACGTACAAGAACCAGTCGAACATACAGCGCAAATCGCCGGGGTCGCTGGTGTGGATGGGCCAGGACGAAAGTAAGGAGGAGGGGAAGGACGAGGGGAAAAACGTATCGGGCGCCAACAAGATGGAACGCCTGCGGCAGACCGATTTTTCCAAGGTCAGCGAGATGGACAGCGAGCTGCTCGAAGAGCTGGCCCTGCAGCTGTGGAAGCAGATGAGCCTGCGCCTGAAACGCAGGCTGAAAGCCTCCGCCAACCAGGGGCGGATCGACCTGCGGCAGACCATCCGCGCCAGCATTGGCTACGGAGGAGACCCCCTTGACCTGCGCCGGAAGAAGCGCATCCCCCGCCGGCAGCGGCTGGCCATCCTGCTGGATGTGAGCGGTTCGATGGACAAGTACAGCTTTTTCCTCCTGCGGTTCATCTGGGCGTTGCGCGCCCACTTCGAGCAGGTGGAGGCGTTCCTCTTCAGTACGAACCTGGTGCGCATCACCGATTACCTCGATGCCAGAGACCTGGGGCACACCCTGTCATTGCTCACCGCCCGGGCCCACAACTGGTCGAGCGGAACCAAGATCGGGGAGTGCTTCCGGCAATTCAACGAACAATACGCCAAGCAGGTGCTCTCGGGCAGTTCTACCGTCATCGTCCTGAGTGACGGCCTGGATACGGGAGAACCCGAATTGCTGGCTGGCCAACTGGCCATGATCAAACAGCGCACCCGGCGGCTGATCTGGCTCAACCCTCTGAAGGGCATGAAAGGTTATGAGCCCATTGCCAAGGGGATGAGCGCCGCGTTGCCGGAGATCGACGTTTTTAATTCGGCTCACAACCTGGACAGTTTGCTGGAGCTCGAAAATTATCTGGTCCTGATTTGAAGCTGTCTTTTTGTCGAAGAATTATATATCCAACTATGTTCAATCAATTTCTGGAAAAGGCACAGCGCCTTACGAACGATAAAGAACCCTTTGCCATGGCCTTCGTGGTCAACCGGCAGCTGCCGTCTTCCGGCAAGCCGGGCGATAAGGCTATTATTGAAAAAGATGGGACACTGACCGGCTGGATCGGTGGGGGCTGCACACGCGGCATCGTCCTCAAGGAGGCTTCGGCCGCTCTTAAGGAGGGAAAGCCGCGCCTGGTGCGCATCAGCCCGGAAGGCCCCGGTGAACCCCGCCCGGGGGTGGTGGATTACAATATGACCTGCCAAAGCGGAGGCACGGTGGAGGTATACATCGAGCCCGTCCTGCCGCGCCCTCACCTGCTGATCCTGGGCAAATCGCATGTGGCTATGGCCCTGTCGCGCATCGGCCGGGCGATGGACTATCCGGTGACGGTGGCGGCCCGGGGAGTGGGCCAGCACGCCTTTCCTGATGCGGCCCAGGTGCTGGATACCTCTACAGTTGATCCGGCCCTGCTGACGCCCAATACCTTTATCGTGGTGTGCACCCAGGGCGAGAACGACGAAGGCGCCCTGCAGCAGGCCCTGGAGTCGGAGGCGCCTTACGTTTCGTTCGTCGCCAGCCGGGCCAAGGCCAATGCCGTCTTCCGGGTGTTGCGGCAGCGGGGCCTGACTTTCGAGCAGCTCAAGCGGGTAAAAACCCCTGCCGGGCTCGACATAAACGCCAAGTTGCCCGAGGAAGTCGCCATTAGTATCCTGGCGGAAGTGATCTCCTTTATGCGCAGTGAAGAGGCGCCTGAAATGACTGGAGGACAGGAGGCGGAAGTAGAAGAGAACGACAAGATCTTCATCAACCCGGTTTGCAATGTGCCGGTGGAAAAGGCTACTGCCAAGCATGTTCTTGAATATGAAGGAATGAATTATTATTTTTGCTGCGATGGGTGTAAGGCCACCTTTGAGAAGGAGCCGGAGAAATACGCGCTGAAGCCGGAGAACGCTCATTGAGGAGGTTAGGCGTTATTTGTTGCCGGTTGATTGTTGCTTGTTCTGCAAACGGCCCCAGCTCCCCCCTGGCACGAACAACAAACAACGAACAACACAATAACCACCGGACGAGCGCCCGTCACCCGAACATTCCTCCCTGGCCAAAAGCATTTTTAAACGCGCCACATCAAATTTCCGATGAGCCGAAACACCAAGCAGCGAATACTGGACGCCGCCCTCCGGTTGTTCAACGAGGAGGGTTATGTAAATGTACGCCTGGCGCAGATCGCCGAGCAAGCCGGGATGAGCGTAGGAAATATGGCGTATCACTTTCCGCATAAAACGCAGATCCTGGAAGGCATCTATCAGGAACTTCTGGAGCAGCAGCGGCAGTTGTTGTCTGAGATCAACCTGGCGCCTTTATTTGAAAACCTGGATTATTTCCTACAGTCTACGTACAATCTGCAGAAGAAGTATATATTTTTTTACCTCGACACCCTGGAGTTGATCCGCACTTCGGAAGAATTGAAGAGCGTGCATCAGGAACATGTGCAATGGCAGCGGATGCAGCTGGAGTTGCTCCTGCAGCTCAACCGGGCAAGGGGAGTGGTCGACTGGAGGGCCAATTCGCAAAACCCCCAGCGCCTGGCGCGCCACCTGCGCCATGTGATGGACAGCTGGCACAGCCTTCAGCTCATCGAGGGGGAGGATGCCGACGATTTCGGCGCCTACCGGTCTTGTTGCTGGTCGGTGCTTCAGCCCTACTTCACGGATATGGGCTGGAAGGAATACAGTCAACTGGAAAGAACTTCAGGTTCCACAGTTGTGCGATGATTAGAACGATACCATCCGCCGGGCTCAGCCTGGCCGGACTAACCCGGCGGCGTTTGTCGAAGGCGGTTTTGCCGGTAGCTCTACGATAGCTACTTAACAAGCCTCCGATAAACACTGCCGGAATAGCCGGCCCGGGCCAATTTGGAAATCCGGCAGGTTAATGCAAAACAAACTTAAGAAGTGTTAGCGATGGAAAAAGCGACAGCCTCGGGCACGGCCCAGGCTGAAAAGGACCTGTTGGCAAGGGTGTACATCAACCGAAAGGGCATCATCACCCGAGCCACTTTTTATTCCCCGGTATATCAGGGGGATAAGGGCATCCTCACCGGGCAGCCTGCCCGTGCCGCCTTGTCCGTTCCATCCCGCATTTTCGGCTTTTGCGGAGGCTCCCATCAGCTGGCCGCCGCCATGGCCCTGGAGCACGCCTGGGGCGCCGAACTGCCGCCCAATGCGCTGGTGCTACGCTCGGTAGCCCAGGCGGCCGAGATCCTTCAGAATACCAGCCGTTGGTTTTATACTACCTTTGCTCCAGGCCTGGCCGCCCCCTCTTTTTCCGATAAACCCCTCTTTGCAGAGGCCAGCCGCCGTTTCACCGCCTTTAAAGGGGCCTCCTTCCGCCCCGGGATCATGGCGGGCGCCCATCCCATAGCCCTTTATGCTCTTTTTGCCGGCCAATGGCCCCATTCCAACTTTATCGTTCCGGGCGGAGTGGCCGCTTCCGTTCAGGCCAAAGAACTGACCCGGGCCTTTGCCCTGCTCGACCAGTACTGCCGCGAATGGCTGGAGCCGGTTTGGCTGGGCTGTTCCCTGGAGCGCTATATGGAGATCCGGGACTGGGACGGCCTGATGGGCTGGCTGGAAGAGAAAGAAGAACACTTCAACAGCGATTTCGGCCTCTTCGTCAGGATAGCCCTGGAGTTTGGCCTGGATGAGCTTGGCAAGATGGAGCCCCGGCTGCTTTCTTATGGCGCTTTTTACAACAAAATTGGGCCTTTTGCAGTTACACCTGAGAATTATTTGAAATCCGTTCAGTTTCCGGGAGCTTATTTCGATGGAAATACGCTTCATCCCTTCAGCCCCGGATGGTTGTCGGAAAGCCTGAAAGAGAATGATGAAGCCCACCGGCTGGGCTACCGGGAGGAACCCGTGGAAGTGGGCCCGTTGGCCCGCATGTTGATCCGGGATAAGCACTTGCAACAGCAGAATGGAAAGCGGCCTCATTTGTTTGCCCGTGTCTTTGAACAGAAAGGAGCTTCCGTCTTCACGCGTGTGTGGGCGCGCATGCACGAAGCCTGTCTGCTGACCAGCCTCATGAGGGTCTGGTTGTCTCAGCTGGAGCTCGGCGCGCCCTGCCAGTCGGAAGTACGGGAGCAGGACGGATGGGGCCTGGGCCTTACCGAAGCCCCCCGCGGCGCCCTGGCCCACCATGTGGAGCTGAAGAACGGGAAGATCAGAAATTACACCATACTACAACCCACCATGCTCAACCTGCAGTCGGGAGAAGCCGTGGGTAAACTCCCCCCAATGGCCAATGCCCTGAAAGATACCGAGATCAAAGACCTGGAAAACCCCATTGAGGTAGGGCTGGTCACCCGCTCGTTCGACGCCTGCCTCGTCTGCAATGTAGAGCTGTTCAAGAACAGGTCGGAAAAGGAGATCGGCAAGGCGAGGGTGTAGGGAGCGGAGCGCAGAAGCCCTGGCTTAGAGGTTTATTGTTGGATTGTTATATTGCTGTCCTTCGGCAAGTTCAGGGTGAAGTCGCTGGGTAGCTCTATAGCCTCGCCCCCCCCAGCAATATAACAATCAAACAATATAACAATACAGCTTTACAGCCATCTAACCAACCAACACTAAGACCATGTGCCTAGCTATACCAGGAAAGATCAGATCCATCGAACAGGCCGACGGCATCATCCGCCGGGCCAAGGTAGTTTTTGGAAGTATCGTCAAAGAAGCCTATCTTGATATGATCCCGCAGGCTAAAGAAGGGGACTACGTCCTCGTTCATGCCGGGGTGGCGATCAACCTCGTCAATGAGGAGGAGGCCAGGAAGACCTTCGCCCATTTGGAACAGTACGGAGGGCTGGAGGACTTGCTGCCGGAGGGGGTTGGTTGAATGAGTTGATAGGTTGAATGGGGTGATAGGTTAATAGGTTGATAGGTTGAATGGGTTGATTGAGTTCCGGTAGCACCGCCCATCTTCAATAAACGAATAAACCCAATCAACCAGTCAACTAATCAACCACCTCCCCAAATCAGACTATAACAAACATGAAATATCTGAAGGAATATCGTGACCCGGAGCTGGTGGAAAAGTACCTGCGAGAGATCGAAAAGGTAACCACCCGGCCCTGGGCGCTGATGGAATTTTGCGGCGGACAGACCCACAGCCTGGTCAAGAACGGGCTGATCAATATGCTTCCCGATAAGATACGCCTGGTGCACGGCCCGGGATGCCCGGTCTGTGTGACGCCACTCGGCGTGATCGACCAGGCGTTGCAACTGGCCTTTACAGAAAATGTGATCCTCTGCTCTTTCGGCGACATGCTGCGCGTGCCGGGCACCGAAAAGAGCCTGCTGCAAGCGAAGGCCGAGGGCGCCGACGTGCGCTTTTTCTATTCTCCCATGGAAGCCGTTCAGCTGGCCAAAGACAACCCGGATAAGGAAGTGGCCTTCTTCGCCGTCGGCTTCGAGACCACTGCCCCCGCCAATGCATTGTCCGTGCTACACGCTCAGCAATACGGCCTGAAAAACTACTCCCTGCTCACCTCCCACGTCCTGGTACCCCCTGCTATGCGCGCCATCCTGGAAGACGAGGAGGGCCACATCGATGGATTCCTCGGCGCCGGCAACGTCTGCTCCGTCATGGGGCTGGAAGACTATGAGCCCATCGTCGAGGAATACCGCATTCCCATTGTTGTCACCGGCTTCGAGCCGGTCGACCTGCTGCAGGGCATCCTCATGCTCATCGTACAGCTGGAGCAGGGCGCAGCCCGGCTGGAAAACCAATACAGCCGGGTAGTTCCCTACGAGGGCAACCCTTCCGCCCGCAAGGCCATCTGGCAGGTTTTCGAACCCACCCACCAGGAATGGCGCGGCATCGGCGTTATGCCGGGCAGCGGCCTGAAGATGCGAAAGGCCTTCGCCGACTATGATGCGAACGTGAAGTTCGGCCTGGCGCCCCGGGTTATTCCCGACAGCCAGGAGTGCATCGCCGGGGAGATCCTCAAAGGGCATAAGAAGCCGTTGGACTGCCCTCACTTCGGCAAGAAGTGTACGCCGCTAAACCCGCTGGGGGCGCCGATGGTATCGTCGGAGGGGGCCTGTGCGGCCTATTATCACCTGATGGCCGGGAAAGCCAGCTGAGTTAGTGCGGCTAGTGAAAGCGAAACGAATTAACGGGTGAATTTAAGCTACTGTTAACCAGGGCTTAAAGGGGTTGCGAGCTAACTTCTCAATAAATTCCTTTTGACTTTCGTCCCTACGGGATTTAAACAGGGATGAGCCCCATTTACCAGGGCCTGAATTCATTGAGAAGTTACGCTGCGAGATCTCTCGTTAATTCGGCCTAGTGCGCCGGCCATGACGGACGGGCCCGTCTGCCGAAGCGGGCTACGGCTTTCTGCCCCGGAAGTTTTCAAAGTGGAGTCATGAACCTTATATACGCCTCACTTTTTATCACAAAAGATCACGCCTTGAAAAAGTTACCCTTTCTTCTGCTTACCGCTCTCCTGTGCGGCGGCGCCATTTATGCACAACAACAGGAAACCTACGATTACGCCCGTTGCGAGCGCGATATGATCCGTAATGGCGTACAGGCCGTCCTGATGTGTAACGGCCTGTTCACCTCCAACCGAAGCATCGAACAGGTCTTTACCCAGGAGCTGGCCTACCTGCCGCAGCCGGTGGGCGCCGCCGAGGGAGGCGATTATAAAGTCGACTGGGAGCGCAGGGCCGTTGCCGTGGGAGTACCCGGAGGTACGCCGGTGATGCGGGCCGCTTTCCGCGAGGGCATCGGTTGTGTGGTGTTGGCGCCCGATCAGACATTTGAGGATATTGACAAGCTGCCCCGACTCGATATGCCGCCACTCCCGGGCGACCCTGCCAGGATACCCTGGCCGGAAGGCGACCGGGTAGAGGATGCTGCTCTTCCTGAAGAAGTAGATCGGGAAGCCCTGGCCGCCGCCTCCGACTGGGCGTTCGAGCGCGAATCGCCCGAGCAGGTGACGCTGAGCTTATTGGTAGTGTACAAGGGCAGGCTCATCCATGAGCGTTATGCGCCGGGCGTGGACATGCTTACCCGCACCCGCACCTGGTCGACCGCCAAGAGCATTGCCGTTACCCTGATCGGTATGCTGGTGGACGAAGGTAAGCTGGCGCTGGACGAGCCCCTGGGCTTCGATTGGCTGCCGGAGCACCCTTCTCCGGAGGCCGACCCGCGTTCGGCAATTACCCTGCGTCATGTGCTCAACATGTCCAGCGGCCTGTATCCTGTCGATAGTTATGGCATGGAGTACGCCACGGGTTCCGGGCTGGCCTACTGGGCCGGCGCCAGCTCCGTAAAGGGCGCCCTCAACCGGGGGCTGGTTCGCAAACCGGGCTCGGTATGGGATTATGAGAACTACGACACCATCCTCGGCGTGCTGGCGATGAAGAAAGCGCTCGGCGGTGAGCAGGAATACCTCGAATTTCCCCGCAAAGCCCTGCTCGATCGCATCGGCATGCGCAATACCCTGCTGAGCACCGACCGCTTCGGCGATTTTATCCTCAGCAGCCAGGTGTACACCAACGCCCGCGACCTGGCGCGCTTCGGCCTGCTTTACCTGAACAACGGCCTATGGAAGGGGGAGCGCCTCCTGTCGGAAGGCTGGATCGAGTTCGTCCGTACCCCGGCGCCCTCCACCGCCGAACGGGGTAACTTCTACGGCGGCCAGTGGTGGTTGCCGCCCGACGACAGGAAGGACGTGCCCAAAGATGCTTATTCCACTGCCGGCAACCGCGGGCAGTACGTAATCATAGCCCCTTCCCATGGCCTGGTTATCGTGCGGCGCGGGCTGGATTACGGGTGGCAGGGGTTTGACCGCTGGGATCTGCTGCGGGAGGTGCTGAAGTCTTTTCCGGAATGAAGGCCTTTTCTCTCTACCTTATTTGTGCGCCGGGCATGCCCCGGTGTTCTTCTTTGGTGCCGATATCGGGGATGGCCCAGGGGAGGGGACAATACGATCGAAGTACAAAAAAGAACTCTATGCCGAGGCCTGCATTCCGGAAAACAGGATCGTGAATATTCCCGACAGGCAGCTCGAAGTTTTTCGGCAGCCGGCGGGTTCGGATTATGGGAAAAAGAGATGCTCCTGCCGGGCGAAAAGGCAGCTTGTGTTTCGGCGAGTTTCGATCTGGAAGTGAAGGAACTGTTTGAAGGGATTTGGGCGCCTTATCCCTTTGGTTCAAAAAACCGCCGCCCCTCCCGCGCCATCCTCCGCAACAGCGGGCTGCACCGGTACCTGTCCTCCAGGTATTCCGCATGCAGGCGGCCCAGCGTCAGGACACAATGGTTGATCCCTTTCTCATCCGCCCATTGCAGGAGGCCTTTCGGGTAGTTGACACCTTGAGTCATGGCCAGCTCGATGTCCTCTTTGGAAGCAATGTTGAGGTAAAGGGCATCGGCCGCTTCGTTGATCAGCAAAACGAGGATGCGCCAGACGATCTGCTCGCCCAGTTTTTTGTCTTTGGTGGGCTCCGGGTTTTGGGCGCCCTCGCGGTAGTCGTAGAAGCCGCGGCCGGCCTTGCGGCCCAGCCAGCCGGCTTCCATCAGGCGTTTCTGGGTGAAGGAGGGCTTGTAGCGCGGATCATAGTAGAACGCCTCAAAAACCGTTTCCGTAACGGTGTAGTTCACATCGTGGCCGATGTAGTCCATCAGGGTGAAGGGGCCCATGCGGAAACCGCCGATCTCCGTCATGGCCCAGTCGATGGTGGGCGCGTCGGCCAGGCCTTCCTCCAGGATGCGCAGGGCCTCTCCGTAGAAGGGGCGCGCCACGCGGTTGACGATGAAGCCGGGGGTATCTTTGGCCACCACCGTCGTTTTGCCCCAGCTTTGGATCAGTTCAATAGATCTTTTCAGCGTTTCCTCATTCGTCTGTACAGCGGGGATGGCCTCTACCAGCTTCATCAGAGGGGCGGGGTTGAAGAAGTGGATGCCGATGACGCGGGAAGGGTCCTGGCAGGCGGAAGCGATAGAGGCGATGGAAAGGGAGGAGGTATTGGTGGCGATGATACAATCTTCGGAGACGATCTCTTCCACATGCTGGAATACCGTCTTTTTGATATCCAGGTTTTCCACTATGGCCTCGATCACCAGCCCTGCATCTTTATAATCGGTCAGGGAGTTGACGAACCGGATGCGGCCCAGGATGGCCTCTGCTTCTTCTTGTTCCAGCCGGCCCTTTTCCACCAGCCGGGCCATGATCTTTTCCAGGTTGGCCTTCGCCCGCCTCAGCGCGTCCGGGTTGTTGTCATAAAGGAGTACTTCGTGGCCCGCCGTAGCGGCCACCTGCGCAATGCCTGAGCCCATGGAGCCGGAACCGATAATGCCTGTTTTCATTATGTTTATGTGTAAAGCAGTTTCACTAAAAAATAGTTCTCCTTAATTATATCTGCCCCGGGCGAAAAAATAATAGCCAATGGCCGGGCAACCTAATAAATTGCAGTTTATTTTCAACCGGAGGCGAGTTTGGTGAGTAAGGTCACTGCCAATACCGACCTCGGGAAGTAACTTTGCCGGATGAAAAACAAGCAGTTTACGCCAAAGCTTTTTTCCCTTTTATCCGGGGGAATATCCCGGACTCAGGCAATGCGGGATATTATGTCGGGGGTGATCGTAGGCATTGTTGCCCTTCCCCTTGCCATTGCCTTTGCGATCGCCTCAGGTGTTTCGCCGGATAAGGGGCTCATTACAGCGGTTATCGCAGGGCTGATCATTTCGGCACTGGGCGGGAGCCGGGTGCAGATCGGAGGGCCTACCGGTGCGTTCATCGTCATCGTTTACGCCATCGTTCAGGAGCATGGCGTTGGCGGGCTGACCATTGCTACCTTTATGGCAGGTTTCCTAATCATCGCCTTTGGCCTGGCCCGCCTGGGCGACCTGTTGAAATTCATACCCTATCCACTCATCGTTGGTTTCACCAGTGGGATTGCCCTGATCATCTTTTCTTCTCAGGTGAAGGACTTTTTCGGGCTGGCCATTGGTACCCTGCCGTCTGATTTTATTGGGAAATGGACGGTTTATTTTCAGCATTTCACCCAGGTTAACTGGTACGCATTCGGTATAGCGCTGGCAACTGTGGTGATCAGCCTGCAGTTCCACCGTGTTACCACAAAAATACCGGGCTCGATTGTCGCGATCGTGCTCAGCACTATCATCGTTATAGCATTTCAAATCCCGGTAGAGACGATCGAGACCAAATTTGGCGATATTCCGAACCGGATACCCTTGCCCAGTATCCCAAAGGTGGATTTCGAAACAGTTAAGGCCCTCATCCAGCCCGCTTTCGCCATTGCGTTGCTGGGAGCTATAGAATCCTTGCTTTCGGCCGTGGTGGCAGATGGGATGATCGGCGGGCGCCATCGCTCCAATATGGAATTGGCCGCTCAGGGCACGGCCAATATTTTTTCGGCCGTTTTCGGAGGCATTCCCGCTACCGGCGCCATCGCCCGCACGGCCACCAACATCAAGAATGGGGGGCGTACCCCCATTTCCGGCATCACCCATGCACTGGTCCTCTTGCTGATCATGATGCTGTTTGCCCCTCTGGCAAAGCTCATTCCGATGGCCACCCTGGCCGGAATACTGGTGGTCGTGGCCTGGCACATGGGAGAATGGCATCTTTTCTTTTCCATGCTGAGGAGCAACCGTGCAGATGTACTCATTCTGCTGGCCACCTTCCTGCTTACAGTCATCTTTGACCTGGTCATTGCCATCGAAATAGGAGTGGTACTTTCCAGTTTCTTTTTTATGAAAAGGATGAGCGACTCCCTGATCATCCGAAATTCGGTGGATATACTGGGCCCTCAAAATGACGATGAAGAGGAGTCTTTTGAGGACGAAGCCCTGACCGTGCCTAAGGGGGTTTTATTGTACGAGATCCACGGGCCCCTGTTTTTCGGCGCCTCGCAAAAATTTCAGGATACCCTGCTGAACCTGCACCAGAAACCAAAGATCCTCATCCTGAGAATGAGGAATGTGCCCTTTATTGACGCTACCGGCGCCTACCATCTTAAACAGCTGGTGCGGCATTTACAGGCACAACAAGTGGGGGTATTGCTGTCCGGTGTCGGAGAGGAAGTACAGGGGGAGTTGGAAAAATCCGGGTTCCATGTATTGGTGGACAAGTCGAATATTCTGGCGAATATCCAGGAAGCGATCGTTAAATCTAGGGAAATACTGAGCCTCAAATCCCAAGGCATGTAAGCTCACGAACATTCTTTTACCGCCGTTGTTCTCATTATTATAAAAATAGCACAACTTATGCCTGAAACGTACAAAGAACTGCTCAAAGGGAACAGGGACTGGGAAAGGAATATCCTGAAAATTGCCCCTGATTTCTTCGAAAGGCTGTCTTCCAGCCAATCTCCTAAATTTCTCTGGATAGGATGCTCGGACAGCAGGGTCCCCGCTACGGAGATCACCAACGCACTTCCCGGGTCCATTTTTGTTCAGCGGAACATCGCCAACATGGTCATCCATACCGATGTCAACCTGTTGAGCGTCGTTTTCTACGCAGTGAAAGAGTTGAAGGTCAAACACATCATCGTCTGCGGCCACTACGGTTGCGGAGGAGTGAAAGCGGCCATGAGCAACAATAATTACGGCTTCCTGAACAACTGGTTGAGGCATATTAAAGATGTGTATCGCCTCCACCAGGAAGAATTGGACTCCATCGAAGATGAAGGCCAACGGCTGGACCGATACGTCGAGCTCAATATCAAGGAACAGGTCAATAATCTGTCGAAAGTGTCCTTCATCCAGGAGGAATGGGAGAACGGAGAATTCCCCTACATCCACGGATGGGTATACAGCCTCAAGGATGGATTGCTACAGGACCTGGACGTAACGACCAACAACACGGAAAAGCTGGACCAGGTGTTCCAGTACAATCCGAAACAATAAAAAGTATATTCGTGTGAAAGTGCCTTGGTGCATCCGTATCGTGCTCGAATAAAGGTTCGAATACCCGAATGCACCAACCACACGACTCCACCAATGAGGACGCTCCAGAAAGTCCTTCTAAGGCATTGCGCAACAATAAATTACCCATTTATACTCGTTCTTTTGCGCGCTGGCGGCGTTGCCAAGCCTCGCCGTAGCCCTTGGAAGAATGGGGTTCGCAATAGGGAGGTAGTCCTGCAGGACAGTTTGCTTTGGATGGTGGTGAAGGCCGAAGCGAAACACTTTTCCAATCTATAGTGTCGGGAGCATTGAATTCGTCGGGTGGCTTCCTGGAAGCCTTTCACCCGGCCTTTCACCCGTCTTATTGGTTTAACGTGAGTTCGGGATTAGTGGCTTTGAAAATCAATCCTTTAGGCCAGTTAC
>CAYQKY010000200.1:0-14206 GCA_964418125.1 uncultured Phaeodactylibacter sp.
TGCTCTTGGTTCCCGGTTTTAACCCTTAACTTGTCCAGCTTTAGACGGGTACCCCGTAGCTCTACTATGAGCTTGAAAATGAGCTTCATGAGAACCCAAAATCAGCCTTTTTCGCTACCAAAGCACCATCTCCAAACATGCTCATAGGAAATAGATGGACTCCCCGGCGGTAATTGCCGGATATGCCGTGCTTTTGGTTTGAATTGCTGTAGGTTAGTTGAAAGGTAGGGTTTATTTTGGTGGCTTACAAGTTAGGCAATAAAGCCCAGAATAACCTATTCCGCCAAGTTTAGTGTACTTCTGGGAGAAGTTCAGCAAATATACCCTTCCCCCTCATAAAGAATATCCCAGACGCCGGTTCGCGCCCCGTTTTCTCCCTCAATAATACAACTGCACCCCCTGCACAACCGCCAGCACCAGGAACAAAGCGCTGAGAAAATAATTCAGGTGGCGGGCGAAGAAATTGGCGCGCTTCAGGATGAACTGGGCAAAGCGGGCGTAGGCCGCAAGGATGGCGAAAGCGCCGATGGCAATTCCACTGACAAAGATGAGGTGGAAGGGGGCATGCAGGCGGACCAGGCCCTCTGCCTTCAGCAAAGTGCCCATGGTGAAGAAGTAGGGAATGTATAACGCATTCATGCCGGCCACAATGAGCCCTACCAGATAGGGGCGCCCTTTGCGGGTGCTGGCCTTCACTTCCCTGGTGCGCAGGGCCTGATAGAAAAAAAAGAAGGCCAGCGCCAGAAAGAGCCCTGCTGACGCCGCCCGGATATAGGTGAAAACTTCCGGGTGCCGGCTCAGGTAGCCGGCAAAGCCTACAGCGATGTAAGCGTGGAAGAAAATGGTTGTGGAGCTTCCGGCACTGTACCACAGGCCATCCCGCATACCCTGCCTGATGCTGACGGTAACGGATGTCATATTGACCAGGCCGGGCAGGGAAATACCCACCGATGACAACAGAAAACCGAAGAGCAGAGGGTAGACATAATCCATAAGGTAAAGATATAGAATTTTTCAGGCAGGAATCGGCTGTGCCTGTCCGTTCCTTTTTTCTGCCGAGATGAGATACTACCCAAAATTGCTCTGAGGCCTCCTCTTCCAGCCTCCCCGGGCTGTTCTCGCCTTACGGGATAATTAACCTTCTGGTTATTTTGTATCTCTTTCCGGTAATGTGCAATATATACATGCCGGAGGTCAACTCTAATTTGTCTGTTTCAATTTGAAAAACTGCCCGTACCGGGTTTATTTTTCTCTCCATTATTTGGTTGCCGAAAACATCATACAATGCAATGGCCCGTTCACCCTCATGCGGCGCTGCCGGCAATTTTAGATTCACAACACCGCCGGAAACGGGGTTCGGATAAATATCTGCTGACTGAAATTCAGCATTCCGGACACTTACTGTGCTTTCCGAAACATCAATCCAATTGATATTAAATCCGCCGTCCAGGACGTGCATTTTTAAAATGTGTTCTCCGGCTTCTATATTGATATTGGTGGAAACGGTGGCCCAGTTTTGCCAGCCTCCGGTATTTGGGGTAGACAGGGTTGCTGCGGATTGGCCGTCGACCAGGAAATCAATGCTTCCCGGGTTGATGCCGGATACCCTGGCGCGCAGAGTGTAGTCCCTTCCGGATTGCACGTCGATCTTGTATTCGGCCCAGTCGCCGCTCTCTGTCCAGCCGATATTCATAAATCCATCGCTGTCTTCCGTTAATTCGGAGAACAATCCCGACATGAGATAGTATTCTTCTGTTTCAATTCTTCCGGGTATTGGGAATTTCCTGTTCGGGTCATACACTGGGATATCCATGTATAACTGCCCCAATTCGGTTAATGTCCCGTCGGCCCCATACAGGTCGATGTAAGGATAGGCGCCCGGGCCGCCGGAAGTCCTGCCGATAAACCAGGAGTAGCGATAAACATCAGGGTCGCGTTCGAGGAAATTCACCGTTCCGGCAAGATAATTTTTCTGGGCTTTCAGGTTGGAGGCAGAGCCGTCCCAGGCTGCAAATTCAGTCACCCAAATGGGTTTGCCATATTGCCGGGCCTCTTCTACATAGCCCACTATGGAATTTCCACCTCCGTACCAGTGCAGGGCGATATGATCTACGCGGCAGCCAGTGCAGGCGGCAAAAAAATCATCGAGGTAAGTAAACGGATTGGAATAAGTGAGGCCATTTTCCGAAACGCAGCTTCCGCAGTAATTCACTGCCGGGCCGACTATTTCCAGGCTATGGTTATCTGCAACAGCCTGAAGCGCCGGCCAGGCTGCGGCAGCCTGTGATGGTGTCATATTAGCCTGGTCTCGGAAGTTGGGTTCGTTAAATCCTAAAATATATCTGACATCGGGATCTTGGCCGGCCCAGTTGCTGACTGCGTTTATCCCGGCGGAATTCCAGGCCATGGGCGTAAAATCAACATCATAATTCTGGTAAGTATTTCGAATAGCTGCATCTGGTTGGGCAGCCCAGTTATACCACCAGGAAATGCCCTGCGAAGCGACACCCATGTCGTCCGCAGAATGGTGGCCGTAGGAGACTCCTCTTTTATAGCTTTTTTCCTGTGCCGGTGCATTAAAAACGAGAGTTATGAGGGCCGACAGGAACAATACTTTTTTCATTAGCGCTTGAATTTTCAGGCAAAATGTTAATGTAGCTACCGCACGGGTTCATCCTCCCGGAAGCGCAGGGCATAAAACCGGTTGCCCAGTTCCCGCGATGGCTCATCGAACAGGAACAGGACGAAAGCCGTGCCGGCGCCGTCCTTGTGCAGGGCCAACAGCTCACAATGGTTCCAGCCGGCAAAGCCCGGTTTGGGGCGGAAGAAGTACTGCATGCCCCAGTCGGCATTAAAAAAGCCGGACAATGCCTCCGGCTCTACCGCTCTGCCGGCAATGAGGTACTCCGGGTCGTTGGTGGCCAGGTGCGCCACCAGGCGGGAGGCTGCAACGTGAGGCACATCAGCAGTGGGAAACCCTGTCTCATAGGGGCGGATGAGGTAGCGGATATCAATGCCTTCCCTTCGCGAACGAATGGCGAAATCGCAGGATAAAAGAGGGTTCTTTCTCACCTCGGCCCGTTTGTAGCGCGCCTCCACCGGTTCGATAAACTCAATGCCGGCTTTTTCCAGCAACTCCAGGAATTGATCTTTCGCCCGGACTTGCCCCTCCATGCTATTTGCGGCCAGTAGTAAGAGCGCCAGGGCCAGTATTTTGTGCTTCATCATGAACCTCTTGTTTGACAGACAATTATGAACATGGGCATTATGGCTTCGTTCTATAAGAAATAAGTTACTAAAAAAAAGACACGATGAAAATGAGAATATTCAGATATTTAGCTGTTTTTCTGGCCGGATTCTTCCTTTTAGCCTGCCAGCAGACCCCAAAACAGGAAGCTCAACAAAAGAATGATTACCGGTTTGAAGGCCTCACCGTTTCGGATGAGGTGGACGTGCTGACGAATTATGCCGCCAACACCTTGCTCTCCATTCAACTGGCAGACATTGCAGTCCAGAATGCAGAAATGGAACCCGTGCGTTCTTTCGCTACCACAATTGCCAGGGACCACCGGCAGTTGTATTATGAACTGGAGCAACTGGCCGCCAATTTGAATATGGCCCTGCCCGCCCGCCTTTCCGAGGAGCAGAAAGAAACAGTTGATCTGCTGAAATCGAAGAGTGGAAAGGAGTTGGATAAAACCTACCTCGATATGGTAGTGGGGTATCATGAAGCTTTTTCCGACAAAATGGAAAATATCATTGAAGACGCCACCCAGGAGAGTATAATGGATTTTGCCCGCCTTATAGACTCGCACCAATACGTACACCTGAATGAGGCTAAAAAGCTGAAGATGGAACTGGATGTCTGATAAATAAAAATGACACCCGGCAGGCGTTATCTTTATCGTCTCCGGAACTAACGGCTTATGCCTACCCGGTTCAGATACCGGGAGAGCAAGTCTTTTGGGGCTGCACCCGCCGACAAGAGGATACACGGTGACAGCCCTTCTTTATTTTGTGCTATGAAATTCTTATTGAAAAAGAAACTCCATTCAGGCGGGAGCAATTCGGATCTTTTCTTTGATGGATTGGATTAAAGCAGGAGAGGGTTTACGACGGTGGATCTTGCTTTTAATAAATTCCCGGAAGGATTTTTCCTGGCTCAGGACTTTCAGGTAGGCGGGGTTGGCTTTAATTTCCCTCAACAGTTCTCGCTCGGCACTTTCGCTTAACTCGTTATCCAGATACATGGTCACTTTTCTTACGAGCTCCTGATAGTTTTGATCTCTCATTGTTGACGTTTTTTTGCTATTCAACGGGCCTGGAACTCGTTTCTGGCAAACCTGGCCGGGGACAAAACGCCCATTCCGTAGTGGATCGCCCTGACAGGCAATGCAGCCGGGAGTTGAACGCCGCACAATTTTGTCTTTTTAAGTTTGTCATTTCAGCCTGTTTGCTTTAAAACGAGTGAAACTTGCCTGTATCCAACGGCCCGCCGCAATGGGGAAGCCTTAAGAAGGGGCTCCCCGGGCAATGATCTGCCCGGAGGGTGTTGGCTACAGACAAGTTTCATGGGATTGAGCCCTGCTGAAGAGCAGAGGTTAACGAATCATTTCCGTTTGTCCTTATAGCCTAAGGACTTGGCGTATTCCTGTAATTTTTCTTTCAACATATTTCTGGCGCGGTGCAGCCTCGAGCGCACCGTCCCAATGGGAATATCGATGATCTTCGATATTTCCTCATAAGTGAACCCTTCGATGTCACACAGCAGGATCACCACACGGAAATCTACCGGCAGCGAATTGATGGCGTTGGTGACTTCATCGCCCATCATATGCTGGAACATTTCCTCTCTCAGATCCATGTAGCTGGAATAGTTGCTGTCTTCTTCGTCGTGATAATTGACGATCTCCTCGTAATCGACCTGAGTGGGTTTCTTGCTTTTTTTACGATACTGGTTGATGAAGGCGTTCTTCAGTATTTTGAAGAGCCATGCCTTGGCGTTGGTGCCTTCTTTGTAATTTTCGATGAACCGGTATGCTTTCAAATAGGTTTCCTGGACGAGGTCGTTGGCGTCTTCCTCGTTATAGGTCAAATGGTAGGCAAAGGTATAAAGCGCATCTATTTGAGGCAAAAACTCTTGCTCAAAAATCCTATCATACCTTTCTTGAGTGTCGTTGTATTCCGTCATCAGGGTCATAAAGATAGGAATATTTTGAAAAAGGCAAAGCCTCAAATCCAAAATGCCATTGCCGCTTAGTTAACGGGTAATTTGTTGCTTTACAGGTGTTTGTACAGGAAGGGGTAAAGTTTTTTGTATTGCCTGTACACTTACAACTCCACTAACTGGCTTTTTTTCAAAAAAGTTTCCGGAAGGGGAGGAAAGTTTTCAGCCGCGTTTGTTCGCTATTGGGAAATAGGTTTTCGCCAGCCGCTATGAGCTACAGGTTCCGAAAACCGAAAAACGAACAGCGAAAACCGAATTTCCCCTCCAAACATGCTCTAAACCATTTCCCCCAACCTTTGTTTCCCTTGAGTCCAGGGGGGCAATAGCCGGAATTGCCTGTTTTTCTGAGGAAAACCTTCTAATTTTATGACTTTAATGAGCAAAAGATCAGTAGTGAAAACATCATCACCTAAAGATAAGGAAGACCCCACTGCCGAATCGCGCAAGCGCGACCACATAGAGCTGGCCTTTCAGTCGCAGGTTACCCCGGGTGCGCTCGATGGGCGTTTCTATTACGAACCGCTGCTTTCGGCCCATCCCCGCCGCGGCAGCCTGAAGAGTTTTCTCTTTCTGGGTAAGGCGATGCGGGTCCCGATGTGGGTGTCGAGCATGACAGGGGGAACGGAAATGGCCCACACGATTAACCACAACCTGGCCCGGGCCTGTAAGGATTTCGGTATGGGAATGGGCCTGGGCTCCTGCCGTTCTTTGCTTTACAGCAATGAAACGCTGAAAGATTTCGATGTGCGCAGCCTTATAGGCGACAGCCTCCCCCTGTTTGCCAACCTGGGGATCGCTCAGCTCGAGCAACTCATTGAAAAAGGGGAACTGTACCGTGTCCGGGACCTGGTGGACAAGTTGCAGGCCGACGGCCTGATCATCCATATCAACCCCCTGCAGGAATGGCTGCAGCCGGAAGGCGACCGTTTTGAGCACCCTCCTCTGCAGACGGTCACTACCTTCATGGAGAAAGTAGACCTGCCGGTGATCGTCAAAGAGGTGGGGCAGGGCATGGGCTATGAGAGCCTCAAGGCCCTGATGCAACTCCCGCTGGCCGCTATTGATTTTGCCGCTAACGGGGGGACCAACTTCGCCCGCCTGGAAATGCTGCGCGGCGATAAAACCAGAGCTGCCGTCTACGAACAGCTGGCCTATGTGGGCCACAGTGCGGAAGAAATGGTGGACATGTACAACCACCTGATCGAGGAACTGGGGCCGAAAATGGCCTGTCGGCAGGTGATCATCTCCGGCGGAGTGAAAACCTTCCTCGACGGCTACTATCTCATCAATAAGATACAGGGCACGGCTGTCTACGGGCAAGCCTCCGGTTTTCTGAAGCACGCCCGGGGCGATTACGAAGAACTGTATACTCATGTGGATGCCCAGGTGCAGGGGCTGGAACTGGCCAATGCCTTCCTTCGCGTGAAATGAATTACCGTTTTTTCCGGAACTTTGCGTGGCCTGGAAAAATCGACAGATCTGGAAAAACATAAAAGATGCAGGAAAAAACCATTTCAGGATTTTCAAAGCTGTCCAAAGTGGATAAGGTACGCTGGGTAGTGGAAAACTTTTTCGCAGACCCGGAAGAGGCGGGCCGCGGCCTGATGAGTTTCTGGCATACAGACGAAGAGCAACAACGCGTACTCGATGGGTTCAGCGAGAATACCATCAGCAATTATTACCTCCCCTATGGAGTGGCGCCCAACTTTATGGTCAACGGCAAATTGTATACCGTGCCAATGGTCATCGAAGAGAGCTCGGTAGTGGCGGCAGCCTCCAGCGCCGCCAAATTCTGGCTGAGCCGGGGCGGCTTCCACGCCAAAGTCCTCTCCACCAGAAAGATCGGGCAGGTACATTTCTGCTGGAAAGGAGACAGCGCCCGCCTGTTCCGGCATTTCGGCGAACTGGAAAAACGGTTGCGCCGGGATGCCGCTCACCTCACCGCCAATATGGAAAGCCGCGGCGGCGGCGTGCTGGATATCGAACTGATGGACCTGTCCCACCTCGAACCGGATTACTACCAGCTCAAGGCCAGCTTTGAGACCTGTGATTCCATGGGAGCCAATTTCATCAACTCCGTCCTGGAGGAGTTCGGCAGCACGCTGGAGATATTCGTTCAGGAACATCCTGCCTTTGAGGGGGAGGAAGAACAGCTGGAAGTGATCATGGCCATCCTGTCCAATTATACGCCGGAATGTATCGTCCGGGCATGGGTGGAATGCCCCATCGACAGCCTGGGCTCCGGATGCAACGGGATGAGCCCGGAGGAATTCGCGGATAAATTCGCCAAGGCCGTCCGCATTGCGCATATCGACCCGCACCGGGCCACTACTCACAACAAAGGTATTTTTAATGGAGTAGATGCAGTTGTGCTGGCAACTGCCAATGACTTCCGGGCCATAGAGGCCTGCGGCCATACTTATGCTGCCCGCGACGGCCAATACCGGAGCCTCAGCTCCTGCAGCCTGGAGGGTGGGGTCTTCAAATTCTGGCTGGACCTGCCGCTGGCCCTCGGCACCATCGGCGGCCTGACACGCCTCCACCCTATGGCCCGCCGGTCCCTCGAATTGCTGGGCAACCCCGGCGCGGAAGAACTCATGGAGGTCATCGCCGCCACCGGCCTGGCACAGAACTTCGCCGCCCTGCGCTCCCTGGTAACCACCGGCATACAGAAGGGCCACATGAAAATGCACCTGATGAATATCCTCAGCCACCTGGAAGCCACGGAAAGAGAGGTGGAAGCAGCAGCCACCTATTTCCAGGATAAGGTAGTTTCCTTCACGGCAGTACGGGAATTCCTGAAATCATTCCGGAAAAAGAAAGGTAGTCTTGCCTGATACCCTGTTGGCCTACTAGTGCGGCCAGACCGAATTAACGGGCGATTTCGCGCCCCCTTTACGTCCTGGTTCACAGTAGCTTAACCCGGATTATTCATGAGTTAATTCGTTCCGCTTTCACTAGAAAATATTGACGATACCGATAATTATTATTACGAGGATAAAAACCATAAAGGCCCAGAACAAAACTCCAAACAGGGCGACGGCCCCTGCCTCCTTTTTACTCTCCGCCACGATATCGACTTCTTCGCCTTCCGGATATTTCCGGTAGCGGGAACCGGCCTCTCCGGCAGCTGCCAGCAGCAGGGCCAGGAACAGGCCAATGATCAGCAGGTCGAACCAGGCGATGCCATACCAGACAGGCCCAATTGGGGCAAACCACAGGCTGGCGCCCCATATTCCGAAGAAAAGGATCACAAGGAAAACCCAGAAGTTATCCCACGGCCCTGAATTTTTGAAAAGAGTGGAGAAAAGAAGGGCAAAAATAACAGCGATAACTAAAGCGGCGCCAAAATTGTAGAGTAACATGATGAATGGTTTTCGTTCATTTGCAGGGGTACTGTTTTCAGCATCCTACTATTGAACGGGCGGAGCAAGATGGATGTTTGTGGGGATGAGCCAACAACCAAACCGTGAGGGGGCGGGGCGAGGCAACATTACAGCCATTCAACAATGTAGCCTTCTTCCGGGAATAATATCCCGGACATTATACTATCGAGAGAGCCTGGGCGCCCGGAGTATAGCCAGGCGCTCCTTTCTACCTCCCCATATGGACCAGCAAGACCGAAATATCTGCCGGGGAGACGCCGCTGATGCGGCTGGCCTGGCCAACGGTGCGCGGCCTGATCTGGGATAATTTCTCCCGGGCCTCTTTGGAGAGGGACGTCAGCTGCCGGTAGTCGAAGGTGTCGCTGAGGCGGACGGACTCCAGGCGGTTCATCTTCTCAACGCGCTCCTGCTCGCGCTGTATGTAGCCATCGTATTTCATGTTGATCTCAGCCAGGCCGATGAACTCCTGTTCGTAGCCCCGCAGGAATTCATCCAGAGCCGGGAGGGCCTCGCGCAGGCCGGCCATGCCGATCTGGGGCCGCAGCAGAATGCCCTGCAGCTTGACCTTCTGATTGATGGGGCTGGTGCCTTGCTTTTCGAGGTAGCGGTTGACCTGCCCGGGCTCTACGCTATACTCCTGGAAGAACTTTTCGATGGCATGGGCGGCGTCCTGCTTGGCGGCCACGCGGATCATACGCTCATCGGCGCCGCGGATGCCCAGCCTTTGGGCGAGCGGGGTGAGGCGCAGGTCGGCATTGTCCTGGCGCAGCAGGATGCGGTACTCGGCCCGGGAGGTGAACATGCGGTAGGGCTCCTTCGTACCCTTGTTGACCAGGTCGTCGATGAGCACGCCGATGTAGGCCTCGGAGCGCTTCAGAATGAAGGGCTCTTCTTCGTTGACGGCCAGGTGGGCGTTGATGCCCGCCATCAGGCCCTGGCAGCCGGCTTCCTCGTAACCCGTAGTCCCGTTGATCTGGCCGGCAAAGAAGAGGTTCTTCACCAGTTGGGTCTCCAGCGACGTTTTCAGCTGGGTGGGCGGGAAGAAGTCATATTCGATGGCATAACCCGGACGGAACATCTTCATATTCTCGAAGCCCCGTACCTTGCGCAGCGCTTTGTACTGCACGTCTTCCGGCAGGGAAGAGGAGAAGCCGTTGACGTAGATCTCGCAGGTGTCCCACCCTTCCGGCTCGACGAAGAGCTGGTGGCGGTCCTTATCGCTGAAGCGGTCGATCTTGTCCTCGATGGAAGGGCAGTAGCGCGGCCCCAGGCCCTGAATGCGGCCGTTGAACATGGGCGAACGGTCGAAGCCGGTGCGCAGGATCTCGTGCACTTCCGGGCTGGTATAGGCGATATGGCAGGGCAGCTGCTTTTCCAGCCTGGGCGTATCGGTGTAGGAGAACTTGCCGGGCTCCTCGTCTCCCGGCTGGAGTTCCATGGCGGACCAGTCGAGCGAACGGCCGTCGATGCGGGGCGGGGTGCCCGTCTTCATGCGGCCTGCCTCGAAACCCAGTTCGACGAGCTGCTCGGTGATGCCTTTGGCGGCCCGCTCGCCGGCGCGCCCGCCGCCGAATTGCTTTTCCCCGATGTGGATGATGCCGTTGAGGAAAGTGCCGTTGGTCAGTACTACTGCTTTGCCTTTTATTTCCAGGCCCATGCCGGTGCGCACCCCTTTCACCGCGCCGTTCTTCACGATAATGCCCGTGACCATCTCCTGCCAGAAGTCGATATGGGGGTGTTCTTCCAGCATGTTGCGCCATTTGCGGGCAAAGAGCATGCGGTCGCTCTGGGCGCGCGGGCTCCACATGGCCGGCCCCTTGGAGCGGTTCAGCATGCGGAACTGCACCATGGTGTGGTCGGTCACGATACCGGAATACCCGCCCAGGGCGTCGATCTCGCGTACGATCTGCCCTTTGGCGACCCCGCCCATGGCCGGGTTGCACGACATCTGTGCGATGGTGTTCATGTTCATCGTCGCCAGCATCACCCGGGAACCCATATTGGCCGCGGCAACGGCAGCCTCACAGCCCGAGTGGCCGGCCCCTACTACTATCACGTCGTATTCTGGAAACATGCTTTATATTTTTAGCTATCAGAACCCCGCCTACCGGATGCTGGTCCAACGGGCGGGGTTCCACTAGTCCTTTCCTCTGCGCGCAAAGTTATTGAATTCCGCTAATATTTACCTGAAAGTCAACAGCATGAAGCCTCAAATCGTTCAACGCCGAAAACGATATGGATCATCAGTAACTCTTCCACTTGATATTGCACCCCGCGCTCGGAAACTGCTCTTTCGGCGCCGTCCGTCCGGCCAGCACGGCGTCGAGGGCGGTGCGCAGGTCCTCGCCGGTGAGCGGAATACCGCTGTTCGGCCGGGAGGCGTCGAGGCGGCCGCGGTAGGCGAGGCGCAGGTTGCCGTCAAAGACGTAAAAGTCCGGGGTACAGGCGGCGTCGTAGTCGCGGGCCACCTCCTGGCTTTCGTCATAGAGGTAGGGAAAGGGGTAGCCTACCTTAGCGGCGTGTTTTTTCATCTCCTCCGGGCCGTCCTGCGGGTATTTTTTAACGTCGTTGGAGCTGATGGCCACAAAGCTGACGCCTTTTTCCTGGTATTCTTTTGCCAGGCGGACGATCTCCGGGTTGACGTGGATCACATAGGGGCAGTGGTTGCAGAGGAACATGACCACCATGGCCTTGTCCGAGCGGATGTCGGAAAGGCTGATGTCCTTATCGGAAACGGTATCGGGCAGCGTAAAATCCGGGGCTTTGGTCCCCAGGTCGAGCATGTTGGATTCGGTGAGTGCCATGATTTTTATTGTGTATGTGTGTATCCGTGTATATGTGTATCCGTGTAATTGCCCGGACACAATTGGTGAAACACGTAGAAATACGTGGAAACACCTAGAAACGCCCTGGAACCTGACGCCCTGCTTGGGCTGACAATGTATTTCACTATTTTCAGGTATTTCAAAATATTTCTGCAGAGGAACGGTTTCCGGTATTCACCGGGCCAGCAAAGGTGTCCTTCCCAGTAGTTTATCCTCACTCCTCACACTTATCCAATACAGGCCGGCGGGCAAATTGTTTAACGGGATGCGGGCTTGTTGCGGGCCGGCGGGCAGGTAGCGGGCCGGCAGCTTCCATTGTTCTCTGCCCAGGGCGTCCGTCAGGTGGATGCTGGCCTGCACAGGCTGATCGAGGGAAAAGGATAATATGGTTTCGTTCTGTGCCGGGTTGGGCGAAGCCTGAAGCTTCAGCAGGGCAGGGTTCTGTACGGTTGTGCCGGAAGCTACCGGTTCGGTCAGCAGGGCATCGCGGGTATTGCTGCCTTTGTAGGTGCTCCAGAGTACCCGTTCGGGGCTGTAGGGCGTGTTGAGGTTGTAGGCGTGCAGGTAGATGGAATCGATGCCCATGCCCAAAGTGAGGGTATAGGAAACGGCAATGAGGTCCATCATTCCATCCCCGTTAATGTCGCTCAGGGCGGCGCCGTTCATGGCGTTGATGCCGCGGGGGCGCAGGGGGAAGCCTTCCACTTCGCCGCTGCCGTCCATTTCATAAGCATGCATGAAGCCGGGCCCGTCGGAGGTGAAAAACTCGGAGCCGAAGACCACTTCGAATTCGTCATCCCCATCCACATCAGCGATGCTGATGATGCCTTCATTGCCGCCGTATTTGTTGATGGGAAAGCCATCCCTGAGGTTTCCGGCGGCGTCCCAGGCGTAGAGCATATCGGCGGAAGCGTCGCCGATGCGGCGGCACATAAAGATGGTGGGCTGCCCGTCCAGCTCTACTACAGTAGGAGTGGTGTAGGCCCAGCTTCCGGACGGTTTGGGCCAGCCGGGGAGGTAATCCCCGCGGTTATCGGTGACAAAGAATTCGGGCGCGTCCCCGTGAGCGGCGGCGGCGATCTCGAGAGCCCCGTTCCCATCGAGGTCAAACAGTACGGGCGACTGATAGGTGTGAACGGTTTCCGGGCCGGTGCCGACGGGAAAGCCGTCCAGGAATTGTCCATCCAGGCTCAGGGCGTAACGGGCGTTGCCGGAGTGGACGACGATGTCTTTCTTCCCGTCGAGGTCAATATCGCCGATGGAAGGGGTAGTGGCCGGCCCGGAGTCCAGTTCAAACGGCCACTGCTCACTGAAAGAGCTGCCGTCGGCATTCAGGATATAAACCAGCCCGACAGAGCCGCTGCGGGCACATACAATGACTTCCTTCGTACCATCACCATCCAGGTCGGACAGGGCGGGGGAGTAGAAGATACGGTTCCCGTCCAGGCTGACGGGCCAGCCGGGGGCGTCGGAGCCGTCGCGCTCCAGGGCGTACAGCAGGGGAGCTCCCTGCAGGCCAAAAACGGTTTGGACGATCTCCGCCTCCCCGTCGTTATCGATATCGGCCACGGCCGGCGGGTAAATGGCCTCGGCGGAGAGTTCCTTTTCCCAGAGCAGGCTATCGTGCCGGTAGGCGAACAATCGGTTGTTGGCCGGCCAGAGAATATCGTCGAGGCCGTCGCCGTCGAGGTCGGCAAGGGCAACGTTGCGGAAGTTCTTGAGGTTGGGGCTGGCAGGGTAGCCTTTGGGAAAGCCGGGGAGCTGCTCGAAATTGTTGCCTCCACGGAGTTCCAGCGGTACAGAAGCCCCCACTTCCTCTACGGTAATCCTGAAATCTTCATGGATGCGGGCGCGCATCAGCTGGGCGTAAGACTGCCCTGCCAGAAAGGCGGCGGCCATTAGGAGTATCAATCGCTTCATGTGCATCGGTTTTTGATCCTTTTCGAAGCGGGAAGATACGGAATAGAACCGGAAAAAGCTTTGAGGTTTCCGAAACCTCAAAGTATAAAAATAGGGCCTTAGTTTGACCTTACTATTTTTCCGAGCGTCATGCCACGGCTTGCGTAAGCAAGAACCAAAGGTGGCGAATTTTGGCGGAATAACTTCCGGCAATGGGCTGAAAATGGCTTATCGATAGTTGGGCCTTGCGCCATATCTCCTGCCTCACAGCGGAGAGAACGTCCGAGAAGGTGGCGGCCTACTTCAGCGAAGGTAAATTCACACGCCAGGGCGGACAAAGGAAGATACGATTTTCTCGGCAAGCAATCCCGTATCAATGCAAGCCAGTAGTACAGGTTCAAGTTCTCCTTCGGGGTCTTTGACGAGTACCCATTTGACTTTAACCATCACCTCATTTTTTTTGCCAGATGGCCACGCCCGAGGTGATCAACATTTCTTTGTGGCGCTTGCCATACCACTCAGAAAAGATGACGCCGCAGATGAGCAACAAGGCACACATAATTATTTGTTTAATGCGATCTGGTGAAATACAGAATTTTAACCTGTTTTTAATTTTAAAAAATTGACAATCAAAATTTTAAGTTACAATTCTTGTTTTCTTGGCTCCAGAAATACAAAAAATTGCACTTCGAAAGCCCCCGATTATTGCCCACTTTTGTATTGTCAACGAGAAAGAACGATAGTTGACGGCTTCCTCTTGAAGAAGAGGAAGAAACAAAGGTTGTAATCCCACGAATGCTATTATAATCCCATTCAAGATCTTTCGGGGATATCAAAGGATGTCCTCATTTTTGGTATGTAGATAGCCT
>CAYQKY010000201.1:0-7086 GCA_964418125.1 uncultured Phaeodactylibacter sp.
CAGAACAAAATTTCCTCGCTTTCGCCTCATCATCGAATTTTGAACAAACTCTAAGGTATTTTTCCTCCGAGACAGGGGGTGGCCAAGGCTCTCCTCCTCTGTTCCCTCATGAGCAATGCAAAACGTTACCACCTGAAAGGATCAGTCATGGAAAGTGCTCTTCTTCTTGGATTCGCGTTGGCTCCGCCGACAGAGGTAATCTTTATTGTGCCTGCCCCAGAGAATAAATGTGGTCGCATTGGTTAGGCTCGCGATAAAATTCCGGCAAAAGTAAACAAGGATATTGCAATTTCCTTTATAAAGGAAAAGCCTGCCATGCGATACCTGATCCCGGCTTCGATCTTAGCCATTCTTCTTTTTCTGGCCTGCAACGGAGAGAAGCCCGTCTCCGGCAAGGAGGGAAAAACGGCAACGGACACCCTTGTAACTCCTGACGTCCGGTGGAAAGAATATGCCAATTCAAATTACCATTTCCGGTTAAAGCTTCCTGAAAAATGGATGATCCTTGAAAGCAACCCTGCCGAACCGCTCCCTGTGATCAATTTTTACGCCCCACAACCACAGAACCCGGCCAGCCCGCCGCTGAATGTACACAGCCGGGCGGATATTACGCATGTCAGCTTCTACCCCGAAGGCTGGGGCACGGAGCTGCCGGCCGGGAAACAAATACCTCTCACTGAGCTGACGGGGCCGGCGCCGGTAAGTTTTAAATGGGACGAGGAACGGTCCCTGGCCTTCCTGCTGGAAAATGATTCTGTATGGGGTTATTTGATCTATCCGGCTTCCCCGCCAACCAACTGGCCTACCGATAGTTATCTCTTTGCCCAGGTGGCCGTCGACAACTTTCAGGCCCAATGCTTTGACAAGTCCACCGGTAACCCCAAAAGTATGGACGAATGTGACCCCATGGCCGGAGACAGGGTGGAACGCACCGGTTCTCTCAACCCCGAATCTTCCTTTATCGTAAAAGAGATGCTTCGCTCCGCCGCCTTATCAACAGAGGAGCAGAAAAAAACAGGGATCAGTGGGTTCATCAGGGTGGAACAGCCACTTCCCAACGAAGACATCCAGTCTCCACTCACTATTAAAGGACAGGCCCGGGGGTACTGGTACTTCGAAGGCAGCTTTCCCGTCACCCTGATGGATAAGGACGGCAAAACCCTGGCCACCGGCATCGCCGAAGCCCGGGGAAAATGGATGACTGAAGATTTCGTTCCCTTCCAGCTCACCCTGGAATACGATTCTCCCGGCGATGAACGCGGCCATCTGATCTTCCAGAAAGCCAACCCTTCCGGTATGCCGGAAAACGACAGGGAGTTTCGCTTGCCGGTAATCTTTCAGTGAGTAAGGTAAAACCAGGTTTAAGAACCTCTCCATGCAAGGGCGTGGATAAGGTTCTCAAACCTTGATATCTCCACTTCTATCTCCTACTCGATTCACTTGACGGTAAATGTTCCTTCCAAATACTTCGCCGCTCCCAGGGCCAAACTGCGCTGAGAGGGCGCCGAACCGCCGAGGAACACCTTGAAATCACCTTTCTCAAGCACGCGCTCCCCCTTTTCGTTCACTATTTTCATCATATCGGGAGCAATGGTAAAGCTCACTCTTTCGGAGGCTCCCGGCCAGAGAGCAACCCTCTGAAAACCTTTCAGGGCATACTTCGGAACGGCTACCGATGCTGCGACGTCGTTGAGGTAGAGCTGGACGACTTCCTCTCCCCGGTATTTGCCGGTGTTTGTCACCGTTACCTCCACCATTACCGGCTGCCCGGCGGCGGGCTGGGCCGGGCTGACATCCATGTCGCTGTACTCAAACTGCGTATAGCTCAGGCCAAAGCCAAAGGGGAACAGCGGTTCCTTTTCCATATA
This sequence comes from uncultured Phaeodactylibacter sp., assembly GCA_964418125.1. Lineage (GTDB taxonomy): Bacteria > Bacteroidota > Bacteroidia > Chitinophagales > Saprospiraceae > JACJXW01. Next base: position 1,869 of record CAYQKY010000201.1, read on the forward strand.
CCGGTAAGTCCGGTTGGCCATATTGTAATCTTCGTAGGGAGGCAGGTCTTCCACCGACATGGGGAATGTAACGGGCAGGCGGCCGGAAGGCACGGCATCGCCGAACACAATATCTCCCACGGCGTTGCCGCCCTGTTCACCCGGGTACCAGGCGAACAGCAGGGCGTCGGCCATTTCGTACACTTCCGGGCAGGCAATGGCGCTGCCGCCCGTCAGCACGACGACCAGCTTTTTGGCATTAGCCCTGATCTTTTTGAGAAACTCCACCTGGTTGGGCGGCAGGCCGATGTCTTCCCGGTCGCCCTTATGCCGGCTGGCGATGGATTCCCCTTCTTCTCCTTCGATGAGCTGTGAAATACCCAGGCAGGCGATCGTCACATCGGCAGACCGGGCTTCTCCGGAGAACCAGTCGATGGGGTTGCGGTTGGGCTCATCGAGCAAGGCGCCCTGGCTGTAATGCACCGATGTCTGCGGGCTGGTTTTGCCGACGACCCCTTCCAGTATAGTGCGCAGGTCATCGCTCAGGCCGTAATAGTTGGCCAGAAGGGCCTGAGCGTGGGCAGCCGTCGGGCCGGTAACAAAAATGCTGCCGATGTCTTTTTTCAAAGGCAGGACGCCATCGTTCTTCAACAATACGATGGACTTGGCGGCCGCCTCCCGGCTCAGTTCAAGGTGCTCCTCACAGGCGATCACTTCCGGGCCGATGGCATCAAATGGCACGGCGCCCGGCGGGTCGAACAGGCCGAGCCGGAAGCGGGTGGGCAGCAGTTCCCTAAGGTTTTCATCCACCGTGGCTTCGGTAGTCAGGCCTTGTTCAATGGATTTCAGCAATTCGGGGTAAGTGCTTCCGCAGTTGAGGTTGCAACCGGTATTGAGCGCCAGGGCAGCCGCCTGGGGCGGTGTTTCGACTATATTATGGCCCTGATAAAAGTCTACCAGCGCCCAGCAGTCGGAAGTGAAGTAGCCATCGAAGCCCCACTTTTTGCGCAATACTTCCTCCATCAGGTAGGGATGGGCGCAGCAGGGTTCTCCGTTGGTCCGGTTGTAGGCCCCCATCACCCCTTCTACATCCGCCTCGGTGACCAGCGCTTCAAAAGCAGGCAAATAGGTCTCCCAAAGGTCTTTCATACTGACCTCGGCGTTGAACTCATGGCGCAACCCTTCCGGCCCGCTGTGCACGGCGTAGTGCTTGGCCATGGCCGCCGATTTGAGGTATTTGGGATGGTCTCCCTGCAGCCCCTTCACAAAGGCCACACCGATACGGGAGGTGAGAAAAGGATCTTCACCGTAGGTCTCCTGCCCCCTGCCCCAGCGGGGGTCACGGAACAGGTTGACATTGGGCGTCCAGAAGGTCAGCCCCTGGTATTGCCCCCGGAAACCGTTGGCCACCGACACGTTGTACTTCGCCCGGGCCTCATCGGAGATGGCCTCGCCAACGCGCTGCATCAGCTCCGTATCGAAGCTGGCCGCCATGCCGATGGCCTGCGGGAAGATGGTCGCCCGGCCATTGCGGGCCACGCCGTGCAGGCATTCGTTCCACCAGTTGTAAGCGGGAACGCCGAGGCGTTCTACCGCCGGGGCGCCGTACATCAACTGCCCGACCTTCTCCTCCAGCGTCAGGCGGGAGATGAGGTCATCAACCCGCTCTTCAATGCTGAGCCCGGGGTTCTGGAATGGATATTTGAAATCCTGTGCGAAAAGTGCACCACCAAAAAAAAGCAGGAGCACCGGCGACAACACCTTTTTGAATTGATCTCTCATTTTATTTGCATTTTTGTTGAATTTCTGGCCTTGCAAGCTAACAAAACAGGCTGGCTTAAACAATCGATTGCGTAGTTTATTGGCATCCGCTTTCCCTATCGAGAAAAAGGAAGGAATAAGCCACGGCAATACTTCGCCACCTTTTTCGAGGGGCACGTCAAAACTACGTCACACCGGCCCAAGTTTTTCGAGGAAAACCCCAAAGTTTTCTCCCCGGCCGACTTTCAGCTTTTTCCGCAACCGGTACCGGCAGGTTTCTGCTCCCCGCACCGACAGGTTCATCCGGCGGGCAATCTCTTTGGTGCTGAGCTTCATTTTCAGATAAGCGCACATCTTCAGCTCCTGCAGGGACAGGCCCGGGTAAATGGTATTCAGCTTTTTGAAGAAATCATCGTGCAGGATATCGAAATGTTCTTCAAAATCATCCCAGGCATGCCTTCCGTCCAGATGGGCCGAAATCTTCTGTACGACCTTTGAGAGGCCGGGCGGGCCATTATTACCACCTACATCACGCAGAGCGGACCTGATCTCCACCAGGAATTCGTTGGCCGCATCCAGTTGCAGTTTCGAGGCAGCCAGTTCCTTGTTGTATTTCCGGGCCTCTCTTTTCAGTTCTTCTATTCTTTCATAGGCTGTGGAATCCGGCTCCCTCCTTACCCCGGAGTGCTCGTCCAGGGCCAGTTGCAGGCGGGACTGCCAGTAACTGTAAGCCTGCTGGCAAAGCCCCAGGTTGAACTTGGGTTCATATACCGTCGCAGGATGTACCCTGGCCAGCGCCTCATCCAGCGATGAATACAGGCCGGTAGCCACCCCCGAGGCACGGGCCGCTCCGACGGCGCCGGTGGTTTCCACCATTTCAATGCGGCTGTCCAGCAGTGTAGCGATCGTGGTAGAAAATATCTTTGACTGGAACATATTGTCATTCCCCACCCGGATGACATCCACATTCAGGCCCAGTTCTTTTAAAATGTTCATGCCATAAACAAAGGAAAAAGCGACGCCTTCCAGAGAGGCGCGGTAGATATGGGCGCGGGTATGACGGTTGAAATCAAGGTTGAAAACATGAGCATTGACATTGCGGTTGTCCAGAATGCGTTCGGCGCCATTGCCGAAGGGAAGCAGGCAGAGGCTGTCGGAGCCGACCGGAACGGTGGAGGCCATGCGTTCCATATCCGCATAGGTATGGCCGTGGCGGGCGACCTGCCGTTTGACCCAACTGTACTCGATGCCTGCCCCATTGAGGCAAAGCAGGACGCCGATGCGGTCGAAATTCTCCTCATAATTTACGTGGGCAAAGGAGTTGACCCGTGAACGCTTATCGAAGGCCAACTGGCTTACAATACCGTATACGACGCCTGAAGTACCGCTGGTCGCCGCCACTTCTCCCGGATTCAGGACATTAAGCGACAGGGCATTGTTCGGCTGGTCGCCCGCCCGGTAGCTGACCGGCGTACCCGGCGCCAGCCCGGTCCGTTCGGCTGCCCGCTTGGCCACCTCACCTTGTATGGAAAAAGTGGGGGCCGTATCCGGAACCAGGCTTTCCGACAGGCCGTAGTATCGCAACAGTGATTCGTTGACCCTTTTTTCTTTGAAGTTCCACAATATCCCCTCAGTCAGGCCGGAAATAGTAGTAACCGCCTCGCCGGTGAGCTTCATGGCGATAAAGTCGCCCGGCAACAGGAATTTATCCGCTTTTTCGTAAACCTCCGGCTCGTTATCCATCACCCATTTCAGTTTCGAAGCGGTGAAATTGCCGGGGGAATTGAGCATTTCTTCCAGGCAGTACTCCTCCCCCAGTTCCCTGAAGGCCTGCTGGCCGATGGCCACTGCCCGGCTGTCACACCAGATGATGGAGGGCCGGAGCACCTGCTGTTCCTTGTCGATCAAAACCAGGCCATGCATCTGATAACCAATGCCGATGCCTTTTATCTCTTCCGGGCTGACGCCGGACTGCTCCAGCAAACGCCGGGTGGCGAGGCAAAAATCCTGCCACCATACTTCCGGCTGCTGCTCGGCCCATCCCCGCTGCCGGGAGATCATGTCCATCTCCTGGCCCGGATATTGGCACAGCCCAACGACTCTATGCGTTTCTGCGTGAACGAGCGCAGCTTTGATCGTAGAACTTCCTATGTCGTAGCCTAAGAGGTACAATCGCTGATAATATTTTTCGTATTACGCCGAAATTACGCCAATAATACCTCATGTACAACTTACAACCGAAGGATCTTGATCTCCACCCGCTGGTTTCGCCGGCGCCCATCTTCCGTAGCGTTGGAAAAGAGGGGCTTGCGTTTACCATACCCTTTGTAGAAGACCCGCTCAGGGTCGATCCCCTGTTGTACCAGATACTCGGCAACAGCGCGGGCACGGGCCGTCGATAATTCATCACAGTACTCCGGAGGGGGCAGGTTGTTGGTGTGGCCACCGATCTCCACTACGATAGAAGGGTTGTCCTTGAGAAAGACATAGATCTCATCCAGAAGGGGCTTGTTGTCATCTGTGATGTTCGTACTATCGGCTTCGAACTGCAGCTTCTGCATCTGTATGGTCTGCCCGCTGCGCACAGCGCCGGAGGCCAGTTCTTTCATGATCCGCTCGGTGGTCTCGAAGGTAGCAGTTGCCGTACACCCCTTGCTGTCCGTAACGGTAAGGCTGTGCTGGCCCAGCGCCAGGTTTTCGACGCGGGCTCCGGTTGAGCCATTGTCCCACTGGAAAGTATAGCCGCCATTGCCGCCAGCCGCCTCGGCAACCGCCTTGCCATCGTTACTGCTATCACTAAAGGCCGGTTCTTTTTCGGTGATCGCTACCGACAGGGCTTCCGGTTCCTGTATGCTGATCCGGGCGGATTGGGAAGTCCCCATAACATCTTCAACCGTTACGGAATACTCACCGGCTCCCAGGCCGGCAGCCCCCTCTCCGCTGATGGTATCATCATTCCACCGATACTGAAATGGCCCCTTGCCTCCTTGTACCTGTACCTGTATTGCCGCATTCTGCTCTCCGAAACAACTGACCTCCGCTTCCTGCCGGATGGCTACCTTCAGGGGGAGTATGTTTTCAGAAACTTCTGCAACGACGGTGGCCGTACACCCCCTGGCATCGGTCACCGTTGCCGTATGTGCGCCAGGGGCCAGCGCCTGAGCGGTAGGCACTTCTTCCCCATTATCCCATCGATAAGAATAGGGAGCCGTACCTCCGGAAACTGAAATGGTAGCTTTACCATCAGAATTATTGGTACTGGCCGGAGCAACTACTTCCGCCTCTATGGCCAATGCTTCCGGCTGAGCGATGGAGACAGTTTGTGACTGTGATGTCCCCATGGCATCAGTTACGGTAACAGCGTAATTACCTGCAGCCAGGCCGGACGGAGCCTGCCCGCTCAGGCCGCTGCCGCTCCACTGATATTCGAACGGCCCCTTGCCGCCGCTCACCTGCACCTGCAGGGCCGCCCCACTGC
>CAYQKY010000201.1:7186-14197 GCA_964418125.1 uncultured Phaeodactylibacter sp.
TATTGCCCGCCCCATCCGTCACCGTTACACTGTAATCGCCGGCAGCCAGGCCGGACGGAGCCTGCCCACTCAGCCCGCTGACGCTCCACTGGTATTCGAACGGCCCCTTGCCGCCGCTCACCTGCACCTGCAGGGCCGCCCCACTGCCCCCAAAACAGCTGACCTCCGCTGTCTGCTGAATGGACAGGGTAAGGGGGAGAATGTCTTCAGAAATATCTACGCTCGCCGTGGCCGTACAGCCGTTGGAGTCAGTGACGGTGACCGTATGAGTACCCGGGGCCAGTTGTACGGCCTGGGCTGCCGTTTCCCCATTGTCCCACTTATACGCGTAGGGGCCGGCGCCGCCCGCAGTGTTCGCCTCCGCCTGCCCGTCCGAATTGCCCGTGCTGGCAGGGGCGGTGGCCGCAGCGGTAACCGCCAGGGCTTCCGGCTGAGCTACCGAAACCTGTGCGCTCCGCGTATTGCCCGCCCCATCCGTCACCGTTACACTGTAATCGCCGGCAGCCAGGCCGGAAGGAGCCTGCCCGCTCAGCCCGCTGTCGTTCCACTGGTATTCGAACGGGCCTTTGCCGCCGCTTACCTGCACCCGCAGAGCCGCTTCCTCTCCGCCAAAGCAGCTGACCTCAGCCGTCTGCTGAATGGACAGGGTAAGGGGGAGAATGTCTTCAGAAATATCTACGCTCGCCGTGGCCGTACAGCCGTTGGCATCGGTGACGGTGACCGTATGCGTGCCCGGGGCCAACCGGGTAGCCCGGACTGCCGTTTCTCCGTTGTCCCACTTATATGTGAAAGGAGAGGCACCTCCATTGATGCTGGCCTCCGCCTGCCCGTCGGAATTGCCCGTGCTTGCAGGGACAGTGACAGTAGCATTCGCGGTAAAGGCGCCGGGCTGGGGAATGTTAGCCTGGGCTACAGTAGTGTTTCCGGCAGCATCGGAAACCGTTACGCTATAGGTTCCGGCGGACAGGCCACTGGCGCGGGCGCCGGAAAGGCCCGGCTGGTTCCACTGAAAATCATATGGTTCTTTGCCGCCATTAGCTTCCACTTCCAGAATGGCGGTACTGCCGCCGAAACACTTCACTTCCTCCGCCTGGAATAAGGTAGCGGAAAGTTCGGCCAGTTGCTGGGGGATATTCAGGCTTGACACAGACTGGCAGCCATTCTGGTCCGTAACGGTGACAGAATGCTGCCCGGCGGGCAATTGGGAAGCGGTAGGGCCGGTTTCCCCGCTATCCCAGCGGTAGGAATAGGGAGGCGTCCCCCCTTTCACCTTAACCGTAGCCGTCCCGTCGGCAGCGGCGGGGCCACTCTCTTCTTTTACCAGGCTGGCGACGGCCTCCACCCGTTTATCTTCGATGATCACTTTGGTTGCCTTCGACTTGCCCTTGGCGTCGGTTACGGTCAGTTGATATTCGCCGGGCGCGAGGCCCTGGGGGGCCGCCCCGGATAGGCCGCCGCTCCAGGCGTAGGTATAGGGCTCCTGTCCGCCATAGACCTCCACCTTCAGGGAGGCGTCTTTGCCATTGCCATTACAACTGACTTCCTGATCGACCAGGGCGGTCACCCGGATGGCAGAGGCCTTATCTACAATGTACAACCCCTTATCCTGGGTGCCGACCCAGATGGCGTTGTCCCGGTCAGCGGCCAGGCAGCTGGCAAACTGGCTGGTGTATTCCTGGGCGGGCCCGAAAACCGTGAATTCCTGCGTTTCCGGGTTATAGCGGGTGATGACCTCGGAAGCGATCCACAGGTTGCCCATATCATCAAAGGTAATGCCCCGCAGGCCTCCTTCGGTTTTGAAGCGCGGTATTTCTATGGGCGCCCACCGCTGGCGGGAATCGAGCGGGCCGGCTTCCTCTTCCGTCATCAGCCATATTTCCAGGCCTTTGCCGGCAATATCCTTTATGTTGTACCCTCTTTCCAGCAATTGCCAGCGGCCTTTCTCACCGAAAAGGACGCCATCCTGGGTGCCCACCCACTGCCTGCCGGCTGCATCCAGGTAAATGGTATTGATATAATCGGATTTCAGCTTGGAATTGTAAATAGTAAACTGTTCGATCAGTTCCAGCTCCGGCTTTACCCGAAACTGGTAGAGGCCGAACTGGCTGGTACCGATCCAGAGCTCCTCCCGGGAAGAATCATAATGGCCGGAAGTGATGTAATTCTGGCGGTCAAAGATATCGCCGGTAATGGCGATCAGATCCTCCATCTTCCAGCGAATATCCCGGTTGCCGTCCGGAAGGCGCAGCAGAGACTCCTCCCCTTCAGCCAGGCCTACCTTCGAGGCCAGCGTGGGGTCGTGCACCTGAAACAGGCCATCGGCCGTGCCCACCCATTTGTTGTTCGATTCGTCAACGTAGAAATTGAAAACAATAGAATTGTATTTTATGGCATTGCCACGATATACTTCCATAGGAACCTCCTGAGCAGCCGCGACATTGGCCAGGGCCAAAAACAGAAGGGGTAGTAATTTTTTCATAGTAGATATCTGCTTCTTTTTCTGCAAAATTCATGGTTCCTCATGGCAAAGGAATGGCCTTTACCATTGATTTGACTATAACGAAATTTAGAGAGGCTTTGTATTTACGGGACGCAAAGATAGCAGATTCATTAAGGGAAGGCAAAAAAAAACCGGCCTTGCGGGCCGGTTTCCAAAAGAGCTTTGAGAGGCTATCTACATACCAAAAATGAGGGTATCCTTTGATACCCCCAAAATCTTTGCATGGGATTATAATATAAAAGCATTCGTGGGATTTTGCACACTTTGGCTTCTCCGCTTCCGGAGAAGTTTGTCAACATTCGTTTATCATCGTTGACAATACAAATGTCGGCAATCGGGAAAGGGCCTCGAAGTACATTTCATCAAATTACTGGAATAATTAATAAAAAAATAAAACCACTAACTAACTCATTGTCATTTTTTTGACCCTCAAAAAAACCACAATAACTGAATAAAGAAAAATGCTTTAAGAAAAAAATTATGTGATATTGTGCCAAACGCTCCGGGCCTTCAGTGCCAACAATGAGAGCCATTTGCTAAACAAATAGAAGCAGGGGCGGCGGTTTTATTCCAATACCACCCGCTCCACCTGTACGCCTTCTTCGCTGCGGGCCTCCAGAAAGTATACGCCCGGCGCCAGGCCGGTAGTGTTCAATTCTGCCCGGTGGGCCAGATCATACCCTTCCCGGCGGAGGGCCTTGCCCTCTGAAGTAAAAAGCGTGAGGGTAAAGCCAAGCGGCCGGTTCATCTCCACCTGCAGGGTATGCCGGGCTGGATTGGGAAATACCTTTGCAAAGGATTTAACGGCTGGAGGTTGCCGGTTGCCCACCGTCAGGGTATCGCCCAGGACTTTCAGGGCGACCACCTGCTCGCGGGTGTTGATGAGCAGGATACTGTCGGGCTGAATGGGCGCTTCGAATGGAATGATCACATCTTCCATGACGATGAACATTTCCGCCAGCCGGCGGGAGCCGGCCAGGGCGCCCATGCCTCTGCCCGCCGCCGCAAATTCGATACGGCCGGGTTCTACCGACCGCCAGAACTGCGCCTGGCTTTCCGTTGCCGCAACAAACATGAGGTCTCCCGGCACCGTATCCGGAAAGATGCGGATGTCAGGAGAAAGGGGTAGGGTGTCCAGCCCTCCGATGCTGAAGGCAATACCCAGGGGCAAAGCAGTAGGAGGGAAGACATCAGGGTCGGGAACGATATAATCGACGATGAGCCGGACGGTATCGCCCGGCCCTGCCGTATCCGGTTCAAAACTCAGGCGGAGCTCCGGCGGCGTTTCCACGAAAAAGGTGTCCGGCAGCAGGTATGGCCGGGGTTCCGGAAGGGAAAGGGACTGCAGGCTGTCGTAATTCAGGGTGATGGCATCGATGTCGAAGGTATCGATCAGGCCATTGCCGTCAGCGTCAACGAAGCCCAGGTTGACGCCGCTGACGGGCAGGGCGTCCGGCCAGGGGATATTCTCCTGCGGTATCCACTCCAGGAAAGCGGGCTCCCGGGGCGGGCCGAACCGGCCGTAGGCAATGCCCAGGGGGAGCAGGTCGATGTGGTTGGCCGTACCGTCGTTGTTGAGGTCGCCGGGAAACATAACCTGAGCGTAAAGGGAAGCACCAAGGCATAAGAGAAAGGAAAGTGGCAATAAGCGCTTCATTTTTGTAATATTGAGGTGAGTTAAGATGACGGCTGATGCACCAGAGCAAATTGATCGAATTACTGCGTAAGCTCTCCACCCGGCAGTTGAGCCGGTTTGGGGACTTCCTGCAATCGCCCTATTTCAATAAAAATACGGAAAACAACCTGTTTTTTAGCCATTTGAGTGCTTTTGCCCCCGATTTTGACGGGCCGGGGCTGGCCAGGGAAGCCGTTATCCGGGCGAATCCTACCGGGAAAAGACTGGATGAACGGGCACTCGCCTACCGAATGAATGAGCTTATGCAACTGCTCGAACAGTTCCTGTCGGTGGAATACCTCAGGGAGCAACCCCTGGAGGAACAGTGGGCCCTGATGGAAACTTACCATCGGTTGGGGCTGGATAAACACTACAACACCGCACAAAAGCGAGCTGAAAGGTTATTGGTAAAACACCCCTTCCAGGACGCCTTTTTCCTGCAGGCGCAGTACCTCTTGGCCGAAATGGAATACCGCCACGCGCCCCACCACGAACACAAATACAGGGAGGAGTTGCAAACGGTAGCCGACGCCCTCGACCGCGCCTACCTGGCCGAGAAACTCCGATTCAGCCTGGAGATGGTAAATTCGGCGCAGGTGCTCGACATCCACTACCACCTGCATCTGGGGGAAGCCATGCTGGCCTGGCTGCAGGAAAATCCCATATCCGATGCACCGAGAGTGGACATCTACCTCTACGCCCTGCTGATGCTGCAGGAGCCGGAAAATCAAGGCCATTACCACAAATTGTATGCCTTGCTTCAGGACAACGAGGCCCTCCTGCCGCCCGAGGAACGAAAAAACCTCTACACCTATCTGCTCAACTACTGCACCCGGCGCATCAACCACTACCGGGACAATGCCTACTACGGCCATTTTCTGGACATCAATATGCTGCTCATCGACAAAGGATTGCTGCTGGAGAACGGTGAGCTGCCCCCCTGGCGTTACAACAACCTCATCACCGTCGGGCTGGTCACCGGAAGGATGAAGTGGGCGCATCAGTTCATGGAAAACCACAAGAGCATGTTGCCGGAGGCCTTTCGGGAAAACATATACAACTACAACCGGGCGCACTACCTGTACCATCAGAAAAAATACGAAGAGGCCCAGGTCATCCTCAACCAGCTGAACCTTCAGGACCTGCTGCTGGCCATTCCGGCCAAAAACCTGCTGGTAAAAATCTACTACGAGACCGGCCAGACGGAACTGCTGCTGTCTTTTCTGGAAGCCTACCGCATCTACATCTACCGCCAGGAACTGGCACGGCCCAAACTCAAGGATCAGGCCCGCAATTTCATCGAATGCACCCGCAAACTCGCCCGGCTGGCCCCTTTCGAGCAGGAAAAGCTGCAGGCCCTGGCCGACAACCTGCCTCCCGCTACGGAAACCTTTGAACGGGAATGGCTGCTGAGAATGATCAAGATGCTTAGAAAATCTTCTTAATTTTGAGCTCGTTAGAAACGATAGGCTACCATTCTAGCGCTGGACAAGTTCGCTGATCTTTTACCCGGCCGAGGACGGGCGGTGTTCGCAACAGCGTTGGACGGCTTCAGCTTACCTGCTTCCAACGGCGTCCAACGTTAGACGGGCAGCCAAACGATAAGAGTTTGTTCAAATTTCGATGATGAGGCGAAAGTGAGCAAATTTTGTTTCAGGCAAGGCAAATTTTGCAGCCGGATGCGGGCAATCCGGCGAAAAATTTAACGCCGCCTGGAATAAAATTTGCCGCTTGTAGGCCATTGATCGAATTTTGAACAAACTCTAAATGCGCTCTTTCATTATGAACAAATACAACCTGTTGTTTTTGGTACTGTATTTCCCCACCCTCCTGGCGGGGCAAAATTATTTTACGGCCGAACTGCCCCGCCTCCTCGAAGACAACCGGGACTATCGCCACCTCCTCGAAGAGAAAGCCCGCCTGGGCGCCCAACTGCACCGGTGGGATCTGAGGGTATGGCTGTCGGATTTGCCGGAAGAACAGAAGTACGCCGGCAGAAAGCTTCTGGACGCCGTGTTGAATACCCAAAAACCTATAGCGGAAGCATGGCTGGACAGCACCCGCCTGGCCCTGCTCAGCCGGGACAGCCTCCTGGCCGTCGAGCGGCAACTGGCGCGGCTGAACAGAGAGATCCACATCCTGGAAAATGGCGTCTACGCTCCCGATGAATTTCTGGATCAGGGGGCGTTGAAAATACCCTTTGAGGCCCGGAAACTGATCCGGCGCCTGGGCGTCAAAAATGGAGAAACCGTCCTGGAAATAGGCGGCAGCAATGTCCACTTCCTCTCCGGCCTGAACAAATTCCGCAGCGGCCTGACGGTGTATGCCAATGAGATCGACACCAGTAAACTGAAGCGGGTGTTGTATCAGCTGAATTACAGCCCGCACTTCGAATCCGAAAAAAATGCCTTCCACCCCATCCTGGGCGCCTCCACTTCCACTGGCCTGGAAGGCATGGTGGTAGACAAAGTGCTGATGAAAAACACCTTTCACCACTTCGGCCAGCCCACCGAAATGCTGCAATCCATCCGGCGGTCTATGGATGAGCATACCGAGGTGGTGCTCTACGAGAGATACCGTGAAAAGTGCGAAGAGCGGTGCTGTCCCAGCCTGCTCACCCGCGCCGAGATCATGGACTTATTTTCCCGGGCGGGCTTCCGGCTGAAGTCAGAGAAAAAATACAACCGCCTGACAACGCGCCAGTACTGGGTTCTGAAATGGGTATCGGAGTGAAATTTAAATCTTGAAAGGGCTAATCCTTCCTGCTTAGTTCTACTTTGGTACTTTAAAAAGCCGCGTAGCGGCGATAGCCCATAGCCCGGAGCGTTAGCTCCGG
>CAYQKY010000202.1:0-14117 GCA_964418125.1 uncultured Phaeodactylibacter sp.
GTCAAAAGGCGCAGGGCGCGGCGCCGGCAGCTGATCGGCAGCCTGGCCGGGGCCGCAGCCATATTTGCAATATTGGCCTTATTTGCCAATGCTCAGAGTGCTCTGGCCCGGAAAAATGCTTTGGCGGAACAACGCCAGCGCGAGCGGGTGGATTCAGCGCTGCAAGTAGTCACCCGGCAGCGAAATGAGGCCCTCTCCGCCAACCTGGCTACCTAGTCCTCCCTCACGCTGCCATCCGACCCGACGGTGGCTTTCCGGCTGGCGGAGGCCTCCTTGCAATATGACAGCGCCAATACCCTGGCGGCAGGGGCGTTGCTCAGCGCCTTTTACGCTTCTGCCAACCTGAGGGATGGGAAAGCAGGGTATTTGTATCAGAAAGCAGGCGCCATGCCTGCCGCCCTGACGAATGCGATCCCTGAAAATATGTGGGAGGAAAGGGAGGAAAGCCGGCCCTTCCGGGAGTACAGCCCCAACTGGGGAGGGATCGTACAAAGGATGTATTCTCCCGGCGGCAAGTATTTATTTCAGTTGCATCAGGACCAGCACGGCCCATTCACCGCAACGGTCTGGAATTTTGATACCGAGGAATACCTGGAAGTGGTAGCCGGAGAAACCAAAGTGCCTTTTTCACCCTATTCGTTCACCCCTGATGAACAGTACATCGTCATTCCCGTCCGCAACGCAGCGGAGGTCTGGCCGGCCCAGGGGCGCTGGCCGGTTGCCTTCAAACTGCCGGCTCCCTTTTACCTCACCCAGGCCTTCTTTGATGAGCAGGGGCGGAATATATACGCAGAAACGGCCAACGGGAATGTTTATAAATGGAACCTAAATGGCTATACCATCCCACGCCTGGGCGCCCCAAACCGGGAATTGGAAGAAATTTTTTTAGGCCCCACCGGCAAGAATATCGTCCTGAGCTACCCGCAAGGCCGTAATGCGGCAGAAGCAGAGATCTGGTCGAACGACGGCGCGGCATGGACAAAACGAAGCGGAGCCTTTCAATTGTCCAGCGACAAAAAATCCGTATCCGGCGGCGAGAGTTCCTTAGACATCGGCAATTACAGAAAAATAGATTACCAAACCTACAATTACTCCCGGAACGGCGCCACCCGCGCCACTTCCACCGACGGGCAATACGATATCACCATCGACAACAAGAGCAAAAGCGTCGCAATCCGTCCCGCCGGCAAACCGGAGGCCCTGCTGGAACTGCTGGGCCACGAATTGTGGATCGAATCGGTTTCCATTTCTCCGAACGGCAGATACATCCTCACCACCTCCAACGACGAACTGATCCTTTGGGATTGGAAGGGCAATAAGCTCTTCTCTCTGCCCCGGGGAGGCCGCGCCGGCTTCCTGCCCGACGGAAAGGCCTTTTTTCTCTGGGAAACACCCTATATGGAACACGAACAGATCGGCCAGATCGACCTCTTCACGCTGGATGTGGCCGGGTTGGTGGAGTGGGCGGATGAAAGTGGGATCTACCAATTGTCGGTGGAGGATAAGCGGAAGTATGGAGTGGTTGAGTGATATTTTTATAATCTCCGTTGAACTATTGCTCCGATCTTACCCACATATTCCCTGATCACCTCCAGGGTCGAGGTGTCCTTATCGTATACGGAGTACCAGCCCTGGTACTCATGCGGCGGGTCGCCGATGAAGTCGTCGCCCGGGCGCCAGATGGCGCGGGGTTCGCGGGGCCGCCCTTCGCCCCCCCAGGCCCAGAAGTTGGCGCCTGCCAGGGCCCGGCCATCGCGGGCCAGTTGGTAAACCTCATCAAACATATCCCGGTAATAGCGATCCCGCCAGGAAGTGGAGGCGGTATCCGAATGGCTGTCATAGTCGCGGGCAATACCGAATTCTTCCAGGACCATGGGTTTGTTCAGCTTTTCGGCCCAGCGAAGATGGCGTTGGATATAGTTTTTTGCCTTTTCCAGCGCTTTGTCGTAGGTGCGTTCCGGCTCCATGGGGTCGTACCACTGCCAGTTCTGTATCCAGATGTGGATGGTGGTGTAATCTATTTCCGGGATGCGGTGGTCCTTCCTGAAGTGGTTGCCGGTAGGAACCTGTGTATTGCCTTCACTGCCGATGCAGACGAGGTGGTGGGGGTCCAGTTGTTTGATGAAGCGGGCCGACCGGCGTATCCACTGCCGGTATTTGCAGGAAGAGAACATACCCCGGGGTTCATTGGCCAGTTGCCAGGCCATAATGGTTGGGTCTTCTTTATAAGCAATGCCGGTATAGGAATTGACTCGGCCGATCACTTTTTCCAGGTGGGCGAAGTAGGCGGCCATGGCCGTTTTATCTTTGTAGAACCGGGCGCTGTACCGCATATAGGCAAGCCAGCCGCCGCCCTCCGCCGGAGGAGGATAGGGGATGTCGCTGCCTTCCGACCAGGACACGTACTGCGCAATGCCTCCCGACCAGGGCCAGAAGTTGGATAGGCAGACCACGGCAACCATATCTCGTTTGCCCATCTCTGCCAGCAGAAAATCCAGGGCATCCCAAAGGGCTTCATTATACTGGCCGGGAGTTATTTGCAGGGCCGGCGCCATCCGCCAGGGAGAGCCGTCCGGGCCTTCGCTGCCGCCCATAATACGGAGGTTGTTTATGCCGAGCGCCTGCAGGCGGTCCAGTTCGCGCAACAGCCGCTCCCTGTTCCCGCCCACCCTCTGGCTGGCCAGGTTGATGCCATACCAGAAATTGGCGCCTATAAAATGGTAAGGCCTGCCGTTTCGAATGAAATCAGTGCCTTCAACAGTAATGAATGGCTGGGAAAGGGCAGGATATACCATGAACGATAAAAGCAGGATTGTGAAAAACTTGTTCATCTCGGTCAATTACAATCTCCCGAAAATAGTAAAATCTCTCCGCCTCTTTTCCGTTTAAGGGCCCGATAAAAAAGGAAGTTGCAGTTTTTTGCACAAAAAAGCTTAAATCAGCAAAAAATCGTTTCATGGTGTATTTTTTTTGCATCTTTTTGCCGGAATCTGCCGATATTATAAATATTATTTAGTAAAATTGTTCGGATAAGCTGAGCTTATCCATAGCAATCACCCGGCTGTTATTATATTAACAGCAGGCCGGCAGGCATACAGTCCAAGAAAAACGCACCTTCCCCCTGACGGGAGAGGGGAAGTTCTCCTCTCCCACTTTGATGCTGCCATAGTTAGTGGCTCCGGCCAGGTTTCTCTTGCTTCCGGCAGGGTTTGCCGGGACGTGATAACCCTGAGCCAGGTTACGAGGCTCAACAGAACAGGGCAGGTCGGCCATTATTTAAAAATCTCAGTAAGTTTTTTCTCCTGCCTTTCAGCCAAGCAGCACTTAACCCAGAGCAGCCGCACTCCATTTTTCGGATGCCGATTTCATTTTTTCATTACTATATACTATGATATTAATCGTCGATAGCGGTTCTACGAAATCAGAATGGACCATTCTGGACGGGGCGGAAATAGTCCTTCAGAAGATATTGGAAGGGATCAGCCCTTTCTTTCACGATGACGAAGAAATGATACAGGCTTTCCGGCAGATCCCGCCCAAGGGGGTCCGGCAGATCCACTATTACGGTACCGGTTGCAGCACCGGCCCCAACCGGGCAAAGGTTCACCTGGCGTTGAAGAAGGCCTTCCCGGAAGTACAACTGGTAGAGGTGGATTCCGACATCATGGGAGCCGCCCGGGGGCTTTGCCAGCACGAACCGGGTATTGCCGGCATTTTAGGTACAGGCTCGAACTCCTGCGTTTTCGATGGAAATTCGATCATCAAACAACACGGCGGGCTCGGTTATATTCTGGGGGACGAAGGAAGCGGCGCCGTGCTGGGTAAAATGATGATGCAGGATTTCCTGAACCACAAACTTCCGGCTCACCTGGAGAATGAACTGGAGGGCCAGTTCAGCCTGAACCGGGAACTGCTGCTGCACAAAGTCTACCGGCAACCTTTACCCAACCGGTATCTGGCATCCTTCGCTCCGTTTGTCCACCACTATCGGGAAGACGGCTACATTCAGGGCCTGCTGGCCCGGCACTTCAACGATTTCTTTGAAAGCCTGTTGTGGGCTTTTTCCGATTATACGGATCTTCCGCTGCATCTTACCGGGTCGGTATCCTGGTATTTCAAGGCGGAGATCCTCCGGGCCAGTAAACAATTTCCCTTTGAAATAGGTACAATCCTTAAAGGCCCGACACCCGGCCTGATCCAATTTCACAGTACGCCCTGACCCCGAAGGCAAAAGGGCGTTCAATCCACTGAAAAGCAATGAAGAAGAAAGACCCTTCACCAACAGGCAAACTCGTCACCGAGTCGCCTTCTTATTATGATAACCTCGAAAAGATGAGCACCGGCGAGCTTCTCCGTGGCATCAACGAGGAAGATAAAACCGTGCCGCTGGCCGTGGAAAAGGCCATTCCTATGATCGAACGGCTCGTCAATGCCATCGTTCCGAAAATGGAGGAAGGAGGCAGGCTGTTCTATATCGGAGCCGGTACCAGCGGCCGCCTGGGCATTGTGGATGCTTCGGAATGCCCGCCGACTTACGGAGTGCCTTACGGCCTGGTCATCGGCCTGATCGCCGGAGGGGACGCCGCCATCCGGCAGGCCGTGGAGTTTGCCGAAGATGATTACAACCAGGCATGGAAAGACCTTTCCGAACACCATATCGCCTCCCAGGACGTGCTCATCGGCATTGCCGCTTCCGGGCGCACGCCTTATGTCATTGGCGGCCTGCGCGATGCTCAGCAACACGGTATTCTCACCGGCTGCATCACCTGCAATACGCACTCCGAGGTGGCTAAGTTCGCCGACTACCCCATCGAGGTGGTGGTGGGCCCCGAATTCGTCACCGGCAGTACCCGCATGAAGTCCGGCACGGCCCAGAAACTCATTCTGAACATGATCTCCACCACCGTCATGATCCGCCTGGGAAGAGTGCGCGGCAATAAGATGGTGGATATGCAGCTCACCAATACCAAACTGGTAAAAAGGGGGGTCAACATGATCATGGCGGAACTGGACGTTGACGAGGACGATGCCCGGAAACTGCTCGAGAAGTACGGCTCCGTCCGCCAGGCTATCGACAGTACCCGTTAGGGAAACAAACTTCGTGTCATGCTCAAAAGTGAACGGCAGGAACACATCCTCCGGGAAGTCAACATTCACAACAAAGTACTGTGCTCCGACCTCAGCATCAAGCTCGGCGTATCCGAGGACACCATTCGGCGCGACCTCAATGAACTGGCCGAGCAGGATAAGGTCATAAAGGTCCATGGGGGCGCCCTGTCCAAATCTTACCATACCTCCACCTACCGGCAGGCCGAAGTGTACTCCCTGCAAGAAAAGACCATCATTGCCGGCAAGGCCGTCACCCTGCTCCAGGAAGGTATGCTGGTATTCGTCAGCGGAGGGACGACCAACCGGGAACTGGCCCGCATCCTGCCGCCCGGCCTGAGCGCCACCTTTTTCACCCCAAGCCTGAGCACCGCCATACAGCTGATGGAACACCCTTCCTCCGAAGTCGTATTGCTGGGAGGGAGGGTTTCCCGTAACGCAGGCATCAGCGTGGGCGGCGAAGTGGTCAGCCGGCTCAACGAAGTCAGAGCAGACCTCTGCATCCTGGGAACCAACAGCATCGACGCTGAGGAAGGCATCACCGATTCGGACTGGGAAGTGGTCCAGGTCAAGAAAGCCATGATCGGGCGGGCGGATAAAATAGTGGCCCTGGCCCTTGCCGAAAAACTCGATTCTGTCCAACGAATGAAGGTCTGCGATATCGGCCAGGTCGATTTCCTCATCACCGAGCTTCCCCCTAAAGACAAACGCCTGCTGCCTTATAAAAAAAAGGGGGTGGAGGTGATGTAAACCCCTTCCTATCTCCGGATCACTGCCCCGCTGCTACCCTCCAGAAACAGGCGGACCTCTTCCTGCCGTACCTTGCCGACGGCCAGAAGCACTTCCCCTCCTTCAGCTAGCGCCCGCGATTCCTCCGAAAAGTTGAGGTACACCGCCAGGGCCTGATCCCGGTATATGCGCTCATGGGCCAGTTCGTAATTATCGGGATGGTTGATGTTGTGGATCCTGTTCTGGCCTTTTCTCTTATCTTTGGCTATTGCCAGGGATTTGTTTTTCGCTGAAAGTACAACAAGATGGGTATTTCAAAAATCATTCTTCCCGTTTTTCTGTTTTTGATTAGTGCTCCCCGGGCTATCGCCTGCAACTGCGAGCCCGTACAGCAACTCGGAGCCGCCGACTGGAACGACGCCGACATCATTTTCACCGCCACCCTGCTGGAGCACCGGATGGGAATGGTGGGCATGCTCCGGTTCGAATCCGGAAAATCGTATAAGGGACAGGCCGGGCCGGAGATGACGTTCTACTTCCAACCCGGAAAGGATCATACTTTACTGCATGCCGTGAAGGAATTCAAACCCGGAGACGAATGGGTGGTTTTCGCCACCAAAAAAAACACCGGCAATCGGGAATACTACCGCCTGAAGGCCTCTCCCAACCGGGCCGATTGTGCGCTGAGCCGCCCTGTTCAGGAGGACGACCCTTATCTTAGGTTCCTGGAAGAAATGGCCCGGACGGCGGAAGGCCACCGGAAAATCTACGATGAACAGGGCCGGTTAACGGCGGAAGGCGCCTACCGGGCAAAGGTTCCCGTTTCCCGTTGGGCGTACTATGAGCCCGAAAGGAAAACCGTAGTGTCCGGAAATTATGAAAATGCCCGGCGGGAGGGAGAATGGCTGCTACTGAAAGAAATGCCCGGCGACAAAGAGCAACTCATCCGAAAAACGATCTACAATAGCGGCAGCCCTGCCGAGATCCACGATTACAGCCATACCGGAGCGATCAGCCTGAAAAAGATCCTGACGGACAGCACCGAAACCCGCTTTTACTTCCGGCCGGACGGCACGCTAAAAAACCGGATACACACCAACCTCGATGAAAACACGACGCACATCATCAGCTATTCCGAAACCGAAGCCGTGGAGGAGGAGCGCTTTCTGGAAGGGCAGAAAGTAGTGCGGCAGTACCGGTATAATGAAAAGGGGGAGCGGTAGAGCTTTGTCAGTGGTTTCATTTTTCCAATTTTGAATATTACCCAGCCGGCATTTCAACCATGGGCCGGCCTCTTCCAATTTCCGGTTTCACACTTCAAACTTCCTTTTGTTAAAGAAGCTTATTTTTCATGGTGCAGGCGCCATTGACTCTCTCTCTTCGCTGGCCTCAGCCAGGCAATATTCCGACTTCGCACTTCCGACTTTGGGCCGCCGTTTGCTCTTGTATGTCTTCCTCCTTCCCCTAGCCCCCTTTCCACCCCGGCCCCTTCACAAACCGCCCGGGCGTAGCCCCGGTATGCTCCCCGTCCTTCAGCACCTGCACCCCATTAACAAACACCTGCCGCACCCCGACGGCATACTGATGCGGCGCCTCGAATGTAGCCTTATCCGCAATGGCGGCCGGGTCAAAAATGACGATATCGGCGTAGAAGCCCGGTTTTTGCAGCCTCCTTTCCGGACCTTCAGGTTGTCGGCCGGCTGGGACGTCAGTTTCCGGATGGCCTCCTCCAGAGGGATCGCCTGTTCTTCCCGCACGTATTTGCCCAGCAGGCGGGCGAAATTGCCGTAGGCCCGCGGGTGCGGGTTGGACTTCAGGAACACCCCTTCTGCCGCCAGGGCGCCGGCATCCGAGCCAAAGCTCATGTAGGGCAGGGCGATCTGTTTTCTGACATTCTCCTCCGACATGAGGAAGTAGACCGTACCTACCCGGTTGCCGTCCTCCACGACGAGGTCCGTGGCGGTTTCCTCCGGGCTCTTTCCGCGCAGGGCCGCCACCTCCGCCAGTAATTTGCCGGTATACAGCTTGAGGCTGTCGTTCTTAAATCCCACCAGCAGGAGGTTGTCGGCGGAGCCGGCGGCGTAGTACAGGTTTTCCCAGTCCTGCGCGTCGGTGCGCATCTCTTCCGCCACGCGGGTGCGGACGGCGGGGTCCTGCAGGCGCTGCGCCCAGGCCTCGTAGCCGCCCTCCTGCACCCAGGGCGGCATGGCGGCGTCGAGGCCGGTAGCGCCGGCGACGTATGTGTACATATCGGTAGTCAGCCGGATGCCGGCGGCGCGGCACAGTTCGATCAGTTCTTCCGTACCGGCGTAAAAAGCAGGAGCGTAGATCAGGGAGGAACCGATGCCCAGGGCGCCCTCCTCCATCGCCTGCCGGGCGAGGGCCTTCATGCGCTCCAGCTCTCCCGCGGTGGGCGGGCGGCCTTCGTAGCCCAGCTCGTGGATGCGCAGGGTGGTGGCGCCCACGAAAGAGGCCACGTTGGGAGAAACGCCCTTGTCTTCCAGGTATTGGAGGTATTCGCCCAGTGTCGTCCATTCCACCTCGTATATGATATCGGCCTGTTCCTTTACTATCTCCACCTTCATGCTGTCCGTCAGCGGCCCCATCGACCACCCTTCGCCCATCACTTCCAGAGTGACGCCCTGCTTGATGTCGCTAAGGCCGCGGCCGTCTTCCAGCAGGCTCTCGGTGGCCCAGCTGAGCATATTGATGAAACCGGGGCTGACGGCCAGGCCCCGGGCGTCGATCTCCGTTCGCCCCGTAGCGTTGCCCAGTTCTCCAACAGCAGCGATCGTATCAGCATTGACGGCAATGCCGCCCTTTCCCCCTGGATCGCGGCCCAAAACCTATGATGGCCGGATTGGCCCTAAAGCACTGCGGGAAGATTACTTCACGCCATGTGCCCAAGCTGAGGACGGCTCCTATAGCCAATGTATATTCGTGGAAGCGCAGCGCCCGCGTCGTTATCGTCCACCACCTGGGACTGCAGGGAAACATCAGATCCGTTAAGATCTATGCCTGTACTGATGTTGCTATGGATGGTGCGGAGGTACTTCATGCTTACCAGTGCCGTTTTCAAATTGAATTCTTGTACAGAAATGGTAAGCAACATGCAGGCCCGGCGCATTGCCAGGCACGCAGCCAGGAGAAGCTACACTTCCATCTCAATACCGCTCTGACGGCAGTGTCGCTTGCCAAGGCAGTGCATCATCTCAGTACGCCGGCAGAAGAACGCGGAGCGTTTTCCATGGCCGATGTTAAAACCCAGTATGCCAACGATTTACTGCTGAGCCGATTTATTGCCACGTTTGGCATCGGCTCACAGGTGTCAAAAATTAATTCAATCCGAGAGCGCTTCAGGGCTATCGGCAAAATCGCCGCCTGATTCGCTACGGACTATTGACAGGGTGAACCAAAATTTTTCGGCGTCGAATACGATAAACTTGTGTCCCCTCAAGTTGACTGGTGTAACGTCTCCGGCTCAAATAAATTTGGTGGTCCGGGTTCACGTCTTCAGGGCAGATACGCAAAAAGTTACAATCAGGATTTTTGGAACCAGTTCTTGGTACTTTCCTACCTGAATTTGCATTGAATCCTGATGAAAAAGAGTAGTTTTAGGAACAAACACACTCAAAAAATGGATGTGATCAAAATACCCGACGTCCTACTCGGTGATAACACCGATTCGGTAAATATCTTTTTCTATATCCGCGAAAGAGGGCCTGACCAGATCAAACTGAAACTGCACTACACGCAAAACATGATTTGTTTTATGATCCGGGGTGCAAAGGAGCTCTATGACGAGTACGAGTTCTACCGGATGAATGACGAACAGATCGGACTGGTTTCATCCGGCCATATGCTGATGAACGAAAGGGTGACGCTCCGGCAGGATTTCGAAAGCCTGCTCCTGTTTTTCTCGAATAAGTATCTCTCTGACTTTCTCCTTAAATGCGAAATTACCCTCGATAATCCATCACGGAACCTGGCCCCTGTCATTACTTTCCCGAAAGATGAATATCTGCTGAATTTCCAGAGATCAATGAAACTCCTTGAGCATGATTTCAAAATACGGGCCTTCAGGCTGGCAAAAATGGAAGAGCTGCTGCTGTACTTGCTGGAAAAATATCCGGATCGTACCCGTGGATTTATCGCCGCGGCCATCGTAAAAGAGCAGAATAACTCCCTGCCGCAGGTGGTGCAAAACCATAAATATAAAAACCTGAATACCGAAGAACTGGCCTTTTTGTGCAATATGAGCCTGTCCACCTTCAAACGCAAGTTTTCCGAATTGTACCAGACCTCCCCCAAACAATACATGATCGCCGAAAAGATGAAAAAGGCGGAAAGGCTGCTGAAGCATCAAAAGAAACCTTCTGAGATCTATTTTGAACTGGGGTATGAAAACCTGTCCTCCTTCAGTACACAGTTTAAAAAATACTTCGGCATATCCCCCAGTGTCTATCCGGCCCAAGATTGAGCCATTTGCCAAAACTGTTGAACTTTTTGCCTAACGATCCGCCCAGATAGTGGCCATATTTTTGTGATGTTGTTTCGTTTTATTCACTTTTCAAAAACAATATCATGAAATCTAGATCAGCATTTTTTTCCGTTTTTGCTACCCTGTTCTCCCTGTCCTCTTTTTCCGCCTTCGGACAGGAATCTGTCAACCCGAAGTACAGCATCGCTTCGCCCGACTATGAACAGGTCACCGAACAGTACCTGCAGCATCTGGCCAACTTCGAATGGGAGGCCTCCTATGCCTTCCTGGCGGATGAAGTAGAATTGCACATGCCGGACGGTGACCGGGGATCCAGGACCTCGTTCAAGGGGCTGGATGCGGTGAAAGCGCATTGGGACAGTTATGTCGAGCGTTCCGGCAACGACCGGGCATCCTTCACGAAGTTCGTACATGTGCCGGTACAGGTCAATAAGCAGGTGGAAAATGTCGGCATGGAAGGGGTTTTCAATGTGTGCTATTTCTCCGCCGAACTGGGTTACGGTACGCAAACAGCCAATGTGCGCATGAACTGGACCTTCCATTTCAATCCTGAGAAAAAGATTGACCAGATCTTGTGCTACTATGACCGTACTCCGATCATCGAGGCGGCCGAGAAGAATTTTCTGGCCCCTGCAGAAACAGCCGGCGGGGCCGATGAAATGGTGGTCCAGTATATCACACTGAAATCGGAACTGCCGGAACCGGAGCTGTTGAAGATCGCCCACGACCGCGCCACCAGTTTCCGGATGATCCCCGGCCTTATCCAGAAATATTACGTTCGCTTGAGCGAACCCGGCCAGTATGCCGGGATATATATCTGGAGATCCAGAGCAGACCTGATGGCGTTCAGGAACTCCGAACTGGCTGCCTCCATAGGCCAGGCCTACCAGGTTGTCGGGCCTCCGACGGTGATCGTTTCGGACCTGCTTTTCCAATTGAGAAACTAGGAGCCTGTCGGAGAAGTGCTGGTGAGGCGAGAGCGAGCAAATATTGTTCTGAACGAGGCGCCGAGGAAGGAGCATAGCCGAAGCTACGCGACTGACGAGCAACGAAGTGCAGAACAATATTTGCCGATCGCAGCCCATCAGAGGCTTCTCCGACAAGCTCCTAGATTTCCTGATTTGAAGGGCCCAGTCGCCGTTGCTGGCCATGTCAGTGATGGCTTCTGGCGTTTGGTGGGGCGCTCATCTGTAATCCCTGACTATTGCTGACACTGGTGCTGGCAGGGAACGCCTCATTGGCATGTAAGCAGTAAAATAAAGGATTCAAGGCAAGGTCCTTTTTTATGAACTTTCGAGCCCCAAACATCTCTAAAAGAAACGGAAGAAGAAATCACCCGGCAATGCGGAGAGTTGTTCAACAGGTACATCGGCCAGCTTCAGGCCGGCTGATGTGAAACTATTGGAAGCCGGGCTACGAATAAAACCTCTCTGCCTTTTCCGCCATCCCCACCAGCATCTCCGCCGGCCTGAAGCGCGGGCCGTACTTCCCCTCCAGCTCCCGCATGGTGTTCACCACATTGGCGATCCCCCAGGTATCCATTGCCCGGAAGGGGCCGCCGGTGAAGGGCGGGAAGCCGATGCCGAACACAGCGCCCAGGTCGCCGTCCTTTGGGCTGGCGATGAGGCCCTCCTCCAGGCAGAAGACGGCCTCATTGAGCATAAGCATCAGGCCGCGGCTCTGGATCTCCTCCAGAGGGAGTTCTTTCTTGCCGTCGCCTTTGAAGAACTCGTAGGCCGTGGGGTCGATGCCCTGCCGCCGGCCTTTGTCGTTGTACTTGTAAAAGCCTTTTTTGTTCTTCCGGCCCAGGCGGCCCGCCTCGTGCATATTGACTACGGCCTCGCAGATCTCGAAGCCCGGCCTGCCGGCGACGATCTTGCGGGAGGTGTCGGTAACGTGGGCGGCAATGTCCAGCCCCACCTGGTCGAGCAGGGTGATGGGGCCGACGGGGAAGCCCTTCTTCAGGAAGGCCTTGTCGATGGCTTCCAGGGCGACGCCCTCGTCGGCCATGAGCAGGCATTCGTTGGTATAGGGGCTGAGGATGCGGTTGACGTAAAAGCTGGGGCCGTCCTGCACGACGATGCAGGTTTTGCCCTGGCGGATGCCCAGGTCATAGCAGGCGGCGATCACCCACTCCGCCGTCTTATCCGTCTTGACGATCTCCAGCAGCGGCATTTTGGGCACAGGGGAGAAATAGTGCATGCCGATGACCATCTCCGGCCGTTTGGCGTGCTCCGCCATTTCGGTGAGGGAAAGGGACGAGGTATTGGAAGCGATGATGACATCTTCCCGGCAGTGGGTTTCCACATCGCGGATGATCTGCTTCTTGAGGCTCATCTTTTCCAGCACCGCCTCGATGACGATATCCGCCTGTTCGAAGTTGTCGTAGCCGAGCTGGCCGTGCAGGTCCGCCATCCGGGCTTCGGCCTCCACTTTGGTGAGCGCCTTTTGCTTCACCTTTTTCTGCAGGCTCTCCCAGATCTGCTGCTGGGCCTCGCTGACGACCTCCTGTTTGATGTCTTTCAGCAACACCTGCACATCATTCAAAACGCTCACCTCGGCAATACCCGCGCCCATGAAGCCGGCGCCGATCATGCCCAGGGTTTCCAGCTTTTTCGGATCGTCGCTGTAGGGGTTCTTTTTGTTGTCGCTCATGGCGAAGAAGAGGGCGCGCAGGGCGGCGCTCTCCGGAGTGAGCATCAGCTTTTCGAACAGCACCAGTTCTTTCTCATAGCCCGCCTTCAGGCCCTTTTCGATGCCCGTCTCCACACAATCGATGATGGCCGGTATGGCGGGGTAGTTGCCTTGCGAGCGCTTGTAGGCCATCTTGCGGGCCTGGCTGAAGAGGATCTTCCGGCCGATGGGGTTGCCTTCCAGCGCTCTTTCCGCCAATGACAGCTTCGATTTCCGTTCGATGGGCTTTTTGATCAGGCGTTTGGCCATCATGACGGCCGCCTGGTGCAGTTTGCCTTCTTCGGTCAGCTCGTCCACCAGCCCGATCTTTTTGGCGCGGTAGGCGAAAATGTTCTTTCCCGTCAGCATCATATCCAGCGCCTTCTGGATGCCGATGAGGCGGGGCAGGCGTTGGGTGCCGCCCCCGCCGGGCAGCAGGCCGAGCTTCACCTCCGGCAGGGCGAATTTGGTGCGCGACGATTTGGTGGCGATGCGCGCATGGCAGGCCAGGGAGAGTTCGGTGCCCAGCCCGTAGGCCGTGCCGTGTACAGCCGATACGAAGGGCTTTTTGCACTTTTCGATCCGCTCCAGCGCCTGGTGGCCATGTTCCTGGTAGGGCCGGAAATCGCCTTCCTTCTCGATGGTAAAGGACTTGATGTCAGCCCCGGCCATAAAGTCGGGTTTCCTGCTGATGAAAACGGCGGCTTCGATCTCGGGGTCCGCCTCGACCTTGTCCATCAGTTCGTCGAACAGCTCGATGAGGGCGGGGGAAACGACGTTCATCTTTTCCCGTTTGTTGTCAAACCAGATGGTGGCGACGCCGCCCTCTTTTTCTATGGTGATGAATTCTTCGAGTTGCATTTTTCGCTCTATTTAGGTTATGGCGCCAGGTTATATGGAACGCGCCTGCCTGCTTGCCGATGCAATCGGCAGGCAGGAATTTGCACAGAGGCAGCGAATTTGCGCGGATCTGATACCCACAGCAGCCATATAACAATTTAACCATATAACAATTTAACCATATGCGAATCCAGGGCTAAATGGCCTGTCAATGGCCCAGCGGGCCGCAATATTGGTAGAAAGAGGCAGGAATCATTGCCCTAAGGCC
>CAYQKY010000203.1:0-14007 GCA_964418125.1 uncultured Phaeodactylibacter sp.
TGTGGGTGTATTAGTGTATAGGTGTATAGGTGTATAGGTGTATAGGTGTATAGGTGTATAGGTGTATAGGTGCATGAGTGTATGGGGGGCGAGAAATGATCATCAGCGTAACAGAAGATCCGACAAAAAACTCCTCTTCTTTTCCCGCTCGGCGAAGGGAGGGAAGGAGAGGAGGAAGCTAAAACAAGCAAAATAAAATGAGTAACAACCTGCTAAAAGGAAAAAGAGGCGTCATTTTCGGCGCGCTTGACGACAAATCCATCGCCTGGAAAGTAGCCGAGCGCTGCGTGGAAGAAGGAGCAACTATCACGTTGACCAATGCCCCGGTGGCCATGCGTTTCGGCGAGATCCAGAAGCTTGGAGAAAAGCTCAACGCGGAGGTCATTCCCGCCGACGCCACCAGCCTGGAAGACCTGGAAAACCTCTTCCGGCAGTCGATGGAAGCCCTGGGGGGCAAGATCGACTTTGTGCTGCACTCCATCGGCATGTCGCTCAACGTCCGCAAAAAGAAGGAATATACCGATTTGAACTACGACTGGATGCACAAGACCTTCGACATATCTGCCATCTCTTTCCACAAGGTGATGCAAACCCTCTGGAAGATGGAAGCAATGAACGACTGGGGCTCCATCCTGGCGCTGACGTATATCGCCGCCCAGCGGACCTTCCCCGATTACAGCGAGATGGCGGAATCGAAGGCGCTGCTGGAATCCTTTGCCCGCAGTTTCGGCTACCACTTCGGCGAACGCAATAAGGTGCGCGTGAACACCATCTCCCAATCGCCCACCAAGACCACGGCGGGCAGCGGGGTGAAAGGCTTCGATGAGTTTTTCGACTACGCCGACAGGATGTCGCCCCTGGGCAACGCTTCATCTGAAGCCTGCGCCGACTACTGCATCCTGCTGTTCTCCGACTTCACCCGCATGGTGACCATGCAGAACCTTTACCACGACGGCGGCTTCTCCAACATGGGCATGAGCCCGAAGGTTCTGGAGATGTAAAGCTGATGGTTATCCGCGGGACAAACGGCGGGGTGTTGTTGGTTGTTCGTTTCACAACCAGGAGCTGTCCTTAGCCAGGCGCCCAAAAATTATCAGGACGGCTCTTTACTTTTATCAATGGCTCTGTAACAGCAAACAATAACCCGTTTTGTATTTCTAAGTCCTCTTATCAACCGCTGGCTGACAAATCAACCGGCCAAGGCTTCTTATCTTCGTGCCCAATTGTTCACCGACTAAAGTAAATTTCATGAAGCGATTGATACATCTGATGCTATTGCTTTTCACCACGCCCGTACTGCTCCCGGCCCAGCAGCAGGCCACCCTGCTCGGCGCCTGGGATGACCCGGAACTGGTGGGGTCCAGTTCTTACGACAATACCTATAACGAAGTATGGGGCCTGGCCGTCAATGGCCAGGAGTACGCCATCGTCGGCTCTACTGCCGGCACGCACTTTATTAACGTTACGGATCCCACCGAGCCGTTCGAAGCCCATTTCGTGCCGGGTACTTTTCAGGGCGGCGGCGTGATCCACCGCGATTATCACGACTATAACGGCTACCTCTATGCCGTCTGTGACGAAGGGCAGAGCAGCCTGCAGATCATTGATATAAGAGGCCTGCCGGATGCTGTTGAGGTGGTTTACAACTCCGGCCAGTTGATCCGCAGGGCACACAATATTTTCATCGACACTTCGACTGCAAAGCTGTATGCCCTGGCCACTACCGGTAACCAGACAGGTTACGCCGCCATGCGTATATTCAGCCTTTCCGATCCCACAGATCCGTTAAGCCTGGGCAGCCACAACAATTTCGGCGGCCTGGTTGCCGGCCATGTGCATGACGCCTATGTGCGCGATGATATAGCCTTTCTCAACTGCGGAAGCGACGGCTTTGCTATCGTCGACTTTTCCAGCCCTGCCAACCCGCAAACGCTCAGCACCCTGACTGACTACCCCTTCCGGGGCTACAACCATTCCGGCTGGCTTTCCGACGATGGCCGCTATTACTACATGGCGGATGAAACTCATAGCGCCGATATGAAAGTCATTGATGTGAGCAATCCCTGTGAGATCGAAGTGGTGGGCACCTTCGATGCGGAAGTGGACAACCCTTTCAGCATCCCGCACAACCAGATTGTAGCCTGCAACTACCTCTATGTGGCCTATTATTACGACGGGCTGGTGGTATATGATATTTCGGACCCCGCCAATCCGGAAAAAGTGCTCTACTACGATACCTATCCCGAACCCGACGGAACCAGTTACAAAGGCGCCTGGGGCATTTACCCGTTCCTTCCTTCCGGAAATGTTCTGGTGCTGGACATGCAGTCGGGCCTTCATGTATTCGAAGGGCCGGGAGACAATTGCTCCTCCATCCAGGAACTGGCGCCGGTAGACCTGTCCTGCCTGGGCCTGAACAGTACTGCCGAAACCGAAGGAGTAGAGCGTCTGGAGGTTTTCCCCCAGCCGGCTTCCGGCCTCCTGAACGTAAGGCTTAAGCTGCCCGAAGGCCAAAGAAAGGTTAACGCCCTCCTTCTGGATATCAACGGCCGCCTCGCCCAACGTTTAGGTATGGAGCAGCTGCAGCCCGGCGCCAACCTGCTGAGCTATGAGCTGGACGTTAACCTTCCGGCGGGCGTTTATCTGCTTCGCCTGGAAGGGGAGGGAATGCAGGTGGTGAGGAGGGTAATTGTGCAATGATGGGTCCTGTTGTGTAAATGTGTAATCGTGTAAAAGTGTAAATGTTCCATCTTCGTTTACACCTTTACACTTTTTCACCCTTACACAACTCCAAGCCTTATCTTTGCCGCCGAAACCGTGAAGAAGTTTTATGAAAAGCAGAATATTCCACATCCTTCCCCTGCTGATCCTGTTCATACCGGATATATTGCCGGCCCAGCAGCCGGATTTTCTGTCCGGGACATCGGGCAGGAGCAGCAGCCGGAGTGGGGGCGAGCAGAGTGATCTAGAGGTGGATACTTTCGAGATCTTCTATTTTTTTGCCGACAACCCCAATCAGGAGATCCCTTATTCCGATTCCACTCTGGGCGACTATTTCCACCAGTATGACCCGGTGCGCAAGCGGGATCTCGACTATCGCCACCTGGGCAACCTGGGTTCGGCGCATCAACCCATTGTTTTTGAAGCGCCCTGGCGGCGGGGTTTCGATGTGGGCTTACACCAATATGACTTATATATGACGCCGGGCAGCGAGATGCCCTACTACCGCATCGAGCGCCCCTATTCCAATGTATCCTATACTCAGGGTTCGGAGCAGGCGGATGGGTATGTCACTGCCGAGTTCAGCCGTAATTTTGCCAACGGCCTCAACTATTCACTCGACTACAAGCGCATCAACCAGCTGGGCACCCAGGGGCAATACCCCAACCAGAACAACCGCAATACGGCCTTCACCAACGGCATGTGGTACGAAAGCAGGAACGGCCGCTATGACGGTTTCCTCAGCTTTGCCGCCAATACCATTCAGCAGGAAGACAACGGCGGTATCCTGGCCGAGCCCATCACCCAGGGGCAGTTCAGCAGCCCCAGCTCCGCCGATGTGTTCCTGGAAACGGCCCGCACGCGGCACGCCCACCGGGAATTTATGTATACTCACTACTACAGGTTTGGGGGCGGGCAGGACTCCCTCCGCGGCCTGCGGCGGTCGTATACCATCTCCCATCAGGCCATTTTCAACAACAGCACCTACAAATATTTCGACGATTACAATGAGGCGCAGGATTCCAACTTCTATAACTCCTTTCCGGCCATGCTGCCCGACCCACGGGGTACACGGCTCTTTTTCAGACACCGCAAACTGGAGAACAGCCTCCGTCTCGCCACTTTCAAACTCGACAGCCGCAACCGGGAGCGGGCCAGGAACCAGCGCGACCTCCTGGAGGTAGGCGCTGCGCACAGCCTGCACCGCATCGAGCAGGCCGGCGCCGATTCTACCCTCAACAACCTTTTCCTCACCGGCAAATACCGCTTCAACCCCAACGAGCGGCTGCGCATCAACCTCTACGGCCATTTCGGCCTTTGGGACAATGCCGGCGATTACCGGGCGGAGGGCAACCTCTTCTTCGACTTTAAAAAGGTGGGCAGCCTCAGCCTGGGCGCTATCAACCAGCTTTATTCGGCTACCCTCATGGAGCACCGCCTGTATCTTTCGGAGCGGGAGATCTACCGCAACGATTTCAGCAAAACATTGGCCACCACCCTTTCCGGCACCTACGCTCTGCCCGCTTTCAAACTCGAAATTACCGGGCGTTACCACCTGCTCAATAACTACATTTACTTCGATACCCTGGGGCTGGCGCAGCAGACGGGCATCCCCATTGGCATCGCCCAGCTGATCATCAAAAAGGATTTTCGGGTGGGCAGCTTTCACCTCGATAATATCGTCGCCCTGCAGCAGGCGACCGAAGATTTCGTCCGCCTGCCTTCCATCTATTCCAAGCATAGCCTATACTACGGCGGGAAATGGTTCCAGGTTTTGGATGTAAGGGTGGGCATCGACCTGCGGTTCAACAATTCCTTCTATGCCCCCTACTACAATCCCGTTACCGGCCAGTTTCAATTGCAGGACAGCCGGGAGGTGGAGTTCTATCCGGCGGCCGATGCCTATTTCAGCATGAGGGTCACCAAGTTCCGGGCATTCATAAAATGGGAGAACGTCACCGCTGCGATCCCGGGCCAGGGGCTTTTTTATCAGACGGCTTATTATGCGCATCCCAGTTCCGTGTTCCGGCTGGGGCTGAAGTGGCGGTTCTTGAATTGATTTCGTATCCTTTATCTTCGGGATGCAGAAAGTGTTACAAGTACGGGGAAAAAATTAAAAAAAGAAATGATCATCGTTGGTATTCGGAATGGGATGCGCATCTTGAGGGCTGGAAATAAAAGTTGGACGAACTGATGGTTGCCTATCGTTTAGCCATTCGTTCTACCGCAATCCGACTGCCGTTTCCATCAAAAACCTCTACAATGTACATGCCGGCGGAGAGGCCACTGAGTGAAAGCTCATGAACCTCCTGCCCGGCGCGTAGTGCATGGGTGCTGAGCAATTTGCCTTCCAGGCTTCGGATATGGGCCATTGCCGCCCGGGGTTCGGCCAGCACAGGCAGGCGCAGGTAGGCAACCTCGGAGGCCGGGTTGGGAAACAAAACGGGTTTCTGATGAGGGACGGGTTCCCTGGCTCCTGCAATAACGACATACAGTTCTGTGGATACGGAGGAACAGCCCTTAGCGGAACTCTGCAGGCTATAACTTCCGGTTTGCGTAACTTCCAGAACCTGGCTGGTCGCTCCCGGGATCGGCTCGCCATTCAGCAACCACTGTAATCCCGTACTCAGTGGCGTATTGCTGTACAGAAAGTTGTCATTGGACAGGAAAATGTGGGGTACGGGCGGCGTAGGGCTCACCGTAATACTCACTGGTTCGGAGGGCAGGCTCAGGCAGCCGGCCTCATTCTGCGCCTGAACGCTGTAAAGCCCTGATACAAAGGGCCGAATGACAAGGGACTGGCTGCCGTTGCTCCAAAGATAGTTGGGATATCCTTCCGGCGCCCAAAGCAAGCTGGGCATGTCATCGCAAAAGGCCGTTTCTCCCTCCACGGTAATTGACGGCTGTGGCGGCGCCGGCATATCAACAGCATAAACCACCACCGGCTGAGAAGGATCGCTCAGGCATCCGTTGAGGGATATTCCCTGTACGGTATATTCTCCGGGTTCCGTTGCGCCAACCGTATTGCCTGTTTCTCCATTGCTCCAAAGAAAACCAAAATATCCGGGGAACTCCGGAGTGGTAAGCGTCACCTGTCCGCCCTGGCAGAGCGCCAGCGATACAGGCACTTCAATATAGGGTGGCGCCGTGGGGTACTCGAAACTTGCATAAACTGAGTTAGAAGGTGGGCCCAGGCATCCCTGCTCATCGGCGATATGATACCACAGTTCGCCGGGGTTGGTGACAAACACCGATGGCCCTATTTGCCCATTCGACCAGAATACAGGCCCTATACCTTCTGCCGCCCTGAACTGGAGGGTATCTCCGAAACACCCGCCGGCTATCTGTTCGAGGACGGGAGGCTCGGTTATGGCGGAGGTGCAATTGCGGAGGATCACCAGGTGGTTGTGCTCATTGTAGAGGTAATCCTGGGTGATAAAGGCCAGCTTGCCTTCGCCTCCCCAGCTCACCAGATCCCATACGTAGCCGCCCAGGTTGAGGAATTCTTTTTCTCCGATCAGGTTGTAGGTATTCTTATCGAAAGTTTGCAGCGCCAGCCAGGGGCTGAAGGTGGAATTCAGAAAGTATACCACGCCGGAATCGGGGGCCACTTCAACTCCTGCATTGTAGAGGCTGTAATTCGCATCAAATTGCCCGGCGAGTACCGGCGTATCACCGCTGATGTCGATCACCTGCCCCAGGCTGGAATACAGCTTCCCTTCGGCATACTCGATCTCGTCACCAAACTTGTAGAACAGGCCTTCAGTAAGGCTGAGGACAGTCACCCCATTGGCGTCAATGGCCATCTTACGCAGGCCGAACTCGGAGCTTTCGTTATTGAACCCGTACAGCAGCCCCGTATTGGGGTCAAAGGCCAGGCTGTTGCTGCCGGTGTGCACCGGAGTGACTGCCGGGCGCTGCACTCCATCGTCAAAAACGGCCACTCCGGTGTGGCGGGGGCCGGTCAATTGGCTCATCAGGGAAACGGCAACCACTTCCGGGGCGCCCGGCGCCACGGCGATATCGTCCGCGTAGTTGGGCCCGTAGATCGGCCCGGCGCTGCCCATGCCGAAGCGCAGTTCAACCTGTTGGCTTTCCAGGCTGAACCGTACGATCTCCGGGATCGTGGTTAAGCCGATGTAAATAAACTTTTCGTCATCGGAAACCGCCATCACCCCCGGCGAGCCGCCGACGGCATAGCAGGTGTCGATCGTTCCGTGGTAGGGGTCCACCACGCAGAGGCTGTTGCCGTAAGCGCCTCCCTCGGAAGTGGAAACGTACAGCCTGTCTTTGGACGGCAGGTAAATAACGTCGTTCGATTTCAGGTTGAGGACTTTCACATCCTGAGCGGCAGCGACACCGCAGGCAAGAAGAAAAAAGAGTAATGTTGCTTGGCGCATTGTGGTGTTGAAATTTCGTGCAATGTAGCCTGTGCAACAATACTGCGAAAGAGGGAGCGAGCGATTATCGACGAATGTAAAATGTGGCTGCAGGTGCTGGTAATCAGGGGCTTGTGTTGGGTTTCCCGGGCATGGCGCCCGAAGGCCGGCAAATTTCGTCGAAAATCCGTTGGGAGGAGTGATGGCACACCGCCCTTTAGCATGGATTAAGGGCCTATGATCTTATTGAATCCTAAGGGATAGCAACAGATCAGTGTACCATCACTATAAGAAAATGCCCGTTAAGGCCAATTCCATTATTGCACCTTCTGGAATATGGCATCATCATACCGGAAGGCCGTTACTTTGCCGCTTTCCAGGTTAAAAAAAAGGACTTCCCCGCTGCCCGGTACCAGCTCGATCCGGATGGAATTTTCGGCCGTATAGGGAGTGGCGGAGCAGTGCAGGTTGCCGATGCTCACTTTCAGGGCGTCCGAGGTGCTTTCCACTTTCAGCGTGCCGAGGGCGTCGTTGTGGTAAGTGCCGGCGTAGGCCTGGAAGGGCAATGCCAGTTGCCAGGTGCGTTCTGCCCTTTTGGCGCGGTCTTTGGCCACCGCTTTGCCTACCTGTTTCAGCCTTTTGGCGATCTCATTTCTCCCTTTCTCTCCTCTTTTCTCAGCTTCCGGGCGCTGTAGCCACCAGTCGTAGGCGTAAGCAGCCAGCAGGTTCATCACCCGGGTGCCGGCCACTGCATCGTTGATCATCACTGCGATGCCCAGGCCCTCTTCCGGCATAAAAGATACATGGGCGGAAAAGCCGGCGAAACCGCCGAAGTGATGCAGTTGGGTATAATCATCATACTTCCCGATGTGCCAGCCCAGGCCATAGTGCTCGCGGGTAAAGGGCGGGAATTCGCTGCCCGTTTCCACCAGGCGGCCATGAGCTGTATCAAAAAGCCCGGCCGGGAAGGCCTGCTTGCCGTCCATCTTTCCCTTCTCCAGGTTGACGGCCAGCCAGCGTGCCATGTCCTCAGCAGTAGTGATCAGCCCGCCGGCAGATTGCATGGTGTTGTCTTTTTTCTCCAGGTAGAGGCGCTCGACATCACCGGGCAGGCCGGAGTAGGGGGCGGCCACTGGCCATCCGCCCTTTTTAGCTTTTGACATAAAGGCGGTGGTGCGATCCATGCCCAGCGGCTCGAAGATCAGTTCCTCCATCCAATCTTGCCAGGGTTTTCCCGTCTTTTCTTCCAGGATGATACCGTAGAGGTTGTAGCCGAAGTTGGAATACTGGTAGTGGCCGTAGCCCTTTTGGGTGGGCTCACAGTATTGCAGCAGCTCCTTCAGCCTGTCGTGGCTGTGATCGCCGGTGAAGGCCAGGCGCATGGTGACGGGCCCGTTCTCCATGCCCGTGGTGTGGGTGAGTAGGTCGCGGATTTTGACCTGCCGGGCATTGGCCTCTTCCGGAAACAGTTCTGCCGGTAAGTAGGCAGTAATGAGTTCATCGAGCTGAATGATGCCTTTCTGATCAAGCAGGGCCGCCATCAGCCCGGTAAAGGATTTGGTCGAGGAAGCGATATAGAAGGAAGTGTTGGCTGTTGCTTTGATGCCGCCCTCCTTATCGGCGTAACCGAAGCCCTTGGTGTAAATGGCCTGCCCGTCTTTCACAACCGCCACCGAAAGCCCCGGAATGGTGGGGATGGCCTCCATGGTGGATTGGATGAAGCCGTCGAAATCGGCTTCGAAGGTGCTTTCGGGGACTGGTGTGGCGGCGGCCATGGCGCCAAAGGAAATGAATAGGAAAACGAAGGAATTAAATGTTTGCTTTAACATAGTCAGGTGGTTTTTGGGGCAAAGGTAAGGGCATAGAAGAAAGGTGTCTTGAACAAATGAAACCTCAAAACATCACTCCTTCACACATCGGCAGGAAGCGCCCAGCTCCTTGGAATAAGCATACAGCAACAAATGGCCGGTTTCTCCTTCGAAATTGATCAGCAGGGCCTTGTCTCCGGAAACCGTACGGTCTTCCGAGCTGCTCCAGTACTGCCCATCTTCTCCCACGCGCCGGAAGATGCCGGGAATGAGGCGGATACCGCCCAGCTGAGCGTCGAAATTGCTTTCTCCATTTTTGGCCAGGGCTTCGTAGGCAGCGGTGCCTTTATCCATGGAATCTTCATCGACGCCGCCGAAAAGGCCTGCCAGCCTTCGCCAGTCCAGGCTGGTGGGCAGGCGCCACTCGGGAGGGCAGGCTTCCATAGCTGCTTCCCAGGTGTACAGGCGGCCGTATTTTTCGCCGTTCTCCGGATCCTCTTCGTAAAACCAGCTTTCTCCAGCGGTGCGGTAGTTCAGGTTTTCCGCCATCCAGTGCTGGCCGTTGAGCTCTACGGTCTCGTATAACATTCCATCCCGGGGGTCGATCAGGATAGAGGACAGCCTCTCATTCAGCTCCGATATATAGGCGGCGGCACTGCCGGGTTCCTTTTGCCTCCTGGTGGAGATGGTTGCCGAGAGCTCCTGCTTTAAATCTTCGGTAAGCAGGCTCTTGCGCTCCAGGTTTTGGCGGATCTCTGCGGCCAGGCGCTGGTTATCGTTTGCTTTACGGCTTTGTATCAGAGCGAAGGTGAGCAGGGCCAGGGCCACCACTCCGGCTGTTCCGATCACCCAGGATATCCTTTGCTGCCGGGCCTTGGCCTTTCTGACGAGTTCCTTCTCCCGTTCCAGCCGTTCCCTTTCCCTTTCCTCCTCCTCCCGCTGGGTGCGGGTGAGCTCTTTCCTGCTTTCTTCGATCAGGGCAAGCAGGTTATCTTTGGGCCGGAGCACGGACTGAAAGTGCGCCAGGTATTCGAGTTCTTCTTCGGTGAACAGGCGGGTGGCGCCGATCTCATCGTACAGGTGGTAGATGTTCTCTGCCTTTCGGCGGGCTTTGGCTTCCGTCGAGGCCAGATTGAAGATCTGGGCGGCCAGTTTGTCGTGTTTGAGTTCGTAGCGCATGATTTTTGTTCTTTCAGTCCAGTTGGTTGATCAGCCGGAGCCGGTTGAATTCCCCCAGGCAGTAATCGAGGACTCTGGCAGGGAACCGGCGCTCCTCAGGCAAGTGTGCCAGTCGCTGAAGAATATCATCCCTGCTCATCGTCCTTTTTGTTCTTTCATTGGTCACCAGAGTGAAGAGGATCTCGAGGGGAACGCCGTGGGGGTCCGGCAAATGAAACTCTGTTTTCAGTTTTTTTTCCAGAAGGTCAAGTTGCTCTTCCAGGAACAGGGTCAGCACGTTCTTCATTTCCCCCGCTTCCCGGGCCAGCTGAGGGTTAAAAACCCGGCGCCCCTTGTTGTTGGTGCTGGCCCGGCGGTACAGGTGGTCCAGGTAGACCTGCAGCTCTGTCAGGTCCACCTCTCTCCTTTCGTTGCGGATGTTGTCAATGATCTGGCCGGCGGTGGCGTCTGCTTCCTGCAGTTCGATGTCGAACTCCTTGGCAGAGAGGGTGCCTTTGATGACGTGCCTCAACTGCCGCTCGCTCATCTTTTCGATGCGCAGCCGGTTATCGAAAAGATCGGGCAGGACGGCCTCGAAGTCGGAAAGCCAGGCCAGGTATTCTTCCCTGACCACCAGGATAACCCGGCAGAAGGTCTCCGCATTCAGGAGTCGGCACATCTCATCGAAGAAAGGTTTCTGTTCGGTGATCGGGTCCCCTTGAATGAA
The DNA here is from genome assembly GCA_964418125.1 of uncultured Phaeodactylibacter sp. Classification (GTDB taxonomy): domain Bacteria; phylum Bacteroidota; class Bacteroidia; order Chitinophagales; family Saprospiraceae; genus JACJXW01. Next base: position 10,794 of record CAYQKY010000203.1, read on the forward strand.
CAGCTCTTCAAACTGGTCGAAGATGAGGTATACCGGTATGTACCGCGTCCAGAATAACTGTTCTACACCTGCCGTCAGGCTGGATCCGGCGGGAAGGCTTTTGTTCTTTTCCCGGAGCTGGCCGTGGATCTGCTGCAGGGTGGAGGCCATCAGGTTCTGGCCCCGGCGGATGAAGAGGGGGTTCCAGTCGGTATCTCCGAATTTGTTGGTCAGCCCGCAGTTGATAATGCTGGTTTTACCGGTACCCGAAGCGCCGTAGACCAGCAACAGCTTTGCCGATTGTATCTGTTCATACAGGCGCTCAGTTTCCCTTTCCCTGCCGAAAAAGAGGTGGTGGTCCTCCTTTTCGTAAGGGTCCAGAAACTTGAAAGGGCTTTTAATATTTGGCGTTTCACTCATAGTTGGCCGTTTTGAACACCAATATCGGGGTACTCACCCACCGATATCCTTGATGAAAGAATTCATTTGTTCTCTGATGATCTGGTATTCTTCCAGTTCGGGGCGCACCACCAGAAAATCGATGCTGCTGGGGTTGTTCTGCTGGCTGGCCTGGTTGACGTTGTAATTCACATTCTGAAAAATAAAGGTATTCCCTTCCCAATGGTGCAGTGTGTAGATCATAGGCGTATTCTTTCCCCTGCTATCTCCGAAGGCTGTTTTGTCGAGGTAGAATGGCGACAGGTTGAGGTACCGGCTGATGCGGGTGTCTTCGGAACGCTGGGTCAGTACTACTGAATGGCTGTTAATGTACTGGTCCAGGGAGCGCGGCCGGTGTTTCAGGTAAGCCTGGAAGGGTACGTGGAGATCGCCGATCATATGCTCGAATGGCGTGGGTACGGCAATATGGCCGGGATTGATGATGCGGATATCCCGGACGGTGAGCAGGTTGAAATTGACCAGGCCGGCGGCCTGCGAAAGCAGGCCCGTCAATACCGATTCGCAGAGGTAACACCCTTCTTCTACTTCCTGAGGAGGGATCTCCCCTTCGATCAGCTGCTGCCGGATGGCCTCCACATAGCGGTACTGGTCGAAAGCCGGGCTCCCCGGCGACCAGCGCCCGGCAATGTCAGGTAATTCCGGCATGAACCAACCGGTTTCCCTGCCTTTCATCTTTTCACAGGCCTTCTGCAGCAACAACAGGTAATCGTAGGCTTCACCGTTTTCCCTGTACAGCAGGAAAAACTCCGCCAGTTGGTTTTCGAGGGCCAGGGTACCGGATTTCAGCTCATTCCACAACTGGGCCATGGCAATGTAGCTCAGGAAACGGGTGGTGGAAACATAGGCTTGTATTAGTTCCCGCAGGCGGGGCAGCCCGGCGACGCTCATGCTTTCGGCGTCGGCAAACAGGCGGAACAGGTGCACGCTGATGATCCAGGGGAAACTCGTGATGATGAGCGCCTCTTCGGTCGGGTATTGATCCTGCCGGAGGTGAGGCGCCTTGCTTTTTATGGCCTCCAGCAACCGGAGGATGTTCTTGTTGACGGTAAAACTTACCTGCATGGAAGCCGGAGGCGGGGCTACGTAATACTGGGGTAATTTCCACTGCAGTATATCAGGCTCTGCATCCTCGGCAACGTACATTCCCCAGGGGAAGGCTCCGCCTGCTCCCGTTGCCTGTTCCGAGAAAGCGGCAGCCCGCTGCCCTGCCTGCCCCATTCCCGGTGTGGCGCCTTCTGCCCCATAAATGCCGGCGCTTTTTTTGTACTTCAGTTCCAGGTGCGTCCTGGCGTGGAGGAAAGCCCCTTCCAGGCTGTAGTGGTTGGCCAGGGCAGCGTAAAAACGGGAGGCAAAGGCCTGCGCTTCGGGGTCTTGCACCGAGCAGCGGGTGGCGATCACCACGGGAATGCCCAGGCGGTGCAGGTATTGCACCTGCCCCGCTGTGGCGCACCCGTTCAGGAAGGCCAGGCGGAGGGTCTCCTTTTGTTCGGCAATAAGCTGTGCCAGTTGCTGCATGCCCGCCGATTGGCCTTCCAGGTTTAGATGCTCCCCGTCAGCGTGCCCGGCATAATGGAAAACCGCCATTCGGCCCTGGTAAGCCTGAAACAAGCGGAACAGGCTGTCGATCTCTATACTCTCCTCCCGTACTACTCTGACGAAGCCCTTGGCATCGGCCGGCAGTAGGGCCTGGTGGATGGCAGAGCTTTCCCGCTTAAGGTACTCCAGAAAGCGGCCCTCCTCGTTGGCGAATGCGAAAAACAATACGGGTGGTTGGCTCATAGATCGATGATTCCTGTTTTGCGAAGTTGTCATTCTAATTTCTCATAGGGACACGGCAAAGCCTACGGTGTAAGCGACGTCGGATCGCAATCCTCCGTCATTCAGGGGCAGGAGGATATTCCCGAGCAGAATAATATTCTCGGCCGGGGCATATCTCATGCCAATGGCGGTGTTGAAAACATTATCATTCAGCCGGGAAGGAACATTCGTTTGTTCAATATTCCTGGTCAGGGTTCCTATTACATCGCCTTCCGGATTTTTAACCTGGTCGACAATAACTATTGGTTCCTGGCTGTATTCAAAGAGTAAGGCGTTTTCTTCGTTCAGGTCGATCTCTCCAAGTATGTCCAGCGCGAAAGTGACTCCCCGCGTAATTTTATGGTCAAACCCGACGGCAAATTCCAGTTCATCGCTGTCATATTCCGCCCTCCGGTAATCATACCCCAGGTTGAGGTGAGGGGTAAAATCGCCGATCTTTTTGGATACAATGCCCATCAGCCGGATATTGGCCTCTCCCGTTCCCAGGAAATCTTCCTCCTTACCGGTAGGTAGCCTGGCATCCAGTAAGGCGGCCAGGTCAACACCTCTTTCCTGAAGGAAAGCGTATTTCAACCTTATGGCCAGGTCTCCTATTCCGAAAGCCCCTGCATCGTAGGGTTCTACATGGTCGAGGTCGGGATCTTCAGACACTGCTCCCAGGTCTCCAAAGTGATGGTTAGCGGCTCCTTCGTTCGCTAAGGTGAAACTCTGAATGGCTGCCCTTGCGTCTCCGCTCAGGCTGACGTTGATGACCGGAAGGGCGATGCTGAAATCGAAGTTTTTTGTCAGCCCGACAGTAGCGTAAAAGGCAAAAATATTAGCATTGACATCCAGGTCGAGGAAAACATCCATAATGTCGCTTTCCTGTGCGAGGTCTCCCAGCACTCCGGTCTGGTTGACGTCCTGATGGGTGAAAGTAAAGCGGATGTCTTCGGTTCGTATACCCCTGAATTTGGAG
>CAYQKY010000204.1:0-13915 GCA_964418125.1 uncultured Phaeodactylibacter sp.
CCCTCAAGGGGGACGGGCATGAGAGAGCTGCCTTGGTGAGCAGGCTTGGCAAGGCCTATTTGGCAAAGGGGTACAAATTGCAACTGCGCCCGCACTAAGGCCAAGAGTTTTCGAAAACCTTAGAGCTTGTCCAAATTTCCATTAATTGGCTGCAAGCGGCAAATTTCATCCTGCACTTCGTTGAAAAGCCTCGCCGATGCTTTGGCATCGCCTGCATTTTTCGCCTCGTTCAGAATGAAATTTGCTCACTTTCCCTCAATCATGGAATTTTGGACAAGCTCTTAAACAATGTCGAAAAACTACCCTTCAGCATTCAAACCCCTCTTCACACTCTCTGGCACCTCCGGCTTCGACAGCTCCAGCCGCCGCTTCACCTCCTCCGGGTTCTTCAGCCACCACTCGGCGATGCCCAGGTCGAAGTGGGTGTGCACGTCGCGGCCGGTGGCCCAGGTGCGGATGATGGGCGCCGAGCGCCTGCCCATCCACCACCAGGGGTTGGGGCCGTCCTGGCTCTGTACGGTGTACTTGCGGAACGCCCAGACGCCCTGGTCGTAATAGTAGGCCTTGCGGTACGACTGCCGCTCGGTGGACACCTTGCGGTGCTTGTCTCCGTAGGGCTCCAGGATGCCCTCCTCGTTGATCTCCATGGCCCGCAGGGGGTGGTCGTCGGCGGCCTCCCAGACGGTCATGCAGGAGTCGAGATCGGGGCGGTCGTCCAGCAACTGCAGGGCCTCGTCGATGATCGGGCCGTCGACCATGACGGTGTTGCCCAACAGCAGTACGACGTTCTCGAGGTTGTCCACCCGCTCGTCTACCCACTCCACAGCGTGCCTGATCACATCGCCGTGGTTGATGTGGTCGCCGCCCAGCTCGTCGGGGCGGATGATAACCTCGGCGCCGTATTGCCGGGCGGCCTCGGCAATGCCCGCGCCGTCAGTGGAGACGTACACGGCGTCGATCTTCCGGGCGTCCAGAGCGGCCCGGATGGGGTAATAAACTAAAGGCTTGCCGAGTACTTCGTAGACGTTTTTGTTGATGATGGACTTTGAACCAGCCCTGGCGGTTATGATGGCAACATTCATTTTGTTAGATATTTTGTCTTTTCTTGATGAATTCCAGGATCTTTTGAGCCCGAATGTCCCAGGTATATTTCGTATAAAGGTCCTTCCGGGCTTGTTCTGCGAGTGCGTTTCTCTGATGAGTATCAGCGATTAAAGTATTGATGGCCCCCATCCAGGCTCCGGCGTCATCCGGCGGGACCAGATAGCTGTTTTGCTTATCCACCAGTACTTCACGCAGTACGGGTAGATCGGAGGCGATGATTGCCCGCCCGGACTCCATGTATTCGAATATTTTCAGAGGGGACATATAGGATGAGGTGGCCTTCCCGCTCTTAATGGTGAGATCTTTCTGATAAGGGGCCAGAAGGATGTGGCACTTTCGACGGGCAACTGCGGCCGAAGCAGGGGAAACAAAACCGTGAAAAAAAAGGTTTTCGGGCGGAGCAGCGGTGTGGAGGCCATTCAATTTTGACAGATCCTGCTTTTGGCCGCCAATAATATGAAAATCGGCTTCTCTGATCTTTTCGGCACATTTTACAATTAACTCTACACCGCGGCCTGCAGAGATGGTGCCAACGTAACCTATCTGAGGCCGGTCGGCGCCCGGCGCCGGCCAGGGGTAGCCTTCTACCTGCTTCTCGTTGATCTGGTGAACAAAAGAGCCGTCGTGAACGGCCAGTATTTTATCAGAAGAGTAGAAAGGCAATTCCGCCTGAATGATCTTCTTCAACGCATCGCTCATGACTACCAAACCCAGAAGATTGGAAGACTGAAGAAGGGACCTGAAAACCTTTTTTCTCAAACCGTCCATTGTACTGAACGGGTCGTGTGTTTCAAGTACTACTTTAAAGCCTGACCGCGCCAGTAGAAAGGCCGAAAACAAGGACCTCCCGAAAATATAGTCAGGCCGGCCCGCCTTGGCGGTTCTTACAGCATTGAGAGCCTGAAGCCATAATCCAATCACAGGCAGCGGTTTGTCAGAAAGCCCGAGTTCAAAATTTGCCGTTCCATAGTAAGCATGTGCTTCGTCATACCGCTCTCCTTTAAAACCCAATAGTATGACATTCAGGCCCAGCCTGGTAAAAGAATGGCACATCTGCATGACGTGTACGCTGTTGGCCCTTTGGGAAGGGATGGTGGAGTCGGAAATGTAGAGTAACCTTTTATTTTCCAGGGGAAAAGAAATTCTAGGTTGCGAAAAGTATTATTTTTAAACGCGTTCTAAAAAAGGCAAAATGATTTCAATTCGAGTTATTCTCTATTTTTCATAAATTTAATTGAGATTCCAACCATTCTATTTCTTCTTTGGAAAAGACTTTTTCGGCTTTTGTTTTCAGCTCTAAACTAGACAAAATTTCGTTGAAACTTCTTACTGTGACCGTGTTCCGGACTTTTTGGTTTCCAGAAAGCGCTATATATGGTTTATCAATAACCCATGGATTGTCATGAATTTGAATTCCCATAGTATTCAGAATCAGATCTAAGTTCTGATGAGGTTGAATGATAAAGTTTTCATAGTAAACTTTGACTTTCTTCCCTTTGAAAAAGGAATACAGGCTCTCGTTTAAATTGTCTTTCCGCCTTATTTTCCTTAGAAGTGAAGGCAAATCAATATTATTATATTTTGATTTATACGAGGCCAGGTTTTCAATCAGGCCCCGTTTGAGATAAATTAGGCTAATATCAGTTTGAGTGTTTTCAAATGCTTTAATCAAGTCCAGCAAATACCAGTTATTCTTCGAGTTATCGACTATGTATTCTGTACCAGAAAAGTTGAATAATAGTTCATAAAGCGGAACCAAGTTATTTGAAACCCTTGTATCAGTAAATTTTAAATGTAATTGTTGGCTAATATATGGAAAAGGAATCCTGCCTGTAAATTTTTGTAATATGTTCCTTTCTGTCTTTGCACCATCAAATATCGGCCCATTTTTTGGTGCAAGCCATAATTGACGTCCTGCATCATTAACCCATGATTCTTTAATTAAACTACCCCTCAGCTTAATATTGAATACTTCTCCCATAGCAGTAATCTGCCTGTGGTGATTTAATAAACCCTCTAAGAGGGTTGAGCCACAATGGCCTAAGCCCAGAATATAGATCACTTCCCTTTTCAGATAATAGCTTTTATAAAATCAATAAGAAGATCAACACTTTTATAAATATTATGGTTTTTGTTAATATAATTTTTGCATCTATCCTGAAATTTTACCAATTCCGGTACATTCGCTAGATACTCGCGAACCTGTTTCTCAAATAAAGAAAAATTCCCCTCAGAATATGCTCCTAGCCGGTTGTTAACAATTACGCTGGAAGGATCATAATTTAATGAAATCACCGGTTTCCCAAAAGCCCAGGCCTGTAAAAATACATTTGGAAAACCTTCCGGGGCGCAGGTATGAACTAAAAACAACGCATTCTTGATAAAGCCATTTGTCTCTTCTATTCCCAGTGCCCCAAGATATTTAAAATTAGCCTGGCCCCGGGTGGTTTTCAGCCAGTCGTTGTAAAAGCTTTCCTGAACTTTTCCGATCATATAAAATTGGACAGGAGTGTCTTCCAGCGCTTTTGCCAGCGCGAAAAAGGATTCCGGTTTTTTTACTTTTTTTAAGTTTCCTACCCATAATATATAAGGTGCGGTTGTTGAGGTTTCTTTATATCCAGTAAATACCCCATTTGGAATGAATACTTTGTTGATGTTATCCGGAATCAGGTGATAATGTTCCTCGTTATTTACAATGTAGCCGGAAATGTAATTCCTGGCCTTTTTAAGATAATAAGCCTTAATAACAGCCTTTAGGTTTTCTTTTAAGGAGAGGCGAAAACCATGGTAGCCTTTCTTTTTTGCCCTAAATTGCAGGTCGTTGATGTGGCTTACAGCAAAGATAATGGGCACTCCCAAACGGGCGATCTCCCGGAAATTGGGCCAGATCAGCTTTTTGTTGTAACGCCAGTAAACGATATCAATCGACTCCTCCCTGATAAGTGCCGATAAATGCTGTTGCCGGCTTTTGGAGACGCTGATTATAGGATAGGGCCATTCCCGGGTTTCGTCGTAGCCGTTTATCGCGGCATATAAAATGGGAATTCTTTTTTGGAATAAGGTTTTGGCTATTAAATGGCATTGAATTTCGGAGCCACCTAACTTTTTTGAATAGTGGGCATTTATGATTATTATCCTCAATTTTTCATCTCATTTTTTATTGTTCAGTTAAATGATTGAATTTTTGAATGTATTTTTCCACATTAAGGTCAGCATCATAATTTTCAGTAATAAACTTTCGGGCATTTTCAGCAATTACATTTAACTCCTCATAAGGTTTATTGTAAATTAATTGTATCGAATTTTTCCATGCTATGATAGTGTTTTCGCATAAAAAACCCGTTTCATTATGCTTTATAAAAGTATTTGGAGCTTTTACATTTGATGCCAACACTGGAACACCACCAGACATAGCTTCTAAAATGGATTTACATAACCCCTCATAGTTAGTTGGCATGCAGAATAAGTTAACCCTACTCTCGAGTCGAGCTATCTCGGATCTACCCGTATAACCTAAAAAATGGACCCTGTTTCTTAGGAAGTGATTCCTTTTGACGTAAGTTTTCCAATGAGCCAATTTATCTCCAACACCAATTAAAAAAAGCTTGGAAGAAGGATTCGCCCATGACTCAAAAGCTTTAATCATCAAGTCATGTCTCTTAGAACGCCCATCAAACCGGCCTACCATCATTATCCTGTATATCCCGTCATTAATATCTGGTTTCCACTTTAATTTTGTTTTTTCTACTCCAATATCTAAAATGAAACTATTTTTAATTTTAATGTCATACCTATTTCCAGTCCTTATCGATTCAAACATATCAAATAGCCCCTTAGAAATAAAATTAACGGAGTCCACGTTATTGTAAACAAATTCAACTTTTGGTTTAAGATGCTGCTGTTTTTTTGCAGCCTCATGCCAGAAAAGGCCAGCCATTCGGATAACTATCCTGTAGGAATAACCAAACTTTTTTTTCAGCTTTAGTAGGTAATATGTATCAGGATATTCGTTGTAGGTATGAATAAGGTGAGCCTTCTTAAAAAAAGGGATGCACGAAACAAGGAGGAGGAAACGATTTAGATAAATGTTGATTTTTTTAATTATTTTTATACGTTGAAGAGGAAGTTGAAACTGGGGACAAAAAAAAACATCAACTCCTTCAATTTTTTTGAGGACAGGGAGTTGTATTCTCTTTGACTTTAAAGTAATAAATATTACCCTGAAATTTTTGTAGTGCTGTGATATTTTTTTCGCTAAAAGTCCAAGGGAATGCTCTGCGCCTCCAACCGGTTTTTCTGAGTATATTGAATTCGTCGAGAAAAAAATAATTGTTTTCAAATGAGTGGAAATTAATAGTAGTAATGTGATTTTAAATCTGTTTCAACCATCATATCAAGTTTTTGGTTGTCACCTCTATATGTTTCAAAAATTTTTTGTGAAAGATCATTAAAGTCTTTAGGGTCTTTATATGTTGATTTTTGACAATGCCATTTTGACATTTTGAAAATAAACTTATCATTCTTTAAAATAGAATACCTCAGTGAGGAAGGAGGAAATAACCAAGCTTTTTCAATAATATGACCATAAATTGGATACATATCTTTGTTGGTTAATTGCCAATCGGAAGCGTTGTTTTTTGTTTCTATATTGTTTGAAATAAAATAATTCGATGATTCGGGCATAATAACTTTTCTTAGATCGTGTAAAAATTTTTCTCTATTATTTTTCAATTCTTCGTAGAAGATTAGGTGAATAGCAGAATTACCGAATTTTTCTTGTAAATACTGATACCTTTGGAGCCAGTTACATGCTTTCCCCTCTAATATTTTAAAATCTTTTACAAACCTATCAAACTGAATGGGTATCCCTTTTCTGACTACCATTTGATAAAACATAGACCTCAGCCAATCTACCTGATTGCGAACTGCAAAAATAATAATTGGGTTTTCAAAAATATTGGCCAAGTAATTAACTGCTGCTTTAAAACGATCTTCAAAGAGTACATCATAGGTTCTTCCGCATAAGTCTTCATTGCTGTATAGGAATAATTTTTCAGTGCTCTGACTTATGAGATCTTCGATTTGTTTTTTCCGTCTAGAAGTTATTTCGCTGTTCTGGGATAAATATAATCCAAGCTTAATGTCTTTGGTAATATCTTTAAATATTAGAGGTGGTATATAGCTATTACTAGGATATTCCTTGCCTAAATATTCTCCAATAAATTGAGGGAATATTTGGCTTTGTAAATAAGTTGATGCGGTTTTTTGTGCACCTATATGTAATATAAATTTATTCCCATTCTGGTTAGTAATATCCATAAGAACTCAAATCTATTTTTATAACTTTTTCAAGTTGTTTGTTTTGGTGTTGAAAGAAACTTAAAAACTCCTTACTCTCTCTTATTGAAGCTGAGAGAATCGTATTTGAATCTTTTTGAATACAGTTTCAAGATAGGTCGAATCCTTTTTCTAGTGAAATAAGTTGATATCTTAGCTCTGATTTTAGTGGTTTTCTGACTACGTGCTCATATTTCATCTGAAGGGGATAGGTGCTTTGGGTGGCAACTAATTCTTTTTTGTTTTTCACGTCCTTTGGATAGGTAATATTAATTTTTATCATAGAAAAAGTCTCCAATAAATGAATTGCCATCGAAAGGTCTGATTTTATTGTTTCATAGGGGATTATTAGAGTTTTTTCCTCTCCAAAGTGTTCGAAACATTCTATGGCTAATCGATGCCAGTTTAGATAATCCTTAAATTTATCGCCATAAAACTTCCGGTAGTCCGGAAAAGAGAACGGCCATTGTTTTTTAATGTAGTTCTCAGCATAAAGTGATTCCAGCCATTGGTCCTGTCGGCGGATGAAAAGGATTATCCGGGCATCCGGAACCAGGTGTTTCAGAAGGTGGAGGTTCCTGTTATCGTCATTGTAAAAGAATTCAGTGCTTGGCGCAAGAATGGATTCCTGACTGTACAGGACCGGAGATTCCCCTCTTGCTTTTCGGATGGAGTCTTTAAGTTTTCTGAGCCTTTCCTCCACGAACTTATACCCGATCGGTTTATTCAGCAAACGCATCATTTCATCGAATGGGGCCGGGCTCACTGCTTTTCCATGCTCATTATAACATTTCCCGAAAAATTTTATTCCAGGAAGTTCCGGAAAAATGAAGTTCTGGAGGAAGGTGCTCGCGGTTTTATGAAGCCCGCAGTGGAAATAAATGGGATGTAGGCCGGGAGTTCTCACGCAGATTAAGGAGTGTTATTTTTTTATCGTCCGTTTTATATCTTTTAGCAGAGCGGTCATTTGATGTTTAAGGATCCTCCATATTAAATTTAAATCATCAGGCCAAGCCCCGAGGAATACCAGGAAATTAAAAAAACTCCTATCAGGCACCAGTTTGATTATTCTAATTAAAACAGGGTCCTTCAGATAAGTAATCAATTGTTCCTTCGCAGCTTCTTTGCTTAAAAATGAACTGTTATAAAACCGCTCTGCAGTGACCTGAGTGGGCTTATGTTTTCTGGCGGCTCCGAGGTGCAAACCATGCCATGGCCTTTCACAGGTTTCTACCTTGAGGCGCTCCAGAGAAAATTCGGACTCGACAAGCTTGTACAGGGCTTCTTCATCCCAATCCAAATCCAATACGAAGGATTGCAGTTTTTCTTTTGAATTTCGTAATTCTTCAATGACCGGGGATAGTTTATCCAGGTACTCCTGGGTCTTGAAAAAGTGCAGGCCAGTCAGCCTGGTTGAATAACTTCCATCCTCATTCCGCCGAATACAATTACTGACCGGGATATTGAATTTTGAAAGTTGATTTTTGTGAAATTCCAGAAGGCTTGTCTTTTCTTGCAGGATAAACATGTCTACGTCTCCGACATATACATACTGAAACTTCCTGATCTCTTCGGTTGGAATGATGTAGCGGTAGAAATTTCTCAGGTCGACCTTCAGCTGATGCCTGATATTTTCATGATCCGGAAAACCCCGGGCTTTTTTTACTTCGAACTGGCTACTCTGTCCTTTCAATAATTCAATGGCGGCGTTTACCGGTTTTTCGAGCTCATCTTCCACGAATATTTTTACATAATAACTTGGATAGGCCTTATATATGCTATACAGGAAATAAGGAATGTATCGCTGGTAGGTTCCAAATACATAGCCCACAATGCAGAGTGGAGCCTTACCCTCCTTCTCGGGGATTATCATTAGCTAACAAAAAGCCATGTAATAAAACATGGAAAATGGCCAGCGCTCATATTGACTTATCCCGCTAATGATTGAAATAGTTTTTCAGTAGCGAGCAATTGCTGAAAGGTGTCAATTGCCTTGATCGTTCCATTTTCCATCAATACGATTTGGTCACAATGCTCAATAGTTGTCAGCCGGTGAGCAATAATGATCATGGTGTGTTCTTGCTTAACGGCCTCCAGGGCAGCCACGAATTTTTTTTCAGTCTCATTATCCAAAGAAGCTGTGGCTTCGTCCATTACCAGTACAGAAGGCCGGTGGTAGAGTGCCCGCGCAATGCCAATTCGCTGCCGTTGGCCTCCGCTGAGCCGGATTCCTCGCTCACCGGTGATGGTATCCAGCCCCTCTGGTAATTTTTTGACGAAATCAGCCAACTGTGCGGCTTTTAATGCCTGCCAAATTTGGTTGTCGTCAATCTGGCCGGCAGTAATCCCGAAGGCGATATTTGCGCGGATCGTATCATCCAATAGGTATATCTGCTGTGGGATGTAACCGATCTGACGATGCCAGCCCGGCAGGTTGGAAAATATATCCTGACCATCTACCATGACCCGGCCCTTTTGAGGTTTCAAAAGGCCGAGTATTACATCTACCAGAGTTGTTTTTCCGGCGCCTGTAGTGCCAACTAAGCCTATAGATGTCCCTTTTTGAATACTGAGGTTTATACTGTATAAAGCAGGCTTGCTGGTATTAGGATAAGTGTAATGGATCCCATCTAGGTCCAGGCTTTCCTTGAATTCAAATTTTTGGTTGTTAATGATTTTGGGCGCCGCTGGGATAAGAACCATATCCTTGTAAACAGGATGAATGCTAATATGATCGATTTTCATTGTTGTGTAGGAGGTCATCAATACGGTTACGGATTGCTTCAAACGAAACATGGCCACTCCGTAGAAAGCGATGATAGGAGCTAGCAATTCAGCACTGGTACCGGTAGCTGCCAGCGAAATGGCGATCAGCAGCATGCCCATCAGGGCAATAAACTCCAGGTAGGGGGCGTTGGCCCTGCCTGCCATTTGAGTAAATATGGTGCCCTTTCTCAGTTCTTCCAATACATCCCTGTACACGTTGTAAAAAAAGTGAGTTCGTTGTAATACCTTTACCTCCTTGATGCCCCCCAAACCCTGGTGGATAGCCTTTATCTGGTTGCCACGAGCATGTTGTAACCTTGCCCGATAGTCGACAATCTTTTTTCTTATTACTTGATTGTAAATAAACACTGCCGCGCCCAGAACAAATAAGGTTAGTAAAGAAACCATCGGGTTTACCCAGATAATAGAAATAAACATCAACAGTGCAATAATGAGTTGGGTTCCTCCCTGAAGGAGGGGCACAACCAGCCCTGAGCCTATTTTCTGAACTTCTGTTTGGGTATTGCGGATCAGTTCGGCCGTATTGCGCTGTAAGTGAAAGGTCAATGGGGCCTCTAAATATTTCCGGAACAGATCACTGCTTATTCGCATTTGCCTTCCTCTGATGAATCTTTCCTGGAAATAATGATTCATTATCATCACGGCGGTCTTTCCTATATATATCAGGAAAAGGGTGATGCCTCCATAGATCAGGATCTCCTGTATTGTCAATTCAGCAGCCTGCGGCCAATAAGAGAGGACTTCTTTATTGGCAGTAACCAACCTTGGTTCAGTGATCAAACGAACATACAAGGGAACCACGGCCACTCCGATAAGTTCAACCAGGCCGTTGAAGATCATGAACCCCAGCAACCCATACAAATGCCAGCGTTCTCTTGGTAATAGCAGGGCCCAGTATTTCTTTATCGAGTCAATCATAAGTTAGTCAACATCTTATTTGGAGAGCCATTTTTTAAACGGGTTGCGCTTACTGTCTTTTTCATAGTATCCATACCCATACCCATATCCATACCCATATCCATACCCATACCCGCTTCCCGCCTTCACACCATTAAACACAATGGCCGGATTTTTCAGTTTTTTCTCCTTTGCCAGGTCGTTGACAATGCGTAATTGCCCTTTGCGGGTATATTCATAGCGAACCAGGTACAGCGTGCTGTCGATATGAGGCGTTAGCAGCAGGGCGTCGGTCACAAAGCCCACCGGCGGAGTGTCCACCAGAATGATGTCAAACTGGCCCCGCAGGGCCTTAAAGAGGACGCTAGTCTTTTCCCCCATCAGCAGTTCCGCCGGGTTGGGGGGAATGGGGCCGGAACTGACGAAGTAGAGGTTTGGATGGATGCCCGTAGGCTGGACAAACTCTTCCATACTCACGGTATCCACCAGATAGTTGGTAACGCCCTGTGAGGTTTTTCGGTCCACCAGGTATTTTTCCAGTTTCGGTTTGCGCAGGTCCATTCCCAGGAGGCAAACTTTTTTCCCGCTCAGGGCCAGGCTGATGCCCAGGTTGATGGTGACGAAGCTTTTGCCTTCTCCGCCCATGCTGGAGGTGACCAGGATCACCTGGTTGTTGCGGCCGGCGCCCAGGAAGGACAGGTTGGTGCGCAGCATGCGGAACATCTCCGCCACTGCCGAGCGGCTGCTTTTGGTGACCACGATGTTGTTCTTGTTGCGGGCGTAACCGATGGAGCCGAGGAAGGGCACGGTGGTGATCCGCTTGATCTGTTCGGGGCTTTGCACGGTGTCGTCCAGCATTTCGCGCAGAACGATGAAGCCGGTGGGCAGGGCCAGGCCGACGGCCAGGGCGATCATGTATATCTGCAGGGGCTTGGGCGATACCGGCCCGCTGGTTTCCGGCTGTTCGACGATGCGCACGTTGGATGGGGCCACCGCCTTGCTGAGGGCCGTTTCCTCCCGTTTCTGCAGCAGGTAGAGGTAGAGCTGCTCCTTGATCTGCTGCTGGCGCTCGATCTCCAGCAGGCCGCGCTCCTTGCCGGGCAGGGAGCGGAACTGCCGGACGATCTCGCCGGAGCGGCTTTCCAGTTCCCGGCTGCGGCCGCTGAGGTCCTGGCGGACTTTTTCAGTCGTATTGACAATGGTTTCCCTGAGCTTATCCAGTTGGTTGTCGACGCCCCTGGCCACGGGGTTGTCCGGGGTGGCGGAGGTGAGCAGTTTTTCCCGCTCCAGCAGGAGCTGGTTGTACTGGTTCAGCAGGCTGCTCAGATTGATATTTTCCAGGGAAAGGTTATAGGGGATGAACTTGAATTGCGCATCCCCTTCTTCCAGGTATTGCCGGATGTCTTCCAGCAGTTCCAGCTGTATCCTGATCCTGATCTGCTCGTTGTCGGCTTCCCGCAGTTCGCTGAGCAGGCGGGCCATGTCTTCGGATACCCCCCCGATGATGTCATTATCGACGATGAATTCTTCCGCCTCCTTTTCCACGTCGGCCAGTTCGCCGGTGAGGAAGCGTATGCGTTCATCGATGAATTCGAGGGTGTTGATGGCGATGCGGTTTTTTTCTTCGATGGTTACCCGGTTGTAGACCCTGATCAGGGTATTGATGATGTCTGTCGCCTTTTCCGGTTCGGGGTCGATCAGGCTCAGCTCGAGCAGGCCGGCGCCCCGCAAGGGAGTAACGGTAAGCCGGTTGCTGTACTGCTTGGCCAGGCTGTTCAGGGATTGAAAGCGGAGGAGGACTTCCGATTTGATCCTTACTGCATCGTCAGACCGTTCTAAAACAAAAGACCCCCGGGGGGTGTAGCAGGGTTGCCCGAAGGAGCAGGAGATGGGATCCTCCTCGTCGACTATGGCCTGATATTCCTCTTCCGATTCCGACAGCTCTATTTTGAAAAAGCCATTGTAGCTGCCCACGGAGTATTCGGTTACCCGGAAAGGCACGCGCGGGTCCTTATAAAGTTCACTGGAACGGATGTTGCCCTGGGCGTAGTACTGGATGTCGAGGTTCAGCGAGTCCGCCACCTCGTGCATGAGGTTGCGGGACTGGAGGATCTGTATCTCATTGAGCAGGTCGTTCTGGGGGTTCTCCAGGGTCCCGAATTCGCCCAGCACCTGGGAGATGGCCACATCTTCCTTATCCCCTTTGATGAGGATGGAGGTGGCCACCTGGTACTGGGGCGCGGTATACCGGACGATGGCCCGGGCCACGGCATAGGCCAGGCCCAGGCTCAGCAGGAAGAGCCACCAGTAGCGTACGGCCTTGCCGAGGAGGGGGCGCAGGTCAATGCTCTGCTCGCCGCCGCCGAGGGGGCCCATTTCGCCGTTGCCGGTGTGGAGGGGTTGGTCCAATGGTTTATTGTTTATCGTTTCAATTGAGCAGACAACTTGAAGTTGTCAGCTCAGGCGGTAGAACCGCTTCAGGTGGGCGATAGCGCTTTTCCCCATGGCCTCCACGGCTTCGCGGGCGTTGCCGCCGATGTGGGGGGTATTGATCAGGTTGGGGATCTGCAGCAGTTCGGGGTCTTCCGGCGGTTCTTCTTCGTAGGTGTCGAGGGCGGCGCCGCCGAGGCGGCCTTCGAGGAGGGCCGTTTTCAGGGCGGCCTCGTCGACGATGCCGCCGCGGGCGGTGTTGATGACGATGGCGGTGGGTTTCATCAGGCGGATGGTTTCCTCGTTGATCAACCGGTAGGTCAGCTCCGTCAGCGGGGTGTGGATGGTGATGAAGTCCGCCTCTCGGTAGATCTCTTCCTTGGTGGCCTCGATCAGGCCGTTCTCGCGGTAGTATTCGCTCTGATCGATGATGTCGTTCACCAGTATCCGGCACTGGAAGGGCCGGAGCAACTGCACGAGGTCTTTGCCGATGTGGCCGGCGCCGATGATGCCGACGGTCTTGCCGCTGAGCTGGAAGCCGCCGGATTTGTTCCAGGTTCCCCCTTTCAGAAGGTTGGAAGTGGGGTAGAGGTTGCGGCACAGGCCGATCATGAAGCCGATCGTCATTTCGGAGACGGAGCGTTTGTTTACGCCCCCTGTCCAGCCGATGGCGATCTTGCGTTCTTCGCAGGCTTTGAGGTCGATGTTGTTCAGGCCGACGCCGTATTTGGCGATGATCTGCAGGCTGGAGCACTGGTCGAGCAGGGGCACGTCCACCGGCTCCAGGCCGACGATGAGGGCTTCGTGCCCGCGCACGTACTCCAGCAGGCTCTCCCCTTTGAAGCGCACGCCGTCCAGGTTGAGCTTCGCATCCGGAAAGTACCGGCGTATCTCTTCCTGGAGGACGGGGTTCTGGGAAAAGGAGGGAGAGGTGACGGCTACTTTTATTTTTGGCATGGGGGAGAGGTTGTTATTATCTGATAAAAGGTTAGTGTTTGTTCAAAATTCAGTTAATGGGCTCCAAGCGGCAAATTTTAGTGCCGTCGCTGCTCCGGGTGGGGGAGAGGGCGGCGGGGGGCTGGCGGTTGGTATTTGGGTTGGGGCGTTCCAAATGTAATGCTATAATGGGGGTGTCACCCCCCAACCCCCCTCGAGGGGGGCGCCGGTTCTTGGCCGTAAGGGAAAGAAGCTTGATGTCCGGGTAGTTCTTTGGGGCATCTTTAGTTCGGAGAATATTCAATTGGCTGTGTCTTCCTAACTTCCATAGTAGCGTTGCTGTCCCCCTTGAGGGGGATACAGGGGGTGATTGGAGCTTTTCACCCCCCCAACCCCCCTCGAGGGGGGCGCCGGTTCTTGGCCG
>CAYQKY010000205.1:0-1602 GCA_964418125.1 uncultured Phaeodactylibacter sp.
TCTTTCTACCAATATTGCGGCCCGCTGGGCCCTGTGGAATTGTCAATTATTCCACGGGGTGGGCCGTTGACAGGCCATTTAGCCCTGGATTCGCATATGGAAATATCTTACCCGCCTGGGCATGGCGGCAGGCCCCGGAACGTTTCTACGGATTTCCAGGTATTTCTCTATTTCAGCCCAGCTTCTTGAACCCATCCTCACCGCATCAACACCACATCGCCTTCCCGATATATTTCAACCTCCTGCCCACAGGCCTGTACCCGTGCTTTTACGTACCAGATATACAGCCCGGTATTCTGCCGCTGCCCCTTCACCGTTCCGTCCCAGCCTTCGGCAAGCTGATCCGTGCTGAACAGCTCCGCGCCCCAGCGGTTGAAGACCCGGAACTCATATTCCAGAGGCTCTACGCCGGCGGCTGGAGCCGGCAGGAAGAGGTCGTTTCGGCCGTCCTCATTGGGGGAGAAGGCATTGGGCACGTAGAGCAGTTGCTCTTCGCCCAGGCTGGGAGGAGGAACAATGAACTGCCGGGCAATTATCTGGCAGGTGTTGCTCACGGTTACGGAATAGGCGCCTGCGCTGTCTACCTGCAGGATGGGGCCAGCGCTGCCGTCGCTCCAGAGGTATTCCAGTGTGCCGTCATCTCCGGAAAGGACGTTTACAGACAGGGTGGCCGTAGGCTTATCGCAGGCCAGGGAATCTTGTGTATACTCAAGGAGTAACGAATCCGGTTCGGGCACCTCGATCGCCATCGAGGCGGTGCAGCCTCTGCCGTCCTGAACAAATAAAGTATAAGCGCCGCCCTCCAGCCCGTCGAACAGCGGGTTTTCCGTATAGCCCTGCCCGTCGAGGGAGAAGCGGTAAGGGGCGACAGTATTCTGGATAATCATGCCGGTGATGGCGCCGATGCTGTTGTCCGGGCAATCTTCCAGTACTTCGGCTTCCAGCCCGGGCGCCGGGTAGGCCCGCACTGTGACGTGCACTACCGAATCGCAGCCGTACTGGCTGGTGAGGGTTACCGTCACCTCCTGCCCGGGCGCCAGCTCCCGGCCCTGGTAAATGGCGGTGCTGTCGGGGCACACTTCAAGCACTACCTCGGTTTCCTCCTCCGGGTACCGGACGACCTGCACCGACAGGACAGAATCGCACCCGCTCTGAGAAGAAAGTACAACCTCCGTGTTGCCCACCGGCAGCAGCATCCCGGCGAAAAGGACACTATCCTGGCAGGTGGACAGCTCTACATCCTGCTGATAGGTGGGCAGTTCCTCTACCTCCACCCGGATCAGGGAATCGCAGCCTGCCTGGTTGGTGAAGGACAGGTCGAGCGCCTCGCCGGCCGGGATGGGCCTGCCCTCAAAGAAGGCGGTGTCTCCTGCGCAGGCGGACAACTGAATAAGCGTATCGGTGGCCGGGAGGGCAGTGACGCTGACCGTTACGACCGAATCGCAGCCGGCGGCATTGGGGAAGGTGAAGTCCTGCTGCTGCCCGGGGCTGAGGGCCGTGCCATTGTAATCGACGGTAGTGCCCGGGCATGCGCTGAGCTGGAGCGCAGAGTCGGAAGGCATCAGTTCGATCACAGTAACGGTGACGGTGGAATCACAACCG
>CAYQKY010000205.1:1702-13840 GCA_964418125.1 uncultured Phaeodactylibacter sp.
CGTTGGTGAAGGTAAAGTCCTGCTGCTGCCCGGGGCTGAGGGCCGTGCCGTTGTAATCGACGGTAGTGCCCGGGCATGCGCTGAGTTGGACCGTAGAGTCGGAAGGCATCAGTTCGATCACAGTAACGGTGACGGTGGAATCACAACCGGCATCGTTGGTGAAGGTAAAGTCCTGCTGCTGCCCGGGGCTGAGGGCCGTGCCGTTGTACTCTGCGGTAGAACCGGAACAGGCGCCCAGCTCGAGAGTAGAACTGCTGGCCTGAGCGATGCTGATGGTTACATTTTCCAGTGAATCGCAACCGTTGGAAGAGGTGTAGGCGGCAACAAAGCTGGTGTCCTGTGTAAAGGCCGTCCCGGCATAGGTTACCGATCCACAGCCGCTCAGGCTGGCCTCCGTCATTATCGTGGGGCAATTTTCCAGCAGCCAGTTGATAACGATCATCGTACCACAACCGGTAAAGGCGGTGTCTACTTCACTTACCATGATCCCCAGCGGCCTGACGCTGCTGGTGTCCAGCCGGACGGTATAGGCATCTGCGGCAATGTTGGGGAAGGCGTATGCGCCTTCCGGGTTGGAAACAGTACTGGCGAGTACGGCCCCGTTCTGCAGCAGTTCCAGCGTGGCGCCGTTGTACAAAGTATCGGCCGCGTCGATCGTTCCATTTTCATTCACGTCCACGTATACCTCGCCGAGGATGGTGCCCACGCCGTCGAACAGTTCCAGGTTGAGCGGGCCGGAGGCGAGGGAACAGCCGTCCGCATTCGTCATTTCTACATAATATTCCCCGCTCTGATCGGCGATCAGTTCGGGCATGCCGCTCTGGGGCGTCCCGAGGGGGTTGCCGTTGAAGAACCACTGGTAGCTGACGATACCCGGGAGTTCCGGAAGGCAGAGGGTGTCGGGGCGGCAGCGGCTGTAACAACCGCTGGGAATGAGCGAAATGTCGGGCCCGGCGATGATCTCCAGGCGGTTGCTTTCCGCCTCGCAGCCGAATTGGTTGACGGCAGTAGCGAAGTATTCACCCGCCTGACTGGCCGTTATTGAGGCCCCTTCCAGTCCATTTTTCCAGCGGTAGGTAACGGCCGGATCCGGGTTGGAAACGCTGAATGTCACCGGAGTGCTTTCGCAGTTGGCTCCTGCCGGGCTGGCGGCGATCTGCACCTGGGCCGGCAGGGGGTGCACCTCTACGGTAAACGGCCCGACGATATTCGTGCAACTGGTCGTGTTGTTGGTTACTGTCACGAAAATTTCATGCGTGCCGACGGGCAGGAGCGTATTGCGATCTTCACTGAATTCGATCTGAGTGCCGCTGGATCCATTGCTCCACGAGTAGGAATAATCGGGGTTGTCGATCACTTCCAGGAAGATATCCGTCCCGGCGCAGGCTTCGTAGCCGTCGTAGGTATAACCAATGGGTTGGCCATACTCGTCGTATTCCACGCCGCGGATGGTGGCGCCGGGCGCCGGCAGCACCTCGATACTTGCCGGATCAGGCTCATAGGAACAGCCGGTATCATCGGTGACCGTCAGGTTATAGATGCCGGTTTCGAAGGCCTGGATCGAGGCTGTCGTATCGCCGGTGGACCATAGCCAGCCAATGCCGCCAGATGGCGAACTGAGCGTAGTGGTATCGCCTTCACAGAGTGGGGAGGGCAGGGAGGAGGCAATGGCCCCGCTCAGGGTGTTCGCTTCCACCACGATATCACGGCTGAAGCTGTTCTCACAACCATACACGCTTTGAGCGATAAGGGTAACGGTATACGTTCCCGGGGTTTCGAACCGATGGTAAGGGTTGAATAGTTCCGAACGGTTCGCCTCCCCGCTGGCAGGGTCGCCAAAGTCCCATTGCACGCTTACCACTTCCGGCCCGGTGTCGGCGGTTAAGGGCAGGGCGGTGGCTTCGCAGCTGATGGGAGGTTCCTCAAAACTCACCGTCGGCGGGCCGTACACTTCTACCTCTTTACTGATGCTGGCCGTGCAGCCTTCCGAGCTGGTGACTTCCAGGCTTACCGTGTAGAGCCCGGGTGTTGCGAAAGTATGCGTAGGGTTGGCGGTAGCAGCGGTATTGCCGGCCCCGCTGGCGGGGTCGCCAAAATCCCATGCCCAGGTGGTGATGGAGGTGGACGGCAGGAAGGTGGACAGGTCTGTGAAAGGAACGGCTGCGCCGGCACAGGCCGTATCGGCGCTGAAATTGGCGGTAAGAACGACTGAGTCTACCCGAATGGCACCGCAGGTGACAGTATTGCCTGGGTCATTGGGGTCGGTGAAATCAGCTGTCATCAGGACGCGGTAGTAGCCCGGCCGGGTGAAGTCGTGAGAAGGATTATCCAGGTTCGAAGTATTATCGGCTCCGCTGGCCGGGTCGTCGAAGTTCCAGGAAACGGTGCCGGGGATGAAGCCACTGGAAGTATTCTGATAGGCGTGTACATCGCATTCCGCCGTAGGTTGAATGGTGAAATCCACGTTGGCCAGGAAAGGGCATCCTCCCGGGCCGCCCCCGGAGCAATCCTCAAGGACGGCAATGCTGTTGGAGCGGAAAGTGCAGCCATTGACATCGGTGATCTCTACCTGGTACAGGCCGACGGCGGTGGCGGCGTATTGGGGAGAATCCGTCCCTACGGGATTCCCGTCCTGAAACCACTGGTAGTTATATCCGGCGTCGGTATTGACGGCGTACAGGCGGGTGAATGGCGCCACGTTGCAGAAAACATTCGGGTCGGGGGTAGAGATGGAAATGTCGGACCGGGGGTAGGGCATAATGCGAAAGGTGGTATCGGCAGTGCAGCCGTTGGCGTCGGTGGCGATCAGGCGGTAGGTGCCGGCAGCCAGGCTGGGCGATGGCGCCGTAGACAGCAGGTTGCCGTCCGCATCCAGCCATTCGTAGCTGCTGAAAGGCGCGGTGGTTTGCACCGGAGTGGTTTCATCGGGGCACAGGGCGGGCGGGTGCTGCACCACCGGCTCCGGCAGGGCATGCACCTCGAGGTTGATACTTGCCGATTGCCCGCAGCTCTGTACGGTGACAGTTACCGGCCCGTTGTGGTGCCAGAGGATATCGACGGTAGCCTCGTCTTCCTCTCCGGTGATCGTGCCCGCTCCGGCGGGGTTGATCGACCAGCTGTAATCCAGGCCGGTGAAGGCATCGGTAGAGAAGGTGGAAATGCCTTCGTTACAGGCATCTGATGGTCCGCTGATGCTGAGTCCGGGGATGGTGCTGAGCGCCTGGGTGAACACTTCCGATTCACAACCCAGCGCGTCGATCTGTACGACGCTCAGCTCAAAAGGAGGAGTGGGCCCAAAGCTCACATTGATCTTCCTGCCCTCCGGCATGGTTACTGTTCCCTCATCATTGACTTCCCAGCGGAAGCGGGCGCCGGGCAGGGAAGACTCCGCCTCGTAGGTATACAGCTGGCCCGGACAGATGAGCTGATCCCCCAGGATGGTATCTACTGTCGGGGGAGGAGCCACTACCACTGCTATCGTGGTGTGCCGGGGGGTACAATAGGCGTCACTGTCTTCCGGCTCGGCGATCAGCCGGTAGGCGCCGGCGGGGAAGCTCCAGTCGACGGTGGGCATGCCGGTAGGCGCGGCGGATGTCCACACTACGCTGCCGTCGGGCGCCTCCACCGTCCAGTTGCAGGTTACCGGGGCGTTGCCGGGGATGCTGCGGGTGGTGTAGGTGCTGCTCTGCCCCTGACAGTTTTCGATGGGCCCGAGGACGGTAAATTCGGGGGTGATGTTTACCTCCAGCGTATCGCTTCCGCCGCAGCCCAGGTAGCAGTTGTCGAAGGAGACAGCGACCCACTGCGGCTGGCCGGGCAGGAAGCCGTCGTACCATTCCACCACGATCTCCTCTGTCCCCTGGCCGGAAAGGATGGTTCCGAAAGGGGATACCGACCAGTCGAAACTGGCGCCCCCGTATGGTGTAATGCTGTAGGTGCTGATGTCTGCCCGGCAGACGTTGGCGGGGCCGTCTATAGCCGCATCTTCAGACAGGATGGGCACCCGGATGAAGGTGGGCTGCAGGCAGGTGTTGAGGCCGGGGCAGTCTTCCACCGTCAGTTCGATGATGCCCTCCGGGCCGGCGCCCCAGTCGACGGTGATGTAGTCGTCATCCGGCCCGCCGCCGTCCACTATCTCCCCGTTGCTGCTCACCGTCCAGAGGTAGGTTCCGCAGCTGGCCTGGGCGGTGTAAGTGCCCAGCGTGTTTTCGCAAATGGTGCCTACGCAGTCGACGATCGGGCTTTCGCCCGGTTCTACTACAACGGTAAGCGTGGCTACATCCGAGCACAGGCAGGCATTGTAAGCAGTAAGCTCTATGGTATAAACGCCCGGGCTGTTGTAGGTGGCCGAGCCATTGGCATCGGCGGAGGTGGTGCCGTTGCCGAAGTCCCAGCTGAAGGACTCGGCATATTGGCTGGTATTCTGAAACAACACTTCCTGTCCCTGGCAGATGGTAACGGTGTCGTTTACGGCAGCCGGGTTGGCGGTGAAGCCGGCGATGGGGCCTTCCAGGATCTCCACGCATTTGGTAATGGGAGAGATTTGGTTGCAATTGTCAAAGAAGGAGAAGGTCACCGAACCGGCTCCCGGATCTATCCAGTCGACGATGAGCTGAAAGGGGCCCTGAGTTACTACTTGCCCGCCGTTAATGGTATAGTCGTAAAAAGGCAGGAACGTCCCGTCCAGTAATTCTATGCTGTATGTTATTCTGGTATTGGCGCAGACTACATCGCAGGCCTGTGGGTTGCTGCCCTGGCCCGGGCCGTTGGCAGCCGGGCATAGAGCGGCGGCGTTCGAGAAGACCTCGACATCCAAAATTTCCGGATAGCTGGAAATAAAGATGGAATCAATGAAAGTACCCCCATTGGGGCTGTATGCGATGAGGTAGAGCTGGATGGCGTCAAAAAGGCCGGGAACGCAGACTTCCACCTGAGGTTGGTTCTGTAAAATGATGGTATCGAAGGCATACTCATAGTACCAGAAGTATTCGACGAAAGTACTGTCAAGCGGCGAAATGGAATAGGCGCCGCACTCAAACGGGCAGAGAAAAGAGGGCCCTTCGATCTGATAATTGTCCTGTGCATGAATTGCGGGCAGCAGGAGGAGGGAAAACGCGAGAGTAATGGTCAGCTTGCGTAGAATTCGTTGCCGGAGCATGTGCAGGGATTAAGGGCTGGCGGTTGACGGCCGACGGTTGGCAGTTGATAGTTGGCTTGGCCAGGCAACAGACAACGAAACAACAGAGGAAGGCACGCTCTTCCCGCCTTGCCAGTTAAACAATGGAAACTCAAATATTTTATATCAGTAAGAAAGGGCTTCGTTCCAGTAGACCCAGGGAGGGGCTGATTCGCTGCCTGTTTTCCTGTACTTATCGTGCCAGTAGGCTGATTTGTCCGATATACTGTCATCAGGATTGCCAAAGTGGCGGCAGAATGTTAATTTGGGGCCACTTCGTGCTGCGGCCATCTTGGCCGTCCGGCAGCCGGTTAGTGGTTACTGGTTATTTCTGAGGCCCGGGGAGGATTCTCTGGTTCAGCAATAACCAATAAGAACACCTGGCTCTCGGCGGGGTTAATAATTGTTCATGAGCTTCTTCCCGGAACGCTGGGATTACAGCGCTTGCGATCAAGAAGATCGCCGCACGATTAAACGCAACAACCATGACCTACGATAACTTCACGACCAAAGCCCAGGAATCCATTCTCCAGGCCCAGCGCATCGCCGCCGGCCTCGACCAGCAGCAGGTGGACACGCCCCACCTCATTCGCGGCATTATGGAGATAGAAGAGAATGTGGCCTCCTTCCTGCTCAGCAAGATGGACGTCAATACCGCCACCCTCAAGCTGCGCCTGAACGAGGCCATCAAGGGCTACCCCAAGGTGGAGGGAACGGAAAAGCAATTCCTCACCAAGGAAGCCAACCAGGCGCTGGCCCGCGGCAAAAAGATGCTGCCCGACTTTGGGGATGAATATATCTCCATCGAGCTCATCCTGCTGGGTATCCTGACTACCAAAAACAAAGGAGGAGATATCCTCCGGGAGATGGGCGTCACCGAGGAGGGCCTGCGCGCCGCCATCGAAGAACTGCGCAAGGGGCAATCCGTGACCGACCAGAATGCCGAGGAGAGCTACAACGCCCTCAACAAATTTGCCATTAACCTCAACGAACGGGCCGAAAACGGTAAGCTCGACCCCATCATCGGCCGCGATGAGGAGATCCGCCGCGTCCTCCACATCCTGAGCCGCCGCAAGAAGAACAACCCCATCCTGGTAGGTGAAGCAGGTGTAGGTAAGACGGCTATCGTGGAGGGCATCGCCTGGCGCATCGTCAAGGGCGACGTGCCGGAAAACCTGCGCGAGAAGAAGATCTATACCCTCGATATTGCCGGCCTCATCGCCGGCGCCAAGTTCAAGGGCGATTTCGAGGAACGCCTCCGGGGCGTCATTAAAGAGGTGGCCAACTCGGGCGGGGAGGTCATCCTCTTCATCGACGAGATCCACACCCTCATCGGCGCCGGCGGCGGCCAGGGGGGGGTCGACGCCGCCAACATCCTCAAGCCGGCCCTGGCACGCGGCGAACTGCGCACCATCGGCGCCACCACCCTGGACGAATACCAGAAGTACTTCGAAAAAGACAAGGCCCTGGTGCGCCGCTTCCAGACGGTACTCATCGAAGAGCCCAGCGTGGAGGATACCATCTCCATCCTGCGCGGCCTGCAGGAGCGCTACGAGGTCTACCACAAGATCGAGATCCTCGACGGGGCGCTGATCGCCGCCGCCGAGCTGTCCCACCGATACATCACCGACCGGCAGTTGCCCGACAAGGCCATTGACCTCATCGACGAGGCCGCCGCCAAGCTGCGCCTGGAACTGGACTCCGTGCCGGAGATCGTCGACGAATGGGACCGCCGCGTACGCCAGCTGGAGATCGAACGGGAAGCGCTCAAGCGGGAAGGGGAAACCAAGAAGGTGGAGGCCATGAACGAGCAGATCGCCAACGCCCGCGAAAAACGCGACTCTATCCGCGCCACCTGGAAGAACGAGAAGGAGATCGTCGATACCATGCAGGGCATCAAAAAGCGCATCGAAGAACTGGAGTTGGAAGCCAGCAAGGCCGAGCGCAACAGCGACTTCGAAACGGTGGCCAAGATCCGCTACGGCGAGCTGCAGGAACAGCAGGCCATGCTCAAGGCCGCCGAAGAAAAGCTGAACCAGCTGCCTGAAGAGGAGCGCTACACCAATGATGAAGTAACTGCCGACGACATCGCCGGCGTGGTTTCCCGCTGGACGGGCATCCCCGTCAGCAAGATGATGCAGAGCGAGAAAGACAAGCTGCTCCGCCTGGAAGAAGAGCTGCACAAGCGCCTCATCGGGCAGGACGAGGCCGTGCGCGCCGTTGCCGACGCCGTTCGCCGCAGCCGCGCCGGCCTGCAGGACAGCGACCGCCCCATCGGCTCCTTCATCTTCCTGGGGCCGACCGGCGTGGGCAAGACCGAGCTGGCCAAGGCCCTGGCCGAGGTGCTCTTCGACGACGAAAAGGCCATCACCCGTATCGATATGAGCGAGTACCAGGAGCGGCACAACGTCAGCCGCCTGGTGGGCGCCCCTCCGGGCTACGTGGGCTACGACGAAGGCGGCCAGCTGACCGAGGCCGTTCGCCGCCGCCCCTATTCCATCGTCCTGCTCGACGAGATCGAAAAGGCCCACCACGACACCTTCAACATCCTCCTGCAGGTGCTCGACGACGGCCGCCTGACCGACAATAAGGGCCGCGTGGCCAACTTCCGCAACACCATCATCATCATGACCTCCAACATGGGCGCCGAGACCATCCTGGAGAACTTCGAAGACCTGGCGGAGCTGCCCGAGGATAAGCACCAGGAGATCATCGACGCGACCAAGGACGAGGTGTTCGAACTGCTCAAGGAACAGCTGCGCCCCGAATTCCTCAACCGCATCGACGAGCAGATCATGTTCCTGCCCCTGACCCGGGAAGAGATCAAACAGATCATGCGCCTCCTGCTGCGTAAGGTGGATAAAATGCTGGGCCGCCAGAGCCTGGTGCTCCGCCTCAGCCCCGCGGCCGAAGACCTCCTTGCCGACCTGGGCTATGACCCGCAGTTCGGCGCCCGCCCCATGAAGCGCGTTCTGCAGAAAGAGCTGGTCAACGAGCTGTCCAAGCTGGTGCTGGCCGGCACGTTCACCGCCGGCGATACGATCTATGTGGATGAGAAGGACGATGAACTGACGTTCTCCAAAGAGCCGTTCAAGGGGGCGCCGGCGGCGCCGAAGAAGGAAAAGGCGCCGGCCCCGAAAAAGGAAGCCTCTAAAGAAAAGGAGGAGCAGAAAGCCAGCGAAGAGAGGAAGAGGCAGCTTGAAGAGCTGCAAAAGGCGACGAAGGATGTGGAGGATGCGGTGAAGGAGGTGAAGAAGAAGGGGGACAAATAGTATGCCAAATTGGCCGGGCAATCAGGTTGCCGGCCTGTCCCCTTCCCTTTTTATTCCTTCCATCCGATTGTACAGGGGTAGGGTACTCCTCGAAACCGCCGGCATGAGTGTCAGCGATGCCGCAGATCCTGAATAGCGGAGGTATACTGGGCGCCTGTAGTATTATGCCTTGCGGAGGAGGGTTCAGCAGAGGATTGCCGGGCAATGCGCCGGGCGCTTCCCGGGAGGAATCCTACGGGCTGGATTTTACCCTCTATCCCAACCCTGCCCGGGATGAAATATATCTCGGGTTGGATGCCTTCCTCGGCAGGCCCTTTTCCCTGCCGATACCAGAAGGACACTAGCAGGCAAAAGAGTCCGTCTTTTTTAATTCGCCCAACATCAAATTAATATTGGTAATACAAGATCCCGAAGGGATTCATGCCAACAGTAATACTGGTTTCCAGAACAGGCAACGGATCCAGGGTGTAAATGCTCAGCTGGTTGGCCATGCCACCGGAATGGGTCACGAACAGCTTGTCTTCGGCGGCATTGATGGTGAGGTTGTGCGCCACAGGGAAAGGCGTATTTACAGGAACGCCAACCTGGGTGTTCGAACCGGTATCGAAAACCGCCAGCTGGCTGCCGGCGATATTGGCGGCATAGACATAGCTGCCGCTGGCGGGCATGAAAATGCCATGGGCGCCGGTGAAAGGAATGACCGTTTGCACTTCCATCGAGGCGCGGTCAATTACGTAAATGCCATTGGAATTCTGGCAGGGCACGTACAGCAGGCCGTTGACGTCATCGGCAAACAAGTGGGGGTCCTTGCCAACAGCTGCCCTCCCTACTTCCGTATAGGTGTTCGCCTTGTATTTCACCACATAATCATTGGGGCCGCTGACGCCCAGCACGGTCACGTAGGCAAACTTCTTCTGGGGGTCGAAGAACACATCGTGGGGCTTTCCGCCTGCAGCAACAAGATCAGCCGGCGTCTCTGCCGTTCCCTTTACTTTCATGGAAATGGGGTTGATCACCGTAGTCGTATTGTCGATATCATTGTTGACCCACAGCTGGCTGCCGTTGGGCGCGGCCCACATGTGGAAGACGCCGGCGCCGGCCGGCACGAAGCCTTTCACGGAATAATCCTCTTCATCAAAGGCCACCACCCGGTTGTTGGCGCGGTCGCCGACAAAAACGGCTTTGGCTTGGGGAATGTGTACGGCGTACATGGGTTCGCCGTTATACGGCATGGGAAAAGTCCCGATCAGGGTGTTGGTGGCGGCATCTACCACGGAGATGTCTCCGGAGGCGCGGTTGGCGGTTACCACCCGTTCGTTGGAAAATGACCTGTTGGTAATGCCCTGGTTGTTTTCTTGAACAGGTTCCAGTTCTGTGGATACCAGCTCGCCGGTACAGGCTTGTAACACGATCGTTAATGCCAGAATGAGAAATGGAATGGCTCGGTTCATCATTGGGAAGGTTTAAGTTATTGAAAATAGATTCCCTCCAAATATGAACATAAATCAGATGTAAGGACAGGATAGAGCAGGGGTGGAAATGCATGCTCCCGGACAGTGGCCGGCGATGTTATACTTTTGTGATAATTTGAGGCGGGCTATCATCTCAGCATAAACCCCTTCCGCTTCTCCAGCAGCCCTTTCGCCACCTGCTCCGGTACCGGCGCATAGTGTGAAAAGGTAAGCGCTGCGCTGGCCCGCCCGGAGCTGAGCGTCCGTATCTGGGCGGCGTAGCCGAACAGCTCCGCCAGGGGCGCCTGCGCTTTGACGATCGTATGGCTGGCCCGGGGCTCCATGCCCTGCGGGATGCCGCGCCGCCGGTTGAGGTCGCCCATCAGGGCGCCGATGTACTCTTCCGGGCTGCTGATCTCGATCGACATGATGGGCTCCACAAGGACAGGAGCGCCTTGGAGGGCGTACTCCCTGAAGGCTTCCCTGGCGCATAGCTCGAAAGCCAGTTCGCTGGAATCGTAGCTCGCCTGAGCGCCGGTGATGACGGCTTTCATGCTGTGCACCTCGTAGCCGGCGATGATGCCCACCTGGAGCATGTTCTCAAAACCGCGGCGGGCGGCGGCCAGGTACTCCGGCTTCAAGGTTCCTTCCGGCAGGCGGCTTTCGAACTGCAGGCGGGTGCGCCCGCCCTGGAATTCGGGGCTTTCGAGGAATGCCGCATCCGCCGGGCCGAGCTCGAAGGACAGCTTTGCGTAAAGCGGTTCGCCCACCTCGCGGCGGTATTCGTAGGCGCCGTTTACCGTTTGGCTCAGCTGTTCCTTGTAATTGACCTGGGGGCGGCCGAGGTTGGCCTCCAGCCTGAAATCGTCGCGCAGGCGGTGGGAGACGACCTCCAGGTGGAGTTCGCCCATGCCCCGGATGAGGGTCTGGGCCGTTTCTTCATCTTCCAGCACCTGCAGGGAAGGGTCTTCCTCCTCCAGTTGATGCAGGGCTTCGTGCAGCTTGTCGATATCTCTGCTGTGTTTTGCCTCGATAACCATACCCACCACGGGCTGCGGAAATTGTATGGACTCCAGGACGATGGGCTTGTCCGGGGCGCAGAGGGTATCTCCGGTGACGATGTCCTTCACGCCGCCCAGGGCGGCGATATCGCCGGCGGCCACCTCCCAGACGGCGTTGCGCTTGCCGCCGTGCAGCTGGTAGAGGTTGGCCAGGCGTTCCTTCTCGCCGGTTCGGGGGTTGTATACGCTTTGCCCGCGCCGGGCGTGGCCGGAATATACGCGGAAGAAGGCCATCTTGCGGTGCTGTTCGTCCAGGGCGATCTTGAAGACCAGGGCGGCGAAGGGGTCGTCGCCGATCAGGGAGCGCTTTTCCTCCTGCCCGGTGCGGGGGTGAACGCCGCAGACGGCCCCTACATCTTTCGGCGAAGGCAGATAGGCGCAGATCGCGTCGAGCACCATTTGCGCCCCTTTATTTTTATAGGCGCTGCCACAAAGGACGGGCACGATCTCCAGGCCGATGGTGGCCCGCCGGATGGCCCGCCGCACTTCCTCTTCAGTAATGGCGCCGGGCTCTTCGAATATCTTGGACAGGAGGCTTTCGTCGTACTCGGCCAGTACCTCCAGCATCTGCTGGCGGGCATGCTCCGCGGCTTCTTTGAACTCTTCCGGAATAGGCTGCACCTTCCTTTCCTCCCCCTCCCAGATAGTTGCCTGTTGGCTAACCAGGTCGACGATGCCCCGGAAGAACTCTTCTTCCCCTACCGGTATCTGCAGGGCCACCGGGCGGGCGGCCAGGCGCTTGCGCATCTGTTCCATCACCTCTTCGAAGTGGGCGCCGGGCAGGTCCATCTTATTGACAAAGGCCAGGCGCGGCACATGGTAGCGGTCGGCCTGCCGCCAGACGGTCTCCGACTGCGGCTCCACCCCGTGCACGGCGCTGAACAGGACGATCAGCCCGTCGATGACGCGCATGGAGCGCTCCACCTCTACGGTGAAGTCGACGTGGCCCGGCGTGTCGATAATGTTGATGGTGTACTCGGTATCCCGCCATGCCCAGGTAGTTTGGGTGGCGGCCGCCGTGATGGTGATGCCGCGCTCGCGCTCCTCCTCCATATAGTCCATGATGGTGGTGCCGTCGTGCACCTCACCGATGCGGTGGGTGCGGCCGGTGTAAAAGAGGATGCGTTCGGTGAGGGTGGTCTTTCCCGCGTCGATGTGGGCGGCAATGCCGATGTTGC
>CAYQKY010000206.1:0-13827 GCA_964418125.1 uncultured Phaeodactylibacter sp.
TAACGACATTACGCCTCTCCGAGGCTTTCCTGTCCAGAACCAATCACCTCTGCCTCAAGGGGGGCGCCTTACGCATAGAGCCTGGCATATCCCCTTTGATTCAGTAAGTTTATTCATCCGAGTACCGGGGACAAATCGCAACTGCGCCCGTTGCCGGGTTACAAACAACCGGCAACAAACAACGAATAAAAGTCCATGGGCATCAACAGGCGATCACCTCACTACGAAGGCTTTCGCTTCGGAGCGGTTCCCTGCCGTAAGCTTCAGGCTGTAAGTGCCGGCGGGCAGCTTACTGTCGATCTCCAGGCCGTGCCAGCCCTGTCCCTGCCGGCCAACCCGGCGGGAAAGTAACTGCTGCCCGTTGAGGTTGAACACCTGCAGCACCACTTCGGCGGGGCGGGGCAGGACGTAGTTGAGCATCAGCAGCCCGGCGGTAGGGTTGGGTGCGATTCGGAGGTTGAGTTCGCCTTGCTTCGGTTCCTGAGTATCGACCGTATAATCTACCGGTTCGGAAGTGTATAAACGGTATTCGCCGGCCTCCATCGGCGTCAGGATATTGGGCGTAAGAACGTTGACGCTTTCCCGGCTGAAAAACTCGTACCAGGTTCCGGGAGTGGGGAAAATACCGGAAACGTTGGCGGTTGCCAGCCCCATATTCGCCACGGCGATAACGGTCATATCCGGCCCGAACAACTTCACCTTCTTGACGGAACCGCCGAGTTCCACTTCAAAGTCGGTGGTATGGAAAGCGTCATAGGCTTCGCGCAGGGTGATGAGCTGCCGCGTCACATTGAACAGGTGGCGGCGGGCCTCGTCCTCAAAATAATCCCAGCGGATGGGCTTGTTGGCGGTCCGGCAGCCGTCGCTGATCGTTCCGTCCGGGCAGTGGTTGATCGAGAAATCGTAGCCCAGCTCCCCGAACTGCCAGAGCATCTTCGGGCCGGGCACGGCGTAGAACACAGTGCTGAGCGCTTCGACCCGCGCCAGGGCGGTCTCGAAATCCCGGACGTTGTAATCTCCGCCGGAGGCGCCGAAGTTGAGGGCTTCGTAAATCAGGCGCTCCTCATCGTGGCTCTCCATGTAGGAGACCAGGGCGTAGGGCGTGTCCCAGCCGCGGGATTTGTAGGAAAGGCCGTTGAGGCCTCCGCTCCCGGCCCGGACGGCATCGCGGGAGGGGTGGTTCTGGTTGTTCCACACCATCATGCCTTCTCCGTAGGAAGTCAGTTCCCGCTCCTCCGCCCAGTCGGCAAAATGTTCCAGGATGGTATAGGAGCCGGGAGATGTTTCCCACATCACATCCGCATAGTGCTTGATGATGGCGATGCGGCTGGCGTCATAGGGCCCGGCGTCGTAGGGCCCGTTCTCGTTCTGGGTAAGCCCTTTGGATAGGTCGAAGCGGAAGCCGTCGAAGCGGAATTCGGACAGCCAATAGCGGATGACCTTGTCGATATAAACGCGGGTGGCCTGGCTTTCGTGGTTGATGTCCAGGAAAACGCTGAAGTCGTGGGTGGCCTGCTGGTTCAGCCAGGGGTTGTTGGCTGCCGGGCGGTTGTTGGCGGCGTCCCAGTACAGCGCGCCCAGGGCGCTGGGCAGGTCGATGTGGTTGAAAACGACGTCGAGTATGACGGCGATGCCCTGAGCGTGGCAGGCGTCTATGAAGCGTTTCAGCTCATGGATGGGGCCGTAGTACTTGTCGAGGGCCATGTGGAAAGTGGGGTTGTAGCCCCAGCTTTCGTTGCCGGAAAATTCGTTGACCGGCATCAGTTCAATTGCATTGACCCCCAGACGGCGGAGGTAGCTCAGCGTGTCGATGAGGGTAGAGTAGTCGTGGCGGGCGATGAAATCGCGCAGCAGCAGTTCATAGACCACCAGTTCTTCCCGGGGCGGGCGGTTGAAGTTGTTCACCTGCCAGTCGTATTCCGCCACGGCGGGGTCGATCAGCGTGACGACGCCCTGGGCGCCGTCGGGATAATCCGGCAGGTTGGGGTAGGTCACACTGGGGATGAAGCGGTCATTGCCGGGGTCCAGGATGAGGGTGCTGTAAGGGTCGGCAACGCGGATGTTCCCATCCACCAGATACTGAAAGGTAATGGGCCCGCCTGCGGGCAGGCCGCCGATCTCGATCCACCAGTGGCCATCGTCCGTGGGCGTCATCTGGTAATCGGTATTGATCTCGTAATCGTTGAAATCGCCCAGGACGAAGACGTTTTCCTTTCCGGGCGCATAGAAGAGGAGCTGCAGGTTGCCGTTATCGAAGGTGATGCCGGGCTCCAGCCCTGCCGGCGGAGCTGCCGGTGGGATATTGCGGGCGACGATGTAGGTAAAGTCCAGTGTCTGCTGGCTGCTGCCGTTATCGACCACGATCTCCACCAGGTGGGCGCCCATATCGGCGGCCGTGAGGTTGTAGTTGAGCTCGGTACCCGTCTGTTCTGCGACCTGGTTGCCGTTGTCGAATACCGTGAAAGTAGACGGCTGGGTAGCCGCGACTATGATGGGGATAACCTCCCCGGCCTCTACGATGATCGTGCCGGAAGAAGGGCTTTGCAGCAGGGCCCCTCCATCGAAGACATCCAGAAAAATATCACTGCCGCCTACTGACCGCCCGGACTGGCTGCCGTCGGCGTTGCGAAATACAAAGGCCACTTGCAGTATCCTTTCTCCGGCAGGGACGCCGTAAAAGTCCCGAATAGAAGGGGAGTAAGTGAAACTATAGAGGTTGCTCTCTCCGGGGACGGGCGTGAGGCGCCAGTCCTCATCGGCAACGCCCCAGGTAGTGGGCACAAAACGCCAGTTGGAGGGCCCGGTGCTCTGATTGGTGATCACACCGCTATGGAAATAGACGTCGCAGTTGCAATTCATCAGGCCCTGGTCTCCTTCGGCAGCGTCGAAGAAGATGGTCACTTCCTCATCGGTTGTGGGAAGAGCAGGATCGCTGTAGATGACCTGGGCGTACAGCGCGTGAGCGGTAATGATAAAACAGAAGAATAGAAGTAGGCTTCGATACATTGCTGTTCGATTTTGATGGTTTGGAATGGCAGTTTGGCAATAGGTAAGAGGAGGTGGCGGTTTGGTTAATTAAGTTGATTAAGTTGATTGGTTGATTAAGTTGATTTGGGGGCAACCCAATGAACCCAATAAACCTAATGAACCCAATCACCGAATCAACGAATAACCTGAGGCGGGATCAAAATTAAACAATACAAGTAAAAAAAGGAAGGGGAAACGGAAAAGTATCCGTCGCCCCTTGTCTTTTTTCGGACGGGCCACTTTTAAGTGGCCTGTTATGGAGGAAGATAAAAGCGAGCCAGGCCCGCCCTCACATCCTACTCAGCTGTCTATCTTAACAGGTAATTCTTTCTAGTAGCGGTCAGAGTTGTAGTTGCCGTCGTTGTAGCTGTCGCGGCGGTCGCGGCGGTTGTAGTTGTCGCGGCCACTGTCGCGGCCACTATCGCGGCGGTTGTAGTTGTCACGGCCCCCGCCGTAGCTGTCGCGGCGGTTGTAGTTGTCACGGCCGCCACCGTAGCTGTCGCGGCGGTTGTAGTTGTCACGGCCGCCGCCATAGTTGTCACGGCGGTTGAAGTTGCCGCCGCCACCCTGGCGCCGGTTGCCGCCGCGGGGTTCGGCTTTCTTTACAACGATCGTGTTGCCATCCAGGTCGGAATCGTTCAGTTGTTCGATGGCGGCATAGGCCTCATCGTCATTGGGCATTTCGACAAAACCAAAGCCCCTGGACTTCCCGGTGAAGTGGTCGGTGATCACTTTGGCAGAATCTACTGCTCCGAAGGATTCAAAAACTTCCCGAAGCGTGTCGCTGTCGGTGTCAAAATTAAGCCTAGCAACAAAAATGTTCATTACAAAAAAAATTAATAAGTGAAAAAGATTAAAAAAAATGCCGGATTAATTGCCCCCTGCTTAGGAACGGCAGAACTGCTTGCTCACCGTAGCGGCAGCATCCTTGCGTAGTCAGAATTTTTTAACGGGCTTTCTTAGCGGGGAAGGTCCCAAAAAAATGGCTGGCTAAACTCGGATGGAGGGGAGGCCTCATTCAACAACAAGGATTAGATGAAATCACTATATCTGGTCACATAACCTTTAAGATAAAAAATAAAAACCATAACAAATAAAAAGTAACCAAAGGTAGGGAAAAAAGGGAATAAGAATCAAGAGGGGAATGAAAAAAATAGTATGAATACCGGATTGGGGCGTCCCGGCATTTATTTTAGCCAGATCTCTGCATTTTTTCCCTTACAATGAGCGGCGATCAGGCGGGCGGCATCTTCGAGAACCTCCGCCAGCCCCGCATGCCCGCCGAAGTTGAAGAAGACGAGCAGCAGGCGCCGGGTTTCGCCCCGCACCATGGTGCGGGTGGAATCGCTGGTGGGGGTTCCGAAGGCGCTTCGCTCATCCCGCAGCACCGGCAGGCCGGCTATATTAAGCTGGCCGCGGGCGATGGCCTCGTAGGGCTCGCCTTCCCTGCCGATGCCGGCGTTGACTTTACCGGTAATCTGTTCCGCATCGTAGCCGCCGATCGAATAATGGGTAGTGATCGAAAACAGATTGATCACCTCTACCACATTATTGATTTGATACAGCCCTTTGCCGCTCACCACGCGTCGCAGCAGGGCTTCGGCGCTGGGGCGGTAGCGCCCGGGCTTTTTACCGGTGCCCTTGTACGCTTCGCGAGTGGACCGGATATGGGGCAGGCTGCTGATGTCATCCATTTTCAGGCTGCCCGCGATCCGGTGGCAGGCCCGCTCTATCTCCTCCAGCAGTTCCGGCGGGCTGGGGGCTACCTGCACTTCCGTGCTCAGGCAGCCGAGTTGGAGCCGGGGGCATTTCCGGCGCAGTTCGGGGCCGATGGTGATCTCGATCGGTGGCATGGAGGATGGTTTTGCAGGTTGATATTGTATATATCCTGGAGCTCATAGGACTTTGTCCTTCGGGTTGAGGGCAAATGGTAATATTGCGATATTGTTGTTACCCGGGCGCCGGCAATATATAATACTATCGCCAAATATCCGAAACCCCGGGCCATGCTTTTGCCTTCGGCCTACAACAATGAAACCATTCAGACAGGAAACAATCCACACGCTCTACCTCACCACCAGCAGCGGCACATGAAAATCAAACTGCAGCAATTGTATGGCGGTACTGCCGAGCAGCACGGCCGGCAGGCCGCTTCGCCCTTTGGAGCCGATAACGATCAGGTCTTTGTTGTTATTGACGGCAAAATCGTAAACGGTTTGGGCTACGGTGCGGTCCTTGCTGTAGGTGAATTGGCAGGGGATATCCCTCAACTCTTCGGGCAGGCCCTGCCGGAATTTTTTGAAATCCTTTTCTGCCTGCTCTTCCATCGACTCGCGGAAGCCCTCCACCGGGATATAGGGAAAGTAATGCATGGGAATGGTATACACATGCTGGCAGGTGATCCTGGCATCTGCTCCGGAAGCCATTTGATGTGCGAGCTTCAGGGCTTTAGTGGAAGGGGCGGAAAAGTCCGTCGGCACGAGGAGCCGCTCCATGCGGTGAGGCGACGTCTCCGGCACCATCAGCAGGTCGCCCCTGAAGGCTGGCAGGCGCAGCATCTTTTCGGCTACCTGGCCGGAGCCCTGGTAGGAGATCTTCTTTCCGCAGATCACCAGGGCGATGTCGTTCTTATTGACGGCCTCCGTGAGGGCCTGAGCGGTAGAAGAACTGTCGGTGACGAGCACTTCCCGGCTGATGTCGTGGCTGTCCGGTTGGAAGTGAAGCTGAACCCGCTCGTTGATCTCTTCCGATATCAGTTCCGGAAGCGGCCGCTCCAGTTCCGCCATCAGGGACTCCGCTTCTTCCGGGTAGTCGAATTTGATGTTGTGGACGAACCAGGCCTGCTCCACCGTGCCCAGCAGTTCGCAGAGGTGGCGGGCATACCGCATCAGCACCTGGTCCATCTCGGTGAGGTCCAGGCATACCAGTATTTTATTGATCTTTGACTTCATCGGTTTCTTGTTTTGATTTAGCTTGCCGCTTGTTGACGAGGCCGCTCAGGATCTGCCGGTACGATTCTTTTTGTTTCCGCTGCGCGATCTGTTGCATCTCGACATACTCCTCCTGCAGGCCTTTGTAGAGGCTGTAACACATGATAAGAAGTATGATAGCAAACGGCAGCCCGGTGGAAATGGCGGCGGTCTGCAGGGCTTTCAGCCCACCTCCCAGCAGCAGGGTGGCGGCCACTGCCCCTTCCGAAAGGGCCCAAAAGATGCGCTGCCCCACCGGAGCGTCGAGCTTGCCGCCGGAAGTGATGCTGTCGATGACCAGGGAACCGCTGTCGGAAGAAGTTACGAAAAAGCTGGTGACCAGAAGAATGCCGGCAATGGAGGTAATGAAAGATAAGGGGAACTGTTCCACCAGCACGAAGAGGGCGGTGGCGATGTTCTCATTCACCGCTTCCGAAATATTGCCGATGCCGTTGAGCTCCAGAAAGAGGGCGGAGCCTCCGAAAACGGACATCCACAGGAAGGTCAGCAGGGAGGGTACCAGCAGGACGCCCAGAAAGAACTCCCGCACGGTACGCCCTTTGGAAACCCGGGCGATGAACATGCCGACAAAAGGCGACCAGGAGATCCACCAGGCCCAGTAGAAGACCGTCCAGTCGTTCTGCCAGCTGGTCTGGGCGTAGGTCTCCGACCAGGCGCCCAGGGAAATGAGGTTCTGCACATAGGCCCCGGTGTTCTGTATGAAGGCGTCCATCAGGAAGACGGTGGGCCCCAGGATGAGCATGGCGATCAGAAAGATGAGCCCGAGGCGCATGTTCAGCTCGCTCAATACCCGCACGCCCTTGTCCAGGCCGAGCACCACCGAAATGGTAGCCATACCGGTAATGCCGGTAATGAGCGCTACCTGCATGATCACAGTGTCCGGGGTTCCGAAGAGGTGGGCCAGCCCGGCCGATATCTGCTGTACGCCGAAACCCAGCGAGGTGGCCAGCCCGAAGAGGGTGGCCACCACCGCCACCACGTCGATGATGTTACCGAAAGCTCCGTGGATGCGCTCTCCCAGCAAAGGATAGAAAACGGAACGCAGGGTGAGCGGCAGTTTTTTGTTGAACGTGAAAAAGGCCAGCGCCATACCCACGATCGCATAGATGGCCCAGGCGTGCAGGCCGTAATGGAGGAAGGTGTACTTCATGGCGTTTCTGGCGGCCTGTACATCATTATCTACCGGTACCGGAGGGTTGGAAAAGTGCATGATGGGTTCGGCCACGCTGAAAAAGAGCAGCCCGATACCCATACCGGCGGAAAAGAGCATGGCAAACCAGGCGAAAGTGCTGAAGTCGGGCTTGGCCTTCGGCCCGCCCAACCTTATGCTGCCCATCTTGCTAAATGCGAAATAGAGGGAAAAGGCCAGAAATATGTTGACGGACAACACGAGCAGCCAGCCGGCATTGGTGGTCACTCCCTCCTGCGTCCGGGTGAAGACCTCTTCCATCGGCTTTCCGATGAGCAGGGTGAGGACGATGAACAATAAAATAATTATGGCCGAAGGATAGAAGACCGGGGCGTGTATGTCGAAATATTTCTTTTGCATGTCGTTCGGGTAACTGAAAAAGGAGGCTTTTGCAAAAAAGGATAGTACACTGATTTTCCAAGATCTGTTAGGATACCTTAAGATCTGGCTGCCGGGCCTGGATATTGAGCAATCCTAAGAAATCTTAACTGATCAGCGTACTATCCCATTCGGAGGTTTTATTTGCCCTTCCTTTTGATGAAAAGTTCCCGGACAACGGCAGGCCAACAATATAGCACTATAGCCATATAACAATTGCCAAGAGCATAACACCACCGCCAGGAGCTATACATACCCCCCGGGGGTAATACTACTCATGTCCGGGAACCAGAAAAAACTACTGCACCAGCCACATCGCCGCATTCTGCGAGTTGGACCCGCCGAGGCGGTTGACGGCTTCGCGGTAGCTGTCGGCGTTGAGGCTCTGCTCCTCGCCGGGGTAGAGGAAGCGCAGCGGCAGGTCGTTGCTGTTCAGGTTTTCGCAGGCCGGCCCCATGAAGGGGATGCCGTCCCACGACAGGCCGCTCTCGAAATACCAGCGCCGCACCTCGAAGTAGGGCTCCAGCCCGTGGAAGAACAGGGCCAGCCACTTTTGCTCCCAGATGTCGGTGGCCTTGTCATAAGCCACGCCTGAGTTGGCGTAGAAGTCATCGAAGCTGCTCCAGCCGAACGGTTCGGGGTTTACCTGGTGGTAGGCCATCGAAGCCTCGATACCGGCCCGGTAGTGCATCTCCACGTCATCGTTGATCCACCCTTTGGCGGCGGCTTCCGCCAGCAGAAATTCCACTTCCGCGTAGGTCATGGCGATGCCTTCGGCCATGGGCAGCCCCAGCTGGGAGGCTGTCGTTTGATCCGAGCCGTTGTAGTACTGGGCGCCCAGGCGGGAGCCTGTCTTGCTGCAGTTGCTGGTGTTGGAGCCGTTGACGGCTCCGGAGAAGGTGGCGTCGGCGTTGTACTCGTCATTATCCGGGCGGGCATAGCGCATCAGGCGCGGGTCGCCGTAGCCGTTCATGACGTCGTAGGCGGTGCGGCTGAAAGCGACGGCGTCGAAGTCGCCGGTCTTGAGCGGCACCAGGGGGTATTGGTTGGGAAAACCGCTCAGGTAAGTAAGCGTCGCGTTGTCCTCATTACTGCTCATGATGTTACCCTCACTGACAATAGCGGCGAACCGGATACCTGCGTCCTCGATCTGGTTATTGGCCGTCATCAGGAGGCGAAGGCGAAGAGAATTGCCGAATTTTCTCCACTTATCGGGGCCCCCGTTCAGGAGAATATCGCCGTTGATGGAACCGGAGCCGGAGGCCAGCAGGGCGTCGGCTTCGCCGAGGGCGTCGAGCATATCGTCATAGATGTCTTGCTGCATGTCGTAGGGCGGGGTGAAGACATTGTCGGCTCCCTGTATGGCGCCGAAATACGGGATATCCCCGTAGGCGTTGGTCAGGGTGGAGAATATCCACGTCCTTAGGATCATGGCGGCGCCCTGCAGGTTACTATTGCCATTTTCTACGGCGATCTCTTCCACTGTATAGACATCGGTAAGGCTGCCGTAGAGGCCTTCCCAGACGGTGGGGAAGGCATTCCAGTTGTAGGCGTCTACCTCGGTGCGTAGGGTCTTCGCCGTCAGTTGGGCGGCGTTGTTACCCAGCAGGAAGGATTCGGTGACCATGGTGTTCATGCTGTTCCGGATCGCAGAAGTCAGCAGCACATCCGGAGAGACCGTCGTGGGCTCGTTCGGGTTGGAATTGTATTCGTCAAATTGCTCGCAGGACAGGAGCAGGAGCATCCCGGCCAGAGCGGTTATGGATAAGAGTTTGTATAATTTCATTGGTCGTTTTTTTTGCAGAAAGTTGTTGGTTGCTGGTTGCTGGTTGTTGGTTGTTGGTTGCTGGTTGTTGGTTGTAGGTTGTTGGTTGCTGGTTGCAGCAAACAATCAACGGACAACAGACAACAACCAACGAACAACCGCTAACACGCCGGTCAAAAGCCCAGGTGCAAGGCCACGCCGAAGCTGCGGGTAGACGGCAGTTGGGTACTCTCAAAGCCGTTTACGAACAGGCCGTTCCGGATGGAATAGGTCTCCGGGTCAATGGAGGGCACATTCGTGAACAGCAGCAGGTTGCGCCCCACCAGGGATATCCGGGCGGAGGCGATGCCGGCGCCGTCCAGGAAACTGCCGGGCAGGGTGTAGCTCAGGCTCACTTCGCGCAGTTTCACGTAGGTGGCGTCATAGGTTGCCGCTTCGATGTTGTCCCGGTTGAAACCGTTGCCGTAGTAGGTGTAGAAATAGCCGGTGTAGCCGGCGCCGCCGGGCTGTACCAATGCGCTTTCCCATTGTTCGGTTTCGGCATTGTACGACCAGGACAAGCCGTCATTCTCTACCAACTGGTCCGTGCGTACCGGGCCCGACTCACCGAAAACGATATCGCCACCGTCGGTGGCATAACCGTACATGACGCCCGGAGCCACTACGCCGCCTTCCTGTTCAAGGGTGTAAACCGGCTCTCCGTCCGGGCCGTAACCTACGGAATATACGGTGCGGCCATCGGTGGTTTTCAGGCCCAGGTTGGGGTCGTCCTCGTTGGTAATGGTGCCTCCGGTGGCCATCAGGGCGTGGGTCCGGGAGTAAATGTTGCCGCCGAACTGGCCGTCGAACAGGAAGCCCAGGCTGAAATTGCCTACCGTGAGGGTATTGTAAATACCTGCCCGCAGGTCCGGCTGATAGGATCCGGCGGAGACCTTATCTTCAGTCAGCAGCGGCAGCCCGTTTTCGTGGATGATCTGGCCGTCGGAAGCCCGCTGGAAGCCCAGGCCGTAGAGTTGGCCCAGCAGTTGGCCTTCTTCGGCGACGTATTCGAGGTCGGCGCCGCCTTCATCGCCGGGGAATATGTCGGCGACGATGGAATAGCGCCCGCCGCTGACCACATCGGGAAGGCTCTCGACGATAGCGCGGTTATGGCCCAGGTTGAGGGTGACATCCCAGCTGAAGTTGCTGGTGTTGACGGGCGTGGCGCTGAGCAGGAGTTCGATGCCTTCGTTGCGGATCTCGCCGCCGTTGGTAGTCTTGAAATCGTAGCCGCTGACCGAAGCCACCGGCAGGTTGATCACCTGGTCGAAGCTCAGCATATTATAGTAGGTGGCATCCAGGCGGAACAGGTCGTTGAACAGGCGTACGTCTACCCCGAATTCGAGGGCGCGGGTACGTTCGTTCCTCAACCCCGGGTCGGCAACGGTCCGGTTGGTGGTGAACACCGAACTGGAACCGAAAGCGGGGCGCGGAGTGAAGGTGGTGCCGAAGGCGTAGGGAGGCGCTCCGTTGCCTACCTCAGCATAAGCTCCCTTGAACTTCAGGAAGGAAATGGCCGAAGTGGTGGGAATTCCAAATGCCTCGGAAAGGACGGCGCTCAGCGAAACCGAAGGATAGGCAAAGCTGAAATCCGACCCGTCGAGGCCTTCTTCCGGGTTGACCAGGGTGCTGTTCCAGTCCTGGCGCAGGCTGGCGTCCAGGTAGAGGAAATCCCGGTAGGAGAGCGTCGCCATGCCGAACAGGCTGTTGATGGCGGCCTCGGTCTTCTGCGACTCGACCAGCACGCCGGAGCGGGCGTTGGCCAGGGTATAAATGCTCTCGTCGGTGCCGAAGAATTTGAGTTCGGGGTTGTTGGCGACCAGGAAGTTGGCGTTCTGCTTCATGAGGTTTCCGCCTACTTTGAGTTCCAGGTCGAAGGCCGAGCCGGTGGTGCGGTCGGTATTGTAGCTCAGCAGCATTTCGGCGTTGGTCTCCTGGAAGGAGATCTCGTCTTCGCGGTAGCTACCCTGCAGCACCGCCTTGGTGGAAGGCGCCCGGCGGTATTGCCGTTGGTCGTCCACCACATCGGCCCCGTAGCGGAATCGGGCGCTGAAGTTCTTGTTGAATTCATATTCTATTTTAAAGTTGCTGATCAGGCGGTTGCTCTGGAAGGCGTTGGTGTTCTCATTGGCCACCAGCCAGGGGTTGTTCACCCACAGGTCCTCCACATAGCGCTGTTGTACGCCTTCCAGGCCGGGTTCCCAGTACTGCCGGAGGTCGTCGATCTCTACCTGCCGCGGATACCACAGCCAGCCGTACATAACCGAAGAAGATTCGTCGTAACCCGCATTCGGCACGTTGCCGGAGCCGGAGCGGACGTACATGGCGTTCAGCCGCACCTTGAGGCGTTCGTTGAACATCCTTTTGCCGATGCTGGCCTGGAAAGTGTTCCTTTGCAGGTCGGTGTTGGGCACGATGCCGCGCGAACTGAGGTTGGTATAGGACAGGCGGAAGTCGCCGCCGTCCGAGGCGTTATTCACAGCGATGTTGTTGATGCTGGTGATGCCGGTGCGGAAGAAGTTCCGGATATTGTCCGGAGCTGGGGTGAAGGGGGCCGGTTCACCGTCGGAGTTGAACTGCTTGATGAGCTGGCCGTTCATCCGCGGGCCCCAGTTCTCACCGTAAGCCTCGTAGTATTCGTTCTCGCCTATGTAGTTGGTCCCGTCCTTATAGCTGTATTTGCCGCCGCCGCCGAAGCCGAACTCATTCTGGTAATTCGGCAGCTTGAGGATCTCTTCAACGGTGGTGGTGGAATTGACTTCCACGCCCCAGCCTTCGGTATTGGCGCCCGTTTTGGTCTCGATGAGGATGACCCCGTCGGCGGCCCGGGAGCCGTAGAGGGCCGAAGCGGCAGGCCCTTTGAGGATGTTGATGGACTTGATGTCGTCGGGATTGACCACCTGGGCGGCGTTACCGAAGTCGATGGTGGTCGAACCGTTCAGCCCGTCATCGAAGCTGTACAGGTCGTTGGTGATCGGCATGCCGTTCACGACGAACAGAGGCTGGTTGTTGCCCAGCAGAGATGCCGCGCCCCGTATGTTGATGTTGGCCGATGCCGTAGGGCCGGCCGAGCTTCCCGTGACGTACACGCCCGATACCTTACCGGAAAGGGCGTTGGTGACATTGGTGGGCTTCACCCCGGCGATCTGGTCCGCCTGCAACTGCTGGACGGAGTAGCCGAGTGCTTTTTCTTCCCGTTCAATGCCCAGGGCGGTGACAACGACCTCCTCCAGGGCTACCTGAGAACTCAATACGATATTGTATTCCGCCTTATCTTTTTTGATGGCGACTTCCCTGGTGGCGTAACCCACATAAGAAAAGACCAGCGTTTTGGCCTTCGCCGGGATGGACAGCTCGAACTCACCGTTGAAGTCGGTAACCGTTCCCACTGTGGCCATGCCTTTTACATAAACATTGGCGCCGATCAGCGGCTCTCCGGATTTATCCTTTAGTGCCCCCGAAATCGTGCGCTCAGCATCCTGTGCCTGAACGGGATTAAAGCCGAACAGCAGCAGGCTTGCCAGAAAAAATCCTGATAATCGTAATCTTCTTTTCATAAACTATGTGATTGGGTTTAGTAAATCTGAAGGGCAAAGGTAGTAAAAAGAAAAATAGTTTCTACAGAAACTAATTCGTCTTAAGCCTGTTACATCTAGTTGACCAAACCTCAGCGTATTAAACTTATGGGAAATAAAAAACTGTATTTCGCTTTAGCATTGAGCCTGGTAATGGCCATTTGCAGGGCTTCCGGGCAGGAGGTAGCCCAGCCGCCCTTTCCCGATACCCTGGTTGTTGGCATTAAGGAGGCTCCTCCGTTCATTTACCGCGATGAGGCGGGGCAATTACAGGGCAT
The DNA here is from genome assembly GCA_964418125.1 of uncultured Phaeodactylibacter sp. GTDB lineage: Bacteria > Bacteroidota > Bacteroidia > Chitinophagales > Saprospiraceae > JACJXW01. The sequence goes on from CAYQKY010000206.1 coordinate 13,242, forward strand.
CAGCATCTGGTTGTGGGAGCAACTGGCCGAAGAACTGGGGTATGCTTACCGGTATCGGGAAATGAGCCTGGAAGAGGTCCTTTCCGGTTTGGAAGGCGATAGCATTCATTTGAGTATCAATCCATTAACGGTGACTAGTGATCGAATTGAGCGGATCGGCTTTACGCAGCCCTTTTTCGTTTCCAACTCGGCGGTCGCCGCGCCGAAAGCCAGCGAGCTGAGCGCCGGGCTGGCCTTCCTTCGCAAGTTCTTTTCCCTGAATTTCCTCAAGGCGGTCCTGCTGCTGTTCCTGGTCATCTTCGCCTTCGGTTTTGTGGCCTGGCTCTTCGAACGGCACAGGAACCCGGAGGAATTCCCTGGCGGCTGGCGCGGCCTGTGGGAGGGCATCTGGTGGTCGGCCGTGACCATGACGACGGTCGGCTACGGCGATAAATCCCCAAGGTCAGCTGGCGGCCGGATTGTTGGGCTGGTGTGGATGTTTACCGCCATCATTATTATTTCCGGGTTTACGGCTAGCATTACGTCTTCACTGACACTAGTGTTGCGTTAAGGAAAAAACAATCGTTACAATTTATTGAATATCATC
>CAYQKY010000207.1:0-13740 GCA_964418125.1 uncultured Phaeodactylibacter sp.
ATTCTGGTTTTGGCGGAGGCTTGTTTTTGGAAATTCGACATATTAACGAAAATCACAGGTGTGGAAATTGCCCGGGGAGGAAGAAAAAATTGCGGATGGGAAGTTTTCTGGAAAATTGAATAACTTAGCGCGCTTAAAGGCGAAGGCGCCCGAAGGGTAGAATGGCTTCAGAGCGGGCGCCACTGTTAGCCCTGTTTACGGATAGGCCCGGCTTCAATAGAGTTCAGGCCTATCCGCAAACAGAAAAAACCTGCAGGAGCTATGATATTGTCGGACAAGAAAATACTGGAAGGGATCGAGAACGGGGAGATCGTCATTGAGCCGTTCCGGCGGCATTGCCTGGGCACTAATTCCTACGATGTGCACCTGGGCAAATGGCTGGCTATGTATAAAGACCACATTCTGGACGCCCGCCGCCACAACCCCATCGAGTACATCGAGATCCCTGAACACGGTTTCGTACTCCACCCCAACACCCTCTATCTGGGCGTCACCGAAGAGTATACCGAAACCCACAGCGCAGTGCCCTTCCTGGAGGGCAAGTCCAGCGTCGGCCGCCTGGGCATCGACATCCATGCCACCGCCGGCAAGGGGGACGTCGGCTTCTGCAACACCTGGACGCTGGAGATCTCCTGCACCCACCCCGTGCGCGTCTATGCGGGCATGCCCATCGGGCAGCTCATCTACTTCCGCGTCGATGGCGAGATCCTGAACTATTACAACAAAAAGAAGGACGCCAAGTACCTACAGCGCACAGACAAGCCGGTGGAGAGCATGATGTGGAAGAATAAGTTCTGATTGTAAGCTGGTTTGAGGTTGAGGTTGAGGCCAGGGAACCTCATTTTGCTTCGGTAAGGGGATAGCGCCCGTCCTCGTTGGGATAGTTCAATTTTCTGTGTCTCCTGAGGCTACCATTCTAGCGCTGGACAAGTTCGCTGATCTTTTACCCGGCCGAGGACGGGCGGTGTTCGCAACAGCGTTGGACGGCTTCAGCTTACCTGCTTCCAACGGCGTCCAACGTTAGACGGGCAGCCTCTCCTGAAAAACGTCCCTTGATTTTCAGGGACTTGCGAACAGCGAACACCGAATTGCGAACACTCCCTCCTCGTTTCTCAGCCGGGTAAAAATTCCGAACAGCGCCCCATATCCCGATGTTTGCACAAAATCCGGAATCGCCGGCTCTCCTCCCTGAAAGCCTCCCGAATCCGTGCATATCCGCCGCACCCGCGTAGATCCGCGTTCCATCCTCACAAATACTTCCACCACCACTCCTTCCGGCTGAACTTCACCTCACCGTACCACCGGCACAGGTAATAGAAGCCTATTACCACAACGGCCCACACCCCGTACATCAGCAGCAGGCTGGGCACGTAGTCCGCCGGCCAGGATTCTCTGGGCGTCGTGAGGAAGCTGAACCAGCGGCCGTAGCGAAAGTAGTGCCACAGGTGAGCGAAAAAGTTGATCACTGCGAAGTGAACTACGTAGAAGAAAAACGGCACCCTCCCGAAGATACGGAAGATGGCCGCCACCTTGTTCTGTACTCCATCGAGGGCATACAGCAGCAGCAGGGCCGGGCCCATCGTCATGCAGAAATACAGAAGGGAGGGCGGGTATTTGGTGGTGTTCAGGAAAGAGAGGACGGTGTAGGCAAACCCTCTGCCCTGAAAGTCCCAGGGGGTGGGATCTCCGTAATAATTGATGAACCGCAACAGGAAAAAGGCCTCGATCAGGCCCAGGCCGGCGATGCCGAGGAACTGCCGGCGGCGCGCCCTTTCCCAGCTCATCACCTCGCCCAGGCAGTAACCTACGGCCATCACCCCTACCCAGGGTATGAGGGGGTAGACGACGAGCAGGCCGACACTGTCCGTTACCGCTATCCAGCTTTCGCCCATGTGAAGGATCTTCCACAGCCAGCCCAGGCTGCCCCAGGCTTCGGGAGTAATGCCGTCCAGCAGGTTGTGGCCGGCCACCAGGGCAACGCCAAAGGCCAGGATGAGCCTTTTCGGCAACCAGGACAACAGCCCCAGAACGATCATCCCCCACCCGATGGCCCAGATGACCTGCAGGACGAAGAAGCCCGCCGCCGCCGGCCAGCCGAATACCAGGCTGGGGCTGATCACCGCCAGCTCGACGAACAGCAGCCACAGGCCGCGGCTGAACAGGAAGCGGCGCAGCTTTGCCGGGCCGGCCTTCCGGCCAAAAAGGTAGGCGCTCGTGCCCGCCAGAAAGATGAATACCGGTGCACAGAAATGGGTGATCCAGCGGGCGAAGAACCAGCCGGGGGTAGTATAGGCCAGATCGGTGGGGGCGAAAGGGGTGTCCGCCCAGAAGTGGCGTACGTGGTCCAGCGCCATGAGCACGACGACGGCGCCGCGCAGCACGTCGAGGCTCCAGAGGCGGCCTCTTTTCGGGCTGAGGTGTTGCTGAATTGCCGGAAGTTTGAGTTCCCTGGTCATCGGAATAAGTTTTCATTTGGTTCAGGGACAAAGGTGATGGCTATTTCCGGCGTTGCAAAGGCGAAATGAGCCGTTGGCCAGGGATAGTGAGCGGTTTACGCTCCCCTTGTTAATACTACTTTGTTAACTTAACCCTTAGCCGCATAGCGGCGGCAGATCATAGCCGGGGGCGCCAGCCCCTGGCTATGAGATTAGCTGTGCAATTGAGCTGCGTAGCTGCGACACAGTTTCCTGTACATTTGTGCCGCAGCTACGCAGCTCAACAACCGGCCGTTCTCATGCCCTGGGCTTGCGCCCAAGGCTGAATTATGTCGCCGCTACCTGCCTGCCAGGCAGACAGGCGTCTTGCCTGGCGGGCAGGCAGGCGCGGCTTTATTTCAAGTTAACAAAGTAGAGTTAAGTAGCCGGACAGCAGTTTTTTTATCTTTATAGCAAACTCGAACTGATTTTTTCATCATACACTAACGCTCTATGTTCCCTAAGTACCTTCTCGCACCAGGACTGGCCCTGTTATACTTCTGCATTCCCCACCCTGCCTCCGGGCAGATCATCGACCCCGGTTTTCAGCCGCAGGTTACCGAAATGACTTTTGTCAACAGCCTGGCCGTCCAGCCCAACGGCAGGATACTGGCGGCGGGCGGATTCGATTATGCCAATGGCCAGTGGCGCGAAGGGCTCGCCCGCTTCCTGCCCGACGGCAGCCTCGACCATTCGCTTTCTATTGACCCGAACCTCAGCTTTCGAGCCCAGGATGCCTGCCTGATGCCCGACGGGCGCATCGCCTGCGCCGGCGTTTTCAGTTATTACGGAGGAGACACGCTGCCGCCGGTGCTGATCCTCAACCCGGACGGCGCCCTGAGCCCTGCTTTTCAGTGGGACGGCAGCTGGCGGGGAGAAGCCTATAAGGTCGCCTGCACGGAAGACGGCCGGATCATCGCCGCCGGCCAGTTTGCTCAAGAAAATACCGGGGAGGAGGCAGGCCTGCTGAAGTTGAATACCTCGGGGGAGGTGGAGGCCAGCGCCGGTTTTACCTTCCGGCGCAACTATTACAATCAGATCGCTTTATTTCCGGACGGCAGCCTGCTGGCCGCGTTCTACTCCGATCTCTTCGCCGAAGTGGGGCTGGAAAAGTTCACCTCCGCCCTGGATCCGGATCCGGGTTTTGATTTTCCCACCCTGGATAGCCTGAGCATGTTGTACAGCCTGCGCATCAACGACGAAGGATACATCGCCCTGGGCGCCGGATTTGACTTCGACGACTACTATCTGCTGACGCTCAGCCCCGGCGGGGAAGTGCTTTCCCGCCAATCCGCTCCTTTCCCCGCCGCGGTGATGGGGACACACCCGGATGGCCGTTTCATCGTATTAAACTGGATAGAAGGCGACAACGGTTGGAAATTTCACCTCCTGGAGCCTCATGGAGCACCCCAGGAGCCGCTCTACCCCGCCCAGGAGGATCTGGAAACATTTGGGCTCAATGACTTCCACTACTTCCCCGACGGGCAGGCCGTCCTCTGCGGGTGGTTCGAAGCGCTGCGCGGGCAGGATGCTCCGGGTATCGGTATGCTTTCCAGTAACGGTGAGGTAAATACCGGGTTCCAGGCTTCCCTCCGCGCCATGGCGGATATCCGGACGGCGCTGCCCCTGCCCGGCGGAGATATCCTGATCGGCGGCACCTTCAACCGGGTCAACGGAGAGCGCGTGCTGCCGTTGGCCAAACTCCACCCCGACGGCAGCCTGGACGAAAACTTCCGGCCGGCCGCCAACCCCATCCCGCCATCCGCTACCGCCCTGATGCCCGGCGGGCGCCTGGCCGTCGCCTTCGAAAACGGAGATGTCCGGTTGTACTTCGAAGACGGGAGCGAAGATGGATCCTTTGACTGCAATATCAATCTGCTCATCGGATCGATACAGGAAATAATCCCCCTGCCCGGCGGCGGCCTGCTCCTGCACGGCGCATTCTCAGCCCGGGAGAACGGCGTGCCGGCCGGCGCCAACCTCATCCGGTTGAATGCCGACGGCTCGGTGGATTTCAGCCTGACAGACAACCTCCGGGCGCAGAGCCTGGGCGCCGTAGCCCGCGAACCGGACGGCGCCCTGCTGCTGCTCAACAATGCCGGAGGCCCCATCCTTTACAACCAGCAGATCGTCCCCGATTTCATCCGCCTGCTGCCCGACGGCACGCTGGATCCGGATTTCGCCCCTGGCTTTACTGCCGTTGAGGGCGACAGCTATCAGCAGGTCGAACTGCTGCCGGACGGCCGCATGTACATCATCGGCGATTTCACCACTTTCAACGGGCAGCCCACCGCCCGGGGGCTGGTGCGCCTGATGCCCGACGGCGCCGTTGACGACAGCTTTGAGCCGCTGTCCGGATTCGACAATCCCGGAGGCGCTTGGCCTCCCTTCTTTACCTACAGCAGCAGCGCCTATCCCGACGGCAGCCTTATACTCAGCGGCAGGCATTACGACACCTACGATGGATACGCTATTGGCCCTCCTGTTCTGATCAACTCCGACGGCAGCCTGAACACGGCGTTCAACGGCCTCCGCCCGAAATTCTACCCCCGCCACCGGGCTGCCGGCCAGGACACCCTCTACCTGTTCGGCTTCTCCTACTACCAGGAGGCGCCCGCCACGCCCGCCATCAGCCGCATGATCCTGGACCGCACCCTCCCTGCCAGCCAGGTACCGGAAGCGGCGCCGGCCATAGTAGCGCCCAACCCGGCCGGGGCCAATACTCGTTTTTGGCTTCCTGAAGGAAGGCAAGGGCAGGTAAAGCTGTCGCTTTTCGATGGGAATGGCCGGTTGCTCCGCCGGTGGGAAACGCAAATAACGGCAGAGGGAATAAAGGTGCCGCTGTCCAGCCTGCCCGCCGGCGCCTACACCGTGGCCGCCCGGCAGGGAGAACGGCAGTGGCAGGGCAGGGTGGTGAAGTATTGAGTGCTCCTCGGGCGCCAATTTACCATTGGCGCGCGAGTTAATGAGCTATAATCCTATCTTTATCCCCAAACATTCAGCCCTTGGAAAACCTCCTGTTCGGCATCCTCACCTCCGCCCTGTGCACCGCCGCCTTCTTCCTGGCCTGGCGGGCCGCCCGGCGGGAAGACTACCGCCTGGCCCTCCTGCTCATCCTGGCGGGCGGCCTGCTGCTGCGGATCTACGCCGCCACCGACCTTTTTCTGCACGAGTGGGACGAACGCTACCACGCCCTGGTGGCCAGAAACCTGATGGAACACCCGCTGCGCCCCACCCTCTACGACAACCCCGTACTGCCTTACGACTATACGGACTGGAGCAGCAACCACATCTGGCTGCACAAGCAGCCGATGGCATTGTGGGCCATGGCGCTGAGCCTGAAGCTGTTCGGCATCAGCGAAATTGCCCTGCGCTTGCCTTCCATCCTGCTGTCCACCCTGGCCGTCTGGCTCACCTACGGCATCGCCCGCCATTACACCGGTCAGAAGACGGCCCTGCTGGCGGCCTTCCTGCACGCCATCCACGGGCTGATCATCGCCCTGACGGCGGGACGGGCCGCCACGGACCACCCTGACCTCTTTTTCCTGTTCTTCATCGAGCTGGGCGTGTTCTTTTCCATCCGCTTTCTCCGGGAACCCCGATGGTACGTCAGTGTACTGATCGGCCTGAGCATCGGCCTGGGGGTGCTGACGAAGTGGCTGCCGGCCTTTATCGTGGCGGCGGTATGGGGGCTGCTGGTAATACACCGGCACAGCTGGCCCCAGCTATTCCTTCACCTGACTCTGATCATCAGCGTCGCCACGGCCGTATTCCTGCCCTGGCAGCTCTACATTTTCCGGGCCTTCCCGCAGGAAGCCGCCCATGAGCAGGCGTACAACCTCCTCCACTTTTTCGAAGGGCTGGAGGGCCACGGCCAGCCCTGGTATTTCCACCTGGACAGAATGCGGATCATCTTCGGAGAGCTCATCTACCTGCCGCTGATCTGGCTGACGTATAAACGGCTGCGGCAGCTGTTCCGCAGGAGGAGCGCCGACTGGAGCCTGCTGGCCTGGATATGGATCCCGCTGATCGTCTTTTCTCTCGCCCATACCAAGATGCAGGCCTATACCATCATTTCCGCGCCCGCCTATTTCATACTGACGGCCCTGTTTTTCCGCTTCCTGAATATTTACAAACGGCGGCTCAGGATACCCCTGTTTGCCACCAACCTGGCGCTGGCCCTGCTGGTGCTCCTGCCCGTGCGGTATTCCATCGAAAGGATAAAGCCCTTTTCCATCCGGGAACGGTCGCCGGAATGGGCGGAGAACATGAAGGCGCTGAACGAACAGTATGCGATAGACGAGCGGACGGTGGTTTTCGGCGTGGAGCGGCCCATCGGGTTCATGTTCTACACCGGGGCTACGGCCTATCCGTTGATGCCGGAGGCGGAGGTAGTGGATAGTTTGGCGGGGGCGGGGTATAAAGTTTATCGGTATGCAGAAGGAAAATTGATCGAATTATGAAAAAAAATGCAGTAGTAATCATTACGCTGGCTCTGATTTTTTTGATTTCTCTGGGGCTGTCTTTCCGGCAAAAGATCGCCACAAACCTGCTTCGGAAGTGCCTCAATAAGGAAATTCCCGATTGGGGCGCCAACCGGAACGTCCAATTGCTGAACCTCGCCGCCGAATTTGAGCGTGCTCTTTTGCGCAACGGCCTGCTACGGCCGGGCAGCAAAGAAGCCTATAAAGAACTGGCCATCTTGTTGTACAATAATCCGGATACTTTGCCGGAGGGTATAGAAAACCTGCCTGTCGACTCGTTTATCCCCCTGGGCGCCCCTTTCGCCCGGAACAACTGCCAGTGGTGCTACCACCGCTTCAACCTGCCGGTAGTGAAAGCCTTTTTCCCAAGTGATGTCCGGGAGTTCTGGCGCCTGGCGGAGCGCCAGCCCGCGTCCTTCTTTCTTTTCCTGTTGGCAAACTACCCTTCCTTTGAGCGGGCCATCGATATACTGGATGCGGAAAGTTTCGGGAAGCTGGAGTACCGGTATCCGTTTTTTGTGGTGATATATATGAGGCTTTCGGCCTATTCAGGGTAAGCGCCGTTCGATCAGGATGATCGAGGCACGGCGAGGCCTTCCGGGAACGTCATCTGGAAGCCGGACACCCGCAGGGAGGCAAAGGGGCGGAAGGAACCGATATCGGGAAAACCTTCGGAATGTACGTCAAGGTGTGAAATCCGGGCCCACTGCCCCATGCCCTTGCCCCGGGGCGAGGTTTCCACCACCCGCCCGTCCATTTCCTGATGGATGCGCAGCGGGATGAGGGCGGTGCTGATGGGGAAGCGCGGGCCGACGCCTTTGATGGTTGCCTCCAGCACAGGCTTTCCGTTCCGGCTCACCCGCACCTCATCGGCGTAGGGGCCGGTGCGCTTCCAGTCGAAGTCCGCCAGTTCCTTGGGGATGGCCCAGTTGCGGCGCCCCCAATCCATGCTCTCCTGCGAATCGACGTAAATGCGGGTGATGGAAAAGCGGCGCCCCCGCTCGGTGCCGAACAGGCCGGGAATGAAGAGCAGCTCCCGGTACGGCCCTACGGGCGACTGCCGGTAGTCGACCAGCATCACGCAGGAGACGATGCCCTGGAAATCGGAGGCCATGCTTTCGGGGATGCCCCCCTGCTCCCGGGCAAAGGCCTCCGGCAGGCGGTAGAACAACATGGCGCCTTCGCCGCGCAGGGCCCAGGGGGCGGGGAAGGCAGGAGCGGAAGCCTGGTCTTGATGCATTTCCTGATTTTTTGTGAACGGTAAACAGTTGTTGAGGGAAGAGTGTTCGCGGGCTGGCCGGTATGGGTGGAAATGGGCCGAAGAAGTTTACTGAAAGTAACTTCTCAATGAATTACTTTTGACTTTCGTCCCTACGGGACTTAAACAGGGATGGGCCTCATTCACCAGGGCCTGACGGCCCTGGCAATGGCCTTTCGTCCCTACGGGACTTAAGTTACCAATGAAAACCCTAACTTCAAGTTTTTGGGCCTTCATGGCTCAACTTGCCTAAACTCATCAATTCATGAAACCAATTAAAACCGCCGTCCTGGTGCTTACCGGCACACTCCTGCTTACCGGCAGCGCTTATCTGCTGGTAAAGCACCTGATCAGGAAGTGGAGCTGGAACGATGCCGGCCTGATCGGCCAGTTGCAGGCCGAACTCCGGGAAAAAGAAATCACCTTCTCCCTCACCGAATCCTCACTGTACGGCCTGGAAAAGGACATTTCCGAAGCCCTCGCCGAAGGCAGGATCACCAAAACCTACATTATGGAACGGCAGCAGCACTTCCTGGCCCTGGTGGGGGAGGTGTACATCCGGGAATACGACGGCAGGTGGGTCGTGCAGAAAGATGGGAACGGCCGGTTGGAATACTTTCACGGCCTCCTGTGCACGAACGGGCGCCTCGCCTCCAGCTTCATCGCCCTGTTCAACGACATCATAGAGGATCTGGAAATGCCTGAGTATTCCTACTTCGCCATCACCGCGCCCTATTCGATGATACGGATAGAATGCGGGGATGGGGAAGGCTATTGAACGGGGTATCCGCCTAACGCTGGACGGAAAGCTTCGGTGGCAGGTACGATGTACGAAGCTGGCCAACCTTGGACGGGTGCTATTAAATGACAGAAGCAACGGCAAGCCTGCCTGCCGGGGTTTACCGCTCGCTACTGCCTGCCTGGCCCGGCAGGTTCAGGAAACGAATAACGAATTTTACCCGGCTCGATAGAGACGGGGCCGAATACCCGCCTACGCCAAGGCTTCGGCCGGGCGGGGACGAATCACGAATCAACGAACCCTACCGCTGCCGCTGCAGCTTCTGCGACGAGATCGGCCGCTTTTTCTTCCTGGATTTTCCCTCCTCCTGTACGGCAGCAGCCTCCTCCGGCTTTTCTTCCTTGGGAAGGCGGTTGTACCACAGCTCTGTGCCGTTGGCCATCTTCACCCGGTCGACCTCCGTTTTGGCGACACGGGCCGCCGGGCTGCCCTCCTCATGGTAAGGTTTGTAGAGGATGTAATCCCCCTGGACGCTCTCCACCTTGGCCTCTATCTCCTCGCCGTTGAGGAGGTAGATGTGGTCGATATCGCTGGTTATGGTAAAGGTTTGTGCCTGCAGGGCCGGGGCCGCCAGCAGAAAGATCATGGCGGCAAAAGACAATTGCAGAAATTTCAGCATGATCGTAAGGACTTTTATGGTTCTATCAACAACAGTAAAGCGTTTTTTTATCCAAAAAATTGTGTCCCCACCCCCCAAACTACCATTAAGAGCATGGCCAACAAGATAGCCATCCAGCAATACAACAAAACAATCCCTCCCCTACCTGCGCACCACCTTACCCTCAAAATGCCGCTTTCCGCCCTCATCCAACCCCATCACGAAATACACACCCGCCGGCAGTTGTTCCAGGCTCAGGAACGCCCGCCCGCCGGAGAAGTCCAGCTCGGCCGACCGCACCAGCCGGCCGTCGCGCTGATACACGTGCACCGGCAGCGTGCCGTCATAAGCGTAGTCGATATGGACCAAGCAGTGGGTGGGGTTTGGGAACATGGACACGCCGGCCACCGGCGACGGCGTTTCTTCTTTCTTTGTAAAATAGCGCTCCGCATAGTTGAAGGCCTCCACGCCGATCTCCATGCCGATCCGGCGGCCCGGCATGTCGTCCACCGGAGGGTGGATGCCGCCCCAGATGCGGGAAAGGCTGCACTGGTCGGAAGCGTCGCGGTAGGTGGCCCACTGCAGGGTAATGTCCATACTGGGCCCCTCCTCGAAAACCAGGAATTCATTTTTCGGGCAGAAGAACTCGCCCATGCCGCCTGGAAAATAGGGGTCGCCGGTCATCGCTGTCAGCAGCTCCGCCGCCGCCCGGCTGTAGGTGGAATGGCCGGACACGTAGCCGGCGAACGGAGGCGTGACGAAGGACGGGCGCTGGTAAGGCCACCAGTCGGCCGCCCGGATCCAGCCCACGCCGGCCACATCGGTTTCCGGATTCTTGATGTAGGCCGGCCCCCTCCAGGCCCATAGTTTTATCTCGCCGATATGCTCGCCTTCCTCTCCCGCCAGGCGGTCGCCGGCACCGATCAGCTCGACGTAGCCGGGCTCCAGCACGATGCCTCCGGGATGGTAGGACGGCAGGTTGGGGTCCGAGCTCTGCCCCAGCTCCGCCATGCCCCGGATGGCGGATACCGGCCGCACGTAATCGTACCAGCCCTTGATACCCCAGGAGGCGATGGCCACGTCGTGCATGGCGCCGCCCAGGGCGAAGTAGGCCTTGACATCCCATTCCAGATCATCCAGCACCGGCCCCTGGCCGCGCATCCGCTTTTCCAGATCGGGGTGGCCATTCACGTAATTGAGGATGGTGAACCAGTGGCCGGGCGGCGTCTCCGAATCCGGCCCGTCGGCCCAAAACTCGGCCAGCACGCGGGTGTAATCGCCCCGCGGCGCCAGCTGCGGCTCGTAAGGCCGGCCGGTCCGGGGGTTCAGGGCATGCCCTGTGCCGGGATCGCCCCCGCCCTGGCGATCGTAGAAATCGCGCAGGGCCGGAATATCCGAAGGATACTCCTGAACGTTGCCGATGGAGGCCGGCGAAATGTCCCACACCACCCCATCCGACGGGTCGAGGTGAGACGACCAGACGGCCACCAGGGAATGGCCCCATTTGTACTCCTCGGAAAGGCCGCCCACGGCCGTGGTGTCCAGCCGGGCGGGCGGGCCCGGGTCGTGGTATACCCAGTATTCGAAACCGTCGCGCTCGTATATGTTGGCCTCTTCCCGCTGCAGGGAAAAAGGGGCCACCGCGCCCCATTCCGGGCTGAGGAACTCCGGCGTATTGTTGAAGATCCAGTTGCCGCTCTGGTCGATGAACTGCGACAGGCGCAGGGGCTGCCAGCGGTTGAGGTCCAGGATGTCCGGGTTGCCGGACGAATCCACGGCCATCGGCGGGTTTACCGGCAGGTAGTTCCGGTTGGCGTATTCCCCCAGCTCGTTCGCCCCGTCCTGCAGGCCGTAGGCGATGATGTGGTGGGCGATGTAGTTGCCCAGGCCCGCCGGGCTGCAGGCGTAGTCGATATGGGTGACGCTGGTGTCATACCCCAGGGAGTCCATAAGGTAGTCGATCTGTGAAAACAGCAAGCCCGCCCGTGGCGAGCGCGCAAAGCGGTGCCTGAGGATGCGGTAAACGGCATAGCTCATAGCTTCCTCCTGCGCCGCTTTCACATCCTCCGCCGGGGGCACGCCCCGGAAGGGGCAGGTGTAGCCGTGCACCGTCTTGCCCAGCAGGTAGGTGTCGGCCCGTCCGTCGTAGGCCGCCCAGGCGTCGTACATGGCTACGGAGGTGTGAAAGAGGTTGCGGGCGTGCACCGTCGGGCGGGCGAAGTCGCCGCGGATGGCGTCCAGCACCTTCTCGTTCCAGCGGCGGGCGATGGAGTGCTGGGCGTCCGCTACGGTGGCGGTAAAGAGGAAAAGGCAAAAAAGGAAGGTGAGTTTTTGTTTCATAGCTCGGCTATCGGTTAGTTTTTGGCAAGATACGAAGAAGTGAGGGATTGTGCTGCTTTCCTTCGCTGCTGTGGGCGGGGTATGGAACGCGGACGCCGTCGCCCATAGCTCTGGCAGCGGGCGATGGGCGCGGAGAGGATGGAACGCGGATCTGCACGGATCGGGCGGATTTGCGCGGGTTGGGGGCTTGGCAGAGGGGATGGAACGCGGATTTTTGCGGGTTTGGGCTTGGGAAATGGAACGCGGATTGACGCGGATGCGGCGGATTGACGCGGGTTAAGCCCTCGCGGCGCGATCATCCTGATCGATGGGCCGTGGAGGACGGAACACGGATTTGCCCAGGTTGGGGGCTGGGAAAATGGAACGCGGATCTGCGCGGATCGGGCGGATTTACGCGGGTTGGGGGTTTGGCGGGGGTGATGGAACGCGGACGCAGACCGGAGGGTATGGAACGCGGACGCCGTCGCCCATAGCTTTGGCGGCGGGCGATGGGCGCGGAGGAAATGGAACGCGGATCTGCGCGGATCGGGCGGATCTGCGCGGGTTGGGGGCTTGGTGGGGAGGATGCCGCTTGGGAAGTGGATCGGACAGGCTACTTTTAAGTGGCCTGTACTCCATTCTAATCCTCATTCTAATGGATGCCTCGGGTTTCGCCTGCGCTCAACCACAACGGCGGTAATGCCCCCGTTAAACCGCGCGAAGCCGAGGTTCAATCCTCATTCTAATGGATACCGCTCGGGAAGTTTCTTGTAGATTATTCATAATTTCGTATTTGCGATGTTTCAATCCTCATTCTAATGGATACCGCTCGGGAAGCGGGCAATGGAAAGCCTGGGCGTTTGGCTTGACCGCGTTTCAATCCTCATTCTAATGGATACCGCTCGGGAAGGGAAACAGCAATCAGCCGGAAAGCAACCAGCATGGAGTTTCAATCCTCATTCTAATGGATACCGCTCGGGAAGGATGTATGCACTCATTGACCACAGAAAAAAAGAAGAAGTTTCAATCCTCATTCTAATGGATACCGCTCGGGAAGAATAAGAGGAATCGGATACAACGATTCAGGCGTCACAGTTTCAATCCTCATTCTAATGGATACCGCTCGGGAAGCAGGCAGGCAGGTGCCTGGGCGAAGATGAAGATTAAGTTTCAATCCTCATTCTAATGGATACCGCTCGGGAAGGGTGAATGGCATAATACAAATAGCCGGGGGGCTATGTTTCAATCCTCATTCTAATGGATACCGCTCGGGAAGATAGCGGGAAGGGTTGTTGTGCCGTTGGCCGCAATTGGTTTCAATCCTCATTCTAATGGATACCGCTCGGGAAGAATAAGAGGAATCGGATACAACGATTCAGGCGTCACAGTTTCAATCCTCATTCTAATGGATACCGCTCGGGAAGAGTGCGCCCCGCCTGGGCTTCGTATTAACGAACCATTGTTTCAATCCTCATTCTAATGGATACCGCTCGGGAAGAAAAATTACAGCATTGGCAATTATGGGGTAATTGCTGTTTCAATCCTCATTCTAATGGATACCGCTCGGGAAGCTGATACATCAACGGCCGAACCTTGGGAGTTAACATGTTTCAATCCTCATTCTAATGGATACCGCTCGGGAAGACATCGCGTTTTATTTCGCCGGATTGCACCCATTTAGGTTTCAATCCTCATTCTAATGGATACCGCTCGGGAAGCTGCCACAAATCGAGTTAACAGCAGTAGCAGGCACAGTTTCAATCCTCATTCTAATGGATACCGCTCGGGAAGGTTTTCAATCCCAACCC
>CAYQKY010000208.1:0-13707 GCA_964418125.1 uncultured Phaeodactylibacter sp.
CGCCGAAGTCTCACGCCGAAGTCCGGGTAAAAATTCTGAACACTCCCAGTTCAATTATTCGGCCGTTAAAATGGCCTGCCAGCCGCCTGCCGGACCCGATTTTGCGAGTCCATTGAAAGGTATGGGATTCGTTGTACCAAAAACCGCCTCCGCTCAGGCTCCCAAAAGTGAACTCTGGCCTACCCCTCCTGTGTCTGAATAGTACCCCCCTTCACCAAAAAACTATCAAGATGAAAATTGGATATGCCAGGGTTTCCACCCAAGAACAAAACCTGGACCTTCAGTTGGATGCGCTGAAAGATGCAGGCTGTGAACAGGTGTTCACCGATAAGATAAGCGGCTCCAAGAAAAAAAGGCCGGGGCTGGATGAGCTAAAACACATTCTACGAAAAGGCGACAAAGTGATCGTTTGGAAGCTGGACCGGCTTGGCCGGAGCCTGCCGGACCTCGTCAACCTGGTTAACTTTTTCGACGCTAAAGGCGCCGAGTTCCAAAGCCTGCAAGACAGGATTGATACCTCCACCCCTGTCGGACAGTTCACCTTCCACATCTTTGCTGCTGTGGCTCAATTTGAAAGAGACATCATCCAGATGAGGACGATTGCCGGGCTCGAAGCCGCCAGGGCAAGAGGCAGGTTTGGCGGACGCCCTAAGGGATTGTCTAAATCTGCCGAGAATAAAGCACTGGCTGCAGAGGTGCTTTACAAGGAAAAGAAACTCTCCCTCCCGCAGATCTGCCTTCAGTTAGGGATCTGTAAATCTACGTTATACAATTACCTTCGGCGTAGAGGGGTGATGGTAAAAGGGAAGAAGGGATAGCGCCAGGGGATACTCAGCCAAAGATGCCAGATTACTGACGAGAACAGCAGTGGTTAGGAAAGATCCTGGTATTCTTCACCCAGGCTTTTCAAAACTTTTGCTATCAGCTTTTTATTCAGTCGAAAGCCGATTTCGATCAATTCTTCGATACTGGGTTTTACCGAAGATATTACTCCTTGCTGTTTAGCCTGGATCAGGACGCCCAGGATTCCAACGATCTTAACGCCATAGGCATCGGCGATCGCTCGGCCTTTATATTCATCGATGATGAGGTACTTTGCTTTTTCTTCTACAGCCAAAGCAATGGACTCGGCTTCACCAAGGTCCAATTCTTTCAGGAACTCTACCACCATCTTTTGATTCCGGGGGGCTTGCACCTTGATCCAGCCGATCTGCTCAATTTGCTTTTCCTGCTCTGGAAGGGCATACAGTTCCCTTCTTACAGCGGGAGTTATCGTTATCTCGCCATACAGCGTATGCAAAATATTGATCAACCCTATCTGAAGCAGGTTGGAAATGGAGGAGGTGTCGCTGACAATAATCATAGGCTGATACCGAGATTCTCCAGGTCCTTTTTCAGGTCTTCTTCGGTATAGTGGATATAGATATCCCGTTTGGCCAGTTCTTTCTGGAAACTGATCTGGTCTAACCCTGCCAGGTGTCGCGCCTGGCCCATACTCATCCGCTTTTTGTCATACAGGTAGCACGCCAGGTCGACTAACAGTTCATCGGCTGTCATTTGAGCTTTTGCCAGGGTATCATCGGTTATTATCAAAGCCATGCTTTTCCTTTTGTGCTTACAATTTAGTGATTATTAGCAAAACATGCTTCATCGGCTTTTGGTTTCCTTTTATCAGGTAAGTTGGGGGCTCTATTTCGCAAGTTGAGTTGTGGCTGTCATAGTTGTCTTCTTGAGGTTAGGCTGGGTGGGTTATTCTATCGAAAGGTTGGAATAAATCGACTTCTATCAGAAGTACACGAAATCTCGAAGAGTACGTTTTACTGGACTTTAACGGGTAACAGTTCTTATATTTCCAAAAAATAAAATTGGTAGATCAATGACAAAGGTCATTGGAAAAAGTAAGGTGATTCGTTAAATAGTTTTTTAGTAGAGGATCTGTCTGTTGTCCCTATTCTTTCCGAAAAACTCGCCTCTGATTTTTTTTCATTTCTGAAAAATAGCTTCTTAAAACCAAATGTTATGAAAATTTTCATCACGGGAGCGACTGGGTTTATCGGGACCGAATTGCTTCATCAGCTGGAAAATACCGGGCATGAACTTTTCTGCCTGGTTAGAAAAAGCAGCCCTAACTTCGATAAAGTTAAGGCAACGGGCATTAATGTGATTGAGGGCGATGTACGGGATAAGGCTTCTGTTTTGCGGGGAATGGAAGGCTGTGACTGGGTAGTTAACCTGGCAGCTCTTTATTCTTTCTGGCAGGCTAACAATGTCCTTTACCGGGAAATAAATGTAGAGGGCACACGCAACGTCATGGAATGTGCGCTTGAAACCAAAACTTTGAAAGTCATTCACGTTTCTACTGTTGTAGCTTTTGGCAAGCCGGAGGATGCTCCGTTTAACGAAAAAAGCCAGGTGGGCCCCAGGCTGTTCAGCAGATATGCAAAAACAAAATTCGAGGCTGGCCAGTTGGCGCGGGATATGTATGAGAAGCGCGGTTTGCCTTTAGTCGTGGTGTATCCGGGTGTGGTATTGGGGCCCGGGAACCTGAAAACGTCAGGACTATATGTTTCCGACGTAGTAAACGGGCGTTTGCCGGCACAGGTGTTCACTAATGTTCCTTTTACCTGGGTCTATGTAAAAGATGTCGCAGAAGGAATTATCAAGGCATTAGAAAAAGAAGGAAATATTGGTGAGAAGTACATCATCGCTAACGAGGTAATCACATTAGGCGAATTAAATAGAATGATTAGTGATATATCCGGAGTCGAATTACCAAAAATTCAAATGCCCACCTGGTTAGCTTTGGCTAGTGCATCATTACTCACTGGAATTTCCCGCCTGACAAAAAAGGAACCTCCGCTGAGAATGTATATCGATCAGGTGCGTACCATGAGCAAAGGCATTCATGCAGACGGAAGTAAAGCGGAAAAAGAACTGGGCATATCTTACACGCCAATCCGCATTGCTTTAGAGGAGGAACTTTCAGGCCGGAAAGTGCAGCTGGCCGAAGTCGAATGATTTTTGTTTTTGGTGACCGTTCAGACAGAAGAGTCAATTATTCATTTAAGGAATTTTAATCGTCAAAGCTATAAATGGCCTGCCAGGCACCGGCCCGGCCGATTTTGCGAGTCCATCAAAGGGTATGGCATTTGGGGCACTGAAATTGATGGTATTCAAGGTTTTATTCCATCGAAAGGTTCCATTTTTTGGGCTGCCAACCCAAGTTCAAAAAACCTACCCGACCACCTTTTCCTGTGCCATTGAGCGCCACGGCATACATGGAAGTCATACCAAAAGAATAGCCCTTTCATCTACTCAGTTTCTAAAAGCTTGCGTATTTTCTCCACATCAGGATGGGTGATGCCGGCTTCTTTCAAAGCAGCGAAATCATCTAAAAATGCCTGGGAAAAAGTGGAATCCCCGTAGGGCTTATCTTTAAGCCTGAGATACAGGACCTTCGCCTCTTCAACCTTCAATGCCCTGTCGTTGGCGAGGTCATGATGAATCTTATTTTTTAGAGCTTTAAAGCCTTCGGCCGCCATAGGATTTGAATTCACAGATTTACCTGGATGAGTTTCTATAAACCTTAGAAAGGACAGAGACATTTGATAGCATCTGTCGACTCTCGGAAACTACGATTTCTGTATTTTTGTTAAAATGACTAAAAATAATGGAATTAAGGCATCCTCAATTTCAGCGCATCTCTATCAACCTGGAAGTTTGTTTTGGAAAGCCCTGCATTCGCAGGTTGCGTATTCCGGCCTCTACCCTTCTGGGATATATGTCCAGTGGAATGACACTTGAGGAAATCCTTGACGACTTTCCCTTTCTGGAAAAAGAAGATATTCTTGAGGGGCTTGCCTTTGCCGCTACTGCTCTTGAAGATAAGTTTATCCCGCTCAGTACACCGAGCATGAAGTTTTTTTCTGCAGTGGCTCCAAATTGATTATGTCTCCCATTCCTGTTCGCAAAAGGCTCATCAAGAATAAGAAACTAATAGAAGAGCTGTATTTAGCCAGCCGATATAAACCGAACAAAAATGGGCATTCTACACCGCAAGATAACGACCTGCCTTGGCCAGTTACTCTTCCTATTTCTATTGCCGACACTTTTCCCGACCGGTGTCTTCCCTCAACCATCTGTCAATCCTACCATTAAACACCTCACTCTGGAGGACGGGCTACGGCAATCTTCCATCCTGTCTCTGTTTCAGGACAGTAACGGCATAATGTGGATCGGGACGGAAGATGGCCTGCATAAATACGATGGTTACTCGTTCAAAATATTTGCTCATCAACCTGGCATGAAACAAACCCTAAGCAACAGTAGCATCAACAGCATTGTGGAAGATGGGGCTAGGAATTTGTGGATAGGAACGGACTATGGGCTGAATCAGTTTGACCGGGAAACAGAAAGCGTGCGTCAGTTTTTTCTGATCGACTCAGCCTCTGCCAGTCGACAGGAGTACCGGATTCGCTCTCTTGTCTATGATGCAATTGATAGCATATTGTGGATCGGGACAAATGGAGGCATACGACAATTAGAACTGGCCTCTCTGGGAAAGTACCCTCTGTCTGTCACTCCCCCAACTTTTAACGGGCCGGGTATAGACGGAACAACAATCCTGCGTTTATTCCTGGATTCCGAAAATGACCTATGGTTTGGCACAGAATCCGGCATCGGTAAGATTGAGCGGGAAAATGGAAAAGTTCATTACCCTTTTACCGAAGAGAAGCAATTTGTATTTGACATAGTTGAAGATGACAAAAGTTATATCTGGTGCAGTTCAAACGGAGATGTAAAGGCCTTTCACAAGGATAGCCTGGGAATTGATGTTCAGCCGGTTATTTATAAAGACAGCATAAATTTTGAATACAATATCCCACTGTGCAGAGACAAATCAGGTTATATCTGGGCCGCAACGGTAAAAGGGCTATTTCAATTCGAACCCGGGAACAGAAGCATCACAAAAACCATAAAAGAATATGACACTGAGCAAAGGCCGGCTTTACCTCAGTACACGAGAATGATCCAAGACAGTTCCGGGGTATTTTGGATCGGCGAGTACGGCGGCATTCGGCTATTGAACCTGAAAGAACAGCGATTCAAACATTTCAGAACCCCTCAGGCATTGGGAGGAAGTAGTCGTTTCGTGCGGTCCATTTATGAAGATGAGGAGGAAACGATCTGGTTCGGCACCCAAATTGCCGGGCTGTATTATTTAAAAAAAGGTGAATTTCTGCCAAAGCGTTTCGATATGGAGATGCCGGTTCCCGCAGTTATTGAAGCCATTGCCGGATTTCCCGGAGGTGAGATCTGGGTAGGAACCAATGTCAACGGCCTATTCAGGCTAAACAAAAAGAATGGAACAGTTGAAAAAGTAGTTTTCCCTCAAAACATTGGGGATAAAACCGGGTCAAAACCTGATTTGGTTACCTCAATCCTGATTGGCCGGGAAGGTTTCATCTGGATTGGAGGACAAGATCGCCTCTTCCGATATGATCCGCAACAGGAAACATTCCTGTACGCAAAAACTTCTCGAAATCACCTGGTAACTATCCGCTCAATCGCCCAAGACTCTTCCGGCATGCTTTGGATCGGCACATTGGAATCGGGCTTATTTCAATTTGCCCCAGACTCCATCAATGGCTCCAACCCCAGGCTTATCCCCGTTCCGATCCGAGGCAAAGGCGCCAACTATGGCGAATTTAACAGGATCAACCACATTTTTTACAGCCACCCAGGAACCCTTTGGTTGAGCACCTACGGAGGAGGCCTGGTTAAAATGGATACAAAAGCAGATACTTTTACCTTCTTCAACTCTTCGAATACTTATTTGCCGGATGACATTATTTACGGAGCTCTGGAAGATGAAGATGGGCGTCTTTGGGTGAGCTCCAATAAGGGCATTTCGCGTTTCGATCCGAACAACCTGTCCGTTTGGGCCTTCGACTATCGGGACGGCCTGCAGAGCAATGAGTTCAACTCCGGGGTTTGTTTTAAATCCAAAACAGGAAAAATGTACTTTGGAGGTATCAACGGATTCAATGCCTTCCACCCGATCCAGATCGCCGAAAACCAATTTCAGCCGCCGTTAATCTTTACCGATTTCCAAATTGGCAATGAATCAGTGCCGATCAGTGAACAGTCCGTCCTGAAAAAACACATTAACTTCACCGATACCATAACCCTGCAACATTGGCAAAACGACATTTCCTTCGAGGTAGCTGCCCTGGATTATTACATCCCTGAAAAAAACCAGTACAAATATCGGCTGGCGCCTTATGATAAAGGGTGGGTGGACAGTGGAAACCGCCGATTCATTAGCTACACGAACCTGGAACCGGGAACCTATACGTTGGAAGTCAAAGGCAGTAATCACGATGGTATTTGGAATGAGGAGGCCCGGCAAATTATTATTACTATCCAACCCCGGTGGTATTGGGATTGGTGGTCCAAGACATTATACTTCATAGTGTTGGTTGCGACCATTTACTTTATTATCCACTCTCAATTTACCCGTAAGATCGCTGAAAAGGAAGCACAACTGGCTATCAGGAAAACCCAACAGCTCCGAGAGCACGATGAATTGAAATCGAGGTTTTTCACCAATATTTCCCACGAGATACAAACGCCACTTTCTCTGATTCATGGAAGTGCAGAAATGGTGGAAGGGAATGAAGCCTTCAAAAAGCAGATCCTGCATAATACGCGGGTTTTGCATAATCAGATCCGTAAGATACTGGACCTGTCCCGTTTGGAGTCCAGTAGGATCATACTATCAACTTTTCAAGATGACGTCATCAGGATCTTAAAGATTATTACCGATTCCTTTAAGGTGCTGGCGAGCAGAAAAATGATCCATCTTCAATTCCACACTGGAGAAAATGAGCTTTTCATGGACCTGGACCCGGAGCGGTTTCAGCAGGTGATCAATAATTTACTGAGCAACGCTCTGAAATTCACCCCGAAAGGCGGCGCCGTGACGCTCCTTGCTGAAGCAACCATAAAAGAATCCAGTCGGTGGTTGAAGATCCAAGTGCAGGACACTGGTATTGGAATCTATGAAGAGGATTTGGAAAAAATATTTCTCCGCTATTACCGGGGAAAAAATTTAGAGGCGGGTATTCAAACCGGAACAGGAATTGGGCTATCCCTGGTTAATGGCTTAGTTGAGTTAATGGGCGGTATTATACAGGTTAAAAGTCAAGTAGGAAAAGGATCTGTCTTCACAGTGTTATTACCGATCACCCAAAATGCTGAAAAGAAAACAGCCAAACTGGTATTTCCGGAAATAGAAGTCGTTTCGCCATCGCTACCCCCCCCCGATGATAAGAAATTACTAACAGACAAGCTCACTATACTGGTCATTGACGACCACCCGGGTATCCTGCAACACTTTCAGTTCCTGCTTAAAGAGAAATACCAGTTGCTTTTCGCCGACAATGGACAAACGGGTATCGACAAGGCTATCCAATTTGTTCCTGACATTATTATCTCGGACATCATCATGCCGGAAAAGAACGGCTATGAAGTCGTCGAAACCCTGAAGAAAAACGAAGTTACCAACCACATCCCCATTATTCTTTTGACTGCAAAAGAAGGGCATGACACGAAAAGCCTCAGCCTGGAAAAGGGGGCTGATGCTTATGTTACCAAGCCTTTTGAGAAAGAAGAATTGTTCGCCAGGCTTGAGAACCTTTCCAACCTGAAAAAGGCCCTCCAGGAAAAGTACGCTAAAAAGATATTCATTGAATTTTCCGAAGAGAAAAATGGAGTTGAAGAAGACCCCTTCATGCGGGCCATCCTCACTGTTATCGAGGAGAAATATGCCGATGAGCATTTCGGCGCCGACCAACTGTGCCGGGCCGTGCCCTATAGCCGGGCCCAGATTTATAAGAAGGTGAAGGCAATAACAGGTAGAAAAGTTAATGAATTCATTCATTTGTACCGGCTTCAGAAGGCTCTTCCCCTAGTAAAGAACACTACCTTGCCCATCTCCCAGATAGCCTATCAGGTGGGGTTCTCCAACCCCGACTACTTCACCCGGAAGTATAAGGAGGAGTATGGAGAAACGCCGATGGAAACGCGGAAAAGCGGGAAATAGACTATGGTGCGGTAAGTGGAGACTATAGTGCGGCTGGAACTGTTAGCTAGGCCTTACCTTTTCACACGAATTTTATACCATTTGGCCCATATTGTCAAAATGACTAAAGCCACTTTTTTCGAAGGACATAACCCTGCATTAAAAGTTGATTTTATATACGCTCGATAGGGGGGGCTTCGCTTACCCCCCTTATCATCTTACCGCTCCTCTGTTCGTGGAAGCCTGTAGCCTTGATGTGAAATAATTTACTGGCCCCATTGATTTTCGTGATAGCCGACAGGCGAGCTTTCTCCGCCAGCCGAAATCACTTCTCTCTTATTGATATGGAAAACAATCAGGCCTGCATAATATGAAAACACACGGGGAAGGCCTTGCCACTGAGAGCGCCGTTTTCGGGGATAAAATATTTATAGTCGTAACAAAACCTTTTGCTCATGAAATCTTGGATTATCGGCTTTTTTCTGTTCTTTTTTTCCATAAACAGCTTCGCTCAGGCCTGGAGTGAAGACTTTGAAGGTGCCTGGCCGCCGACGGGTTGGTCCATATCAACCGGGGTTTGGGGTCAGGAAACTGAATTTGGCCATGAAAGTCAACGGTCTGCGGCGACTGTTCCTGGTGGGAATTATCCCGATGGGGTTTCCAGCCGATTGGTTACCCATTCTTTTCAGGTGCCTTTGGATAACCCCCGATTGCGGTTCTGGCATTGGTACAGTTTTGCAGCAGGTGATTTCGGATGGGTGGAGGTAAAAGTCCAAGGCGGAGACTGGGAGGTAATTTCCACTGACTATACAAATACGAGCAGCAATATGTGGACTTACCCTTCCCTTGACCTTAGCGGTTATGCCGGGCAAACTATCCAGGTCGGATTCTATTTTGAATCGACAAATTGGGGCGGTGGCCCGGTGGATGTCAGCTCCGGTTGGTATATCGACGACGTCGAAATTGTCACTGGCCCAATAGTTTTTAACAACCCAGAAGATTTTGAAAATGGATTGGGAGATTGGTACGTAACAAGAGGGACATGGGGCATCGACGACGATTTTGGATGTCAAACCCCAGCCTCAATAGGGACTGGCACCAATCCAGAAAATGCAAATTACCATGAAAATGTTTCTAGCCATTTGGCTAGTCCACCATTTCAGGTCCCCATTAACAATCCGCGGTTACGGTTCTGGCATTGGTATAGTTTTGGGGCCGGTGATCTTGGCCGGGTCGAGGTTAAAGTTCAAGGCGGAGACTGGGAGGTGATTTCCACTGACTATACAAATACGAGCAGCAATATGTGGACTTACCCTTCCCTTGACCTTAGCGGTTATGCCGGGCAAACTATCCAGGTCGGATTCTATTTTGAATCGACAAATTGGGGCGGTGGCCCGGTGGATGTCAGCTCCGGTTGGTATATCGACGACGTCGAAATTGTCACTGGCCCAATAGTTTTTAACAACCCAGAAGATTTTGAAAATGGATTGGGAGATTGGTACGTAACAAGAGGGACATGGGGCATCGACGACGATTTTGGCCATCAAAGCCAAAGTTCTGCCGGAACTGGAACGGTTGTCAATCCTCCAACTGATGAATACCATGAGAATGTCTCCAGCCGGCTGGTAAGCCCTCCTTTTCATGTGCCTAGTGACAATCCTCAATTGCAGTTTTGGCACTGGTTTAGTTTTGGAGCAGGCGATTTTGGCCAAGTGCAAGTGAAGCTAGAGGGAGGAGAATGGGAGGCAATATCTCCCGCATATACTAGTAATAGTGGTAATATTTGGTCGAGCCCTTTACTTGACCTTACAGCATATTCTGATAAAAATATACAAATAGGATTTTATTTTGAATCGACAAATTGGGGCGGTGGCCCGGTGGATGTCAGCTCCGGCTGGTACATCGACGACGTCACCATCCTCCCCATTGATACCTGTCTCTGCCCCACCATCTACGACCCTGTCTGCGGCTCTAACGGCGTCACCTACTCTAACGCATGTGAAGCCGAATGTGCAGGAATCACCAACTACACTCCTGGAACCTGTGGGCAGGAAAACGTTACCTTCACCATCGCCGACAACATCTGCGGCGCCGTAGGCCAGGTCGTGGAAGTACCCGTAACGGTGGAGAACTTCACGGATATTACCTCCTTCAATATGTCTTTGTCTATTGATGATCCGGCTATAGCGGAGTTTGTGAGCATTGAGGCAGGGCCTTCCCTTACGGCTGTATTTAACCACAATATCATCAGCACCAGCTCTGCAACCTTGCTTTGGTTTAGTTCAAACGGCGCCCCACTTTCCCTGCCTGACGGAACTGTTCTGTTTACAATCCGAGTGCTTCTGACTGGCCCCCAGGGAAGCTACACTGACATTTCCTTCTCCAATTCACCAACTCCGATCTCTGTTTTCCAGGATCAGGGCGGCCAGAGCGTAGAAGCAACCCCTACCCTTATCAACGGCTCAGTGTGCATCGATTCTACTGTGACTATCAGCGGCAGGATTGAAAGAGAGAACGGAGACGGCCTTGTTAATGTACATGTAAAATTAAATGATCCCAATAATACTATTGCTGTCACTAATCCAGGCGGCGGCTATTTGCTGGAAGACCTGACGGCCGGAGGCAACTACACGCTCACCCCCGAAAAGAATACTGGCTGGACCAACGGCGTAACGGCCAACGACCTGTTTCTGATCCAGCGCCACATTCTGCAAATCCAACTATTGGATTCTCCTTACAAGATGATTTCTGCCGATGCTGATGCCTCAGGGTCAATCAACGGCAATGACCTGTATCAACTGCAACGCCTGATCCTTTTGCAGATCCCGGCGATCGACGGTAATACTTCGTGGAGGTTTGTGCCTAAAGAGTATCCGTTTAATGATCCGTCTAATCCTTTTACTCTCCCGTTTTCTGAGGAAATAAACTACAGCAACCTGAGTACGGATATCAACGACGCCGATTTCTACGCCTGCAAGATCGGAGATATTGACCTCAGCGCCATCAACATGGGGCTTGCGCCCCGGGCATTGGCCCTTCCCAATACACTGCGCCTGTTTATAGAAAAAACGGAACTGAAAGCCGGCTCTTACGCCGTCATTCCGGTAAGAGCCAACAACTTCCAAAATATTGCCGCCTATCAGTTTACCCTGGAATTTGATGCCGAAAAGCTTTCTCTCGAAGGAATAACCCCAGGCCTCCTTCCAGGATGGAACACCTCCAATTTCGGGTTAGATAGAGCAAATGAAGGCCTGTTAACCACACTCTGGTATAACCCCATTGGGGAAGGGGCAACTTTGAGCCGGGAACAGGAACTGTTCAGCCTCCGCTTTAAGGTTTTGGATGCTCGCCAAAACCTGGAGGAACTCATCCGGGTGTCTTCACAACTGACGCTGGCATTGGCCTTCCTGGAAGATGGCGGTCCGATGGGCATCCACCTTGCCTTCGGGGAACCCCTTCACCCCGCCAACAGTTTGATCAGCCACACCGTTATTCCGAACCCCTTTACCACGGATGCCACCCTCCTATTCCAGGTAAGCCATGAACAGCAAGGCCAGATAGTCCTGTTCGACCAGTTCGGGAAAACACTCAAAACGTACGAAGGAACATTCGCCGCCGGCAGAAATGAACTCTCTCTGGGCCTTGATGGGCTTTCAGCCACCGGAGTATTATTCTATGAGATCCGCTTACCGGCGGGAAATGCAACAGGCAGGATGATCCGCGTCCAGGAATAATAACCTAAAAAACCAAAAACATGAACAGGCTTATAAAAGTAGTACTGGCAATATGTTTTGCCCTTTCTATCAGCATTGGGAGAACACAGGTAGCGATGTGGATCGAGACCACAGACGGGGAAGAAGGAACGCCCCTTCACATCACGGTAAAAACCTCAGGCTTTGAGGACATGGCCTATTTCCAGTTTTCCCTGAAATGGGATCCAGCTATACTTCAATTTTCAGCCCTGGATGGTTTAAACGAAAATTTGGGTTTGGAAGAAGAAAGCAATTTCGGGACAGACAGCACCGGCAATGGAAAACTGATGGCCCTTTGGTTCAGCAGCTCCGGAACCGGCCAGTCGATACCAGATCCTTCCGTATTATTTGAGGTTGAGTATATGGTAACAGGAGAAGAAGGCGATGCATCGGTTGTCTGTTTTTCGGACGAGCCAATCCCGATCGCTTTTGGTAATGCCGATGGACCGGTAACGCCTGGCTTAACAAATGGAACATTCGAAATCTTCGACACCATGTTGGTTACCGCCGCCATCACCCACAACAACTGTTTCGGGGATACTTCCGGCGCCATAGGCCTATCGGTCAGCGGAGGTTCCGGCCAGCATACTTTCAGTTGGGAGAACGGCCTGTCGTCCGGTAACATGGAAGGCCTTGCCGCCGGAAATTACACCGTAACTATTACCGACCTGCAGACTCAAAATTCGATTGACACCACCTTTGCCGTTACCCAACCGCCGCCGCTGATGGTAATAGAAATAAATGCGACACCGGATACTAATGGACTGGGGGTTGGCTGGGCATCGGTTGCCCACTCCGGAGGGACGCCGCCCTACTCTTATGAATGGGGCACTTCTCCCCCCCAAACGGATTCAATTGCTACCGGCCTGAGTTCCGGTGATTACGGGCTTACTATTACAGATAACAATGACTGCCGACTGGATACGGTTATTGCAATCCTTACGCCAACAAAAAACCTTTCGTCAAGAACGAAATTAAAGGTTTACCCCAATCCGGCCAGGGATTATCTGGTTGTTGAAATTGAATCGGCTGAGGCCACTTCCTGGAGTTTTGAGATCGTCAATGCATCTGGAGAAGCAGTTGTGCGCCAAAGTTTCAGCACGCTCCAAAAAAGGTTGCTTATCCCTGCGGTGAGTGATTTTCCGCCGGGGTTGTATATCATTAGAATACAAAGCAAAGTTGGTACAGTGGCCAAAAGGTTTGTCAAGTTGGAATGAAGAGCAGAGGTTTAAATCATTAGTTTGCCTAATAATGATAGGTTGCCACCCTCTTTTTATGAAAATAAAACAAAAACCATGATCCACACTTTTAAATCCCGCCGTTTTTGCTGCACCATTTCCCTACTATTATTGAACTCCTTTTTAGCTTTCGGGCAATTAAATCTATTAGCCCATTATACTTTTGATGGCCATACAGAAGACGTCAGCGGCAATGGCTGGAATGCAACTCCCTATTGGGGCCCCTGGTTTTCTAGTGGAATCTATGGTCAAGCCGTAAATTTTGATGGAGAAAATGACTATCTGACCATTAATGAGGATTTTCAATTACCAAACGATTTTACGGTTGCAGCCTGGGTGAATGTTGATACAATAGCAGATCCCCCTCTTCAATACGCAGGGTTCCAGGCTGTGTTTGTTAAGGCGTCCACCCTTTACGGCGGGCCTTTTTGGTGTGGATTGCGGGGTAGAGAAGTCGTTTTCCTGATTGGAGACGGTACAGGGGAAGATGAATGGTTAGTCTCAGGGTCAATAATTTCAGAAGATTCAACATATCACATAGCATGGGTACGTGATCAAGGTAAGATGTATATCTATGGTAACTATTCAGCACGCCTGCGTGCTGGTTAATTGAAAAACGATAGAATTGTCC
>CAYQKY010000209.1:0-7709 GCA_964418125.1 uncultured Phaeodactylibacter sp.
CTAAGGTAAGGGAAATGCCAGGGGTGGGCAAGGTAGCGGCAGCCATTTTTCTTTAATGGGATTGGACCGGCTCCTTCTGGCCATCAAAAATGAAGCCGTGATCCACATGGCCGACGATGGTGCTGTCGATGCCGAACGGAAGAGCAGGGGAGGAGAGGAGCCGGCGCCGGCAATTCACCATCAGGGCCTCTTCCCTAAAGTCCACCCAACCCTCGTAGACAAACTGGCAGGGGTCGATGCAATTGGTGGCGCCCGGCACAATATCCGGCGGGTCGAACTCCGGATGCGGGCAGGAGGCGGAAGCCGCCGGCGTATCCACCCGGACAGGCGCGGCCTCCCCCGGATTATCCGGTAGTTCGCCCAGGGGAGCGCCCTTCTGGCAGGAAAAGAAAAAAAATGGCAGAAGAAACAGGAAAACAGTTTTCATAGCTTAGAGTTTGTTCAAAATTCAATCAATGGGCTCCAAGCGGCAAATTTTATCCTGCACTGCGTTAAAAAGCCTCGTCATACCTTCCAGGTATGCCTACGTTTTTTGCCTTGTTCAGAACAAAATTTCCTCGCTTTCGCCTCATCATCGAATTTTGAACAAACTCTTAGAAATATTGGGTTTCATGCAGCACGCAAGCCGCAGCGTATTCTATCTTCACCTCCAATCGGCGGGCGTCAATCTTAAGCAGCGACGGCTGCTGCTCGTCGAACACCACCACGTAGTACCAGCCCCGGTAGATCAGCGGCGCCGTGACGCATCACGCATCACGCATCACGAATCACGAATCACGCATCACGCATCACGCATCACGCATCACGAATCACGACACGTAGTACCAGCCCCGGTAAATCAGTGGCGCCGTGACGTGCATCCCCCGGCAGAAGCCCCGGAACAGGAAATACAGCGGCCCGTCTTCCCGTTCCCGGAAATAGATGCAGAAAGGGTAGGCGCCCATCGGCTTGAAGGAAGGCGCCAGCTGGCGGAACTGGTGGAAGCCGAAGGCTTTGAGCTGTTCGGTAGCCTCGCCCCGGTGCAGCCGGCGGGCGCCTTCAAAGAGTTGAAGGACGTTGGTGGAGACGGGAGTTTTGTTTTCGGATGGGAAAGGCTGCTGTCCGTAGCCGGTTAGGGCCAGGAGGCAGAGCAGGAGAATCAGGTAGGTTTTTATTGCAGCAGCATTAGGTTTCAGAATGAGTCCTAACACCTCCTGCTGTTTTCCGGGAGAGAAGATAAGGGTATCCGGAAGGATAACATTACTTTTTACATCTTTTTTACATGAACATGTAATTGATTTTCTCTTTGAATAAGTATTACCTTTATACGACGCCCGGCGTGACGGTCAGTGGCGGCCTGCTACTGAGCCTGGCCCCCGGCGCTTCCGACAACAGCACTTTCACGGGCAGCTACACGCTGACGCAGGCCGATATTGACAACGGCAGTTTCACCAACCAGGCGACAGCCACCGGTACTGGCCCGAACGGCAACCCGGTAAGCGACGCGGTCTCGGATGACCCGACAACGGCTACGCCGGACGACCCGACGGAAACGCCGTTGCCGCAGGCTCCAAGCCTCAGCCTGGAGAAGACGGGCACGTGGAATGACGACGGCGACGGCATTGCCGAAGCAGGGGAGGCGATCACCTACGCCTTCACGGTAACGAATACGGGTAATGTAACCCTTACGAATATCACGGTGAGCGACCTGACACCGGGCGTGACGGTGAGCGGCGGCCCGCTGGGCAGCCTTGCTCCGGGCGCTTCCGACAACAGCACCTTCACGGCCAGCTATACGCTGACGCAGGCCGATATCGACGCCGGTAGTTTCAGCAACCAGGCCACCGCCACGGGCGACGATCCGAACGGCAACCCGGTGGACGATACCGCCTCCGACGACCCAACGACTCCTGCGCCGGACGACCCGACGGTAACGCCACTTCCCCAATCCCCGGGCATCAGCCTGGAGAAGTCGGGCACGTGGAATGACGATGGCGACGGCATTGCCGAAGAAGGCGAAACCATTACCTACGCCTTTATGGTAACGAATACGGGTAATGTAACCCTTACGAACATTACGGTAACTGACCCGACACCGGGTGTCACCGTCAGTGGCGGGCCGCTATTGAGCCTGGCCCCCGGTGCTTCGGACAACAGCACCTTCACGGGCAGCTACACGTTGACGCAGGCCGATATTGACAATGGCAGCTTCAGCAACCAGGCTTCGGCTACGGGCAATGATCCCAATGGCGGCCCGGTTGAGGATACCGCTTCGGATGACCCGACAACGGCTACGCCGGATGACCCCACGGTGACGACAATTCCGCAGAGCCCGGACTTGACGCTGACAAAACTGGGTAATTTCAATGACCTCAACGGCAACGGCTTCGCCGATGTGGGCGAGACGATCACCTACACCTACTCCGTGGCCAATACGGGTAATGTAACGGTTTCCAACATCGTGATCAACGACCCCACCCTGGGCGTGGTCAACTCGCTGGTCTCGCCGAGCACCCTGGCCCCCGGGCAAAGCGGTACGCTGTCTGGCCTGGTGCATACGATCACCCAGGCGGACATTACCGCCGGCTACTTTGAAAATACTGCTACGGCGGAGGGCCTGGGCCCGAATGGCAATCCGGTAACGGATGTCTCAGACGCCGGCGACGAACTGGTGGAAACACCGGGCGGCCAGGGCAATACGGACAACGACCCGACGAATGACCCCACAGTGACGCCATTGCCGCAGAACCCGGAGCTGACGGTATCCAAGGCCAGCTCCCTATCGCTGGGTACGGATGGCATTCCGACACCGGGTGACGTGGCCTTCTACACCATTGTCGTGGCCAACACGGGTAACCTGCCGGCCACCGGCATCACTCTGACAGATACGAATATTGACGCAGGCAGCCTGAACCTGGGCTGTACAACGGCCTTTAACCTGAACCCCGGGCAATCGAAGACGTGCAGCGCCACGTATTCCCTGACGCAGGCGGATATCGATGCGGGCTATGCTCAGAATACGGCTATTGCCAATGGTACGGATTCCAATGGCGATCCGGTGAGTGATGTATCCGACCCGGATGATGAGCTCACCGAGACACCGGACGGCGAGGGTGTTACGGATGGCGACCCGACGAATGACCCGACGGTGACGCCCCTCCAGCAGCTTCCTTCGCTCAGCCTGATTAAAAATCAGACGAGTGCAGGCAATGCGGTAGGCGAACTGGTCACCTATGAGATCGTGGTCACCAATACCGGCAACGTAACGGTCAGCAATACTGAAGTGACGGACCCCAACGCAACGATTACCGGTGGCAGCCCGATCGTGAGCCTGGCTCCGGGCGCCAGTGCGACGGTTACGGCCGAGCACCTGATCACCCTGGCCGATATCAGTGCGGGCTACGTAGAGAATACAGCCACGGCCACCGGTGACAGTCCGGCGGGAACGGATGATGTGACAGATACTTCGGATGCCGGTACAGGCCCTGATGGTAACCCGGTCAATGATCCGGAATCGGTAGCTACTCCTAATGGGGATGGCACGCCGGGCACACCCGATCCGACGGATGACCCGACGGTAACGCGAATCGCGCTGCCGCCGGTAGCGACCGACAACGAGAGCCTGGCTAACGCTCCTGGCCCGGTTACCCAGGAAGTGATTCTTGAAGACGACGGCTTTGGTTCCGATTTCGATCCGGACGGTACGCTGGTACCAGGCTCGATCGACCTCGCCCCGGGCACTACCGGCCAGCAGACGACGCTGACGGTAGCTGGTGAAGGCAGCTGGACGGTAGACGGCAACGGCAATGTAACCTTTACCCCTGAGGCTGGCTTCACAGACGACCCAACGCCGATCACCTATACGATCGAGGATAACGAAGGCCTGGTGTCCAACCCGGCCACCATCAGGGTAGACTACGTGCCGATAGCCACCGATGATACGAGCCTCGATAATATCGTGGGCTCTGCAGTTACGGTTGATGTACTGGCCAATGACAATACGGGCGATGCTGCAAACCCAACGACGGTACAGATCTTGGGCACACCCAACCCCGGCGATCCGCTGGTAGTAGCTGGCGAAGGCACCTGGTCGGTAGATCCGCTGACGGGCGCGATCACTTTCACGCCGGAGGCCGGTTTCACCGGCGACCCTGCGCCGATACAGTACACCGTCGATGACGATGAGGGCAATACGAGTAACCCGGCTACGGTCACATTAGACTACCTCTGTGTCACCATCGAAGCCTGGGTATACCTGGAAGGTGCCGCCGTCTTCTCCGACGGATCGGAGAACTACGCGTTGCCTATGCGCGCCAACCTGAACGGCCTGCGCCTCCTGCCGGGCCAGACGCTGGAAGACCTGTTCCTGGGCGTACAGTATACGCCCGCCGGGCAGCCTTACGATATCGCTCCCTGGAACTACTTCGGCGCCGAAGGCGACAACTTCGACTCCATGGGCGACCCGCTGTTTGGCGACGCTGGTTATCCCTCGACGGTTGTTGACTGGGTACTGGTCTCGCTCAGAGACAACCCCAACGGCGCCGGCGGCCCGATCTGTCAGGCCGCAGCCCTGCTGCACGAGGATGGAAGTATACAGTTCGTTGATGACTTCGATTGCTGTGATGTCGACCTCGGCCAGAGCTATTACCTGGTGATCGAGCACCGCAACCACCTGATCGTGATGTCGCACGAACCGATCGCCATTACCGCTGGAGTGATCAGCTACGACTTCCGCGTTCAACAGAGCTACCTGGTGGATCCATTTGGCTTCGGCTATGTCGGCCAGAAGGAGATCCTGCCTGGTGTCTGGGCGATGCACGGCGGCAATGGCAACCAGACGCTGTCCGGCGATTCCGATACGGACATCAACTTCGATGACCGCACCTACTGGGAGGCCGAGAACGGCGACATTGCCAAGTACCGCACTGGAGACTACAACCTGAACGGCGATACGAACTTCAACGACCGCCGCGTTTGGGAACTGAATAACGGCAAGTTTACCAGTGTACCTAGAGACTAGAGTTCGAGAGCTTTGAGGTTTCGAAAACCTCAAAGCTCTGATCCACATGGATAAGTACTGAATAGGACAGCCGCCCCGGGAGCAATTCCGGGGCGGTTTTTTTTGGAGGGGCCACTTTCAAATCTTCCCGAATAACCTGAACTGGGACAGGCCGAGGGCAAAGCCCGGCAGCACGTCTTCTCCGGAAAGCTCCCGGCCGAAATCAGTAACTGCTTCTGTAGTTCCGTTGCTCCTGTATATATAGGCTTTCTCCTCGTAGGGGTCGATCAGCCAGGCCAGACGCACCCCATTTTTTATCCAGGTTTCCCTCATCTTTTTCTGTAATTTTTTCAGCTTGTCGCTCTTTGAGCGGAGCTCGGCGACAAAGTCCGGAACAGTGGAAATGAATTCTTCCTCGATCTGCCCGGTTTGGAGGTGCGCCACCTTTTCATTACTGATCCAGGCCACATCAGGTGATTTGACCGATCCATCCGGTAGGTCAAAACCGGTGCTGGGGCTGAAAACCATGCCCTGTTCATGTTTCTTTGCCCAGTCCGTCAGATAATAGGACAGGTTATTCTCTCTGAAACCACTTCCGCCTTTCACTGGTGTCATGATGCAGATATCTCCATTTTTTTCCCGTTCCATCAAAAGTTCCGGGTGGTGTTCAGCCAGTTGGTAGAACTGCTGCTTGCTCAGGCCCTTCACGACCACTTCTCCGCCAAATTCCACTATTTCCTGTATCGGGGACAGGCTTGCCGCTCTTTCTGCTGTTGCCATGGTTCTTGTTTTACGTTTTACAAGATAATGATTTCTTTTGGAAAATGTGGGCTTTTGAGCTTTGCCTCAGGGTATGTAAAACCAGAAATCTGTCCCCCTCCCCGGAGGAATGATGAATTACCTTTGAAATATCGCAGGGCCCTTGGCTTCTGGGGCAAATCTTGAAAAAACGATTTGGGAATAGAATAAATTTAAATTGGGTAGTAACTAGTTTGTTGAAAAATGCAGATGTAACAATCTGTATACGAGAGCTATTGCTCAGGTGCCGAAGCCACTTTGTGGGTGCCGCGCCTGAGCAAAATAGCTTTTTTGTTCGGCCAGCAAATTGTTCCCAAACAACGACGACATAATCATAAAACTGCCTGACAACACAACGATCGCAGGAAAATGCCCCCTTGCGAAAGGGGATTGCTATATCAACAAATCATGATCATACATGAACGACTGGGATAATTACTTGGCTTTTGACCTTTCTGCCGGAAATATTGGCGGGGCCAATTGCAATGTGCGGGCGGAAGGGAAAGGTATTTTTTCAGGTGCGGCTTCAGGGCTACCCCCTCTTGGGTATTCCCGGAAGCTTTTGCTGTTTGTGCTATCGGGCACGCTGTTTCTCGCCGTAGGTTGGAATGCCGGCCGGGTTGCTGATGAAAGCGGCCAGCCGGCGGCGGAAATCACTCCAATTCATCAACAGCTGAACTTTGGCCTGGGGATAACGCCTCAGCCAGCGTCGGCTGTTCTGGATCCGCCGTTTTGCGGATCAGGTGTTCTGCCGGGCTCCATTCTGCTGCACCTTCCCGCAGTCGCCCAATCAACCCCGCCAACTTATCAACCCATCAACCGGTCCAACGGCGCCATCCTGGCGCATCAGATTTCGGCTTCTGCAAAACCAATGCCTACTACCCGCTGTGGAGAGGCTATAATGAGCCCTTCTTGCGAGGTTTTGAATATCAAAGGTTTACAAATATGCACAAAGGGGTATCCGGCCCGGAAGCCAGGCAAAGCGCCTTCTTCATGGCCAATCCCTCAAGCCAGGTGAATACAACCAATAAAGATCACTCAATCAGGAATTTGTAAAAACAAAGTTAGGCAAGCCAGCGCCTTTCGAAAACCATCGGACAATGAGACAACTTTTACCCTCTATCCAGCGCCAAACTAACAACGGTTTAATCCGTAAATCGACGCTCGTCCTTTCTTTCCTCTTATGGTTTGGAGGATTTCATCTTTTCGGCCAGACGCCAGTGGTCACCGCGCGTTTTGCCAATCCACAATATGATTGCAACAGCGGCGAATACTGCGTAGATGTCGAGTTTCAATCCGATACGCCGGGCGAAGAGATCTTCGGCCTCAACCTTCGTTTTTTTTATGACGAAAGTGTACTGACCCTGATCAACACCCGGGATTTTCAGGGAGGGTATACGGGGGCTAACGGTTCCAATCCCTATTTGCCCCCTTCTGTCCAACTCGCTTCCGGCGCTGGCCCGGCGCTGTTCAACTTCAGCGGCGACGCCACCTTTGTGAATGGCGCCGTTTCGAAGACGAACAGCGGAGCGACGCCCATCCCGGTATCCACTACCGGCTGGACGAAGCTCTTCCAGGCCTGCTTCAGTGTGGATAACCCCGCAGCCCTCAACAATTTCTGCCCCAGCCTGGTCTGGGACCTGGAGTTCAACCCCGGCAACGGCGGCTTCCCCGCCGGCGATGATGGGGTAGTGATCACGCTGGTCGACCCTGACCCCAATTTCGATTCCAAGCCTTCCACCGAGAATGTGGTGCAGTACAACTGGCAGTACTTTGATCCCAACGCCAGTACAGCCCCTCCCTTTGGCGAGCTGGTAGAGGACATCTGCATCTCGCCCAACTGCGGCGGCAGCCTGTTGGTTGACCTCTCCATAGATATATCGGTAGATAACGCCACCCCTCTTGTTGGTGATCCGGTAGTATTTACCGTCAT
>CAYQKY010000209.1:7809-13629 GCA_964418125.1 uncultured Phaeodactylibacter sp.
TATCGGTAGATAACGCCACCCCTCTTGTTGGTGATCCGGTAGTATTTACCGTCATTCTCGAAAATGCCGCCGGTTTTGACCCGGCCAATAATATAACGGTATCGGCGCCCTTGCCGGCCGGCTTCAGCTGGAGCAGCGATGACAGTGGTGGGGCATATAATTCTGCAACCGGCGACTGGACGATATCCTCTCTGGCCGGTGGAGCTTCCACCGTTCTTACTATAACGGCTACCGTAAATGCCACTGGCCCGTACCTCACGCTTGCGGAAGTGGCTGCCGTGGATGAGGCCGACACCGACTCCACGCCTGGCGACGGAGTAGACACTGACGGAGACATGAATGTCGAAGATGATCCCGATGATGATGATGATGGCGATGGGGTATCGGTAATTCCGGTACAACAAGCTCCAGGCATCAGTCTGGAAAAAACCGGTACCTGGAATGACGATGGGGACGGCATCGCCGAAATAGGGGAGACGATCACCTATTCCTTTACGGTAAGGAACACCGGCAACGTCATCCTGACGAACATCACCGTCAGTGACCCGACGCCGGGCGTTACGGTCAGCGGCGGCCCACTGGCCAGCCTCGCTCCGGGCGCCTCGGATAATTCGACATTTACCGCCAGTTATACTTTAAACCAGGCGGACATCGCCGCCGGCAGCTTTTCCAACCAGGCCTCGGCGACAGGCGACGATCCGGGCGGCAACCCCGTGAATGACAACGCCTCGGACAACCCATCAACCCCGGCGCCGGATGACCCGACCGTTATCATCCTGCCGGCTGCTCCTGCTCCTGTGCCGGTAGTGACGGTACGCCTCGCCAACCCTACGTACGACTGCGCCAACGAAACCTACTGCCTGGATGTCGAATATATTTCCGACACCCCCGGCCAGGAGCTCTTCGGCACCAACGTCCGCTTCTTCTATGATGACAGCGAGCTGGAATTCACGGCATTTACCGATTTCCAGGGCGGATACGGCGAGGTGGCGCCCACGCCTCCGGATGTGACCACTTTCCCGGCGGCTCAGGGGCCTGCCGGCTTTGGCTTCACCGGCGCTCCCGAATGGGTCAACGGTGCGATACAACTCACCGGCCCTAACGGCGCCATTACCCTGTCCACTGTCACCTGGACCAAAGTGTTCCAGATCTGCTTCGACGTAGTGGACCCCAATGCGAACCTCAACAATTTCTGTCCGCCCGTGGTGTGGGACCTCGAGGAAGACGTCTTTGCCGGCGGCTTTATCACCGGCGACGACGGCGTGGTCATCACCCTGGCCAACCCCGATCCGCTGGAGGATTCTTCTCCCGCCGTCGAAAATGTACAACACAATAACTGGGAATATGACGGCCTGAGCGGCCTGCCCTATGGCGCACCGGTAGAGGATGCCTGTATCATCATTCGCTGTATCGACCTGTCATTGGACAAGTCGGTGGACGAAGCGGCTCCCCTTATCGGAAGCGATGTCACCTTTACCCTCACTTTAGCGAACGCCGGCCTGGATGACGCCCTCGATGTCATGGTTAGGGATTTGCTTCCCGGCGGCTTTACCTATGTAAGCGATAACAGCGGGGGCAAGTACAACGACGCTACCGGCGATTGGGATGTCGGCGGCCTGGCCTCGGGCGTCAGCACAAGCATCGAGATCACTGCTTCGGTCAATGCGACAGGAACTTACATAAACCTGGCGGAGGTTTCCGGGGCTGTAGGCATTGATATTGACTCCGATCCCGATAATGGCGTCGATACCGATGGAGATACGAACGTGGAAGATGATCCGGATGATGAAGACGATGGTGACGGCGTTGTCGTGAGCCCCATAACGGGTGGCCTCGTCGTTACTAAAGTAGATATGATCGACCCGGGCGCCAACCTCATCCTCAACGTAGGCGATGTGATCAGCTATACGATCACCGTGGAAAACCCGATTGTCCCGACGATCACCTGCCCGCAGGAGGACGTTACTGTATTCACCCGGCCTGGCCTCTGCTCGGCGGTAGTGACTTACGCTTCGCCTCTTGGTTCAGACAACTGCCCCGGCTATTCCATTAGCTTGACACAGGGCCTGAACAGCGGCGCCGCCTTCCCGCTGGGTACGACGACCGTTGAGTTCACGATCACGGACAATGCAGACAACTCAAATACCTGTTCCTTTGACGTGAACGTCATCGATAATGAAGATCCGGTGATCATTTCCTGTGCACCGGATCTGGATGTGCCCACCAGTTCTGACGGCATGGGCGACTGCAGCGGCGCTATTCCTGACCTCACCGGGCAGGTGGACGCTGCCGACAACTGCACCATCGCTTCCATTACTCAGAGCCCGGCCGCCGGCGCCAGCTTCGGCAGCGCCCACGGCGACCAGCAGGTGGTTACCATTACGGTTACCGACCAGGACGGCAACTCG
Organism: uncultured Phaeodactylibacter sp.; assembly: GCA_964418125.1. Lineage (GTDB taxonomy): Bacteria > Bacteroidota > Bacteroidia > Chitinophagales > Saprospiraceae > JACJXW01. The sequence goes on from CAYQKY010000209.1 coordinate 10,218, forward strand.
GTTACTTGCACGGCTACCGTCACGTTAGTGGACGATGAAGATCCCATCATTACCAACTGTCCGGACGATCAGGATGTGCTGGTTAGCTCGGATGGAACGGGTGACTGCGAAGCGCTGATCCCCGACCTGACGGATGAGGTGGCCACCAATGATAACTGCTCTGAGTTCGCCAACCTGACGATCACGCAGAGCCCGGCCGCCGGTACGCCCTTCAGCGGCGTTCATGGCAGCCAGCAGGTGGTTACGATCACGGTTACCGACGAGGTGGGCAACAGCACGGCCTGTGATGTCACGCTGACCCTGGTGGATGATGAAGATCCCACCATCCTGGCCTGCGCTTCCGATCAGGATGTGCTCTCCAGCACGGGTAGCGCCGGCGATTGCGAAGGCCTGGTGCCCGGCCTGACGGATGAAGTTACGGCTGACGACAACTGTTCGGCTTCCGCCAACCTGATGATCACGCAGAGCCCGGCCGCCGGCACACCCTTCGGCAGTGCCCACGGCGACCAGCAGGTAGTGGTGATTACTGTAACCGATGAAGCCGGCAACAGCACGGCCTGTGATGTCACGCTGACGCTGGTGGACGATGAAGATCCCACCATCCTGGCCTGCGCTTCCGATCAGGATGTGCTCTCCAGCACGGGCAGCGCCGGCGATTGCGAAGGCCTGGTGCCCGGCCTGACGGATGAAGTCATAGCTGACGACAACTGTTCGGCTTCCGCCAACCTGACGATCACGCAGAGCCCGGCCGCCGGCACGCCCTTCGGCAGCGCTCACGGCGGCCAGCAGGTGGTGGTGATCACTGTAACCGATGAAGTGGGCAACAGCACTACCTGTGAAGTTACATTGACCCTGACAGATGATGAAGATCCGGTGATCGTAGCTTGCGTGCCGGACCAGATCGTGTCGGCAACGGCCAATAGCAGCGGAGACTGTGAAGGGCTGGTGCCTGACCTGACTGCCCAGGTCGTAGCTACGGATAATTGCGCAGATGCTTCCGCCCTGACGGTGACGCAGAGCCCGGCTCCGGGCACGCCTTTCGGCAGCGTCGACGGCGACCAGCAGGTGGTCACCTTCACCGTAACCGATGAGGCCGGCAACAGCGTAAGCTGCCAGGCCACCATCACCCTGTACGGTGACGAGGAACCCTCCATTCTGGAATGCGTGGCGGATCAGGATATCTATACGAATAGCAACGATTGCGAAGGGGTTATCCCCGACCTGACGGGTGATGTAGTGGCCATAGACAACTGTACGCCGGTGAATGAGCTGATCATCGTTCAGAACCCGGCTGCCGGCACCATTATCAGTGGTTCGGCCGGTACGCAGCAGGTAGTCACCTTCACCGTTATCGATGGCGCCGGCAACAGCGTGAGCTGTGAGGCTACGCTAACCCTGGTGGATAATGACGAGCCGGTGATCACCGCTTGTGCTCCGGATCAGGATATCCTCACCAGCTTTGATGGCGAGGGTGACTGTGCCGCGGAGGTCCCTGACCTTACTGTTCAGGTAAGCGCTACGGATAACTGTATGGCTTCCGGTGGCCTCATTATCACGCAGAGCCCGGCCGCCGGTACGCCCTTTGGCGGCGCCCACGGCGATCAGCAGGTGGTTACCATTACCGTAACCGACGATTCAGGCAACAGCACGGCCTGTGATGTTATACTGACGCTGGTAGATGATGAAGCGCCGGTATTGGATTGCCCCTCCGATATCTACACAGAATTGTTCAACTGTGTGCCGGGTGTACCGCCGACATGGACAGTTACGGCAACGGACAACTGCAGTTCGGATGTAACGCTGGTTCAGGTTGCCGGCCCGGCTCCGGGTACTTCTCTTGGCCTGGGTGTTTACACCGTGGTTTACGAGGCCACTGATGATGTAGGAAATACCAGCACCTGTTCCTTCGACATTCATGTCTCGCAGGGGCCGAGCTCCGACCCGATCATTGTATATCCTTCACAGGACATCAATGTGGTGCTCGACGTTTGTGACAACGGCGCCGAGGAAGTTTGCTTCGAGGTGACCGCCACCGACGCCTGCGACGGCGACCTGGCGCCGGTTGTAACGATAGGCGGCCTCGAGCTGACTCCGGTAATCGGGAACCGCTACTGCTACACGGTAACAGTACCGGGTATCTACGATGTGGTCATCACCGCTGAGGATGCCAGTGGCAACGTCAGGGTGGAAGACTTTAGGATCGTCGTCACTGAGGGCCCGGCCCCGGACCCGACGAACCTGCTGTGCAACTACGACTTGAATGTGACGCTGAATGCAGACTGCCAGCGTTTCATCACGCCTGATATGGTTCTGGAAGGCAGCTTTGGATGCCTCTCCGAGGACGACTTTGTGGTGATCATCGTCAACGATGACGATCCGTCCAACGGCAATATTGTAGACGGTAGCGGCACGTTCATCTACGAGGTGAGCCTGGCGCCGGGTGTAGGGCCGGCCAGCGGCTTCGAACCCTGCTGGGGTTACATTATCGCCGAAGACAAGGCTGCTCCTGGTTTGAACTGCCCGGACAACACCGACGAAGGTACTGTCGTATTCGACTGCTTCACTACCGACGGCACTTTGGAAGACGGCGACCTGCAGATGGAGCCTCTGAACTTCTCCTGCTTCATCGACGGAGGCGGGACGACCTCGAGCATCGAGCCGGGGCTGCACTACTATGACCTGATCCCGTTCCAGGTAGACCGCACGGACTACTACACCATCCTGGTGTCTGACGACTTTGGCTCTACCATTGACGAGAGCGCCATTGCGCTGTTCCAGGGCGGTTTCTCTCCGACGAACCCCTGTGAGAACATCATCGCTTTCCAGGATGAGCCGATCGACGACGTCACTCCGCCGCTGGCCAACGACGAGCCGTACCTGCGCCTGAGCCTGCCGCTGATCGCGGGCCAGACCTACTACCTGTGGGTGACCACCGACGACGACATCGCCGGCCCTGCCGGTTCCGGCGGCTACACGGTAGACATCTGCCCGGACGGCGGCAACAGCCGCGTCGGCCTGTTCTCCTCCTCCATCGTGCTGAACCCGCAGACGTGGGAACCGATGGTGGTGAACAACGACCAGATCTGGCCGAGCCGCGACGTGAGCGTGACGCTGGAACTCTTCTGCGAAGACTTCGACCTGATCTTCAACAACCCGGCCAGCCTGGCCATCACGGGCGCTGCCACTGCTGACGACAACTGCGGCTCCGCCAGTGTATCTTTTGTTGACACCTATACTACTGCCGGCGACTGCGCGCCGATCATCATCACGCGTACGTTCACGGCCGTTGACGATGAGGGCAACACCAGCACCTGCACGCAAACGATCACGTTGAACCGCCCGGACGACCTGGACGTAGAGTTCCCGCCGCGGACGGTGCCGATCGAGTGTGACGAGCAGTTCGCTACGCTGC
>CAYQKY010000210.1:0-13525 GCA_964418125.1 uncultured Phaeodactylibacter sp.
GATCCCTACAACAGCGCCAGCTTCTGGCTCGTCGGCCCGCGCGCCGAGCTGTCCTTCTCGCGCAGCCTCTTCTTCAGCACTTTCCTGCAGTACAACACCCAGGCCAACAACGTCAACATCAACAGCCGCCTGCAGTGGCGCTTCCGGCCGGTATCGGATGTGTTCCTGGTGTATACGGACAACTACTTCTCGGACCGGTTCTTCCAAAACCCGCGGGAAAAGAACCGGGCGTTGGTGCTGAAGGTGACGTATTGGCTGAATTTGTGAGGCGCCTTTACTGGCAATAGAATTTCATATAAAAAAATGATTGCCAAATTTGGTTTTTACAAAATTTTGTTTTTTTTTGGCATCTACTAAGCGCTATAACCATTCAAAACACAAAACAGCGGCAATTTTTATTTGCCGTCCTACACGAATTTTTCATAGAGAACGATCAAGTCAATGGAGTCCGAATGGGTTGTCCTGTAAGGCAGAATATAAGGTGCGTGCTTTATTTTGCCTGCAGTGAACAGGCTTCTTCGGAAATGGCATTGTGATGCCCTCGAAAAGGATGCGATAGAATCGGGTTTAACACCCTGATTGCAAGCCAGAGGCGTATATAACAATGAGTGGTATGTCCATTCATTGGATAGCTGGAGTATTGTACGGGCAGAACGGCTGCGGCCTTCCGTTTGTGGGAAACGGGAGGGGTGGGAGAGGTATATTTTGAAAAGAGTGAATTAAACATAGAAAATTTTTGACGTATGATCCGGAAATATTTTGCTGGCGCGTTTTTTTTGATTTTTGGCTTGTTGTCGCGAGGAAACGCCGATCTCTTAGTCTCCTTTCAGGAGAGTAACATACAAGTTTATGTAGGGAGTAATAAAGAAGTTTGTTTGAATATTAGCCAAGCTCCCACTACAGATCTGGAGGTGGCTATCACTCTCGACGGTGATGGTGCGCCCCATTTCACAGATTTCATTTCTCCTCTGAATATTACTTTTCCGGCTGGAGAAATTACCAGCCAATGTTTTAATTTATCTCCTCAGTTGGATAACTCCACGGTAGCTTATACTTTCAGAATTGATGGAGGGGTGGCTGGATCCATATCAGAATTGGTGGTTGAAGTGGCGCCTTGCCCGGGTATCGCCGGGCCTGACAGAACGGTGTGTGAAGGAGAAACAGTGCAGTTGGGAACCGGCTGCCTGCCTGCGCCTCACCCTAAAGAAGGAGTAGATTATTGTTACCTATGGGAGCCTGCCGATGGCTTAGACGACCCGGCGGCCGCCATGCCGGAAGCTTCTCCAACACAGAACATTACCTATTTCGTTTATGTAACGACTTCCGAAGGAGAATTCATAGGCCAGGACGACGTCAACTTAACCATAGAATACCCCTCTTTGGATGTTACGGCCACTTCGTTAATGATCTGCAGTGGGGAGCAATCCACTATTTCTGTAAATGGAGGGGCGGGCCTTGATTTTAAATGGTTTCATGAAGGTATGCCTATCGACGGAGCAACCGACGGCTTTCTTACTGTTTCAGAAGGCGGTACGTATCAGGTGGAAGGGAAAGCGGCGAATGGTTGTACATCAAGAGGCGAGATTGTCATTGGAAAGGTAGAGGGTCCAGGGTCATTAGAAAATGCTTTTGAGGAAGAAGGGTTTGTATGTATCGATGTGACCATTGATGAGGGGACATCGGCCGTTCAAAATAGGTTCATTTGCAATAATTATGTTGAAGATAGGACCAATGGCCTGGGCTTCAGTTTTGAAGGCTCTGCCAACGTCATTACCAATCTCGCCTGCCTGCTGGACGGGTTTTTGAGCGAGGCCAATGTATGCGGTAATGAATTGGCCGGGCTGATCACAATGGATGACAATATTTGTCAGCAAAGTTCTTTTTTTGAATCGAATGCAGCAACTTTTGACAATACGGATGTTGGTTTTTGGATACATTTTATAGACCGGCCGGGAGATAATGATTGCATGGTTATCCGGGTAAATACACAGGATGGGATAGAGACTGATGGAGTAAATTTCGGGGTATACCTCAGCCAGGTGATGGAGGTAGTATCCAATGACAATGAAATATATTCCTACGCCTCAAAGGACGAACAGATCCTGGATATTTTGTTCCATGAAACGCTGAAAGTGTATGTGGATACTTTGCCGGTTACAAGTGGAGTAGCGATTGACAATACTGCCGTAGGTAATTTACTGATATTTGATGCCACGCCTTATGCCCCTGTAGGCCCCTGTACTCACACTGATCCGGTAGTGGGCGTGTCTCCGTCAGGCATGCCGGTCTGGGTACAATCCGGAGCAAGGGTTACTTTTAATGTCGTTCAAAAGTATAAAGATAAGATTGATAATGAAGCCTTGACGGCCTTTACCTTAAATGAACCTAATGGCTATAGGGGCAGGTTCCGGGCCGGAGTTAAAAAGGGGTGTGAGGAATTTGTTGGTTACATTAACCAACTGAACCCTTCTGAGAAATACCAATTTGATGTTCAGAACCTGGGACAGTCTCCTGTTAAAGCAAGTTTTGGTTCTCTTCAGCCCCTTCCCTGCCCACTTACGCATGTATTGGTCCACTACGAAAATTATGCTTTTGACCCGCAGGATGCCGACCCATTGGCGATAGGGGATGGGAGCTTGGTCGCCGCGTTCACTGGGCGGACGGACTACGTGGCAGGCCCGGACGAAGAGGAAGCCTACGGGCTATACATTTGTCAGGCAGGGATCTCTAACCAGGCCTTTAATCAGCCCCTGACGGTCAATCTCAAACCACATATTCACCCTCCCGGTGTTTCTGATGGCTGGATCTTCACGGTGAAAAATGTGGCAGGGGGGCTGGATTTTATATACGGATTTTTCGAGCAGGGTAGTTCCGTGCCTACCTACCGGCGATACAATTGCCTGGGAGATTGGGAACCTTGGGATCCTCCCACTTATCCGGAATTGATGGATTTTTTGAGCGCCCTGGCGGATGTGATCAAGGAATCAGGCCACGACGCGCTTGATGTGATCGGCCTTATACCCGGTGCCGGGGATATTGCCGATGGGATCAATGCAATATGGTATACAGCTGAGGGGGATTATTTGAATGCCGCTATTTCAGGTGCGTCGGTGGGGTTTAGCTTTGTCGCAGCATTCCGCTCAGGTAGTATCATTTTAGAGTATAATGGCAGGCCGGTCACCAATGCATTTGCTATAATCAAAATTGTGTTAACGAATGGCTCTTCTTCATACAGGGCTATTGACGCCATAAAAGAAATAGAGCGGATGCGGGATTTGGGCTTTTCCCCTACGGAAGCTTCCCGTTGCTGGAACTGGATCTTCAACACTGCAACAACTTCCGGCACAGCGGGCCATGCCGCCGTCGTCCTCAAAATGATTGAAGAAGGTAATGACGAAGCTTATAGGGTATGGCAGAAAGCGGCCAGGGAAGGGTTTTCTGATGAACTGATGCTGGATCTATTCAAGGACATTACATCTAATGCCAATAATGCCGATCCTTTACTAAATATATTGAATACAAATCCTGGGCTTTTTAAACATTGGGAAGATTTATTCGGCGCCGGAGTAGGCCAGGAAAAAAGGGTTGCTATTGAAGTGCTCCAGTCTATGGATGCACACTTGAGTGATAACACATTTCTTGTGAAATTGGCAGGCGGAAGCCCGGAGGCGGGAAAAGCACATTACATTGAAATCATTAACCGGTATGCAGGAAGGTGTTCTACCTGCGGAAATACGGGGTATCAATGGTTGCCGGAAACCCCGGATATTTATCTTGACGCCATTTATACTTATACCAACAAGTTTGCCGGGAAAGCAGGTTTCCAGGTACCTCCCTATTCTAACCAACCCTTCAGCCAGGATGGTTTCTACCATGCCATGAGGCACATGAATACCGATGCGGTGGATGCTGGTAAAGTCAATAAGATCGATATGGAATTTGAAGGGGAAGGACTACCTTGTGGTGGATGCAGGTTTGACGTAGAGATGATTCAATCTAGTGTAGGAGACCTGAAACTGATAGAGTATAAAAGCTATCAAAACGCTTCCAATGTGCCTTTGCCGCAGTTTAAAAACTATATGGCTAGTATTTCGAGAATATCAGAGTTGAAATATATTTTTAATGAAGCAAAGATCAGTACAATTGACGCAAAAACAGGAATAAGGTCCTTTATTAATTCTGGAAACAATAAAACGGAAATTTTTGATGTGATATGGAATAATCAAATGCTCAGAAATGACCTTTTTCCGAATACTTCTGATCCGGTACAAGCCTTTGCAATGTTTGAGGGCATGATTGGCGAAATTAATAATCCATTTTATAATTTCATAGTAGCGCTGTAATGACTTGTAAATTGATGGATAAAATTGAAAATGTTTCTGACTTTCAAGTAAAAAACGGCTTTGTTGCTTACTTGAACACTGGGTCATTGTTTTCAAAAACGTTGTATTTGGATGACGAGAAAGTCCCAATACCAAATGTATCTTCTTTTACTTTATATGGGGAAAAATTAATTTTTTCCACATGGAAACCTGATAGCTATATCTTGGATACCAAAAGCCGTAATTGTGAATTGTTTGCAGAAGGGTTTAGTTGTTCAACAGACTCTCTTAATGAGGATAAGGTTATTGTATCAAGAAAAATAAATGGAAATTTTTCTCATTTTCTGTATGACTTTTCAAAAAATGTCTACATAGAAATTGAAGGGGAATTTGTCGGAAAGGTTCTGCAAGGCAAAAGGATAACAACTGAAAAAAACAACACTTCAGTTGTATTAATGGATATTGGAGGAAGAACTTTGTGGGAATATTCCCTTTCCTCCAAATACAACTGGTCAACAAAAGACTATGGCGAGAAAACACCTCCGATGCAAGCAACGCTCACCCAAATCATCGGAGTGTACGAGGATACTTTATGGCTAGCTGTAAACAGTGATAAAGTTGCGTTACTTGGCCTGGACCTACAATCTGGCCGGGAAAAATACAGTATCAGCGAGCCGGAACATTACCCAGCCGGATGGAGCCAAGAAGAGAAAAAGCAGAGAAGGCCATTCGGCAACGGGACGCAAATAGATGCAGAAAAAGGGGTGTTGTTCGGAGGCTTTAATCATTATTACGGGGAAGTCAACCTCAAAGAGCCAATACCATCCTACCACATTTTTGATTTTCAGGAGAGTTCAGAGCAACATCAGTTGCGTATGAATCAATTTGGTGCCTGGGAAGGCGGCCATATTTACTTCTGGGAGGGAGTCAGTAACAACCGCTTTGGTATTTTCAGCTGCGAGAAGAAAGCGGTTGTTTGGAGTGGGCAGATTGAAGAGGCAGAAAATACTATGCCGGCTATTCGGAAAGTCGATTATTCCCAAGGAAAATTATTTGTTCTGGATCATCATTTCACCCTCCATATTTTTGAACAAGAAGTTTAAAAAGAAATGAATATATCATGAAAGCATGTTTAATCACAACCGCGTTCTTTCTTTCTATTTTCAATTTCACTGAAGCCCAGATCTCTGTTACTTCTAATGTGGACGATTGTCTTTGTGGAGGGCCTCCTCAGAAGGCATTTTCTGTAATCGCAGAGGGGGCCGCCGGCCCATTTTCCTTTCGTTGGGCCGGGCCGTATAACTACGTATCAGAATATAAAGAGCCCATTGATGTTCGTGAACCTGGGCTATATACTTTGTTCGTTACAAATATTTATGATTGCACCTTCTCCTACAATATCGAAATCCCCGCCTGCCCGTCCCTCAACCTCTTCCCCGAGGCCATCACCCCTGCCACCTGCCCGGAAGCGGCCAACGGCATTGTAGCGCTGTCAGCGGAAGGAGGCGCCCCGCCCTACACCGTCACCTGGAGCGATGGCGTCACCGGTTTATACCGTTCCGCGCTGGCGGCGGGAGATTATGAGGCCACCGTCACCGATGCCAACGGGTGCACGGCAAGCACCGCTTTCACCATTCCGGCCCTTCCGGGAATAACGCTCGACGCCGTGGTGACGCCCCTGCAATGCGCCGAGGGGCCGGACGGGGCGGTTTCCCTCACCGTTCACGGAGAAAGTGGGCCGGTGAGTTATTCCTGGGCCGGGCCGGAATATCCGATCGGGGTGAATGGCTCCCAGGCCGCCGGGCTGAGTGCGGGCGAATATTGTGTGACGGTGACGGACATCGCCGGGTGCCAGGCCAGCGGGTGTTGGGAGGTGGAGATCGGAGAGGTTGTATATCCTCCCTATTTGAGCCGGGTTGAGGTATTCGTAAAGGTTGGAGGCGTATACCAGCCCGTTTACCGGGCGAAATGGCTGCCGAATTCCCAGGGGTGCCTCAAATACGTCAAGGATGAAAGCGTTGAGATCAGTGATGAAGCCTTAGACGCTCTGGCTAACGATGCTCCGGTTTTAGTTACTGTTGTCAGCAGCCAGCCGTTGTCTTCGATCACTCTGGAATTATTAGGCGCCGGCTTGAGCCTGGGAGGGTCGGAAATACAAGCCGGTACGGGATGGGTGTTTGAATTTACGGCCAACACTTCCCAGATCCTGAACGGAGGCATTGTCAATCAAAGGCTTTCCTTTTCCGGAAAGGGCGCCGGCCCGCAGCAGTATTACCTGCTTAACATGAATGGTTATCTGGATAATACGCTGGGGTGCGCCGTCCTTCCCGAGATCCAGCCGGATTGCAGCTGGGAGCCGGGTTTTGTCAGGGGTGGCGATCAATCCCACCTATTGCAACGGTTGTGTAGTATAGAGGCTAACTTATTAGCTACTGTTATCAATTCGGAGGAGGGAGGATGCAGCGGAAGTATTCAGATGGAGATCAGGGGCATGACGCCGCCTTTTGAGATTCTCCTGGAAGGCTCGGGAGAGAGCATCCACTTTGAAGGCAACAGCCAGGTTTACCCCTTTGAAGGCCTGTGCCCGGGGGAATACCATATTGAAGTGATCGATGCAAACGGCTGCACGTTGCTGCTTCAGGAAAAAGTCGAAGAATGTGCGCCCTTTATCGCAAAACCGGTAATCGTTCACTCGACGAATTGTGATGAAGAAGAGGGCGACGGCTCTATCACTTACACTCCGGAAAGTATTTTGAATGGGACTCCGCCTTATTCTTTTGAATGGAGTAACGGGGGAACGGGTAGTGCCATAAGCGGCATGTCGCCCGGTATGTATTCGGTGACCATTACCGATTCCAGGGGGTGCCGGAGTGTTTTCTCTCATATTATTTCAATGGATAGTGAACCAGGTTTAGCAGACTTGCTGGTGGAAATTGTAGAAGTGCAGCCTGATGCCAATGGTGATTGTACCGGCAGTATCACTGTGAATATATACTATACCGGAAGCCCGGATATCATTTTTCAAGTTACCGGCGGAGGGATCTATGAGTCCATGACCCTATATACCATCGCCTGGCCGTTTGACGAAAATGTCGTCCTGGAAAATTTATGCGCTGGAACCTATAATATATCTGTTTTGCCCAATGTGTTCCCCGGCAATGGTTCTTACTGCCGGATTGAACTGGAAGCGGAGGTATTATCCTGCCCTGGCTTTGAAATGGGCGCAAGCCCTGCTATTGTCCGGCCGGAAAATTGCAACGCCGATAATGGTTCGATCAGTTATGGTGAGGAAAGCCCCTCCGGAGGCACGCCGCCCTATTTGTGGATGTGGAGCACCGGGGAAACATCGCCCTACGCCATCGAAGGCCTGTCGCCGGGAACCTATTCCCTGACGGTCGTGGATGACAACGGCTGTATGATCGAAAAAACTTTCGGCCTCACCGTACCCAGCGACGCCGGGCTGCTGGCCGTTGCCGCCTTTGAGCAACCAACAGAGGGAGGCTGTAACGGCAGCATTACCGTCTCCGGAGTGGCGGGCACGGAAGTAACCCTCAGGGATCAAAACGGAAATGTTGTTGCAGGGCCGGTACAACTTAGCTCCGATACCTACACTTTTTCCAACCTTTGCCCGGCCAGCCCTTATTACATAACGGCAAAGGACGGAAGCATGTGCCTAAGCACGATACAGCAAAGCCTGACGGGATGTAATGAACTTACGCTCCCGTTCCTGGAAATAACCGGCCCTTCCGATTGTGAAGCGGAAGACGGGTTGATCAGAATGGTCAGCCCCTCTGGCGGCGGCGTTCCCCCCTACGACTATGTACTTTTCGATGAGAGTGGAAATTCCTATGATTTGCCCTGGGAGGGCCTTGCCCAGGGGTTGTACACCTTAATAGTAAGCGACGCTACCGGCTGTGAGTCGAAGCACGAAATTGAACTCGTCAGCGAGGCCAGCCCTCAGATAATTCTGGACTACGTGAAAGACGAATGTGAAGACGAGATGAATGGTGCAATATACCTCGCCATTTCTACTGGAATAGGGGCTAATGAATATTCCTACACATTAATCGACGAAACTACCGGCGAGGAGGAATTTATTCCTTTTGAGAGCGGATTGGGTATCTTCGAAGGGCTGAGTACTGGGAATTATACGATCATTATTACCGCCCTTGAAACGGGATGTACCCTTGAGCGGAATTACTTCGTCGATGAGATCATCAGCCGGGGCGACTTTCAATTGAGTGGGGATGGTTATACGGTTCAAAAATCCTGCCCTGAGCAGAATACCGGAGAAGTTACTTTCCACATTACAGGAGGTAATCCGCCTTATACCATGCGACTTATAGGGAGTTCTGGTGGGTCTTATTATTCGTACTCCAAAACAACGGACGCCAACCTTCCACCGGGAGTAGTGGATGTAAACTTTAACGGTTTACCACCAGGAGACTATGAGATTTATTACATCACTGATTTTTGTGACAGGCAAATATCGTTTGGAGGACCTGGAGAATTTGATCGGAATTTCAATATTGGGACTTTTCCTGAAATGGATTATGATTATACTGTAGATGTGGATTGTCCAGGCGAATCCAGTGTTGATCTTACAGTCACAGGAGGAAATCCACCATATTCCTATGAATGGAATAACGGAAATACCAACCAGGATATATACAATTTATATGCTGGAGATTATATTGTGACTGTGACAGATGAGGAAACATGCTATCAGAGTTTTGAAGTTGTGGTTGCTAACCTCGCTCCACCTGAAGTGGCCGTTGAAAAACCAATCCCTTATGCATGTGTAAGCTATGACATAGGGCAATTGCGGATTGAAGATATTTCCGGAGGGAAACCACCTTACTCCTTTCAGTGGAGCGCCCCAGGATCAGACAACGAATATGAATTGAGCGGCCTGCCAGAAAGTGATTATTACCTGACGGTAACGGATGGCTGCGGAGAACATGAATATGGCCCATATTCAATTGGACACAGAACCATTACTACATCTGGCTTTTTCGGCTCCTGTTTTAACCAGGTACTTTGTGGAGACTTTCTGGTTAATGTAGATGACCCATATATACCGGGCTCTCCTCCTTATGAAATAATTTTTGATGCCGATTGTAGTTATAAAATAGAATGCGATAACGGCGAAGTATTAGGATACTTATATGGGAATTGGGGGGATCCCGGTTATGACAGTGGAGAAGATGATGATGGTAATTGCTATTGTCATAAAGTAGAACGGTGTGTGGCTCAGGGAGAACTTATTGATATGGTTACCGTGACAACATTAGATGAGAGCCAGACCTTATTTTTTACAGAACACGTTTCGGTGCCTTCCTCTGCTTTTGGCGAAAGAATAGTTGAAAATGCCTATGATGAAATAACGCTTGGAGACCCGGGAGGATTTGGAGAAAATGATTGCCCCGTTAACCTCAGGTTTTTCGAACAATTTTGTGGTGACCTTGAATTATCTTATTGTGATACCTGTATTGCAGGAGCTGAATTTAAGCCTGTAGATCCCAATATTGCTGTATTGGGATACTCTGATGATCCAGTAAATGAGATAGTTGTATATCCCAACCCCGTTTCAAATAAAGTATACATCAAATTACAGGATAAAACTGAGAATGCAATTTGGTGCACCTTTGCAGATCTTATCGGGAGAACAGAAGAGACTATACGTATTGAGCAATCTGAGGAAGGTGCGTTTGTTTTTGATATTGATCAAAAGTTTCCGCCTGGGTTATATTATCTCAGGCTTAAACTTTCTGATGGTTCTTCTTTCTCATTTAAACTATTGAAGATGTGATCCAGCAGTGTTTCTGTAAATCAATTAAATGAAAACCTTTTTAACCTTTTGCTTTTTTTGTTGGATGGCATTTATACGATTGCAAGCCCAGCAATTCCTTACTTTCGACTCCATACCCTGGCGGCCGGACGGCAGTTACGACAGAACATTTCACACTATGGTCCTGGAAAGCTGTTCGCCGGTAGACAGCCTCGGGCCGTTCGGGCTCACTGCCCAGGCCAGCGCTCAGTTGGAGAACGGCCGCATCATTTATTACGGGTTGTCTATCGGGCCCGGCGGCCTTCCCGACGGCATTTACAGCATCAACCCCCCTTTTGCCTCCAGCTTTTATCACGGGGAATTTGCCCAGGTCCGTAACGTGGAGGCCATGGCCTGCGATTACAACGGGCTAGTCTACGTCGTAGGGGATGGGGTCGGTACTTATGATTACGATGTCAATGCGTTCACGGACCTGGGCAGCCTGCCTCCCGGCATGCGGGCCGGCGGCGGGCTCGCCTACCGCGAAGGCCGGTTCTACCTGACCACGGCCAACAACGAACTGGCGGAAATAGACATCGGCAACCCCGCCAACAGCACTATTCTGGCGAGCTTCCCACCGGAAATCCCATTGATCCGGGCGCTATTCACTTATCCTTACCGCTGTGACAGCATCATTACCTACGCCATCGGGGCCGACAGCGGCGAGAGCATCCTGTACCGGCTCGACTTCGAGGATTATTCCCTGACGGAACTCTGCCCCCTGGAGCGTTTTCACCTGTCGGCCTCCACCGCGAATGAATGTGTGCTTCCGCCCTGCGAGATCTATGTAGACCTCGACAAAGACGATAGTTCCGGCGCGCCGGAAACGGGGTTTCGGCGCGTTACCTGCGCCGGGCCGGTGCAGGTATCGGCGCCGGATGTGGAAGTGTTCTCTCCCTTTCCGCTGGATTCCATCCGCCTGCAGTTGATCGGCGTCCTCGACGCCGGGGCGGAATACCTGTCTGCTCCCGGAAGCGGAGAGGTGGCCGTGCAGGGCAATAATTCGGCCAACCTGCTGCTGGTCAACCAGGGCGGCGCCCGGGCGGCAGATCTCGAGGAAGCCATCCGCAACAGCCTGTACCACAATGACGCCGCCGTACCCACCCTGGGGCCCCGGGAAGTGATCGTATCCATGTACTCCTCTTTTTACGGCAGCGTACCCTCCATCGCCACCATCATCATCGACAGTACTGTGGTGATGAGCCTGGCTGCCGATGTCACCGACGAATCCTGCGCCGGCAACCAGGACGGCGGCGCTTCCCTCACTGCAACGGGAGGAGCAGAGCCCTATTCTTTTCTCTGGGCCGACGGCCAGTTGCTGCAGCAGCGCGCCGGCCTGGCCGCCGGCGAATATGCGGTCACCATAACCGACAACCTGGGGTGCCGGGATGCCGACACGCTTTCCATAGGGCGGGTAGATAGCCTCATCGTTGCCGTTTCTTCGAATACGGATCACGCCTGCGGCGACAACGCTACGCTTTTTGCCGCTGCCCAGGGCGGAACGGCTCCGTATACTTTCTCATGGAACTCCGGCCCGCTGGGAGATACGCTGGCGGGCGTGGGCGCCGGGACTTATCAGCTCCTGGCCACTGACGCCCGGGGCTGTACAGCGTCGGCGGCGCTGGACCTGGCCGGCGCGGATACCGTCCTCACCAACCAGGACGTACAATTGTGCCAGGGGGAGGCATTCGAATGGCAGGGGGGATCCTACTTTTCCGATACCACCCTCTGCCAGGTGTATACTTCTGCTTTGGGATGCGATTCCACGCATTGTTTTTCGCTTCGCTTCCTGGCTCCGGAATATGCCGAGTTTCAACAGTCGGTTTGCCGTGGCGGGCGGCTGACGTGGGAGGGCCTTTTCCTGGAACCGGATGCCGACACCACGGTATGTGTCGCCTATACGGCCGTTACCGGCTGCGACTCAACCCTTTGCCTGCAGGTAGAAGTCCTGAACCGGGAAGGAACGCTGGAGGCGGCCATCTGTCAAGGGGAAACCTACCCGTTCAACGGGCAGTTGCTGAGTGAACCCGGACTCTACCTGGATACCCTGGCGGCTTCCGATGGTTGCGACAGCCTGCTCACCCTGCGCCTGGAAGACTATCCCTTGCCGGAACCGGCCATACTGGCCTCGGGCAGCCTCTGTACAGGCGCTACGGTGGAGCTTTCTTCCAGTCTGGAAGGGGAATACCTGTGGTCTACCGGCGCTGCCGGCCGGTCGGTGACGGTAAGCCGGGCCGGGGTGTACAGCCTGACGTTTACCGACGCCCGGGGTTGCTCCGCCGATGCCGTCATCAGCCTGGCGGAGAATAACCTTCAGGCTGCTTTTACCCTGCTGCACCCGCGTTGCGCGGGAGAAAGCTCCGGCAAGGTTGTGATAGACAGCATTACGGGAGGGGTAGGGCCGTATTTCATCGGGTTGGAGGAAGGCGCCCTGCAGGCCGCTTCTTCTATCGAAGGCCTGCGGGGAGGCGGTTATACCCTTATTGTTGAAGATGCCGAGGGATGCCGGAAGCAATACGAATTCTCCCTTCAGCAACCCGATCCGCTGATCCTGTCCCTGCCTGCAGATACCACCCTCAAGCTGGGCGACAGCCTCCTGTTGCGCCCGTCGGTTAATGCCGGCGGATGGAGCGTCCGCTGGCGCCCGCCCGATTTCCTGTCCTGCGACACCTGCCTGGCGCCGGTGGCCCGCCCGTTGCAAACCACTGCCTACCAGGCTCTTTTTACCGACAGCCTGGGCTGTAAGGCCGAAGCGGAGATCACCGTGTTTGTCCGCCGGGAAAGCGGCATCTACGTACCCAACGCCTTTTCCCCCAATGAAGACGGCCGCAACGACCGCTTAATTCCCTACGCCGATGCCTCCATCGAGCTGATAGAATCCTATCGCATCTACAGCCGCTGGGGCGCCCTGCTTTTCGAGCGAACCAATTTCCGGCCGAATGACGAGTCTCTGGGCTGGGACGGTAAGGTGAACGGCCAGCCGGCGCCTCCGGGCCCGTATGTGTATCAACTCATCGCCGAAAGGCTGGACGGCAGAACCGCCGCATTGGGAGGGGAAGTGATGTTGATGAGATAAACCGGCCAATCCAGCCGGGCGCAACCTGACAAGTTTCTGCCCGGGCCACTCCAAAGAGAAACTTGTCGGGTTCAATCACCAATCCGTAAAGGCCGCATTGAAGATGTCCTCCATCATCTGGTTGGAAATAGCTGTCACCGCCTCGTCCTCTACGCTGGCCAGGTCGGTATTACTGGGGAAGTCGAAGAAGAAGGAAAAGTTCTTCTTCCAGCCCTTCTCTTCGTTTACGTTGTTGATGTACTCGATGGCGGTGGTGATGGTCAGGCGGTTGATGGCGGTGGTCTCTCCCGGCTGCGG
>CAYQKY010000211.1:0-13261 GCA_964418125.1 uncultured Phaeodactylibacter sp.
CTCAAAGGTGTGGCTCCGCCAGCCTTCATTCCCGGAATAAACCAGGAGTAAATTATGCGCCCCGGCAAATACCCGGCTGTGGCTATCCCGGTAAAGGCATGAAACGGTTTCATTTTGCCATTTTCCGATATTTCGCACTTTTTGGGTTGAAACATTAAATTCCATAATTCCCCGGCTAGTGCCCAGCCAAAAGTATTTGTCATTGAAAATGAGGAGGCTGAATACGGACAGCCTGGTATTCGAACCGGGGAATTTCGGGAATAAAAATTCGTGCTTGAAGGTTTCGGGATCAGCTCTCAAAAGGCTGTTGACCCCGGCGGCCCAAACCGTTCCATCAGGCGCCTGGGCCAGGCAGTTGAACACCCCAGCGTCAATATGGGCCATTTGATCGATCGAAGCCCAGCTTATCTCTCCGGATCGTTTATCCAGGCGGTGAAGGCTGCCGCCGTATGTGGCTGCCCAAATGTATCTTCCCTCCCGGCTTTCCAGGACATCCTTGACAAAGTTGTGCCTCAGGCTGTTGGAACGCCTGGGGTCGTTGCGGTAAAATGTAAAGCTGTAACCATCATATTTTACCACTCCGTTCTGAGTGGCCATCCAGATGAAGCCTTCCCTGTCCTGAATGATCCGGTTGACCTCCAGGGTATTAGCCTGTTCATCTTTTCCCTCTGCTTACCATCAATAAGTATATGGACTGCCCGTCTCATTTAAACCGGGTAAAAATTAATGAATGAGTGCCCTTCGACAGGCTCAGGGTAGAAATGAGTGAATATCCGGGGGCTTAGCCGCGTTTTCAAGTCTCAACACATGTACTTACACGAATCCACGAATACACGATTACACGAATACACGATTACACGAATAGACGAATACACGATTACACGATTACACGATTACACGAACCTACCGCCGCAGCACCTTAAACGCCATCCCCCGCCCGTACTTCTGCATGATGGCCAGGTTGATCCAGGCCATGGCGAACGATTCGATGAGGGGCACCTTGTCGTCACCGCCGAAGTCGTACACCTCGTCGAAGCCGGCGTCTTTGGCCAGTTGTTCGGCCAGGGTTTTGGCCTCCTTGTTGCCGCCCGCCATGAACATATCGGCCTTTACGCCGTGGTAGTCCGGGTTTTCCATATTCTCATAACCGGTGGTGTTGAAGCATTTGATGACGCTCTTGGCGTTAGTGAGGGCTTTGAGGGCTTCGTAGCAATTGTGATACCCCTCGGGTTTTTTGTTGATGGAATTGGTGGCGTCAATAATGATGACGTGGCTGACATCACCGATCTCTTTGGCGATCTCGGGAATGGATTCCGGCGGAGTGGCCACCAGGATGGCGCCCGCCCCGCGCACGCTCTCCTTGATCTCCGCAGCGCTGATGCCGTTGGCGCCCTGAATGAGGTTGATGACCTTGTCCGATTTGGGGTCGCGCGCTCCGATTACGCATAGGTAGCCGGCGCGGGCCCAGCGCTTGGCCAATGCCCCGCCTACGTTGCCGTGGCCGATGATGGCTATTCTCATAAAGTGTGGGTTTTGTTGAATAAAAAATGCTTATATATAAAGCTTCCGGGTAATGGATTGTTTCCCGGCAATAAGGAAATACTTTGTCCATTTTTCCTGGGCATTTCCACGCATTCTCATGTATTCCTCCCCAACAAAAAACTCCTGGCATCCCGTTTCATCTTTTCTCTACCCTCACCCGCACCCCCGCATAAACATGACCCCCCGGCGCCGGCTCATAATACCGCCTTCCGAACGCATTGATGCGAATGTTGCCATTGTATTCCGCATCCAGCAAATTGTTGACGCCCAGAAAAGGATGAATGCTCCATTTCGCGAAGCGCTGAGCGTAGCCGAAACGCAGCCCGGCATCCAGATAACCGTCGTCTTTCTCCATATTGGCGTCATCGGCATAGAGGGCGCCGACATAACGGCAGCGCAGGCTGGCCTGCAGGCCGGAAGGGTGCAGGTAGCGCAGCCCGAAAAAGCCGAAGTGCCGGGGAATGGCCGGCAACTGATTGCCGGCAAAGTCCCCCTCCGGAAGGGTATACTCGCTGTAGGTGAAATCCGAAAAGGTATAAGAAAGATTGGCCCACAGGCCGGAGCGCAACTGCCACTCCAGGCTGGCCTCCAGCCCCTGCCGGCGGCTGGCGCCGGCATTGCGGAAGAACAGGCGGCCGGGAAAAGCTTCCAGTTCGAAAGGCAGTAATTCGTCCTGCAGGCGGATGTAGAAAAGGGCCAGTTGATAGCGCAATTTCGATTTTACCAGCCCGCGCAAACCGAGCTCGTAGTTGGCCGCCCGCTGGGGCGACAAGGCTTCATTAAACCCGCCGCCCCCGGAAGGGTTGGCCGACAACTCGCTCAGGGCGGGCGTTTCAAAGCTGGTGGAAAAATTGACAAAGGCGCGAGCCGCCGGGCTAAAGGTATACAGCAAACCGAGAGAGGGGTTGAAACGCTCATAATTCAGGCTACCGGACTCATCGCCATCCGCCGGAAAACGGTCATCGGCGGCCAGGCGCACAGCGTCGAAGCGCGTGCTCAGGGATGCGCTCAGAGCATCGGCCAGGCGCCACTCCTGCACCCAGTAGGCCCCCAGGCTTCGGAAAGATTCTTCCTGGTCAAAGCTCAACGGCCCGGCCTCTCCCTCCAGGTTGTCGAAGCGCCGGCGGCCATCCACCTGGTTGGCCAGGTCCATCCCCAGCCGGAACCTGTAGGGCCGATCCAGCAATTTACCGGAGTAGCCGTAGCTGGCGCCAAGCCCGCTGTAGGCCCTGTCCAGTTCTACAATGCCCCCTGCCTCAAAGGGCAGCCGGTTATTGAAATCCCGGAACAGGTAAAAAGTATAGGCTTCCAGTTCGTGCGTCCTTCCCCAGTGATGTTTCCAGCGCAAGGCGGCCCTCCCCTGTTGAACGGCCTCCCCGGCATTGAAAGTGATGTTGCGGGAAAAAGCCTGGCGGCGATCCTCCATTACGGCTTCGCGCGCAAGGCCGCCGGGGTCCTCGGCCAGCGGGCTGTCCAGGTAGTTGAGAAGGAGCTGGAACTGGCCACCGCTTCCAACCTCGTTATTTTTGTAATCATTATTTTTATTATCATTACTTTCGTAATCATTATAAAAGTAATCGTTATTTTTATAATCATTACTTTTGTAACCACCTCCTTCCCCTTCCCCTCTTTTTCCCCTCTCCTCTTCTCCCCCTCTCCCACTTCCCCCTTCTCCCTCTCTCCCTTCTCCGTAATCAGCATGCAGCCGGACATTGAACAGGGAAGATTCCATCCGGCTATGCCCCCGGTAGCCGTCCAGCCGGGTATGGCTGCCATAGGCGAGGAGGCCGAACCGGCCGGCCCGGGTTCCCCCTTTCAGCTGATAGCGCCGGAATCCGAAGCTGCCTGCGCTGAACCTCCCCTCGGCAAAGGGCCGAAGCGGCGGCTCTTCGGTAGCCAGGCTGACCACCCCTCCGGCGGCGTTGCCATATAGCCCTGAGGAAGGGCCGCGAATCACCTCCGCCGATGACAGCAGGCCGGGGTCGATATTATCGACCTGCCCCGTGCCGTCGGGGGTGGATTCGGGCAGGCCGTCAACCAGGAGCTGTATACCTCGGATGCCAAAGGCGGAACGGGCGCCGAAGCCTCGTATGGCAATACGGGCATCCTGAGCGAAGTTGTCGGCATTGAGGGCCAGCAGGCCGGGCACGCCGGCCAGGGCCTCGTTGAGCGATAATTGCTGCTGGGCCGCCTGAATACGGGGCCGGGTGATGACGGTGAGAGAAAATGGGACATCCAGTTCCTCGTTTTCCAGGCGCGTAGCGGTTACCGTCACCGAATCGAGGTTGCCGGTAAGGAGGGTATCGGTTGGCAGTTGCTGGCCTGCAGCCAATCGGGCGAAAACAAAAAACAAAAAAAAGGGAATGAAGCGCATTTCAGAAAACAGTTTTATTTGCCGGGGCGGTTCTGGAAGCTCTGATTTCAAAAGCAGGAATTTTGTTGTTATTTTGTAGTTGTTTACACAAATATACTAAAGCCAATATGAAGTACTTCATCCTCATTTGCCTGGCCCTGTTGGCCTTTTCCTGTGATACCACAAAAAAGGGGCCTGCTGCTCCTCCTTCCGCTAATCCTGCGAAGGTAGAAACCCGGCAGGGCGCCACTGCCTACACCGCCATGGGCAACGAACCTTTCTGGTCGGTACAGATCAAAGACAGTGGGATCACCTTCCGCACTCCCGATAAGGAACCCGTAACCTATCCCTATCAGCCTCCTCAGCAAAGGGGCAGCCAGAAGGAATTCACGAGTAAAACAGGGAATTCCAGCATCAAGGTTTTGGTTAAAGAAGAGCCCTGTACGGACACGATGTCGGGTGAGAAATTTCCTTATACGGTAGAGGCAACCAAAGATGGAAAAACATACTACGGATGCGGAAAATGACATCCAGACAACTCAATTAAAGCCCTTACAATGTTAATTTTGTAAGGCGCCAACTGAAAGAAAATGAAGCAGCGCCCAACCATCATCATTGCTACAATTTGCTTGTCAGCTGCATTCTGGTCTTGCCGGCAACAGGCTACACATTCTTTCCCTCCCCCCACCGACGGAACAACCATACGCTTCGGCGAGGAAGGCCGGGAACGGGCCAAGCGTGATGCCTGGCTGGAGCTGATGCACCAGGCGGCTCCCGGTACCGACTGGCGGCAGCTGGAATATCAAAACCGGCGGCAACGCCACGAAGAGCGCATCCGGCAGGCCTTCTTCCGCAGCGGGTGCTCTGTGGAAATGGTGGCCGGCGGCAACCTCAGCGGCCGCTGGCAGGAATGGGGAAGCATCAACCAGGCCGGCAGTGTCCTGAAAACTACTTATGACCCCGAGGCCGACGAGATCTGGCTCATTTCCGCCGGAGGGGCCCTCTGGCGCGGCGGCCGCTTCGGCCTCGGCTGGGAAGTTGTCAACCAGGACTTCCGGTTCGAGGGAGGCCTGCTGGAATTCATACCCCACCACAACGGGCGCAGGCTGCTCGCCCTTGCCGGCCGCCGGCCGCACTATTCTGATGACGACGGCCTCAGCTGGACAACAGGGGAGGGCATAACCCTTGCCGACCGATGGGGCAACACCCACTCTCCGGTGATGCTTGATGACGGCGAGAGCTTTCCCGTTTTCGTATTTGCCAAACCCAGCTACTGGGCCGATATTCAGCTGTTTCATTCCCTCGACCGGGGAGAAAGCTACCAGCCCCGCTATACCTTCAGCACTCATGAGTTCTCCCGGCTGGCACTTGTCATTCCTCACCACTTCCAGGCAGTTTACCTGGTGGAAAAAAGAGAGAATGGCCAGGGCAGGATCTACAACGTGAACCCCGCCGCCGGCCAACTGGAGTGGATCAATGAGGGGACAAACCTCAATTTCGGTAATGCCCGCGCCAACCTCACCGGCGTCATGGTAGAGGGGCAGCTACATCTCTATGCTTATACCAACCCCGGTGGCGCCGGCTGGAAGGCTTACCGCTCCCTCGACGGCGGCCGGCAGTGGGAATTACGAGGCGGCCTGCCCGCCGCCCCCTGGGAGGTGGGGCTCTACGTCAGCCCATCCGATCCTGACGTCCTCTATATGGGAGAAGTAGAATGCTACCGCAGCCTCGATGCCGGGCAGCACTGGGAAAAGATCAACCACTGGTGGGAATATTATGAAGATATCGAAGGCAGCCTGCATGCCGATATCATGGACATAAGGCAATTCGAAACTGCCGGCGGGCAGCCCTTCCTGCTGGTGAGCAACCACGGAGGGCTCTCCCTTTCGGAAGACCGGCTGGAAAGCGCCGCCAATATAGGACTGTTGGGGCTCAATGTAAGCCAGTATTACAGCGTCCGCACCGATCCTTTCAACCCGGCTTTCGTTTACGCCGGCTCTCAGGACCAGGGCTTTCAGCGTTCCGATCAGTTTGCCGGCACAGGGCCGGCCTCTTTCCAGCAACTGATCTCGGGTGACTACGGCCAAATTGCCTTCTCCGGTGGAGGCGCAGGCCTGTGGGTGGCTTATCCCGGAGGGTGGATCACCTACTACGGCCACCCTCAATGGGGCGGGTATACCGCAGATTACGATCTGGAATCCGAGAACGAAACCGTCTGGCTGCCGCCCCTGATGGGCAGCCCATATCCGAATGATACGGCGGCTTACCTGGCGGGGGGCAGCGCCAGTGGAGGGCCGGGGTCCTACCTCATCCGCCTGGAATATAAAAACGGCGAAATACAACCTACCCAGGGCAATTTCAACTTTCTGGAAGAATCGGCAGGAGGCACGCTCAGCGCCATGGCCGCGGCCCCGCAAAACCCCGGTCAATGGTACGCCGCCACTACCAATGGCCGGTTTTTCTACTCCACCGACGGTGGTGACACCTGGGCACAGGCCGTCAACTTCCTCCCGGAAGGGCATTACCTCTACGGCCAGGCCATCTATCCCTTCCGCACAGAGGAGCGGACTGTCCTCCTGGGCGGCAGCGGCTATTCCAACCCTGCCGTGTATAAGTCGACGGATGGCGGAGTAAATTTCCTGCCGATGTCCAACGGACTCCCTCCTACCCTGGTGCTGGGCCTGGCCGGTAATGAAGATGAAAGCCTGCTGTTTGCCGCTACAGAAGCCGGCCCCTATGTTTATGTACGGGAAGAAGAGCGCTGGTACGATATGTCGGGGCAGTGCGCTCCCGCACAGACATACTGGTCGGTGGAATACCTGCCCGAAGAACAGGTAGCCCGCTTCGGCACCTACGGGCGGGGCATCTGGGATTTCGCCTTCGAAGAATTGGCCTCCTCCGCAACAGAGGGTAGCCCTGAATTCTCTGCCCGGATCTACCCCAACCCCACCCGGGGCAGGTTGAACATAACCCTTCCGGAAGGGGGCTGGAACCTGGAACTGCTGGACAACAACGGGAAAGTGGTATTGCACAGAACCGGCGCCACCCGAAAGGAAGAACTTCTCCTGAACCAATTGCCCAGGGGGCTTTACTACCTGAAACTGTACAACGGGAAAAAGGCAATTGTAGAAAAGGTCGTGCTGCAATAAGCTACGTTATCGGCTCCGGCTCCGTATTCCCGCCGCCGGCTATTTTTACGTAAAGGTTTATCATCTGGGCAGCCAGGGGCTCGCCGCGGAATTGCTGGGCATGGGCGTATCCTTTTTCAATGAGTTCCCGGCGGTAGGGCTCATCGGAAAGGAGCTTCTCTATTCCGGCGGCAATTTCCTCCGGATTATCCGGATTGACGAGATGAGCTCCCGGCCCTCCTGCCTCGGGAAGGGAGGATACATCGGAGGTGATCACCGGCGTTTTACTGAAAAGCGCTTCCAGGATGGGAATGCCAAAGCCTTCGTAAAAGGAAGGGTAAAGGAAAACTGTAGCTTTCTGGTAAACGGCGGGGAGGTCCTCGAAACTGACGTCCGCAAAGTGTACCAGATGTTCCATTCTGTTCTTTCGGAGGAAAGCCTCCACCCTGGCGCGGTGGCGCCCCCCCCTGCCGACGACCACCAGGGGCAGGCGGTTGCTTTCGGGCAGCATTTTCAAAGCGCGGACGATCCCCATCAGGTTCTTCCGGACAGTGATCGACCCTACGGTGAGCAGGTAATTCTCCGGCAACTGGTAACGGCGGCGCAAACCCTCAAATGTCTTCCGCGATTTCTCGACCATGTAGCGCTCATGGCAGGACTGGTATATGACGGAGATCTTTTCCGGGGCGATATCATAGAATTCGATAATATCCCGTTTGGTATTCTCGCTGATGGCTACGATATGGTCGGCATGATGGCAGGCATACCGGAATTTGAAACTGTAGACCTTACGGTCAATCAGAGGATAATGCTCGGGAAAGCGCTCAAAGATCAGGTCGTGAATGGTGACAATACTGCGGATATTGGTTTTTTCCAGGCCAAAAGGGATCTCGTGGCTCAGGCCGTGAAACAGCTGTATCTTATGCCGGTGGAGGTCCCGCTTAATGCCGAAGCTGCGCCAGAAAGCCCCGGGCCCATGCTTTGGCAACTGCACGTTGAACAGGGCGCTGTTCAGAAAGAAATGAGTTTCCTCGTTCCTGGTGATCTTGGGGCTGTACAGAAAGTAGGCATTATCCGGGTAGTACTCCGCCAGGTTTGCCAGCAGGGTGCGGCTGTAATTGCCCAGGCCGGTAAAGTTGTTGAAGAGTCGTTTAGCGTCGTACCCAATGCGTAACATATATCTTTATACCGAGAAGCTTTCCCCGCAGGCGCAGGTGCGTGAGGCATTCGGGTTATTGAAGTGAAAGCCCTTGCCGTCCAGCCCGCCGGAGAACTCCAGCGTCGTATTGAACAGATACAATACGCTGCGCAGGTCAGTGACCACCCTGATCTCATTGTCCTCGAATTCCTGGTCATCCGGCTTCGCTTCATTAGAGAATTCCATCTGATAGGTCAGCCCGGAACAACCCCCGCTGGTCACCCATACCCGGACGAAATAATCCGATCCATACCCCTCCCGCTTACGGATCTCGGCAATCTGTTTTTTAGCGCTATCGGCAACGTAGATCATGGTTGTTGTCGCTTTATTTCGGTTTTGAAAAGCTAAGATAGTAACACTCTGTGATGAAATCAAGTTCAAACCGGTTCTTACCGGCCGAGCCTTTTTCCGATTTCGGAAAATAAACGGCCGAAAGCCTAGCCATCTCCAAAATTTCTCCCAAATCCCCTGTTCATATTACACCTCTGGAGAGCGCTGAATTCAATGGCTTCAAAAACTGATATTCTGAACACCCCATCCCGATGGCGCCCCCAACCCGCAGGCATGGCAAAAAGTTGCACGCTGCAGGGCCGGAAGCGCCTCTCCGCCGATAATTTCATTTTTAACCCATAATGTGTTCTGAAAAATGAAGAATGCTGCTTCGGCCCTACTCATTTTGTCTTTCCTGATGCTCTGCCGAACGGGTATTGCTCAGCCAGGGGCCCCCTCGGGAGAGATCAAAGGGCAGGTTGTCGATGGACAAACCCAGGCCCCGCTAACCGGCGTCCATGTCTTTATTGAGGAAATAAAAACCGGCGCCGTTACAGACGAGGATGGCTATTTCCGCATCCGCAACCTGCCGGCGGGCGCCTATACACTGGCCTTTACCTACATAGGGTACGCCACAAGGCGGCTGGAATACCTGAATATTAAGGAAGGAGAAGCACTGGACCTCGGCATTGTCTTTCTCGAAGAAGAAGCCTTCTCCCTAAGCACGGTGACCGTCACTCCGGGCCGCTTTTCGATCATGGGCGGGGCGCCCCTCTCCCGCCTGGCCCTTACAGAGAAGGACATCAAGAACATGTCGTGGGCGGAAGACATCACCCGCGCCGTGACCCGCCTGCCCGGCGTGTCCTCCAATGACTTCTCGTCCAAATTTACCATCCGCGGCGGCGAGTCGGACGAAGTGCTCATCACCCTCGACGGGATGGAACTGTACGAGCCTTTCCACCAGCGGGATTACGCAGGCGGCCTGTTCAGTATCGTCGACATCGAAACGATACAGGGCGTCGACCTGATCACCGGCGGCTTCCCGGCGGAATACGGCTGGCGGCAGAGCGGCGTTTTTAATATGCATACCAAGCGGATCGCGGACGGGCAGCGCCACACCTCGGTGGGGCTGAGCATCATGAACGCCCGGTTCTACACCGACGGTAAGTTTGCCGATAACAAAGGGACATATCTGTTCTCCGCCCGCCGGGGCATGCTCGACGCCACCTTCAAGTTGATCGGCGAAACGGAGAATACGCCTATCTTCTACGACGCTATGGGCAAAGTGGAGTACGAACTGAATGACAAACACACCCTGTCCTTCCACGCCCTGCGATCGGGCGACCAGACCAGGATCCGCGACATCAAACCCGACAACTTCGACCGCCATGACACCAAGTACGGCAATACCTACGGCTGGCTGACACTGCGCTCCTATTACAGGCCGAACCTTTCATCACAAACCCTGCTCTATTCCGGTTACATCGACCATACCCGCATCGGCCGGTTCCAAAAGTACGACTACGCCGACAAGGGAAGCTTTAACCTGGAGGATAAAAGGAATTATGGCTTCGTCGGCCTGAAACAAGACTGGAACTGGGACGTGTCCAACCGCCTGATCCTCAGGTGGGGCATCGAAGGGCGGCAGCTCAATGCCGAGTACAGTTACTTCAACTCCCTGACTGACGTCCGGATCAATTCCCGGGACAGCCTCGTCACCTACAGCGAAACCATCGATATCGACATCAAGCCATCCGGGCAGCTGGGCAGCGCCTACATTTCCAGCCGTTTCAAGTTGCTGACGCGGCTCATCTTCGAGGCCGGCCTGCGGTACGACTATGCTTCCTACACCGATGACAAACTGTGGAGCCCCCGCCTTGGCTTTGCCTACGCTTTTGGTGAGAACACCTTCCTGCGCGGCGCCTGGGGCTACTACTACCAGACGCAGTTCATCAACAACCTCGACGTCAACCACAACGGCAGCCAGTTTAACCCCGCCGAGCTATCCAAACACTACGTACTCGGTTTCGAGCACCTGTTCGCCAACGGCATCAACTTCCGCATCGAAGGGTACTACAAAGACATCTCCAACATCAGCCCCGTCTACCAGAACCTGCGCGATCCCTGGGAGGTCTTCCCCGAAGCCCGGAACGACGTGATCCGGCTGGAGATCGACGGCGCCACCGCCCGCGGCATCGAGGTTTTCCTGAAGTACGACGTGGGCGGGCGCATCTCCTGGTGGTTCAGCTATGCCCTGGCCAGGGCCGTAGACAACATCACCGACATTGAATTCGACGGGCTGCTGTCGGCCAGAACCGGCAAGTTCCCCCGCCTCAACAACCAGCTCCACACCGTATACGCCGATATGAACTACCGCCCGAATGACAAATGGCACTTCAACCTTTCCTGGCAGTACTACGTGGGCTGGCCCCGCACCAACTACCACTATTCCTTCCAGGCCTTACCCGACGGCGCCCTGCACTTCTACCAGGTGCACGAGGAGTTCAACGGCGTGGAATACCCGGCCTACCACCGGATGGACCTGCGCACCAACCGGCACTTCCAGGCAGGAAAGAGCCGGATCACCACCTTCGTCCACCTGATCAACCTGTACAATAGAGAAAACCTCCGGAAATTCGACCTGGACGTGACCAATGAGGAAGAACAACTGGTGCCGGACGGCATGGGCGGCTACATCCACGGCACAGACAATAAGAACTGGTTCGGTTTCCTGCCGGTCATCGGGGCGAGCTGGGAGTGGTGAGGCTGTTAGCCGGGATTCGGGATTCGGGTCCGCTCATTGTTCAAATTGGGGGCGCCGAATACCGAACTCCGAACTACCGAACCTCACAAGATCCCCTCCTTAAACATCTCCCACACCGGGCT
Organism: uncultured Phaeodactylibacter sp.; assembly: GCA_964418125.1. GTDB lineage: Bacteria > Bacteroidota > Bacteroidia > Chitinophagales > Saprospiraceae > JACJXW01. Next base: position 11,378 of record CAYQKY010000211.1, read on the forward strand.
CATGCCCCGCACTTTTTCCACACCCTGCACCACCGCCCCGATAGTGTGACCGATCTCCTCTTCGGTATTGAACCGGCCAAGGCTGAAGCGCAGGGAGCTGTGCGCCAGCTCGCTGCTGCGGCCCATGGCGGTAAGCACATGCGACGGCTCTACCGAAGCGGAAGTGCAGGCCGAGCCAGAGGAGAGGGCCACCCGCTGGTTGAACGTCATCATCACCCCTTCGGCCTCGGCGTGGCGGAAGGTGATGTTGGACACGTGCCCCAGGCGGTGCTCCGGGCTGCCATTCACGAAGGCTTCTTCCACGTTTTCCAACAGGGCGTTCTCCAGCTTGTCGCGCAGTTGCCGCAGGCGCCGGCCTTCCTGTTCCATCTCCTGCCCCGCCAGCTCGGCGGCCATACCAAAGCCCACAATGCCCGGCACGTTGAGCGTACCGGAGCGCATGCCCTGCTCGTGGCCGCCTCCGTCGATCTGCGGGGCCACTTTTACCCGGGGCTGCCGGCGGCTGACATAAAGGGCGCCAACCCCCTTGGGACCGTACATCTTGTGGGCGGTAAAGGCCAGGAGGTGTACCCCGGCAGCTTTAGGGTTAACCGGTATCTTACCCACGGCCTGTGTGGCGTCGCTCATCAGCAGCACGCCGTGCTTGTCGCAGATGTCGCCGATGGCCTTCATGGGCTGGATCACCCCGGTCTCGTTGTTGGCCCACATAATGGAAACGAGGATGGTGTCGGGCCGGATGGCGGCGTCGAGGGCTTCCAGGCTGATCAGCCCGTCGGCGCCGACATCCAGGTAGGTAACTTCCCCGCCCATCTTTTCGATGTGGGCGCAGGCGTCGAGCACGGCCTTGTGCTCCGTTTTGGCGGTGATGATGTGGGCGCCCTTGCGGCGGTAAAGTTCGAAAACCCCTTTCAGCGCCAGGTTGTCAGACTCGGTGGCGCCGGAGGTGAAGGCCACCTCCCGGGGGTCCACATGGATCAACCGGGCCACCTGTTCCCGCGCCTGCTTTACCGCCTCGTCAGCCTCCCATCCAAAAGGGTGGTTGCGGCTGGCGGCATTGCCGGGTTTATCGTAGAAATAGGGAAGCATGGCCTCCACGACGCGGGGGTCGCAGGGGGTAGTGGCGTTGTTGTCGAGGTAGATGAGGGCGTCTGGCATGGGCATCATTTTAGTTCAGAAAACATAACGAAACAAGGAAGGGTATGGTTCTGTAGTTCGGGGAGGGGGCGCGGGTTTATCGTCTCCGACGCCAAAAAATTTTGGCGGACCGGGTTAGCGTTTGGCCTGCCCGCCCCAAAGAGGCGGGAATCAGTAAAAGAACAACCCTCTCCCCTCTTTCGCTCACATTCCATCCGAAATTTCCTACTTTTGCCCGCAACAAACTGTTGTCAGTTGTTGGTTGTTTTTTATTCGTTTTTGCCAACAACCGGCAACCAACAACAAACAACCCGCTATGTCCATTGTCAATGAATTCAACGACTACCGCGCCCGGATGAATGAGAAAATCCTGGCGGAGGATAATAAAGTACTGAAGCGATTTTTCAATCTCGATACAAATGCGTATCAAGAGGGGGCGCTTTCTCAGAAGACGAAAGAGCTGCTCGGCCTGGTAGCCTCCATGGTGCTGCGCTGCGACGACTGCATCCGCTACCACCTGGGCGCCTGCTACGAGCTGGGCGTCACCCGGGCCGAAGTGTTCGAAGTCTTCGCCATCGCCAACCTGGTGGGCGGCTCCATCTGCATCCCGCATACAAGGCGGGCGGTGGAGTACTGGGAAGCTTTGGAAGGTAAATAGACTTGGCAAGTTTTTGGTATGTGTTTAACGCTCAGCCAGGTGACATCTAGGGTGTTCATTTTGGGGAATTCGGTTCCCACAAGTTTTAGTCC
>CAYQKY010000212.1:0-13257 GCA_964418125.1 uncultured Phaeodactylibacter sp.
CATTTCAGCCTCCGGCTCCCGGGGCAACCCCATGGTTTTAGCCCTGGATTCGCATGAATTATCTTTTCCAGACATACTCCGGCTGATAGCGAGAAAAAGTGTGGCTTTCCGTTTTCCCAAATACCAGTATCTCCGCCTTCCAGCAGCGGGACTGCCAGTTGAATACCTCCCAGCTAATCGAAACGAAATCGAGGGGAGGCGCTGTAGAATAGGAAAGGAAGACCTTCACCGGCCTGTCGGGTAGCAGCGGTTGATCCGGTTCTTCCGTGCCGGCTTCAAATTCCACCTTAGCCGAAGAAAGCGCCGCCGGCCGGCCACCGGCCATCACCATGATCCGTTCGGTGAAGAAAGCAATTGCCTCTTGTTGGGCTTGCCGTTCTTCTGCCGCCGAGAAACGGGAAGGTTCCTTTCTTTTGAGGGGCAACAGGGTTTCCAGCTGTTCGAATGGCAGAACCAGTTCCTGCCGGATCCCTGTTTCATCGATATAAATGAAAGCCGAATGGCGCTCTTCCCGGCTGAAGCGGCCAAAGCCCTTATCCCGGGCAAACAAGTCCGGGTTTTCCCAGTTGAAGCGCAGCAGCCAGGGGCGCTCCCGGCTCAACTCGGCAGTCAGGGAGCCGGTGGCGCCCTCCTGGTAGGCCGTCACCATGACCAGCGCGGGAATGGAGGACAGGCTGCCTCCGAATTGCTGATGGACCTGTACGCCGGGAATGGCAGGCGGCGTTTTGAATTCAAAGAAATAAAGCAGGCTGTGTTGCATCAGGCTGTCCTTATGGATGCCGCCTGCCGGTATGCCGCCCGGCTGGAGCCTCAGGGAATTCGGATACAGCCTTTGGCCCTGCAGGCCTTCCAGAAAAAAGTACCGGCTGAGGAAAGCTTTATGTTTTTCTGCCGCGTCCGCCAGCTGTTCAGCCGGGAAAAATCCATCGTCCCCGGCTTCCAGGCCGTGGTACAGAAAGAGGTCTTCGGCCAGGACGTTGAGCTGAAGGCCTATCTTTTCCTGCGAGGCCCGCAGTGTCGCCCAGCTGATGGAGATGGGGTGGGCGGGGAGGAGGAGGGGCATATAAAGAAGGAGCGGGATAATAGGGCGTTTCATGATGTGAGGTGTTGTTTTGGTTGACGGTGGACGGCGCCCGCCTTTGCACGAGGCTTCGGCGGACAGTGGACGGTGTCAACTCGCTTCCACATATTTTTTGAAATTATTCAGAATGGCCTGCCAGCCGTTCTTTTGCATCTCCACCGGGTTCATTTTTTCCGCTTCGAAATTTTCCATGACGAAGGTGCCTCCATCCACTTCCGAAAAATGAACCTGCACGTTGCGGCCGTCATCCATCGTATATTCCAGGTTTTTATTTTTGTTGACCTCTGTAAATGTCCCGGTAAAATCAAAGCCCATGCTGCCGTCCTTCGCTTCCATCCGGTAGTTGAACTTTCCGCCCGGCCGCAGGTCATTTTCCGCGCGGGGCGAATGCCAGTCGTCGCTGGCGAAATTCCAGTTCATGACGTGTTCGGGCTGCGTCCACATTTCCCATACTTTTTCGATGGGGGCATGCACCGTTGCCTGCACCGTAACGGCCGTGCGGCTTTCATCGTCGGCAGCCCGGCGGACTTTCTCGATGTCGATCTTTCGCATCTGCATCATCGCGCCGACGGCCCGTTGCGCCCGCGCGGGGTCTGGGTCGGAAATAAGCCGGATGAGTTCGTCGGGCACAATTTGCCAGACTACGCCGTATTTGTCTTTTAACCAGGCGCACATCATTTCCTCTCCGCCATCGGCAGTGAGCCTTTCCCAGAAATAGTCCACTTCCTGCTGCGTTTCACAGTGCACCACAAACGATATGGCCTCATTGAACCCGAACCCGTGGGAGTAGCTGCTGTCCATCGCCATGAAAATATTCTCATCGAGCCGGAACTGAGCATGTTTGATGGTCCCGACGGCGGCGCCGCCTTCCCCCTCTTCATATCTTGCCAGGAGGTTGATGCCGGAATTTTCGAATACGGAAGTGTAAAAATGAATGGCCTCTTCGGCCTTTCCATGTTGTTCTTCGGTGAACATAAGCGCAGGCGAGATCTTCTGCCCCACATCGGAAATCCTGCCAAGTGTCAATTGCCAGGAGACGCCGTATTTATCCTGTACCCAGCCGTATTTTTCACTCCACGGATATTTGTTGAGCGGCATCATCGGCTTTCCGCCTTCCGATAATTTTCTCCATGCATCGTCAACCTCCGCTTCGCTTTCGAAAACGACATAAAAGGAGACGGACGGATTAATGGTAAACATCGGCCCGCCGTTCAACGCCGCAAATTCCTGGCCGGAGAGAAAAAACTGCACGGTCATAACAGCATCGCCCTGATGCTGTATTTTGCCAATTTTTGAATCGGGAAAAACGGACGTGTAAAAAACGGCGGCTTCTTCGGCCTGAGTATCGAACCAAAGGTGAGGAGTGATTTTTTGTTTGCCTGACATGATTGCTTATTTTTGGGTGACTGATAAGGCTATTTTTTCTTCTTATTATCTTGCTCCTGATTTTCCTTTACCCTGAATTCGACGATCCTTGCGATCAGCTCAAACGGCATTGGCTCATCAATAGGAAATTGCACCGAACCTTTTCCCTGCTTGTACTTCGACAACTCTTCCGAAAATGCCGCATGCCCCGTCGGCGTGGCGTAAAAGCCGATGTGTTTCTTGTAGCCGGCAAAGTATACCAACGGATGGCCGTTTAATTTATAGCCAGGCATGCCATAATAAATACCTTCTGTTGCTTCCGGCGCGGCGGCTGTTATTGCAGCCCTTATTTTTTCCAGAATATGGCGGGTGGTTTCCGGAAAACCGGAAAGGTATTCGTCAATGCTCCTTGGCTTTTTCATCAAATTGGTTTAATGACCCAAATTTATAAACATTTTGTTTAAAATGCAATAGTTTTTTTCAATCGCAGGTAATTATTTTGGTGCACGGTGTGCGAAAATCCCTGAAAATCAAAGGGCATTTTTTCAGGAAAAAAATCATTCCTTCATTCCCTCATTCCTTCACATACCCCCTCAAACCTCCTCCGACTCCCTTTCCGACAACACCCTCACCTCTCCTGTCTGCCCGTCCATTTCTATCCAGTCGCCGTTTTGCAGCGCTATATGTGGGGGCAGTTGGGTGATGGCCGGAAGGTGGGACTCCCGAAGGATAATGGAGGCGTGCGACAGCAACCCGCCGACGTAGGAAATGACGCCCTTCACCCGCGAGAAATAAGGCACCCACCCCGGGTCGAGCGCGTCGGCTACCAGGATGAGAGGCTCCGCTGCCGGCGGCTGCAGGTTGTCCAGCCCGGCGGAGCGCACCCGCCAGACGTAGCCTTCCACCTTTCCGGGATAGATGCCGATGCCCGTAGCCTGGCCATCCTGCCGGCCCTCTATATTGGCCAGCAGGCGGAGGGGCAGGCGGCGGCCGTTGCCATTGCACAGGAAGGTATCCATATCCCATCCGGAAGGGGAGGTGGGGTGAGGCGTTGGCAGAGCGTCCTCACTTTGTTTTCCTGAAAAACTGGCTTTGAGAGACTTCGGGCGGTATTTCCAAAAAGGGAAGCTCGTCTGTTCCAGCAGTTCTTTGCGGAAATCCCAGAACAGCTTCATGGTTTCGTCACGCAGCCATTCCCGGGTATATACCAGGCGGACGGCGGGGGCGAGCAGCCTGGCCCAGAGGGCGCTGCCTTTACGGCGTTTCGGTGGTGTCGGCTCGGCGATGGACTGGTTGCCGAGCAGTTGTTTCCAGTCGGCTTCCGAGTATTCGAAGAATCGCTTCTGCCCGATGTCGGACTCGTAGAACCCTCGGTGGCCGAACCGCTCCAGAAAGGCCGCCCGGCCGATCTTGCTGTATTGTAATTCATTGAAAGCCCTGAGGTAATCGGTGCTGGCGCTTTTCTCTTCCATGGCGGCCGACAGCCTGGACAACAGCCCCAGCCGGTCGAGTAAGGCTAGGGGGCCGGACATAGCGCCGGTCAGTACCTGCATATTCGAGACCAGCTCTACGTACAGGCTTTCGAAGTCGGCCAGCCATTCCTTGAAGGCGGTGCTTTTCCTGTTTTCCCAGAGCAGCTGCCGGTGTTGCCGCCGCCAGGCGAAGCGGCCGCGGGCTTTCTCCAGCCAGGCTTCCACCCGCTTTTCGGCGTTTATTTGCTGGTAGAGCACTTTGAGGAATACCGGCGCCTTGGCCAGCATCCGGTGAGGGCGCAGGCCTACCTGATAGACATCATCGGCGCCCACCGAGCGGCACACCAGCTGGGTAGGCAGCCCCCAGTGTACCATCACGTCGAGCAAGGCCGAGAGGTTGATCCAGGGCATGCCTGCCGCTTCCCGGATAAAGGGGCGGCGCGGCAGGGTGGGATCCAGGTTCCGGTAATAGTCGAACAGGCGGTAGCCGGCCCCGCTGATGATGGCTGTCATCAGGGTGGACGGTTTGGGGGGCAGGATCTCCTTGTGGTTGGCGGAGGTCAGCACCTCTTCGGCTTCCTCAGGCGTGGTGATGGGGCGGGCCTGCAGGAGGAGCAGGCGGCCGTTGGAGATACAGAATTCGATGTCCAGCCCGTATTCAGCCTCCATTCGGCGGAGCAGTACCTGCGCGTAATAGGACAGCCAAACCAGGGCCCGGTTGAGGCTTTTGCCCTTGCCGGGAAAGCCCTCCCAGAAGGAATAGAAAGAAGACACCCAGGCATCGGCGCGGTTAAACCTGGGCAAAAGGATGGTTTCCGGCCGGGCATGGCCGCTTACCAGCCTTTCGCCCTGCCCTTCGATGAACTCCAGTTTCCACACCCCCTTCCGGAAAGCGAACAGCACTCCGCTGTATTCCGGTTCGATCATCTCCTGAACGATGGCCTCGCCGCCCTCTGGTTCGGGATAGCTGTTGAAGACTTCTTCCAGAGCCTCTTCCAACTGCTCTTCTTCTACCGACAATACGGTGGCGAACTGCCCGGCGTGGCTGTGCTCATCCCCGTCTTCCAGGGCATAGGAAGAGCGGATGGCCACCGGAAAGCGCAGCTTGCCGATGTCGAAGGCGCCCCGCTGGAAATCCTCATACTGCACCGCCGAAAAGGGTGGGGTAGGGAGGCGCCATTGCCGTATCTGTTCCAGTTGTTGCCGTTTGCTCATGATTTATTCCGGGCCGCAGAGGCCGATGATCTTTTCATAAAATTCTTCCGGCTGGTCGAGCATGGGAAAATGGTCCCAGCCGGGTACGATATCGAAGGTGGAATGGGGAAAATCCTGCTGCCAGTATTTAAGGAACCGGGAGGCCACCACCCGTTCCTTTTCTCCCCAGATGAAGCAGAAGCGCTCCTCCTGCAATTGTTGCTGTACGGAGCGATACCACTGTGGCGTGATCAAATCAAAAAACAAGGAAAAGGCGGCGCAGGTTTGGTAATCGCGAAAGAACTGCCGGCGCAGGGCAGGGGGGATGCGTTCCGGATAGAGAAAAAGGCGCCGTTCCCACACCGGCTGCAGGGCCGGCCAGGCGATCAGCCATTTCATCAGCCGGCGAACCGCCACGGGTTGCATCAGTTTGGGGAAAAAGCGGTGCTCCAGAGAAGCGCCGATACTGCCGTGAAGGATAACCTGCTGCGGTATTATCCGGCTGCCGTCGGCCAGAGGCCAGCCGAGGCTCGCCCATTCCAGCAGAAGGCTGCCGCCGATGCCGTGGCCGTAGAAGGTCCAGCGGCCATCTACCCTATGCTCCTCCACCGTACGTTGCAGTGCGGCGATGAAAGGCCGCCAGCTTCTGTCCCCTTCGGGCAGCGGGCGCCCTTCAAAGCCCGGGAGCTCTGGAATTACTGCCGATAGCTGCTCCGGCCCCCGGCTGCCGAGCAGTTCCAGAAAGGGCTCGAAGCGTGCGCTGGCCCCGCCATTGCCGTGCAGGAGGAGAAGTTTTGTCATCGTTCCATTGATTACCCAAGGGGAAACCAGATAGGCTGATGAAAGTTCATGGAAGGTGCAATACATGCCCAATCATTCCTTCATTCACCCAATAAAAAAGAGCGCCCGTAAAAGGACGCTCCAACAAGTTACCCGTTAAAAAAATACTCCCAAATCTTGGCTATCCGCCGGTGGCGGTTGTTTGCTGTTCGGTATTCGCAGTTCTCAGCGAACGCCGAACAGCAAACAGCGAATACCGCTCCCCTTCGCCCCCTCTCAACCCGGCGAAAGCTCCGTACACCCGATCGCCGTCCTTATCTTCTTCGGGCCGGGCTGGTTGGCGTTTCGGTATTCCGAAGGCGGCAGGCCCGTTTCCCGGGAGAAGACCCGGCTGAAGTATGCCGGGGAGGTAAACCCCGTCTCGTAGGCTACTTCCGATACGCTGAAGGCGCCGGTGCGGAGGAGGGCTTTGGCCCGCTGCAGGCGCATGTCGCGCATGATCTGTATGGCCCGCTGCCCGGTCAGGTGTCGCAGCTTCCGGTTGAGTGTGGAATAGCTCATGTCCATTTTGCGGGACAGGTGGGCTATGGTGAAATGAGGGTTGTCGAGGTTGGCCTCCATCAGGGCCAGGGCTTTAGTCAGAAAAGGAGGCTGCACTATAGCCGGGTTTTTTGCCGGGGCGGGCCGGCTGTCCTGTTTTTTCTCATCACTGCGGCTGTTCCCGGCCGCCGGGCGGTAGACGATGATGAACTGTGGCAGGCCGCTTTGCTGGTTGGCATTGGGTTTCATGTGTGTTATTTTCCCCTTTCATTTAGGAGGGCGAAGGGAGGTTACCCGGATTGCGGTAGTTTTTTTTCTGATTATATCGGATTGCGTAGCTGTAATGACGTATGTCCCGGATAAGGAACGAAAAACCAACACTAACCCGGCCTGCCCTGTGGAATAAATACAAATTCCACAGGGTGAACCAAAATTTTTTGGCGTCGAAGACGATAAACCCGCGTCCCATACTGAGGCCTGGCCCGGGGTTGTACTTCATCGTTGAGGAAACTGCAAAAGGGAAGAAACCGGCCGAGCAGGTGTAGCGGCCTGTGACAGGGGCCCTGCCGGCATACCCTTCCTTACCCCTTCCTTCCCGTTCAGCCCACGATTTTTCCCCTCCGCCCACAATAAAATGCAAATTCAATGTTCTGCCATTAGTTTTGAAGTTGTAAGGAACATCCTTATAAATTTCAAAACAGATAACCATGAAATTCAAGAGCCTCTATTTCACTTTCGTTCAAGCTTCCTGTTCACACCTGGGAGCTGTTCTCATCCTCTGTTTTTTGAGTATGCATACCCTTACTGCTCAGCAGGAGCAGTTCAGCCGGGCGCAACAGCTGGCCAGTAGCGGGCAGCACGTCGAGGCGGAAGCCGTTCTGGAAAACCTCACCGCCGCTCACCCCGCTCACCTGCCGGCCCTTTTGCTGCGCGCCCACAATTTTTCCTGGAACGGGCAACACCGCCGGGCCATAGATGCCTTCGGGGCCATCCTTCAGGAGCATCCCGGGGAAGTTGACGCCCTGGTGGGGCTGGGCTATGCCTACAGCTGGTCGGGCAGTGGCCGGCAGGCCGTTGAAGCTTTCGGACAGGCGATCGAACAAGAGCCCAACAATACCGATGCCCGAAAAGGGCTGGGCTACGCCTATCTGGAAACCCGGGACGCCAAAGCGGCTGTAATGGCCTTTGAGATCCTGTCCAGCGAATATCCGGATGTTGTCGAATATCCCGTCGCCCTGGGAAAGGCCCGGCTGATGGCCGGCCGCTCCAATGGAGCCATACAGGCATTTGAACAGGCATTGGCCATTGCCCCCGGCAATGCCGAAGCACAGCAGTTGCTGGCCACCGCCCGCGCCCAGGCTTCGACCCTGGAGTTGGACGTATGGGGAGGCCATTCCAACGTTGAGAACGACAGCCGCACCGGCCTCCGCCTCCTGCAGGGCCTCTACCGGATCAACAGCCGTTATTCCGTTTTCGCCCGCTTCGACAACACCCTTTCCCTGGACAACCTCGACTTCGTCAGCCGCAATGTCAATGCCTCCTCTCTCTGGGGCGGCATGCTCGCCGGCTGGAACGACCGCCTGGCCTCCCGCCTGGAGTACGGCCTGCGCTTCTTCCCGGAGCGCAACACCCAGCAGCAGCTGCGGCTGGAGCAGGTGTTCTACATCCACAACGGACTCAGCGCCCGCCTGGGCGGCTGGACGGCCTTCTCCAGCGACTTCCCGACGGAGTGGTACGCCTACGCCGGCCTGTATATTCCGGTTAACTCTTATCTGGCGCTTGAGCCCTCCTACTACTACGGCCAGGATGGGTTCAACAGCGTGAACCAGCAGCGGGCGGTCCTGGCGGCCAAGCTGATGCTCCCGAGCGGCCCGGAATTCACTCTGGGCGGGTTCGCCGGCAAGGCGGGCCTCGGCATCGAAGGGGTGCCCGACGAGATATCGGGCGGCTACCTGATGGCGCTGGCCCCGTTCAACGGCTGGTTGTCCGGCCAGCTGGCCGTCAACTACGAGAAAGGCAACTTCGCTACCGCCACCGTAGTGGCCGCCGGGCTGAAGCTGCGTTTGCGGAAGTGATCATCTGCCTTACTTCAAAACCTCATTAGAATACTAGCTCCGGAGGCTGTATCATAAGTCCAAAAAGGATCAGTGTGCCGTCACTATTGAGCCTCGAGGAGCCCAAAAAAAGACAATACCATGCTGAATAATAATACTGGCCGCGCACTGGCCACCAGTGCGGGACTGGAGATGCCCGTCCCTTCAACGATCACAAAAAGCTATGAAAAAAAGGCGGCGCGGAGGAAGCCCCTCTATTCCACTGCCCCCCGTCCCTGGATGTATGTTTTCATTTTCGGGATGTGGCTGGCCAGCCTGGCCTGGTTCCAGCCCCGCCTGCTGACGCTGATGGACATGGCGTACAACACGCCCAGCTGGATCGCCCTGGCCCTGTTCATCGCATTCATCGATTTTGCCTGGCTGTACGGCCTGTACAATGTGGGGGTGATCCTTTTCGCCCTGGGCCATCGCTGGTTCGGGAGCAAGCCGGAGGCCGCCCTGGCGCGTACCGGGTTGCTGGGCCATCCGGCAGTGGCCATACTGTACACTACCCGCAATGATTTTTCTGAGAAAAGCGCTTTGTCCTGCGTTCAACAAGACTATCCCAATTTTAAGGCCTATATTCTTGATGACAGTTCTTTGCCGGAATTCAGAAGGAGGATAGATGCCTTTGCATCTCGTTTCCCCGAGGTGGTAAAAGTTGTTCGCCGCCCCAAGTGGGTAGGTTACAAGGCAGGGAACATGAACTACGGGCTGAGCCACGCAGCTACTGAAGAACCCTACTTCGCTATCGCCGATGCCGATGAGATCCTGCCACCCGACTTCCTCAGCAAGCTGGTGCCCGTGATGGAGGCCGACCCCATGTGCGGCTTCACGCAGGCCAACCACCGGGCTAACCCGAATGCTGAAAGCTCCCTGGCCCGGGCCATGGGCGTGGGGGTCGACCTGCACTGGAAGTGGTATCAGCCTCTGCGCAACAACTTTGGCTTCGTGATGTTCCTCGGCCACGGCGCCCTTTTGCGGCGCAGGTGCTGGGAAGAAGTGGGCGGGTTCCCGGATATCGTCAGCGAAGACCTGGGGTTTGCCATCCACATCCGCGAGAAGGGTTACCGCGGGCGGTTCGTGGAAGATGTGGTCTGTTATGAAGATTTCCCGGATACGGTGCGCGCTTTCCGCATCCGCCACATGAAATGGACGAGAGGCACCAGCGAGTTCCTGAGCAAAAAAATGGGATGGCTGCTGAGGGCCAAAAACATCTCCTGGACGGAAAAACTGGATATTCTGTTCCCCACCCTCAACCTGCCGCTCACGCTATTGTACTTCCTGTTCATGGTGAACGCTAACCTGGTGCTTCCGTATTTCTTCGGACAAACTGCCGATGTGACCTTCGTGTTGGGCGGTGAGGAATGGGTGTTTCCCGTTATGAGTATGGACACCGGCTTTCAGGCTATTTACGAGTGGGATTTCTTCGCCATCACTATGCTGGCCTTTTTTGCTCCGGTGCTATGCTTTATCCTCGGACTGGCGCATCAACCGGCGCGGTTGTTCCGCTTCCTTAGCCAGAGCACCGTTCTTTACGCAGCCTTATCGCCGCTTTCCTCCATTGGAGTACTGGCTTATATGGTTTCCGGGAAGGCTGTCTTCCTGGTCACCGGCGACAATGCGCAGCGGGAGCATCGGAATGCGGGCGGCGCGGCTCATTTCCTGCAGGGGTTGAAGAGGAACTGGCAGGATTTACTGGCAAAGAGCCACCCGGATACGCTGGTTGTACAGGCCTTTGAAATACTGACGGGGCTGCTCTTTGCGGTGGTTTGCCTCTATACTTTCCAGATCTCCTTCTTCGGGCTTTGCCTGGCGTTCATCCTGCTGCCGGTGATGCACCACCTGGGATGGGAAAACCGCGCAGTCAGGGTGCTGATGTATCTGCCTTTTGTGCTGATCCTCCTTGGCGTATTTGTGGCGGGCCTGAGTTTGTTTGGGATGCAGTCGGTGTTCTTTGGGTACGGATTTCACTTCTAGCACGGATGCCGGTGGCCAGGCGCCTCTCCGCTTGCGCATGCTTCTGCGGGCGGAGAGCCCCTGCCACCGGGCAGTATGTCTGACTCTGTCTTTCAGTTAGGTTTCGATCCGGAGGATCGCCCCACTACGACTTGGCCAGCTGCACTTTCACCTGGCTCGTCGTATCCACGCCTTCTACTATTTCCACCAGGATACCATCGGAGAGCCCCAGCTTTACCTGGCGCTTTTCAAACTCACCGCTGCCGTTTTTGATCTCGACGAAGGTGGTGTCTTCCTCGAAGAGCACGTCCCGTTCCTTGATGGCCACCACCTGTTGGCGGCGGTCGAGTATGATGTCTGCGTTGGCGCTGTAGCCGGCCCGCAGGAAGGTTTCCTCGGTGGGTTTGACAGCGGCGCGGACCTCGAATTTGACCGTCCCTTCCTCATCCTCTCCTTTGGGAGAAATGAACTCCAGCGTGGCGTCGAACTTATCGGTTTCGATGGCGCCGACGGTCAGTTCCATGGGCATACCTTCGCGCAGTTTGCCGACGTCGGCCTCATCCACCTTGCCTTCGAAGATGAGGTTGTTCATATTGGCGATGATGGCGATGCTGGTCCCTTCGTTGAAGTTGTTGCGTTCGATGACGGAGGTTCCCTCCTCCACCGGGATGTCGAGCACCATACCGTCGAGGGTGGAAGTGACGATGTTGGCCACCTGGCGGGAATTGCGGCTGGCCCCTTCGCGCAGCAACTGCAGGTTGTTGATGGCCGCGTCGAGCTCCTGCCTGCGGATGTCGACATTGGTCTCAAACTGCTTGAGGTTGTTGGTGGCCATAATTTTGGCGTTCTCCAGGGCGGCTTCCCGGATCTCGAGGTCAACTTTGAAGCGGTTGTAGTCCTGCTGGGAGACCACGCCGTCCTCGAGCAGTTGGCGCTGGCGTTCCTCTTCCTGCCTGGCATTGAGGTAACTGACGCGGGCCTCTTCGACGTCCAGGTTTTTTTTGAACACCTCTTTCTGGCGTTCCAGCTCCCGCTGGGCTTCCTGGAGGCGCAGGCGGGCAAGTTCTACATTCGACTGGGCGTTGTTGATATTGACCTCGCTCGGCACCAGCTTGATCCGAGCCAGTTGGTCTCCCTTTTTTACCATCTGCCCGGCCTCGACGAAGAGCTCGTCGACCACGCCGGATACCTGCGGCTTGATGTGCACTTCCTGGCGCGGCCGTATGGCGCCGGTAGCCACTGTCTTTTTTACGATATCTGAAAGTACGGGTTGTTCCGTTTCGAAATTATCCGGAGCCCTCTTGTTCTGCTGATAAAAGTAAATGCTCAGCCCAATGGTGGCAATGACGAGGAAAGCTCCGAGTCCGATAAGGCAGCCTTTGTTCATTATTTCGTTTTTTTATTTATTCATTCCTTCATTCCTTCATTCACTCCCTCACTCATCCCTCAACGCCACCACCGGGTTTACCCGTGCGGCCTGCAGGGCAGGTATGAACCCGGCGGCCCCTCCGGCCAGGATGAGCAGCACGATAGCCCCCAGCCCGACGGACAGGTTGACCTGGGGGTTGTAGAAATTGTCCGGTTCCAGGTTATTGGCCATCATCAGGTAGTTGATCCCTCCGATGAGGAACGTACCGGCGATAAGGCCCAGATATCCGGAGATGGAGGTGATCGTAATGGCCTCCGCGAGGATCATATTGATAATGGACTGCGGCGTGGCGCCCATGGCCTTGCGGATGCCGATCTCCTTGGTCCGTTCCTTGACGGTGATCAGCATGATATTGCTCACCCCGACGATGCCGGCCAGCAGGGTGCCGATCCCGACGAACCAGAGGAAGGCCCGGATGCCGCCGAACAGGTTGATGATGCTCTGGTATTCCGCCTCCAGGTTGAAGCCGCCGATACCCTGGGGGTCATCCGGGGCTACGTTGTGGCGTTTTTTGAGCAGCCCCTTCACCTGGGGCTCGATGGTGCTGACCAGCACATTGGGCGCCGCCGAGCAGACGAAATAATCGACGCGCTCCCCGGTGCCGAAAGTGCGGTACATGGCAGTCAGCGGGATCACCACGGCCTCCAGGTCTTCCTCCGTCCACGGTTTGACCTGCATGGGGCCGAATATTCCGACAACCCGGAATTCCACCCCCTTAATGCGGATGTACTTCCCTATGCAGTCTTCCTCTCCAAAGAGCACCTCTGCCGTGCGCTTGCCCAGGACGGCGACTTTGCGGCTGTTCTCGATGTCCAGCGCATTGATATACCGCCCCTCGTGCAACTGCAGCGCTTCGATGCGGATCATGCTCTCCAACTCTCCGCGGATCATGTAATTATCGCCAATTTCATTGTAATATACCGGCTGGGCGCCCATAGACAGGCGGGGCGCTATATGTTCCACCTCCGGGATATTCTGGCGGATGGCGATGATGTCTTCCAGCCGGAGTTGGGGGCGGCGCCCCGGCTGAAAGCCTTTATAGGGCTGGGAGGTGCGCTCAGCCCAGACGTACATGACGTTCTTGGCACGGTCGCCGAAACCCCGGAAAACGCCGTTTTCCAGCCCCTTGCCCATTCCCAGGACGAAGACGAGCATGAAGATACCCCAGAACACCCCCAGTGCCGTCAGCCCGGTGCGGAGCTTGTGCTTCTTGATGGTGCTCATTATTTCCTGCCAGGTGTCTCGGTCGAGCATGGTGGTTGTTATATTATTTTATTGCTATATTGTTTTATTGTTATGCGAATCCAGGGCTAAATGGCCTGTCAACGGCCCAGCGGGCCGCAA
>CAYQKY010000213.1:0-12700 GCA_964418125.1 uncultured Phaeodactylibacter sp.
TAACTGGCCTAAAGGATTGATTTTCAAAGCCACTAATCCCGAACTCACGTTAAATTAAAGAAGACAAAGGCAGGCTGGCGCCGCTCTCTTCTTCCACCCGGTTCAGGCAGAGAGAAACCCTTCCCCCCATCATGCCGGGCGTTGCTAAGGGAACAGATATTTAATATTTAATGCTATTTACGCCTTTTTCTCCTTCCCGTTTTCCAGTTTAGATGCATTTTCCTCTACTCTGCGGCGGGCCTTTTCCAGGCCCGTTTCCAGCTTGTCGGCTACATCGTCGACAGTGTGCTCGGCCGTGTCGGCCAGCTCGTGGATGGAAGTTTTGAGCTTTCCTTTGGCGCCGCTAACCCAGTGCTGGCCATCTTCCATGGCGGTACTGAGGTTGCCGGATAGCTTGAGGGCATTTTCTCTGGCCATGACGGACAGCTCATCGCTGTATTCTCCAACCATTGTGGCTACATCCTTGCGAAAAGCTTTTCCCTTTTCAGAATTCAGCCAGTACCCAAGGGCGGCGCCTGCAATGAGGCCCAAACCGAAAAACCTTCTGTTGTTACTCATTTTTATATTTTTATATTTTTTTCTGAATGAAGTATTCGAAACAAGGATCTTTCTTTCCGCGAAAGAAAGCCGGGGGCTTCTGAAATCCGGTAAAATGGCAGCATGTAAAACATCGCGAATCCCTCTATGAAAACCCTTAGGAGAATCGATATGTTCATTTAGCCTGGCTGGAGTCAGATGTAATCTTCGCGCCTGATCCCCAGTTTTCGCATTTTTGACATGAGGGTGCGGTCTTTGAGGCCGAGCAGGCGGGCGGCGCCCTGAGGGCCGGTGATCCGCCATTTTGTCCGTTCGAGGGCTTCGATGATATGCCTGCGCTGCATGTCTTCAAAGGAAAGAAAGGATTTATTGCGATGTTTTTTATTTTTTCCGGTAGGGGCAAAACTATCTCGGATGTTTAATTTGTTGCCTTTGGTCAGGATGACGGCCCTTTCGATCAGGTTCTCCAATTCCCGGACATTGCCGGGGAATTCGTATTGAAGGAGTAAGTCAATATCTGCCTGGGCGATCTTATCGATCTTTTTTCCTCTTTGCTGGCAGTACTTCCTCACAAAGTGGCGAATGAGGATGGGAATATCCTCCGGCCGTTCTCTCAAGGGGATGTTAAAAATGGGAAAGACATTCAGGCGGTAGTAGAGATCCTGTCTGAATTTGCCGTTTTCCACCATTTTTTTCAGGTTCCGGTTGGTAGCGGCAATTACCCGGACGTCGACTTTAATGGTTTTGGAACCTCCCACCCGTTCGAACTCACCGTCCTGCAATACCCGTAATAATTTGGGTTGGAGCGATAAAGGCATTTCTCCGATCTCATCCAGGAAAATAGTCCCCTTATTGGCTATTTCAAACCTCCCTTTACGCAGCTGGGCCGCTCCGGTAAAGGCGCCTTTCTCATGGCCGAATAGTTCACTTTCAATGAGGTTGCGGGGGAGCGCCGCACAATTTACCTTGATTAGCGGGGACTGTTCCCGGTCGCTCAGCGTGTAGATGGCCCGCGCCAGCAGCTCTTTACCCGTTCCGGTTTCTCCCAAGATCAGTACTGTCGCACCGGTATCGGCAACCTGCCCGGCCTGGTGGAGCACCTTTTTGTACTTATCGGAGCGCGTAATTATATTGTTGAAATTATAGGTTTGAGATATCTCTTCCCGAAGGGTAAGGTTTTCCTCTTTCAGCCGTTTGGACATTTCTTCCACCTCTCGTTTCGCTTCTTCCATTTCTTTTGTGCGTTTCGCCTGTTCGGCAATATCATTACCGGGCCGCCGGGCCGTTCCGAGTATCTTCGTTGTAGAGAGTTCTGACTGTTCTGCTTCGCAGGTAAGAATGTAATCCTGTCCATCATCAGGTGGGCGAAGTTTCAGGGCCATCTCAAACGGCGCCCCTTCTTTTAAAGCCTGCTTCACCTTTTGTTTCAACTGGTTAAAGCTATCCTCAGTGAGCTTTTTTGCCAGCAGGCCTTCCAGTTCTTTTCCATTCAGGGTTTGGATATCACCTTTCAAACCCAGCAGGCTCAGACAGGCGCCGGCCAGGGTGTACCGTTTTTGCACGAAGTCAAATTCCCAGACGCCTTCCACTCCCCGGCCTATTGATAAACGGATGAAGTCCAGGAAACGGTTCTCCTTATATTTGTTCTCGACATAGGCTATGGCCAGTGGCCCGTTTTCACTTTGAAGGACGGAAAAGTGAAGGCCTACCGGAAATAATACCTTGCCGGAGGAGATGAACTCGGTATCCAACTGGTAGGCGCCGGCTTCTGAAAGTTCGTTCCAGATCTTTTTCCACGTGATCAGGCTGAGGTGGGGCGCCAGGCTGAACAACGTCCTGGAATGGGAGGCGGCTGGGCCGTGGCTGAGGTATTTATCGGCCTCTTTATTTGCATGGACAATTACCCCCTTTTCATTGATCCATAACAACCCGATGGGGCAGTGGCTAAATTTCTCCTGCAGTTGGTGAATCCTTTCAGCATCCATGCATCTATGTTTTTTCGCATCATATCCACATGGTATAAATGATCCGAATCCTTCTTAAAAATACCAAAAAAAGGCAATGCTCCCCTCCCTGTCGGTAAATTTCTGTGAAGTAAAAGGCTCCACAGTAACTTCTGTTTTCCGGGTAAGGTGCAGGTCACGGCTTCCTGCTTTCAGCTTTAGTTTTGATAGCCTGAATTAATTTTTCCCTGGCCTTTTTTCTGCCTGCGAGCCCTTCCAGATAAGATACGATCTCACCATTCACAAAAAAATAAGTTGCCGGCAACTGCCGGATATCCATTTTTTCGGTGAGCTCCGGGTTGTTTTCGACATCTACTTTAAATAGGGCCACATCGGGGTGAGCGCTGCTCTCTTCCTCCAGAAATTGTTCCAGAATATAAGAACTCCCCAGCCATTCGGCTGCAAAAAGGAGGACAACACAAAACTTTGTGCTTTCGCGGGCTATTGTCCCGAGGCTGGCCTCTTCATATAACTGGAATTTTTGATATTTTCCCAAAACAATCGGATTGGCTTCAAGATTATCGAGGCTGTTTACAAATTTCATTTTTTTGTTGGAAATGCCTCATGAATTGAAAGGTTTTTATGAAATTATTTTAAAAAATGCAAAAGAATGCCGGCCTTATTACCTCCAAACATACTCTCAGCCCGATTTGCCGGTAAGTTCCGCAATTTTTTTTCTGATCCTGGACCTGTTGTGCAGCCCCTGGAGGAGGCCTGCCACCTCTCCCTGGTAGAAGAAGAATGTTGCCGGAAGTTGGCGGATATCCAGCTTACCGGCCAGTTCCCGGTTTTTTTCGATATCCGCCTTATATAGTTTTACCTCAGGAAACTTACTTCCTTCCTCCTGGAGGAACCGTTCTAGTATAAAGGAACTCCCCAGCCAGCCTGCGGTCAATAGAAGGACAATACACCTCTTCTCGCTTTCCCGAATTATTGCGCGTATGCCTCCTTTTTCAAGTTGTTGAAACTTTTTATGTTTTTCCAAAATTTCTGAATTGCGATCATCATATTTAGCTGCTACTACTACTTAAACTTACCAGCTACTGAGCAGAAGGGGAATTTAACGAGAATTTTGCCCGGCAACTGATAGGGCTCCTGTGATAAAAAGGTGCTTATGCATTGCCTTAATGCATAACTGATTTTTTTTGTTTCGTGTTTGCTTTTTCAATGCCAATCTGTATTTGCAGGCTTCCTCCTTTTTAGTGCCGCAGCTACGCAGCTCAACAACCACCAGCCATTCTCATGCCTTGGGCTTTGCGCTCAGGGCTGAATTATGTCGCCGCTACGCGGCTCTGTTCCAAGGTAACAAAATAGAATTGGGAATCCGGAGGGCTCCCTTCCTCTAAAAGTGGCCATATTTAGACATTTTGATTTTATAAGATCAATTTTTTGTTTTTATTTTTTTGTAAACATTTGATCTTCAATTATTTATTTGTTTGGCATGATAGTTGACCCTGCCATGGCAAGTAGTGATAAGATCATTTGAGCAATCAAAAAAATGAAGGTATGACACCCAATGAATTCAGCCAGGCTTTAGAGCTTCACAAAGAGGCCCTGTTCTCCTTTGCGCTTAAGCTGGCCCGCAATTATCAGGATG
Organism: uncultured Phaeodactylibacter sp.; assembly: GCA_964418125.1. Taxonomy (GTDB): domain Bacteria; phylum Bacteroidota; class Bacteroidia; order Chitinophagales; family Saprospiraceae; genus JACJXW01. The sequence continues at coordinate 4,138 of CAYQKY010000213.1, forward strand.
CGCAGGACCTGTTCCAGAATGCCTCCCTCCGGGCATACCGGTATCGGAACCGGTTTGAATTCGGTACCAATTTTAAGTCGTGGATGGCAACGATCATGCGCAATACACTTATCACACAGTATAGAAAAAACCGGAAGCTTCGCATCAGCAGCCAGCCTGTCGAATCTTATACCTTTGCTATTGAAAACAGGAATGCCATTGGTAATTCAGGAGAACAAAACCTTCTGATGGAGGAGTTGCGGCTTTACGTGCACAAACTCAAGGATCTTTACCGAATCCCATTCACCATGCATTACCAGGGATATGAATACAAAGAAATAGCAGACTGCCTGGATGTCCCCATCGGAACGGTAAAAAGCCGCCTCAATACTGCCCGGTCTATGCTGAAGGCCCGCTTGTCAAAGGCTTCCTGAAATAACATTACGGGTTCCAAAGCCCGTCAAGGATGTAAAGGCCAAATGAAAGCAGGCAAGTGTTAGTAACCGGGTGATTTCAGTGGAGCCGGAGGGAAAACCCAACGGCTCCATTCTTGTATTGCGGGCCGGTTACACACAATAATCCCGGTATTTGGGGAGTTTATTAAAACAGATTTAAAATACACGCTATACTTCTTTCCTCTACACCTTACTAACCAAAACCTTAAGAAATGATACGTTCCATGGTATTTTCCAGGGAAGAGGGAAAAAGTATTGTCGTCTATGTTTTTTTTGCCTTTGAAAATGGCTGTTTTGATTTCTCCCTCCCGGATACCCGGAGGGCCAATTTCCTGCATCGGTATTCAGGAGGAAGATGGCTTTCCGAGATCCTGCACCGTTTTCTGTTTTGGATATTGAAACAGGAAGGGCTTCAGTGGGAAGGGAGCCCCTCTTCCACTCCTGAAAAACTTCAAGAGCCGCCTCGGAATGGGTACGAGAACAAGTCCCTTCTAGCCAAACTTAATCATTTCATTTTTTCTTCCATGGCCAGCCGGTATGCCTTCCCGCTTTTACTCTACATCGAAGGCTATAGTTTTCGGCAAATAGCAGAAGTGTTGGAGTCCTCTCCTGAGGAGGCCATCCTCCGTATACAAAGGGGAAAGGATATTCTGTTCCTGAAATTGAGGCCCGAATTAGTAGAAAGGCGCCCCAACCAAAGCTTCCTGCCTTGGCCTGATCTTGGATATAATTAGAAGCACCTTCTTGAAAAAAAACGAACACCAGGCTTGAAATAGGAGTTCCCAAAACGTAAAATAACCAGGTTAGGCCTGGCGCTCGGATTCCAGAGAATAAGATTCCCTGTTACCACCTCCAAACAAGCACTAAAACTACGGCTACATTTTACACTTCCCATAGTATTTTAAGTGTGTTATAGTGGAGCCGAATGCACGGAGAGAGAAGCATTCGGCTCTTTTCGTTAACATTTTCAAACAGATGTTATGCCAAGGCTAGTTCTGTTTTTCTTCCTCATGATGCTCTTTTTCTGGCCCCTGCTGCGGTGGTCGGCGACAAACCGGCTGAAAAAGGAGGCACGAAAGGAAGCATGGGAAAAAGTGATCCTCGCTGCCGAGCACCCTGAGAAGGCGCATATCCCGGCATCCGTATTGGAGGGCAAAGGCAGGCAGGAGCCGGTAAATGCTCGCGAACTACCTGCCAGGCCTCTGATTTTCCCTGTGGAAGGCAAAGGGCCGGATGCTATCATTTCCCATTACGGAGACGTTAGGTCAGGGGGGAAAAGAACCCACGAAGGGATAGATATCAGAGCAGAACGGGGAACGCCTGTTCTGGCGGTCACCGACGGGGTTTGCCGCAAGGTGGATGAGGGCGGAAATGCCGGCAGGCGGATCTGGCTGGAAGGCAGGGACGGCAGGGTATATTTCTATGCCCACCTCGACCGGCACCTGGTGGAAGAAGGCCAGGAGGTAAACGCCGGAACCCCGATAGCTACTGTAGGCAATACTGGTAATGCCCGGCACACCATTCCACATTTGCATTTCGAAGTCCTCGGGTATGGCGGGGAGGCTTCAGACCCCCTTCCTTTTTTCGTTTTTCCTTAGTGCTTGTTGGGGCGGCGCATAATAGTTTGTATACCAGGGGTTTGGGGTGTGCCTCGGTAGTGGCTTGCCAGCTTTATGGCCGAACATGGGGTCATTTTTTTCCGTTCTAATGCTGAATAAAAACCATTTAATTATGTTTCTCCCAATGAAAAAATTAGCATCCAGAATCATGCTTATGGCCGCTCTGGCCCTGGGCTTCGTAGTAACGCTTTCCGCTCAGCGCGCCCCGGGTTCGGTCGGCGTAGGCGCCCAGTTCGGTAAGCCTACCGGCCTGACCGTGAAAGTTTATAATCCCAATTCCATGTCATTGGATATTCTCGCTGCCTGGGACCTGGAAGACTTTTTTTTCCTCAATGTCCACGGCATTTATGAGATCCACCTGGGGGATTCGGAACGGGCCCACTTCCTCATTGGCCCGGGGGCCTTTGCCGGAATCCGGGATACTGATGATATAGAAGGTAACGGAACCGATGACTTTGCAGCCGGTATCAGCGCCAGTGCCGGGCTGGGCTTCATCTTCGGTATCGTAGAAGTCTACGGACAGGTAACACCCCGCCTCGAGCTGATTGAAGAAACCGATGGAACGGTCGGTGGGGGCATTGGCTTGCGGTTTTACTTCTGATAGATGATAGAGTAAAGTACGATAAAACCTTGTCGTAATTCCAAAAATGTTTCATACATTTTCTGATGAACCGGATGTATTCTCAGGATGCATTCGGTTTTTCTTTTGTTCCATTGTGCTCCCCAAAACGAACACGAGCCGTAAATCGGAGGTTTCATGAAGTGAATTTTAATCACAAAATTGAAAACCAGATAGCTATGAGAGACCTGCTTTGGCTCATCGCCATTATTCTCTTTGTCGGCTGGCTGCTCGGATACCAGGGATGCGGAGCTGCGATGGGAGATTTTATCCACATTTTGTTAGTCCTGGCCATTGTTGTAGTCCTCATTCGCCTGATCGGCGGCCGCCGTCTATAGGCGCCACCCCCTAAAATAAATATCTGAACGATGAAAAAAGTATTTGCCCTTTTGCTCTTAGTTGCCGGTATTGTACTGCTTGTGCAGGCAGTCAACACGTATCAGGAGGCTTCCGCCAGCATTGAAGTACTGGGGCTGGAATTATCCGCCCATGAGGAATCCGGACAGCAAAGAGCTGTTCTGTATTTCATCTTCGGGTTGGCCAGCCTGGCTGGAAGCTATCTGGTTTGGAGGAAAAGATGACTTTCCTTTTTTTATCCGGGCCCAATACTCCGGGATTTGGTTCTCACCGAACGAACACCAGCCTGCCTAAAGGGGTTTAACAAGTGAATGCTGAGTAATAAGTATTTGTTATTCAGCGAATTAAGCCTTGCTGGCGAGTTTTGAAACCAATAAAGATCACGATGTTATTCAGATTAATATTGCTGTCCACGTTTATCTTCTTCTTTAACGCCTCCCTGCAGGCCCAGGCCTTCAGCCAGGGGAATTTCATGATGGGAGGTACGCTGGGTTTTTCCGCCGCTGAGTCCTCGGTGGATGTAGAGGCGGAAGGAATTTCCGTCACAAATCAAGGGGCCCGCACAACCCAGTTCAACATCGCTCCGGCCGTTGGGTATTTTCTGCTGGACAAGTGGACACTGGGTATCGGAATGGATTATACCCTGAACCGGCTCCGGGAGCCCAAAGACATTAATGACCCCGATACGGACTACGAGAAGTCGTACGACAGCGACCTGTTGTTCGGCCCTTTTACCCGGGTATACCTACCGGTGGGAGAAGACAAAGCCTTCTTCCTGGAAGCGACAATGGGCTTTGGCAGTTCTGAGAGCCAGGTTTCTATAGACGGAGTGAGCCAGACGGTCTCCAACGATGTGCTCGCCATCGGAGTTGGCCCGGGATTTACCATCCTTTCCAATGATGCCATCGGTATTGAAGCACAGTTGAAGTACAACTGGGCGCGCAGTAATGCCGAGATCATTTTTAATGATATCAACACCAACACCCAAACCTTTACGAACCAGATCGATTTTTCCATCGGGCTCCAGGTGTACTTCGCCCGAGTCAAACCGGCGAATGTGGAAACCCCGAGGCCTGAACCCGATGATGACATTGATGCTTCTGATTTTTATTGATCAGGACCCCAATTTCAATTTTTAACTAAAATCCAATGATATGAAAACCCTGAATTTCTGGATAGTGGCCATTGCCCTGTTCAGTATGGCAAGTTTTACAGCTTGTAATAACAATAGTTCCCGGGCCGATCAGGCCGCGGAGGATGTGGAGCAGGCTGCCGAAGAAGTAGCCGATGCCTTCCGAACTGAACGCGAAGAACTACGCGCCGATATCGAGGAAATGCAAAGAGATATCGATGCCAAGGCCGAAGAGCTGGAAGCTCAGTTAAATACTGCTTCCGGTGAAGCGAAAGCACAGATCCAACAGCAGATCGGCCAACTTAACGCCTGGAGTGACGACCTCGGCCAGGACCTCGACCGCCTGGGAGAAAATGCTGAAGCCAACTGGCAGGAAGTTAAAGCTGACATCCAGCAATCGATGAACGATATCGAGAAGGAATGGGATCAGGCTTTTGAGAGCTGATCTCCTTTTTCCCATGAGCAATGAAATGTTTTTCTAACCGAATAATTAAAGACCATGAGTGCCATCACAGATAAGATCCGTGGAAACTGGAACATGATCAAAGGCAAACTCAAAGAAGAGTACGGCCAACTGGCCGATGACGACCTGGCCTATGTTGAAGGCCAGGAAGAACAATTGCTGGGCCACCTGCAGCAAAAGCTGGGGAAGTCCAGGCAGGAGGTCAAGGAAATGATCGGCCGGATGTAATCCACAATAGTTCCAAACTGGAACGAAGCGGGGCTTCCTCTGGCTATTTAGCCAGGGGAAGCCCCGCTCGTTTATATGATACAGTATCCCGTGATACACGGAAATTAGAAAAATAAGCCAGCCTGCCGATTGACAGCGTTCAGCCGGAAGAGCCTTCCGGTTTGATCGAACGCAGTAAACCTACCCCCGAACTGAAGAAGATCAGGCCCAGTATGGCATAGGCCCAGGAGCTGACGCCTAGTATATTCTGCCCTTCAAATATTCCGAATACACCGCTGGCCAGCCCGGCCACACCCAATATTACCAGAAAGGTTCCTATCGTTTTTTTAATGTCCATAATCAATATCGTTTGATATTGAACCCTCTTATGGGGCTTCGTGTTCGGAGCCGGCGGCTTACCCCCACGTCATACTCAGGAAACAGGCGTCTTCCGGATCGGGCAGGGCGATTTTGCGTATCCGTTTCACCCTGATCAGCCCGTCGTACTCCGAAGCATAGCCCAGGTTCATGCGGGGCATTTTGATGGCGTCGATCTCAAGAAGCACGGGTTGGTATTCGCTGCCGCCGGTGGCAGCCTGGTAGAGGCTGTCCAGGGTATTGGTTTCATCTTCCAGCCAGAAGACGGCAGTAGTGTCAGCACAGTCACGGAAAATGCTTACTTCGTTGCCAGCCATGAAATAACCGGCCAGGAACTGCCGGGAAGGTTCGGGCGGGGCGCCATCGGGGCGGGTGGGGGCAAAAACCAGGAAGCCCGCCGGCCCGCTGAGCTGCAAGGCCGTATCGCTGACGATAAAGGTAGAGGCCTCCGAAAGGATGTTCAAATAGAGGGCTTCCTGTTTCATCAGGCCGTCGCAGTACATTTCAGTTGTGCCGATCTGCCCCGATACGGCGAGGTAATCATATCCGCGGTATTCCCAGCTGGCGAAATAGTCATTGCAGCCGGCCCGGCCTGCCAGGGTATCCCCCCGGAAGCGAAGGGTGATGCGGCTGCCCTCGATAGGGTTGGTAATGCCAATACCGGAAGCGTATTGGGTCAGCTCCCACTGATGGCGCGCGAGGGCTTCCGGGTGGAAAGGGTTGTCTTTTTTTTCTCTGCACCCCAACGTATACAGGATGAGCAGTGCTATGACAAACAGATAGGTCCTCATGATGGTGCTTTTCGGAATAATAAGAGCACCGGCATACCAATGGCGCCGGCGCTCTCAAAAGTCATCAATAAACTCCGTTAGTTTTTCAGAAAGCCGCCTACATACAGGCGGTATTGTTTTCTGGCTGAGTCGTATTCCACGCCGTAGATAGTAGGATAGTACTTACCTGCTTCGGGTAATTCGTCCGGCTGCAGAATGGGCAGTTGAAAAGTTTTTTCCTGTTCGATGAAGGCCTTGGTGATCATTGGTTCTACGAAAGTCACTTCGCCGTCGTAGGAGCCGTAAATGAGCACTGAGGTAAACGCCTCGCCGTTGAAGGGGGATGTGGTGGGGTCGATCCAGTGGGCGCCCATTTGCGGCACACCGCCGATGTTGACGTAGGGCTGAGGGATATAACCTCCTTCTACCGGCTTCATAAACTGAACCGTGTCGGTAGCCTGAATGGCCATGCGCTCCGCTTCAGAGGTATAGTAGAAATGCAGGTCGAAGTGCGGCTTGTCGAAGACGCCTGCCGGCTCGTGGCCGTGCGGCATCCAGTCGAACATCATGTGCTGGTAGGCCGTCAGCGTTTTGGACTTTGCCGGCAGATCCAGGCTCAGCATTTGTTCATGGGCGCCCAGGGTGGACATGGCTTCTTCCGGTACAATAATGCCTACCTCTACTGGAGCGCCGTCGTCGCCGAGGCGGATGTAAGCCTGGGCTTCCGACTGCCCGAGGGCTGCCTTTTCGCCGTAGAAGAACCCTTCCTGCTCCTGTATGGGCGAGGGTTGTTCATCGTCTTTGCTACAGGAAACGAATGATACGCTCAGGGCTGCCATGCCGAGCAGCAGCCGGGAAAAAAATGGTGATTTCATGGTCTGAGATAAAATGTTAATTAAAAAATCTGGGTGATTGTTCTTTTATGTATCCTCAGCTGGCCGCAACGGCTCTCAGCCCCTCCTCCAGTTGGAGGTATGCCGGTGAGGGCAGCACACTTTTCGCCACTTCCATTACCTGCAGGAAGAAGGGCTCCGGGGCATTGGCCTGCAGCCCGCCCAGCAGTTGAACCCGTTCAGCGGAGGTTTGAGCCGGCAGGATGTATTTCATCCAGGCGAGCATGACAGGAGGCGCAATGCTGCGGATGACCTGGCCGTGGACCTGCATCATTTCCTCATCGGTGAAATGCTGCCACATCAGCACTTGAGTGCCCGTTTCTTCCTCCAGCATGTGCTCCAGATGGCCGGCATGGAGGCGGCTCAGGCCCTGGTAGAAGGCATAGCCCAACTGCTGTGCCTCCTGGCCGGTGGCGCCGGAATCGAGGATGTGGTTCAGCTGCGCCAGCAGGCTGTCCTGCAACTGGTGTAATTCCTCATGATCGGCCTCGTCGTGGGCCGTACTGCCGGGCACGCGGGCCTCGAGGGCGGGCAGGATGAAGTTATTCTCCGAAGCGGCGTGCTCTTCCAGTAAAAGGCCGATCTCCTCGAAGCGCTGCTTCAGTTCTTGAACGGCTTCCCGCTTGCTGTAATCCGTGGACCCTGCCTGCAGCGACAGTTGAGAAAGAAAGTTGCGGATACCTTTATGGGGGGTGGTAATTAGTGAAACTCTTGGTGACTGCTCCATATTTGTCATTTTTTTTGGTTTAAGAACTTGTTTAAATATTACACTTCGGCGCAGTTGCGGCAAATTTTGTCCTGGCCTTCGTTATTTTTTTCGTCTGCCTCCCCCAGAACAAAATTTGCTCCCAACTGCATCCAAAAGCAATATTTAAACAAGTTCTAAAGTTTTCAATCTTCTGAAAACCCTGGTATATACCTGTCATCGGCAGAAAATGCCTGGCCGTTCTTTGGGGGTAGAACAGGGCAGGCATTTTCTGCCTTTGATCATTTTACATTGTTATTTTTTCCGGTACAAAGAGGTGAAGGTGTAGGTGACACCATCCTCGACGGCGACATAGTCGGCCGACAGCTCTGTTGCCGACAGCTTGGTGACCTTCCATTTTTCTGTTTCCCCGCTTTCGGTAACGGCAATGACGGTTTCATTTTCCTGCCAGGCCCAGGCGCCGGAGCGGGTGTCCGGGTCTTCGGCGAAGCATTTGCTGGCGCCTTCATTGAAGATGGCCTTGCCGTCTCTTTGGAAGGTGGTGAAATCGTCGAGGGCGCAAACCGGGAATAAGGCGTAAATGTCGGTGATGGGGTTGCCGTCGCCGAACCAGTCGTAGGCGGGGCTGACGGTGAGGTCTTTCAGCACCCAGCTGTTGGCGGTAAGCATGCCGGTCTTGTCCGGTGTCGGCTTGTCTTCGTCCTTGTTGCAGGAAGTGGTGAACAACATGCCGGCCAGCGCCAGCGAGAACATGACGTACTTCATACGTGTGATGGTTTTCATGGTTTAAAAAAAGTGATTCTAAAAAGTCCGGTGTTTGATCAATTGGCTTTGAATTTTCATCATTGGACAGAGGGGCGGGGAGGGGGGTGGCAGTTTTTGTACAGTTTTTTTGGGTTACGGCATTTACTCATTGCTGAAGTATTTGGCTTGGGCGCAGTTGTAATTTGTCCCCCTTTGCCAAATAGGCCTTGCCAAGCCTGCT
>CAYQKY010000214.1:0-12640 GCA_964418125.1 uncultured Phaeodactylibacter sp.
TGACAATTCCACAGGGCCCAGCGGGCCGCAATATTGGTAGAAAGAGGCAGGAATCATTGCCCTAAGGCCCAGCGGGCCGTAATCTAAAAGGGCAATGTGCCTGAACACAAAGGCCACATTCCGGCCCGCTGGGCCTGAAACGGCGCCTTGGGCTTCTTTTCTACCAACATTTAGGCCCTAACGGGCCATGCCTTGGCATTTCAGCCTCCGGCTCTCCGGGCAATCCCATGGTTTTAGCCCTGGATTCGCATAATCATGTACCAGGATATGCCTTAAGCCAGCAATAGTTTTCTATTCTACTACAGGATATTCTTCTTTTAACTCGTTAGTAAGATGATATACTGCTTTACCAACTATTTCCATTAAGGAAGCAAAGCGGGTTTTAGAATCCTTTTCAAAAAAGGCCAGATCAATCCCTTCCACATAACTTTCAACTTCTTCGATAGCATCTCTGATATGTTGTAGCCTTGCTTCATCAGGCGGCTTTTCTTTCATAGATCAGAACCTTTTCCTTATCTACATATGGCTTTATATACTTTGATACCGCATTTACGATAACCTCCGCTCCATCTCCAGGCACATCCTGGAATTATGATACGGCGCCTTCCACGGCCCGGCCTTGTCCTCGCTGAGGACAGGCTCTCCGCAGCGGCCCGTCCGCCAGTGCCATTCTCCCTCTTCCTTGTCCAGCAGGAAAGTTTTGATGAACGACCAGCAGTTGACGGCCGCTTCGGCATACCTGTCCTCTCCCGTCATTTGCCAGGCGTTCCAGAAGCCCACCACGGCCTCGGCCTGCGGCCACCAGTGCTTGTCGGTGTCCTTGAGGCCCAGCGGGCAGGCCTCGTAGAGGATGGCCCCGTCGCTGTCGACGGCGGAGAGCAGCACTGCTTCGGCCAGGTGCAGGCAGGCCGGGCGCACCTTATACAGGGCTTCAGCGCTGCCCAGCGCTTCGGCGGCCTCCCACAGCAGCCAGCTGGCCTCCACGTTATGGCCAAAGGAGATGTCATGCCCCTTGGGCGTCCAGTCCTCATCGAAGTAGATCTGCAGGCTGCCGGTTTCGGGGAGGTAGAACCGATCGAGGATCAGGCCGGTGATGTTCTCCAGGGCTTCCCGCAGGGCCGCAAAAGGATGCACCCGGTAGAAGTTGGTATAAGCCTCCAGGATGTGCAGGTGGGTGTTCATGATCTTGGCCTCGTTGGCGTCCTTTTCGCTGAGGCGGATGTCGTCCATGGGGCTCCAGTCGCGGGCGAAGGCGCTGAGGTAGCCGTTCTTTTGGCGGTCGAAGCTGTATTTCTCGATGAGCCAGAAGATCTCTTCGGCCTGCCCGAGCGCCGCCCGTTTTTGTGTGAGGGCAAAATATTCCGACAGGGCGTAGATGGCGAAAGCCTGGGCGTACACCTGCTTCTGGGTATCGGCCGGGTTGCCCCGGTAATCTACCGTCCAGAAAACGCCGCCTTCGAGATCGTCCCAGAAATATTCGCAGAAGTAGGCATAAGCCCGACGGGCCAGTTGGTGGTGAAGCCCATCTCCGGTGGCCCGCGCCACGGCCGAATACGTCCACAGCAGGCGGGCATTGAGAATGACGCCTTTATCGGCTTCCGGGTACAGCCTGCCGTAGCCGTCGATCCGGCCGTAGAAGCCGCCGTTCTTGTCGTCTACCATGTGGGTGTTCCACCAGTGGATGACGTTTTGCAGTTCCTGAGAGAATTCGGCTTTCAGTTTGGCCTTATCAATTTCTAAGGGAGGCAGTTTTTTGACGGAAGTACTCATAGGTTGAGCTTTTTCAAAATCTCCAGATTCCTGTCGATCAACTCATTTCTGGCCGCCACGCTGGCGGCGGAGCGCAGGCCGTCGGGCGGGGTATTCATGGCATAATCCAGTAGCTTTTCAACCGTGGTGGTGGCCACGTGCATGCGGGTATCCGAGGAACCGTAGTACATAAACACCTCGTCCTTTTCATTGCGGATCCAGCCGTTGCTGAAGACGACGTTCGACACATCCCCTACCCTTTCCGCTCCCTTCGGTGCAATGATGTGGCCGGCGGGGGCATGCGTCACCTCCCAGGGCCGGGCCGGGTGGGTGAGGAAGAGGTACAATACGTAGCGCAGGCCGGCGGCCGTATTGCGCACGCCGTGGGCGAGGTGCAGCCAGCCTTTGGCCGTCTTGATGGGCGTGGGCCCCTGCCCGTTCTTCACCTCTTTGATGGTGTGGTACACTTTGGAGTCGATGATGATCTCTTCGGCCACTTCTGCCCGTTCCATGCTGTCGGCCAGCCCCCAGCCGATGCCGCCGCCGCCGCCCACCTCGATGAAGCCGTCCTGCGGGCGGGTGTAGAGGGCGTATTTCCCATCCACAAATTCGGGGTGCAGCACCACGTTGCGCTGCTGCCCGGCATGGCTGATGAGGTCGGGCAGGCGCTCCCAGTCCACCAGGTCTTTGGTGCGGGCGATACCGCAGGCCGCCACGGCGGCAGAGGTGTCGCCCAGGCGGGAAAGGTCCTTGCGCTCGGTGCAGAACAGGCCGTAGATCCAGCCGTCTTCGTGCGCTGTGAGGCGCATATCGTATACATTGGTATCGGGGTCCTCGGTTTCCGGCATCGTCACCGGGTGGCCCCAGAAGCGGAAGTTATCCACCCCATTGGGGCTTTCGGCCACGGCGAAGAACGACTTGCGGTCGTTGCCCTCCGTACGCACCATGAGCAGGTAACGGCCTTTCCAGTAGATGGCGCCGGCGTTGAAAGCGGCGTTGACGCCCTGCCGTTCCATCAGGAAAGGGTTGGTGGCTTCATTGAGGTCGTAACGCCAGAAGACGGGGGCGTGGGCGGCCGTCAGCACGGGGTGTTTCCAGCGGGTGTAGATGCCGTTGCCGCCGGGCCGGGGCTCGTTCTTTCGGGTAATGAGGGCTTCATGCGCGTCGAGGAGGGACCTTACTTTCTGTTGGAATTCGGAAGTCATGTTTATTGTGTTTTTTCTTTTTCCGGCCTGGCGCTACAACCTGCCGGGTTTTCAGCTATGCCCGGTTAGGCTAACCCGGCAGTGTTTATGGGAGACGTATTCGACAAACGCTGCCGGGATGGCCAACCAGGGGCCTGTGTCAAACCCGGCAGGTTAACTGTCCTTCGGCAACTTGTCAAACCACGTGCGCTTCAGAATCACCGTACACATCACCGCCACGCCGATGGCCAGCAGGGCCGGCACGCCTTCCAGCAACACGATGTAGATCGGGAAGATGACCAGGGCCGTCTGCCAGATGGTGCCGATGGCGACGTTGAACATATCCCGCCGGAAATTCGTATTCGGCCGGAAATCGGGATACTCCGCCACCACCTTGTCGTGGATGGGCTTCCAGAAGCCCCAGGGGCGTACGTTCCGGTAGAAATCCTTCAGCACCTCCTCGTTCACCGGCGGAGCGCTGTAGGTGCCGATGATACAGCCGATAACCGACACCAGCAGCATGAGCGGGAAGGTATACAAGTCGAGCACGCCCTCAAAGATGAAGCGGAAGGACAGGGCGGGGATGAGCCCTCCCACCATGCCCCAGAAGAAGCCGTGGCCGTTGAAGCGCCACCAGTACCACTTCAGCACGTTGGCGGCCACGTAGCTGCCGTACAGGCCCGAAACGATCCACTGCAGCACGTCGTTCACATCCCTGGCGTAGAAGCCCAGTACAATGCTGATAACCACCATGATCAGGCCGGCAGCGTAATTGATGTACTTGATCTCGGTATCCGGCGCATCGGGCTTGATGAACTTGAGGTATATGTCGTTGACGATATAGGCCTGGGTGGCGTTCAGCGTACCGGCAAAGGTCGACATGAAGGCCGCCAGAAGCCCCGCGAGCAACAGCCCCAGGAAACCCACCGGCACGAATTCGCTGATGGCCGAGGGCAGGATCTGCTCAAAATCAATGGCGCCCCCCACAATGAGGTCAAGCCTGTCGTAAAACAACAGCCCCAGCACCCCGAACCCGGCGATCATAAAATAGCGGATGGGCATCAGGACGACGCTCACCGAACCGCTCATCAGGGCCGCCTCCCGCGGGGATCTGGTGGACAGGATCTTCTGCATGTCGTAGTTGGGCGCCGGCCCGGCAAGGCTCACCAGCACGCCCTTGAAGATCATCATCATAAAAAAGACAGAGAACAGGCTGAAGCCGTCGCTCCGTATCTTCTCGTTCACTTCCGGGATGATGGTTGACCAGTCGAGATCAAGGCGCAGCCCGAAGAAGGGTGTCATCCAGCCGTCCGGCACCAGCAGCGGGTTGCTGGCCACGGCGTTCATGGCAATAATGCCGACCACAATACTGGAAATGGCCATCAGGCTGTACTGCACCACATCGGCCCAGACGATACTCATCATCCCTCCCAGCAAGGCGTAGAACACCGCAAAACAAGTGAACACGATCCCGTAAAAGTGGGGCACGTATTCCGGAGAGACGTTAAATGGGATGTAAGCGGACACCACTTCCCAGGGGACGAAGATCTCTACGAACTTCCCGATGCCGATAAACCCGTAGGCGAGGTACCCCAGCCCCATGATAATGGCAAAAACCACCACAATGGCGTGGGAGAGTTTCGCTCCTTCCCGGAAGCCGAAGCGGGTATTGATCCACTCGGCCCCCGTCGTCACCCGGGAACGGCGCAGCCAGATCGAGAGGAACACCATCAGAAAGATCTGGTTGAAAACAGGCCAAAGCCAGGGTATCCATACACTCTTCAGCCCGTATACGAACAGCAGGGTGACCAGCCACATGGTACCGGAAATGTCGAACATACCGGAAGCATTGGACAGGCCCAGCAAATACCATGGCAGGCGGTTTCCGCCGAGCAGATAATCCTTTTTGCTGCGCTCCGCCTGCTTTTTCAGGGCCAGGCCGATTACCACCGTGGCTGCCAGGTAGGCCAGGATGATGAGGATGTCGATGGTGGAAAGCTTCATGTTAAGTAGTTAGGTCTTATTTCAAAAGTGGGTAAAATTTTTGATGTTTGATTTGCGACGTTTGATTTTTGATTTGCTTACCACAGGCAGCAACGCGGTGGCAGCTCTTCCAGGGAACATCAAACATCAAACGTCAAAAATCGCAAATCAAAAATCAAAAATCACCGGGGTATTTTCGTCAGTGCCTTCGGACCCAAAACATGCTCATTTTCCCGAAAGGCCTTCCGGTTGAGCTTGTACATTTTCGGCAGCCGCCCTTCCATCAGGATCAGCGGGTCTTTACAGAATTCCACAAAATCAGCAGCGCTCCCGTGCCCGGGATAGGGCGCATAATGATGGCTGGGCCGGGCGTTGCGCCAGACCAGCACCCAGGCGATGCGCGCCGCCACCGGGTCGGCCTTGATGTACCGCAGCAGGCGGCCCGTCCACCAGTCTTCTTCAGGAATGCGCTCCAGGCCGGTCTCGGTGAGGGCGGCCACCTTGCCGCGCTCTTCCGCCATTTCCACCAGCAGCTGCAGCTGGCGGGTCAGCTCGGTAGGGTCGTTCTCGGGCCGTACATCCCGGTAGTTGTCAAAACCGAGAATGTCGACGTAGTCGTCGCCGGGATAACACTCCAGGTAATGCTGCTTGTCTTTGAATACGTCGGTAGAATAGCAGTACAACAGATTGTGCACCTCCTTATCATCGCGCAGGTATTCGACGGTAAACCGCCAGAGCTCCTTGTACTGCTCCGGTGTACAGTGCGGCTGCCCCCACCAGAACCAGTGGCCGGTATGTTCGTGAAACGGCCGGAAAATGATGGGGATGTCGTGCTTAAAAAACAAAAAGCCCTTTTCCAGGCTTTTGAAGAAATCGGCCAGCACATCGAGGCGGGCGCGGTAAGCCTCATGATGAGAACCACCCGGGAGGATCGCCTCCACCACGTTCTCCCCTACATCCCAGGAGTCGCCGTCGGTGACGAAATTGTCGAGGTGCCAGCTAACGGTATTGACCCCGCCCATCTTGTAGGCTTCCAGCATCCAGTTCTTCATGGCGGAAAACCGGACCGTGTCTATGTTCTTGTCCCGCTTACCCAGCTTACCGATATCCCACCCGAATACCGCCGGATAATTGCCGCAGACGTCCTTTACGTCCGACCGGTTCTCCGGCCAGTCCTTCCACCCTACACCGTAGGCGAGGTCGTCCTGATGGCCGAAAAGGATGTTCCGGCCAGACATTTCCAGGAGGTTGGCGTACAGAGCCTTAACTTGTTTTGTCGCATTGGGGTCCACCGTCCTGATCCGGCTGTATAGGCCGTCCGCTTCACCGGGAGGGGCATTGCCCGGCCCGGCCGCCCCCAGTAAGGGAAGGGGCAGCAATAGGAGTATCAGTATCCTCATGGTAGTTGGTTGATTGGTTGACTGGTTGATTGGTTGACTGGTTGATTGGGCGGCCGGCGCCCCCACGGGGCACTCAATTAACCCAATCAACTTAATCAACCAAATCAACCAATCAACTTTATTGACTAAACTCCCTACCGCTCCTCAAACCGCACGTTGTCGATACACACGTTCACATAGGAATCCCCGTTGTTGAAGGCCACGCCGAAGTCTTCGGTGATATTGGCCAGGTTGGGGATGGGGCTGCCCCCATCGGAGAATTCCGTAAGTGGGATGGTAACGGTTATCCAGCCGTTGGT
Organism: uncultured Phaeodactylibacter sp.; assembly: GCA_964418125.1. Lineage (GTDB taxonomy): Bacteria > Bacteroidota > Bacteroidia > Chitinophagales > Saprospiraceae > JACJXW01. Next base: position 6,616 of record CAYQKY010000214.1, read on the forward strand.
CATGTAGGAGCCGGTTTCCGCCCAGGGTTTCCAGGGGCGCCAGAAGTCGCCGTCGGAGCCCTTCAGGCGCCAGGCGAACTCTCCGCCGGTGATGGGCTCCAGTACATTGATGTCGAACTTCAGTACGTAGTCGCTGACGTTGGCGCCGACGACAGCACCGGGGAAGTTGTCTCCGCCGTTGCGCCAGAAGAAGCCCGTCCAGCCGGAAAGGCTGGCGTTGACGCGGAAATAGTTCGAGCCGTCGAGCGACAGGGACGGTTCGTTTTCGATGCCGCCTGTATCACCCCACCAGCTGTTGAGGCCGTCGAAGTTGAAGAAGACCATGGCAGGGTCGTCGACCGGGTCCACTCCCTGTATATTGATGGGCGGCGAGAAAAATTCCTCCCCGTCAAAAGTGATAAACTTGATGTTGCCGACGCCGGTGGCCGTGCCCATGGGCACGAATACCTCGATCAGGGTAGACGTTTTCATACCGAACATGGTGGCGGGCACCTCGCCCGGGAAGATCACCTCGTTCAGTTCATCCAGGTTCTCGCCGATGATGCTGATCATATCGCCGGGAGCCGCCATGGACGGCATATCGGTAATGACGGCGTTGGTGGAAAGCAGTATGTTGAAGTCAAATTCGGAACTCACCTGAGTACCATTGACAGTGACCACGGTAATGGGGCCGTTGAGCGCCCCGACGGGCACGTCCGCCGTAGCTGCATTCGGCAGGGCGTTGTTCACCGGAACCGCTTCCTCTACCCCGGAGAAGACGACGCTGCTAACCAGGTCCAGGTCTTCGCCCTCAATGGTAATTTCCTCCCCGAAACGGGCTTCCGGCGGGGTGATGCCGGTGATCGTCGGTTTAACAAGCTGCAGCACTTCTGCACTGGCCACTTCTTTCTCCGCCGCCGTGCGGAAACGCACCACATCCTCGATGGCAGTGGGCGGCACTTTCACGGTGATCTCGGTTTCCGTCCTTCCGCCCAGTATGGCGCCGGCTTTATTGCCGCCGAAGGTGACCCGCGTCACCAGGTCGAGGTTGACGCCGGTAACTGTCACGTTCTCCCCGTTCTTTACCGGGTTGGGAGAAATACCGGTGATCTCCGGAACAACCATGATGAGTTCTACAGCAGAAGGCACCTCGACAAAGGAGCCGGGGACCATCACGATATTGCCGTCATGGGCATCCGCCGGGACGGTAACTTCGATCTTGTCTGCAGCCTGGCTGACAAAACTGGTAACGGGGCTCGCCCCTTCAAAGCCCACCTGCCGTGCCAGGTCCAGGTCAGTCCCCCCAATGGTAAGCACCGTGCCCGCCTTTACGGGGTTGGGCGACAGGGTAAGCGCTTTAGGCACCGTCACCGCCAGTTCGTTCTCAGATTCCACGATGATGGGGATCTCCTCCCCGTTCGAAACGGCAATGAGGCCCGTCTGCGCTGCATCCGGCACCTTCACTTCGATCTTTTCCTTGGAATGACTGATAAACAGGGTGTCTCCCACCGCCACATCCGAGCTGAAAATGACGGTCGTGATAAGGTTCAGGTAATCGCCTGTAATGGTGAGCACATCTCCGGGGCGTACCGTTTCCGGGCTGAAAGCCGACAGTACTATGGGCTCGGAGATCGTCAGCCGGGATATGGAACGAACATCCCCTTCCGGCGTTTTCAAAATGATCTGCCCTTCCACCGTTTCCTCCGGTATGGTCAAGGTGATCAGCTCGGCGGTACGGGTATTGAAGGAGGTAACGTTAACATTTTCCGGCAGAACGACAGCGGTCACGCGGCCGAGGTTCGTCCCGATGATCTTCAGCTCCCCCCCCCGCAGAGCGGGCGACGGGCCGAAACTGAGCAGCTCGACGCTGGTCGAAGCTTCTTCGTCCTTGTTACAGGAACCGAACAGGAGAGCAACGGCCAGGAAGCCTGCACAGAGATAGGTTAGAATTTTATATGGTATTTTCATGGCCTTCGTTTTATATGAATTACTAATCACTCATTCACTCATTCCTTCATTCCCTACATCTTCACCACCCGCACATTATCAATGGCGATGTAAATATCATTTGCATTATCAGCAGCGCCAAAGTACATGATGGTCAGGTTGGTGTACTGAGAGAGGTCGGTGAGTTCCGCCGGGTTGCCGTCCTTGTCTTCGTCAAACTCCGACAGGGGCACGGTCACGGTCACCCATCCGTCGGTCTGGAACACGCCGGTCTCTTCCCAGGGGCGCCAGCGGGTAAGCGGCACGGGAATATCGCGGCCGTGGTCGGCGCCAAAGGGGGCGAAAAAGATCTCCAGCGGAATTTCCCGCCACTCGACGGGCACATTGATCTCAAACCGAACGCCCCACTCGCTGACAGTGGCGCCGCCGGGGAAGATAGGGATATTCCCTCTGCCAGTCTGGCCGTCTTCGGCGATGTACATCATGTTAAGCTCGTTGACCCATTGCCAGGCGCCAACGCCGTCCATCTCGAAATAAGTGTAGTTTCCGGAGCAGGGCGGCACTTTACCCTCTCCGAGTTCAATATGGGCAACGGGAGAATTCCAGCTGCGGTGGCGCATGTCGTCGAAATTGACCACCACATTGCGGCTGTCGCGGAACAGGAAGCTGGAAACGGCTGTCCCAAAATTAGTAGATACGGTGATCTCCCCCATTTCCGACCCTGCCGGCACCCGCACCTGCAGCTCTGTCTTCTCGAGAGCAACGATCTCGGCATCCAGCCCTCCGGGGAAGGTTACCGTGGTGGGCTCAAAGAAAAAGTCGCCGTGAAGAACGGCGATATCTCCGTCTTCCACATATTCACTTTTGATGGAATTGAGCTCCGGCGCAGGCACATTGACGAAAAACTCGTAGAACATCTCTTCCCCGTTGGAAAAAACGAACCGCATCTGGTTCGTCACTTCCGTCGGCACGCTGCTCGGCACATTCACGATGATGGTCCGGCCGGTTACATAAGCGGGGTTGAGCGATGCCTGCTGGTCGTTGAACCACAGTTCTACCGTCTGGCCGAGGTCTTCCCCGACAATGGCGATCAGGCTGCCCATGAAGGCGCCGGTCAACAACGAATCTGCAGACTCCGGGTTGGTGGACCGTACGTACAGTACCTTAGGGTTGCCGATATCCCCCGGGCTGATGTCTTCGTCCTTGTTGCAGGAGGTGGCCGCCATGCCAAGGGCCAGCAACAGGAAAGCAAATAGCGACAGTTTTTTATTTAATGGTTTCATCTCGTACTATTTTTTGGCTCCCGGGCCGGCCTGGCAGGTATACCCGAAGGCAACCGGCCAGGCCGGCCCTCTGGCGATTAATCGAATATATACTCCTCTGCCGGCGCCTCAGGGGCCAGCAGGGGGTTGGCCACCACCTCCGCCGCCGGTATGGGCAGCCACATCTGCGATTCCTGGACGGTGATGGGGTTGGAGGGTTCCTGAGTAATGTATCCTTCAATGGAATTCTCATCGGCCGCGTTAGGGCCGGTGTCGCGGTAATAGGTCACTTCCCGCTCCATTGAATTGAGGTATTCGACCGCCCCCGCCGGGTCCCGGTAGAAGTAGCGCTTAATGTCGAACCAGTTGATGCTTTCCAGGGCAAACTCTATCCTTCTTTCCTTGAGAATGTCCATGAAAGTAATGCTCGACAAGGCCGGCAGGTTGGCCCGCTCACGAATGGCGTTGAAATACTCCAGGGCAGTAGGGTCGCTGGTGGAAGATTGGGCGCCAAGGGCTGCTTCGGCATAGACCAAATACACATCGGCCAGGCGCAGCAGGATCTGGTTGATGCGGGTGGCCTGCCCGGTCGACACGGCGCCGTCCGTATCTTCATTGCTGCCGATCACGTACTTTTTCAGGTTATTGAGCGTGGCGCTGGCATTTTCAAGAATGGTGTTCGGATCGTCGGGGTCCCGGTGAACGATATAATAGGTATATCCGCCTTCGCTTTTCCTGATCTCAGGATAGTGGTTGCCGTTGGCCATATAAATGGCGGGCTGCCGGCGGTCGCCCCCGTCCATCTGCTGCAGGAAGTCATAGGTCATGCTCTTGTAGCCGCCCCAGGCTTCGGTATTGCCGGTGATGAAACTGCTACGCGCCCAGTTGGCCTGGCGGCTGTTGCCGATGGCGTAGGAGCCTTCCATCCACTGCAGGGCGAAAAGAGACTCTTCGTTGTTGTTGTTGTCGTACTGGAAAATATCGGCGTAGTTGGGCATCAGGGAAAGGCCGCTGTTGTTGATCACATCGGCGGCGAACTGCCTGGCCAGCTCGAAATTCTTGCCGGACTCCGGCCCGTCGAGGTCGGAGGCCATCGTCAGGTGGACTTTGGCGAGCAGCCCCAGGGCCGACCATTTGGTCACGCGCCCGGGGTCGTCGGCCACCGGAAGGTTGGCGGCTGCGTACTCCAGGTCCCGCCGGATGAATTCCAGGACGCTGGAACGGGTGTTCTTCGGCAGGAAGAAATCGTTGCTGACCACGATCTCCGTGGAGTTCTCCACGATCGGCACATCGCCCCAGTACTCGGCCAGCAGGTAATAGGCCATGCCGCGGATGAAACGGGCCTCGCCCAGCGCTTCGTCGATCACTTTCTGAGGCACATTGCCCGATGCCGAACGGGGCATGTCGTTGATCACCGAGTTGGCGTAGGAAATGACCCGGAAAAGGCCCTTCCAGCCGGAGGAGAGGTGAGCATTGCCCGAGTTGAAGGAGAAGTAGAAAAACTGCCCCTCCTGGTCCCAGGTGTGGTACAGGTCGCCGGCCATGGCGTCGCCGGCGCACCAGGCAAATTTATCATTGAAGTCAAACCAGGGGAAACCGTAAAGGGCGGCGGTGGCCGCCTTGATCTCACCCTCGTTCTTGAAGAAGTTGTCTGCCGTCAGCCGGTCCACCGGTTCGATCTCCAGGAACTCCTTGGTGCAGGAAGCCAGTGTGAAAACCAGCAGCAACAGGTATTTGAATTTATTTTTCATCTTGATCGATTTTTACATTAGCAAATCCCAACACACTTAGAAATCTACATCCACTCCGAAGGTGAACAGGCGGGGTGACGGGTAGCGGCCCATGTCCACGTTCTGAAGCAGCGGATCCTGGTTGAACGCGCCGATCTCGGGGTCGTAACCGGAATAATTGGTAAAGGTGTACAGGTTCTGTGCGTTGACGTAGACCCTCAGGCGCTCAACGCGGAACTTCCTGGTCAGCACGGCGGGCAGGGTATAGCTGAGCCGCACGTTCTGTATCCGAAGGTAGGAGCCGTCCTCGATGAAGCGGTCCGACATGCGGTTGTTCCGGTTGTTGTCGTTGGTGGTCGGCCGGGGGATGTCGCTTTCCGGATTGATCAGGAAGACGTTCTCGGGGTCATCGTCGGGGCCATTGGGGTCGACCAGCCCGATCTGGGCACGATCGGCCACTGTAGCGGCCTGGTTGTTGAACACGCTGGTCTGCCCTTCGATGACCACCCTCGAATAGTTGAGGACCTCGGCGCCGTAGGAGCCGTTCAGGTAAATGGTCAGGCCGAAGGGGCCGTAGTTGAAATCGTTGTTGAAACCAAAGGTGAAATCCGGGTTCGGGTCACCGATGAGGGTTTGGTCTTCGACATTGACCACGCCGTCGCCGTTGAGGTCCCTGAACTTCATATCGCCGATCCACACGCCCTGGGTCTTGTTCACCAGGTTGCGCCCGTGGGGGTTCTCATCGGTGATATTGCCGTCACTTACCTGTACCGCATGGTTCAGGATGTCATCCTGGTCCTGGAACAGCCCGTCGGCAATATAGCCGTAGAACATGCCGATCGGCAGGCCGACGCTGGTGCGGGTAGCGGTCTGGAATTCGCTGTACCAGTACAGATTGCGCCAGTAGATGCGGGCGTCGTCATCGAGTTCGAGGATCTTGTTCTCGTTTCTCGAAAAAGTAAGGTTGGTCGACCAGTCGAACTTTCTGCCCGTCACGTTGCGGGTGGTCAGGGAGAGGTCGAAGCCCTTGTTTTCCAGCCTGCCCACATTGGCGAAGGGCGCCCGGATGTCGTTCCAGCTGGTGCCGCCGAGGTAGCTCGGGATGGA
>CAYQKY010000215.1:0-12496 GCA_964418125.1 uncultured Phaeodactylibacter sp.
ATGGCGAGGGAGAATTGTTCCGGCTCATCGGCCAGCTTGCGAATCTGCGGGGCCAACTTAAAAGTAGCCCGTCCGAAAACGAGGACAGCCCCGGGTTGATGACAACCCGAGGCTGTTCCGTTAATGTATCCGCATCAAGAAATACCCATTCGGGATATCCCTGAACACAGCGTTACCGCGCCACAACAAACTTCTTCGTCAGGGCCTGCCCTTCACTCAGCAGGTGAATGACATAGACGCCGGGCGCCATCCGGCTGACGTCCACTTTGGCTTCCTGCCGGCCTTTATCGGCAAGGAAAGCCTGCCGGCCAACCTGCTGGCCTGCCAGGTTCGTCACCATCAGCTGCACCGGCCCGGCCTCCTGCTGGTGGAAGGCCACGGCCAGTTCGTCCCGTACAGGGTTCGGGAACAACTTCAGGTAGGAAGACGGAGATTCGGGAGTAACCTGAACCTGTTCGCGATAGCCGGCATCGCTTTCTCCTTTCTGCCCATCGGAAATCCCCGCTATTGGGTTGCCCTGGCGCGCGCTGCTGGTACAACCCCGGATCTCGATATCATCGATGTAGACGTAATCGGAGTTTCCGGAGGCGTCACAACGGAAACGCAGGCGCGTGTTCGACGAAAAGGTTCCGGTGATCACGACCGACTCAAAGTAACGGACGTTGTTCTGGAACTCATCGCCCAGGTTCCACTCTTCGACGGTGTTATAGGTGCTGCCGCCATTGGTGGAAACCTGGAGCCAGAAGTCCTCATTTGCATTATCCATGCTGACCGGAACGTAAGTGAAGTTCACCGTCAGCTCCTCGTAAGGCGTAAGGTTAAGGTTATCGGTGGTGATGACGGAAGAGGAAGAGTTATCCCTCAGGCGAACAGCATTGGAGCCGCTGTAGGCATAGGATGTGTTGTAAACGCCGGCGTCTGACCCTCCGTCGTTCCAGATGCCCCAGGTAGTCTCAAAGTTATTGAAATCAAGGGTGGCATAAGTACAGCCGCCGCCGCCGCAGGGTGCACAGGGCCCGCCGCAGTCAACCCCGGTTTCGTCACCGTTCTGTATACCGTCATCGCAGGTGGGGCAGGCCGGGCAGGTAGAGCCGCCACAGTCAACGCCGGTTTCGTCGCCGTTCTGCACGCCGTCGTCGCAGGTGGGCGCCGGCCCTGCGCCCAGGCAGAAGTTAGTGGTTTCGGAAGAGCCGAAGGCGCCGCCGGAGGCCAGGGTGCTTCCGCTGGAATCATCGGTGAGGGTATAAGAGCCGGAGCCGTAGCTGCAGCAAATGCCGTCGCCGTAGGAGTCATAGATAATAAAGTCATAACAGCCGTCCGGCAGGCATATGTCCTCCACAACCGTGGACCCATCCGGGTTGGCGCCATAGGCGCCGCCGGAAGCTACTACTGCATTACCGGCATCCCTGATTTCCCAGCTCGTTTCTTCAGGATAGTTGTCCAGTACTATGGTGAGGGCCAGTCCATTCTCCTGGCAGCCGCTACTGCAGGGCGGGCAATCGGGGCCGCCGCAGTCAACGCCCGTCTCGCTGCCGTTCTGCACCCCGTCGTCGCAGGTGGGGCAGGCCGGGCAGTCGGGGCCGCCGCAGTCAACGCCTGTCTCCTCCCCGTTCTGTATCCCGTCGTCGCAGGTGGGGCCGCCGCCGCCGCCGGTACAGAATGCGGTGCTCTCTGAAGAGCCGAAGGCGCCGCCGGAAGCGATGGTATTGGTGCCGTCGCTCAGGTTGTAAGAGCCGCTGCCATAAGCGCAGCAGATGCCGTCGCCGTAGGAATCAAAGATGGTAAAGGTGAAATCGCCATCCGCCAGGTTGACATTCTCTACCACGGTAGCGCCGCGCTGGGTATTGCTGTAGGGGCCGCCGGAAGCCACGACAGAGCCCCCGTTGTCAGTGAACTGCCAGGTGGTTTCCGTGGGGTAGTTATCCAGTGTGATGGTGAGGGTAAGCGCGTTGTCATTGCAGGGGCAGGGCGCGCAGGTGGAGCCACCGCAGTCGACGCCGGTTTCGTCACCGTTCTGTATGCCGTCATCGCAGGAGGGCGGCGTACCCTGGCCACAGCCGTTGGAGCTGAGCAGGCCGGCGCGGAAGCCGCCCGGCTCGAACAGAGCGCGCATGCGGTTTTTCTGGCCCACCGTAAAGAGGTTCATACATTCGTCGTCAGAATAATCCATATAGTTCTGGAACATATCCGGAAGGTCGCCGCCGCCATCGTTGCAGCTGTTGGGGCCGGGGTAAGAACAGGGCGAGCCGGTATAGTTGGGGCCGCCGGCAGTGGGAGTATCGCTGACGAAGTCATCGGCGTTGCAGTTGCCGTCGCCCCAGATATGGCGCAGGTTGAGCCAGTGGCCGACCTCGTGGGTGCCGGTCCGCCCCAGGTTGAACGGCGCCTGAGCGGAGCCGCCGCGGCCGGTGTAGCGATAGTCGAGCACCACGCCGTCGGTGGCGGCGCTACCGCCGGGAAACTGGGCGTAGCCCAGGATACCGCCCCCGATATCGCAAACCCAGATGTTGAGATATTCGCCTGCCGGCCAGGCGTCCTTTCCGCCCGATGAGTTGAATTTCACGGCATCATTGGTTCCGAAGGAAGAGGTGCGGGTGGAGGCCGTCCGGGTGATGCCGGTGGTTGAGTTGCCGTTAGGGTCAACGGTGGCCAGGCAGAATTCGAGCTCCGAATCGGCGGCCACGCCCAGGAAGTCCGACGGCGTGTTGGATGCGTCGGCATTGAGCCGCCGAAAGTCCTCGTTCAACACATCGATCTGTGATTGTACCTGGGCATCGCTGATGTTTTCGGCGCCGCTTTTGTAGACGATATGCACCACAACCGGTATGGTAATAGTGCTGGCGACAAGGCGTTGGTTTTGCCCGATCACCCGCTCAGCCTGCCGGTCGATATACTGCAGGCGCAGTTTCCGTTCCGGGTTTTTCTGTATCTGTTGGCCCAGATATTCCATGGTGGCGCAATTGCGTACCTGAGCATAGCTCACGGTACTCAGTGCGGCCAGCAATAAAAAAGTCAATAGTGCGAGGTGTTTAATGTTTTGCATAAGGCAGAATTGAGTGAATTTAGAATTTGGTTTTATCTGACATCATTCTTATTGGGAAAATGCATACGAAGGCTAATGCTGCCGACTGGCAACACCTTATCTCGTCAGGTGGTCAGCGTTTGTATTATTTTTTTGATTAAAGCCGGGTGGGCGCCTGAAGCAGGCATTGTTTTCTCAGGCATGTTTGGAAGTGATGGTCAAAATTAAAAAAAAATTTCTCCGGAAATCATTTTTCCCATTTTTTTTGCATGCCGCCGACAGAATGTCGAAATGACAAGAGTATTGAAGGCCTTGCTTTGGCAGATGCTTTCTACTCAAACAAAAAACCGCTATTGTGCCAAAACTTTTCAGAATAATAGCCCTGTCGGTTGGCGGCAATTGCTTCATTCCTTATCTTGAGGAATAGCACGATCAACCTGGCCTAACAAATCCTTGTAAAATGACACCGAAAGAAAGGATCTACGACGCCTTTGGCGAATTGCTTTATCTGGTAGCCAAAGCCGACGGGCTCATTCAACCCGAAGAGGTGGAATCGCTGGAGAAATTACTGAAGGGCCACCCTAAGGCCCGGCAGATCAAGTGGTCTTTCGATTACGAGCGCACCCACAGGAACGACCCGGAAAGCCTCTACCTGAAGGTCATCGACCGCTGCCGGGCGAACGGCCCCGATCCGGAGTACCAATTCCTCATCGATATGCTGGAAGAGGTGGCCCGGTCCAGCGCCGGCATCGACCGCGACGAAAAAGGAGTGATCCAGGGCTTTGTTCACGACCTGACCGAACGGTTCAAAAAAGACATCCAAAGCATTAACCAACTAAAGCGATGAATCCATGCAGGCCATTCTCGGAGCCGGGGGCGCCATCGGCGGCCCGCTGGCCAAAGCACTAAGGGGTTATACCGATGACATCCGCCTGGCCAGCCGCCATCCGGAAAAAGTCAATGAAAGCGACGAGCTTTTTGCCGCCGACCTGACCATCCCGGAACAGGTGGACAAAGCGGTGGAAGGGGCGGAGATAGCCTACCTCATCGTCGGACTCCCCTATGACATTAAAGCCTGGCGCCGCTACTGGCCTGCCCTGATGCGCAACGTCATCGAGGCCTGCAAAACCCACGGCGCCAAGCTCGTCTTCTTTGATAACGTATACATGTACGACCCGGCGTATATGGACAGGATGACGGAAGAAACGCCATTCCGGCCGGTGAGCAAAAAGGGGAAGATAAGAGAACAACTCGTCCACATGCTCATGGAAGAAGTAGAGGCCGGCAACCTGACGGCCCTCATCGCCCGCGCCGCCGACTTCTACGGGCCGGGAATTCAAAGCAGCGTTCTGCAGGAAATGGTGCTGAAAAACCAGCTCCAGGGGAAAAAGGCGCAATGGTTTGCCCGCCTGGACAAGAACCACTCCTTCACTTATACCCCCGATGCCGGCAAGGCCACCGCCCTGCTCGGCAACACCCCGGACGCCTACAACCAAACCTGGCACCTGCCCACCAGCCACGAGCAACTGACGGGGAAGCAATGGATCGATCTTTTCGCCCGGGAACTGGACATCGAGCCCCGCGCCCAGGCCCTGCCCACCTGGCTGGTCCGGCTCGCCGGCCTTTTTGTCCCTATAATGCGCGAGCTGGCAGAAATGGCCTATCAGTACGACCGGGATTATTTTTTTGACAGCAGTAAGTTTGAAAAGAAATTCGACTTTCGGATCACGCCTTATGAGGAGGGGGTGAAGGCGGTGGTTAAAGCGGCCAGGGAGGAGGGATAGATTTTTGTGGATGGTTTTGGAGGTGGAACAAACTCTCAGAGCATGTTTGGAGGTGGTCCTTTTGAAGCGAAAATGTCAGGATTTGGGTTCTCACAAAGGCATTTTTGAGCTTCATAGCGGCGCTATGGGGTGAAAAAATGGTGAAGTGAGGTTCCAAAAACTGGCATTTGCAGCCAAAATGACCACCTCCAAACATGCTCTCAAAGCCGGAAAGCGAAAGTGCGAATTTTCCAAACAGCTTCTCAAACCTCATACTCCTTCCCGTCGTGGGCAACGTCCAGCGAAAGCCCTTCTCCGGCCAGCGCCTGTATTTTTTTCCTTCCTTTGGGTACATCTTTCAGGAACCAGGCGCCGAAGTGCATAAAAACGATGCGGCTGGTGAAGCGGCCGAAAAGATCAACCAGGCGGGGCGCCCCGGAATGGCCGAAGATTTTCCCTGAATCCTTCTTGCGGCGAATGAAACCATCACTTCACACTCCCCACGGGTAAGTCTCCGGCATTTTCTGCCCTTCGGGTTCCATGTGGAGGGGGTGGAGGGCCTGCGTTTCATCGATAAACTGAAAGGCGTCATACCGGTAAGGGATGATGCTGGGGACGTAATTGCTCCGCCTCTCGTGGGCCGGATTGTAAACTACCCCGATAGCGCGGTGGCCCAGCGGCCTTTTCAGCAGCCCTTCCTGCCGCATCCCCCCAAAGAGGACGGCCAGGTTTTCACTGCCCAGCCTGTGGAGTACATCCTCCCAGCTGCCTTCGCGGGCTTCGGGAACCTCTATTTCCTTCATGGGCGCGCCCCAGCGGCGGGCGGCGATAACGGAGCCACGGTAGCTGCCGAAGCCCAGCAGGAAACAGTTCTCCCTGCCGTATTTCTCCCGGGCCAGCTGGCCGATGTTGAACATGCCGGCCCCGGCCATATCGGTATAGCGGGCGTCGCCGATGTGGGTATTGTGCTCCCAGATGATGGCTTTGGCGCGTGGCCCGTGGTGTTCCACCAGGCGCTCCAGCGTTTCGGCCATGTGTCGGTCGCGCAGGTTCCACGACTGGGCAGAGCTGCGCACCATGGCGCGGTAGTACCGCTCGGCATTGGCCACCACCGTTGCATTTTGCTCCACATTGAGGGCGCCTTCCGGATCGGAATTATATTGCGGAACTTTCCGCCGTATTTCGGCCAGGAGGCTGACCACCTCCGCTTCGCAGCTCTCGTCCACCATGTGGGTGGCGCTGGCATAGGAGCCGCCGCCGCCTTCTCCGTAAGGCTCAAAGCAGAGAAAAGCCTCTTTTGCCGCTTCCAGCCCGGCGGGGTCTTTGTCTTTCAGGTATTCCATGATGGCCTCCATGGATTCCCAGAGGCTGTATACGTCCAGTCCGTAGAAGCCTACTTTTTCCGGCTGCCGGAGGCCTCGGTTGTGCCGCTCCAGCCAGCTGAGGAAGGCGGCCATCTCCCAGTTGGCCCACATCCAGGCAGGCCAGCGGCGGAAGTGATTCATCACTTCGATGGCATCCGCCCCGGCATCCTCATACCCCTTGGCGAAACGGTTGAGGCGGTAGCAGTCGGGCCAGTCGCCCTCCACGCCAATGAAACTGAAGCCTTTTTCCTCGATCAGGCGCTTGCTGATGCGGGCCCGCCAGCTGTAGTACTCGTGCGTGCCGTGGGAAGCCTCCCCCAGCAGGACCACCTTCGCCTCTCCCATCTTTTCGATCAGGGGGCCGAGGCTGTCATCAGATTGCACGTCGAAAGTATGCGGAGATAATACTTCTTTAATGTCTTCGTTCGTTTCCAGTATCCTTGTTCCCATACTGATGCAACGGGCGGAGGCGGGGGGATGTTTGGTGTAGAATAGGGATCACGCCCAGTGCTGTTTATCCGTGAAATTTAAAGCGTGTTTGGGATTTGTTCTTTGAGGCGAAAACAGTCAATTTTTTGTTTAGACGAAGCTCTTTTTGAGGTGCATACCTGGAAGGTATGGACCGAAAAAAAGCTGAAGTATAAACGAAAAAAGTAGCGTTTGCAGCCCAATTAATAATTCCCAAACACGCTCTTACTTTCTGGCCACTGTAAAATTATTATTCAGCGTTCCTCTACTTTCCGTTTTATGAATTTCATGATAGCCCTCAAATGAAACCATTCCTTACTGCTACAGAAGGTGATCAATTGATCGGCCTGTTCGAGATTGACGGCTCCTTTTAGGTTTTCTGGATGGAATAGTTCAGGTTCGTGGGTAAAAGCCTGAATGTAATAGGTAACCAATCTAAGGACGTACGCCCGGGCTTCTTTTTCTTCCATATCTTTGGTTGCAAAAGGGAGATCCCATTGCTGAGCGATAAACATGTATTCAAATGTATCTGGGATGACATACCCTGCCTTTTGGAAATACTCTTTCAGCGCCTTTTCATCCTTAAGCCTTCGGATGATTTCCCTTGGTTCGAGATCCATGCTCTGCCCCTTAATCCACCACCACAAAGCACCGCGCCTCCGCCTTCCGCGCCCCTATCTGCACATTGGCGATGTAGGCGCCGGCCGGGTAGTGGGAAACGTTGAACTCGATGGGGCCGTCAACAGACGGAACCTCACGCCGGGCCATCAGTTGGCCGCTTTTGGAGAGGATGCTGATGATGGCCGGCTGGCCCAGGCTGCTCTCTTCCATTTCCAGCTTGAGCAGTTCGGCGGCAGGGTTGGGGTAGATGGCAAAGCAGTCGGGGCTGATCTCTGTTTCCGGTTCCTCAGCCGGGAAGGCAGGCGTAGCTTCGTCCCAGGGAATTACTTCCCCCTTCAGGTAAATAAAGGTTTGGGGCGGGTTGGTATTGGCCGTGAGAGTGACTCTCTGGTTGCGCTTTCCGTTCTTGTTTTTGGAATTGAACTTGACGGTAAAGGAGGCCGTCTCTCCCGGCATAATAGGCTCCCTCGGCCAGGCCGGGACGGTGCACCCGCAGCTGCCTTTGGCGTTGGCAAGGATCAGCGGCTCATCGCCGGTATTGGTGAAAGTGAAGACATGAGAAACAATGGCGCCTTCCTCAACGGCGCCGAAATCGTAGGTAGTTTCTTCAAATTCCAGGGTAGTGACAGGGCCGGTGGGCAGAATATCCTGAGCAGTTGAGCGGAGCGCGAAAAGGCACAGGAAGGCGGCGAGGAATTGTACTCTGGTTTTCATGGCGTCATTTTGGATTGGTGAAAAAAACTGGTTATCAGGCTAGATGCAAACCCGGCAACCTTTGGTGTAATGCCCGATCGGTGCGTTTTATTTCCGGAAGGATCGGGTTTAACGTTTTGGGCAAGGCTCAACGCTGAAATTCATCTCCCCAAACCCTCGTATACCCATATTCCCTGTTGATCACTTTTTTCAACCTTTTGATCTCCTCATACAGGCCGTCAATTCTCCTGCGCAAGACGCTATTTTGCCCGGACTGCTGCCGGTTCTCCTCATGAAGTTTCTTGTTTTCAGACCTTAGCCCCGATAATGTTTCTCTCAGGCGCCGGACTTGTTCCCGCCTGCTGTTGACAACCTGCCTGATGCGTTCCTCCTTTTCCGCTATTTCCTGTCCGTGAATGGACTTCAACTGGCTCAGGGTAAATTCATGGATCTCGTTTTCCCGGGACAGTTCTTCCAGGATTTCCTCCTGAGGCCGTTCCGAATGGATCATATTATGGCAGTCGTAGTACTGGAGAGCCGAAACGAATTGCAACAGTTTATAATTGAGCCGGTTATTTTTCATCCTCCCTCTTCCAGGGAATTCGCCCACTCGATAAACCCGGGCGCTACCTCTTCGAAAACTTCCAGTAATTCCATTGCCGTTTCCGGCTGGAAGGACGGATCGGCCAGCCTTTCGTGAACCTGCCGGATGAAATTCAACCCCATTTTGGGGTATATTTCTCTTATCCTCTCCTGAAAAGCACTCTGGTACCAGGCATAATTTCCCACACCGACCCCAACATACAACTCATTGAAAACATCCAGGGAAGTATTTTCGGGATGATATTCTTCAAATCCGGCACGGGTGATGTTATCCCAGAGTACTGCCATCCGGGGTTCCCGGGCCTTCAGGTAGGCATAGGCGAAATAAGAGGCCATTAATTCACTGAACCACTTTTGCCTGGGGTCCAGTTGATAGGCCCAGGCCTGAGCATGCCCTATTTCATGTAAGCCGATGAGGTCCACCATATGATTCACCGCAGCGGCATAGGTAAATCCGATGTCATTCAGGTTTGAAATCACTTCCGCCGAGGCCTTATCGCCAAAAGGCGCAAACATGCTTTTCACCGCTCCCAGCGAAGTATCTGCGGGAAGCATGATCACTCCGTCATTGATAAAGGGCAGGCCATACGGGTTACCTGGTGAGACCCTTGTAAAATCTGCTGTGTCCAGCAAAGCTACTTTCAGCGAGACATCGATGCCCAAACTATCCAGATAAAATAATCTTGCATTTTCAACGGCCTCACTGATCATCTCCCCGCGCGCTTTATACCCCTCAGAGTAATAGAGGGTAACCCCTGCCCTCGTGCTGTCCAGCCCAAGGGCCAGGACCCTGCCGGAAAGGCCTTCTTCGGGCGGGTTGCCCTGAGCTGTGATGAAACCTGGGGTCAGCACCGCTAAGAATAGCAGGCCATACCATATCTTTCCGAAACGCTCCATTTCTTCTTTATATGTGGCCAATCGGGGAGATTTCAGCCCAATATAGTTTTTATGGATGGGTATGTCAAGACCAGGCTCATTGTTGCGCACTTCTCCGACAGGTTCCTGGAGAATTCGCCGAAGTCAACATAGCAGGCGTGTTTGTTAAGATTTGTACCGGATAATTACCCCATAAAACCAATTTTTGTAGCTTAGCCCCAAACCAAGATCCTCTTATTATGCCACGCCTTAACCGACTCCTGTTCCTCTTGCTCTTCTTTACCGGTATCCACGCCTGCAAGGCGCCGGCGCCCGCTGCCCGGGAGGAAGCCCCCACCCCGGCCACCGCCCCGACCCTGCCCGCTCCCGAGCGCGAGTTCCGTGCCGCCTGGGTGGCCACGGTGGCCAACATCAACTGGCCCAGCAAGCGGGGGCTGCCGGTAGAGCAGCAGAAAGCAGAGGCCATCGCCCTGCTCAACCTGCTGGCCGATAACAACTTCAACGCCGTCATCTTCCAGGTGCGGCCGCAGGCCGATGCGCTGTACGACAGCGATCTGGAGCCCTGGTCATTCTACCTCACCGGCGAGCAGGGCAAAGCGCCGGAACCTTACTACGACCCCCTCGAATTCTGGGTAGAAGAAGCCCACTCCCGCGGGCTGGAGCTGCACGCCTGGCTCAATCCCTACCGCGCCCATCACACCGCCGGGGGTGAGGTAACAGACTCCTCTATCGTGCGGCGGAAGCCGGAGCTGGTGGTGGGACTGGCCAACGGCATGTGGTGGATGGACCCCGCCCTGCCGGAAACGCAGGATCACTCCCACGCCGTAGTGATGGACATCGTGCGCCGCTACGACGTCGACGGCATCCACTTCGACGATTATTTCTACCCGTATCCCTCTTACAACGGCGGCCAGGATTTTCCGGACAGCACCAGCTGGCAGGCGTATCAGACTGCAGGCGGTGAGCTGTCGCGGGGCGACTGGCGGCGGCAGGCGGTCAACCGGTTCATGGAAAGGGTGTATACCAGCATCAAGGCGGAGAAGCCGCACGTCAAATTTGGCCTGAGCCCCTTCGGCATCTGGCGGCCCAACCACCCGCCATCCATCAAAGGATTCGACCAGTATGAACAGCTGTACGCCGACGCCCGCCTCTGGCTCAACGAGGGCTGGATCGACTACTTTACACCCCAGCTGTACTGGCCCGTCAACCAGATCCCGCAGAGCTTCCCGGTGCTGCTGGGCTGGTGGAAGCAGGAGAACACCTACGGGCGCCACCTCTGGCCAGGCATGAGCGTCGGGCGGATCAGCGGGGAGAAAGGAGCGGATGAGGTGATCAACCAGATCATGATCACCCGCGGCATGGTGCCGGAAGCGCCGGGGCACGTACACTGGAGCATCGGGCCGCTGGTGCGCAGCGACACCCTCCTGCGGGCCATCGCCACCGGGCCCTACCAAAAGGAAGCCCTGGCGCCGCCCTCCCCCTGGCTGGATAAGGCCATACCCCCGGCGCCCGAGGTGGATATGGATGTGGAAATGGCGGACGGCCGGCTGATGGCCAAAGTCTATCCTGCCAGAACGGAAAGGGCCTTCCGCTGGGTAGCTTACTTCCGGTATGGCGGAGTGTGGGATTACCAGATCATCAACTCAGGACAGCCCTATACGTTCATCCCCCTGTTTAAAGTAAAACCGGGCGCATTGCCCAAAGAAAGGCCGGAAGAGCTACCTGCTCCCGAGGCTGTCTACGAACCGCTCGCCGAGATCTACGTCACCGCCGTGAGCCGCACCGGCAACGAGAGCCCGGCAACGACCATCCCCCTGCCGGAATTCGAATACGGCCTGGCGCCGCCGGTGGCCGGCCTTTTCCCGGAATCCGAACCCGAGCCCATGGAAATGGTGGGGCCGAAATTACCTGAACCCAAAGTCAAACTCGGCATTGAGGTATTGCTCAGCGATCAGCTCGATCTCATCCGCGGCAAGCGGGTGGGGCTCATCACCAACGCCTCGGCGGTGGACGGCCGGCTGCGCAGCACCATCGACCTGCTGGCAGACGCGGAAGGGGTAGAACTCGCCGCCCTCTTCGGCCCCGAGCACGGGGTGCGGGGCGCTAAAGAAGGACGGATACAACAGGAGGGCGAGCCGGACCCGCGCACCGGCGTGCCGGTATACAGCCTGTACGGCGACGGCTACGCGCCGAAGAAGGAGTGGCTCGATAAGATCGACATCCTGCTCTTCGATATCCAGGGCGTGGGCTCGGCCTGGTACACCTTCAAATACACCATGTCGTTCGCCATGGAGGCCTGCGCCGAAGCGGGCATCCCCTTCGTGGTGCTCGACCGCCCCAACCCGCTGGGCGGCGAAGTGGTGGAAGGGCCTTACCTCAACCTGGGCAACATCTTCCGCCACAAACTGCCCCTGCGCCACGGCATGACCTACGGCGAGTTGGCCCGCATGTGGAACGAAACGGAAGGCTTCGGCGCCGACCTCACCGTAGTACCTTTGCAGGGCTGGAACCGCAGCATGCTGTGGGACGAAACCGGCCTGTTCTGGGTGATGCCCTCTCCCAATATGGGCACTTTCCAGACGGCCGTCGTCTACCCCGGCCAGTGCCTGTTCGAGCGCACCAACCTGTCGGAAGGGCGGGGCACCACCAAGCCTTTCCTGCTCACCGGAACTTCCTGGGTGGATGCCGACAAGGCCGCCGCAGACCTCAACAGCCGCGGCATCTCCGGCGCCGTCTTCCGCCCCGCCTACTTCATCCCCAACATCGACCCCACCCGCGCTAACCCGCGCGGTAAGCCCTGGAACGAGCTCTGCGGCGGCGTGGAGATCATGCTGACGGATGCGAAAGCCTACCGCTCGGTGGCCGCCGCCCTGCATATCTTCGACGCCTATCGCAAAGCCGGCACGGGCGAGCTGCAATGGGCGCCGCCGGAGGCGGTCAAGCGCCTGGAAGAGCCGGGAGTGACAGTGGAAGAGGTGGTGGAGGATTGCCAGGAGGAGATAACGGATTTTATGGAGGCACGGGAGCGGTTTTTGATGTACCGGTGAGGATAGATGGAACGCGGAGAAGATGGAACACGCCTGCCT
>CAYQKY010000216.1:0-12407 GCA_964418125.1 uncultured Phaeodactylibacter sp.
GCCCAGGCTGGCAACAAAAGGATTGGCCTGCAGGATGTTGCGCAGGTAGATGGCGCTCCAGTCTGCTATAGCTCCTTCCCCGATCATGATGCAGAAGCCGATGAAGGCCAGCCCGAGTAATGCCTTTGTAGGCAGGGCGAAAGAGGAGCCGTCCGACTCGCTGTTGGGCAAGGCAAAAATGACCGGCCGCAGCAGCAACTGCAGGCCTACCATGAGCAGGGCTACCGCAATGAGGTGGCTCTGCAGGGGAACGCCCGCCGCCGCAATAAGGCCGGCGCTGCCGGCGCCGATCATAGCGCCAAGGCTGAACATCCCGTGGCAGGCCGACATGATGGTGGCCCGGTACTGTTGCTCGACAGCCGCCGCCGCCGCATTCATCGAAATGTTCATGAAGCTGTTGAACAACCCTACGATGAAAAGGCCGCCCATGAGGCTCCACTGGTTTTGAGCAAAAGCGGGAATGGGCAGGCTGGCGCAAAACAGCAAGGTGGACAGGATCATCGCCCGGCCGGTGTTGATCCGCTTCATCAGCCAGCCGGCAAAAGGCATGAGAAAGAGAGCGCCCAGCGGGAGGCCAAGCAGCGATACGCCCAGCTGCCCCTCGGAAAGGGCAAGGGCTGCCTGTACTTCCGGAAGCCGGGCCAGCCAACTCCCGAACAAAATACTGAGCGTCATGAAAGTGAGCCCTACCGAAAGGCTCGGCAAATGAAATGCGAATGCTTTCAGTGTCCTGATCATAAGCAATTGGGTGATTTTTGTTCTGTTATTGTCTCCGTTACATTCCATACGAAATGCCGTCATAAAAAACGGGACTCCCTTTTGAGAAGCCCCTGATCAGATAACTTGCAATGTATGAAACTTCGTATTGACGGTGCAAAATTACAGGTAGCTCCATAGAGAGTCTCCATTGATTTTTGCAAATACTGATACTTGATTGACGAGCCGAAGGCCATTTGGAAGGATGGGGTTAAGTGAATGTTAATATTCGAATTTTTTCACTTAGTGTAAAAACAACAAGAACTCTTTTTTCGTTTGGATTGTTGTTGATAGCATTAGGATGAATACAGCTGCGGAAAGTGGATTTCCGTAGCCCTGACCAGATTGGGGATTGGTTGATAAGTTGATGAGTTGATTAGGTTTATTGAGTTGGGAGCACCAAATCAACCAATCAACCAAATCAACCGACACCCCACCCGCCCACCTTCCGCTGTGTATTTTCCTGGATAAACAAGAATGAGTATGAAAGCAATTTTGGAAAAGATCGAGCCTGCTTTTGGCAATTCATTTACTATACGGCGGTTTGACGATAAAGAAGAATGTAACCGGCCGCACTGGCATTTTCACCCGGAATATGAGATCGTATATGTTTCCAAGGGCAGGGGTAAGCGCCATATCGGCGACCATATTTCTTTTTTTGAGGAAGGCGACCTGATCTTTCTGGGCCCCAACCTTCCGCATTTCGGCTTTACGGAAGAGCTCTTCGAAGACCACATCGAGATCGTAGTCCAGATGAAGGAGGACTTTCTTGGGCAGGAGTTTTTGAACAAGCCGGAAATGGAGGCCATCCGCCGCCTTTTCGAACGATCCCGCCAGGGGATATCCTTTCCGGGGCCGGTCAAGGAGGAGGTTGGGAACCGGCTGCTGAAAATGATGAAGCTCAGCGGGTTCGACCGCCTGCTGGAACTGCTGTCCATACTGCAGCTGATGGCCAACTCATCGGAGTTCAAGATGTTGAATGCCAGCGGCTTTGCCCTGGAAGTGAATGCCAGGGACCAGCGGCGTATAGAATCGGTATATACTTATGTAGAAGACAACTTTCAGCAGGAGGTCAACCTGGATAAAGCCGCTTCCCGCGCCAGCATGACGGTGCCTGCTTTTTGCCGTTACTTTAAAAAGCTGACGCGCAAAACCTTCAGCCAGTTCGTCAATGAGTACCGCATTGCCCATGCCTGCCGCCTGCTGGGTGATGACACCCTGACGATTGCCGCCGTGAGTTTCGAAAGTGGCTTCAACAACCTCTCTCATTTCAACCGTCAGTTTAAGAATATTACCGGGCTTAGCCCGAGGGACTATCGTAAAGGGCTGAAGAAAGTGGTCTCGTAGTACTGCCGGAACAGCCCCTGTGGTAGCGGCCGGGGGAAAGTTTAACTTTAAAAGTTTAGAACTTTCCCCGCGGCAACATACTTTTGCCCGTATTGTTGGCAAAACATTGTTGCATGAAAAAAATCGCTCTTTTCGCGCTCTTGCTGGCCCTGGCCTCCGCCTGTCAGGATAATGAAGAGGCCCGGCGAAACCTCATCGGACGATGGAGTTATGACGTTGAGGGCATTCTCAATTCCGCCCGCATGCAGAACCCTACCGAAAATGAGATGGCCATAGTTCAGGGCGCTATGTCGATCTACAAAGACGCCGTTTTTGAGTTCGGGGAAGACGGTACCCTTATAGTCATTACCAATGGGATCGAGCAGAGAGGAACCTGGGAATTGGCCGATGACGGCAGTCAATTGTACATTAACCTCAGCGGGCAGGGCCAGCCCAATGACATTCTGGAGTTGAGCGAAAAGCGCCTCGTGCTGGCGCCCATTCCCGAATCCGGGCTTTTTTACAGGCGCATTTTTATTCCCGCCCCCCGATAGGGAATGCCGCATTAATATTAATCTTTATATAATTCCCGTTTTACATTCACTTTACATTTAAACCGGATCTTTCGGGAAAATTGCAGCCTGGCCGCAAAGTAGCCTGACCAAAACAAACAACCCGGTTTAATGAAAAGGGAACCAGATATTATTGTCCTTTCCGACGTCCACCTCGGCACTTACGGCTGCCATGCCAAAGAATTGCTCAACTACCTGAAGAGCATCAAACCTGAGATGCTCATCCTGAATGGCGATTTTATCGATATGTGGCAATTCCGGAAACGCTACTTCCCCAAAGAGCACATACAGGTCATTCAGCGCATTCTGAAAATGGCGGCCAACGGCACCAAAGTATATTACATCACCGGCAACCATGACGATATTTTGCGGCGATATTCCGATTTTTCCTCCGGCAACATCCACCTGCGCGATAAACTTATCCTGAACCTCAAAGGGCAAAACTACTGGATCTTCCATGGGGATATCTTTGACCTGTTCATCCGTTACTCTCCTCTCCTTTCCCGGCTGGGAGGGCAGGGGTACGACTGGCTCATCCGGCTCAACCGCTTCATCAACAAGATCAGGGTTGCTTTCGGGCTGCCCCGCATGTCCTTTGCCAAAAAGGTAAAACACAGTGTCAAGGAAGCGGTGAAATTCATCAGTAACTTTGAAGATACTGCCCTCAAACTGGCCGCCGAGGAGGATTATGACTACGTCATCTGCGGCCATATCCACCGCCCGCAGATGCGGGTCGAGGAAATACAGGGCAAAAAAGTAACCTATCTCAATTCTGGAGACTGGGTGGAAAACCTTACCGCCCTGGAGTACCAGTGGGGCCGCTGGTCCATTTACGAATACGACGAAGCCGATTACCAGTATGTCAACCCCAGGTTAGCCGTCCGGGAAGTCCAGGATGAGGAAGATAAAGTGATGCAAAGCAGGCCGAGTATTGAAGAGGTCTACCTCGAGATCACCGGAAAGGCCGAAGGCGGCCGGCAGCCTGCGTCGTGATCCGTTATTCGTACCTCGTGACTCGGGGCTCGTCTTCCGAACCCCGAATCAACGAATCCCGAATCAACGAATAACGAATCAACGAATACCGAATCAACGAATCCCGAATCAACGAATAACGAATCAACGAATAACGAATCAACGAATAACGAATCAACGAATCCCGAATCAACGAATCCCGAACAACTACCTCCGCGGCTTCTGCCCCAAAGAAATCATATTGGCAAACAGGCGGAAAGCGCCGGGCACGCCGGCCGGCAATTGGCGGAACCAACTGTAGCCGGTGTAGATGTAATAGCCTTCGCCATATTCTGCCACCAGAAGCCCTCCTTCGAGCGGTTCTTCGCCGGGGTCGTTACTGGAAATGACGGTTTCGTATTGTTCCGCCCACTCGTTGGGGAAGTACAGGCCCCGCTCCTGCACCCAGCCGTCGAAATCTTTTTCAGTGATCTTATTGGGCCAGTTGAGGAGGGGGTGGTTTGGTTTCAGGAAGCGGACAGGGGCATTTTCAACGGTTACCCTGTCCCGCGATATTTTCAGCGGGTACGGAGCGATCTCTTCCATGGGTAAGGTCATTCCATAATTCTTGTTGTACTGTACTATCAGGGTGCCTCCGTTTTTTACATATTCGAAGAGGGCGTCCTGGTGGAAGCGCATGCGCTCCAGGCCATTGTAGACGCGGGCGCCGAGGATGACCGCATCGTATTGCCGAAGGTTTCCGGCAGTTATATCTGATTCTTCCAGCAAAGATACCTCATAGCCGATCTGCTTCAGGCTGGCCGGGATCTCATCGCCCAGGCCCATCAGGTAGCCTACTTTTTCACCGGCTTTTTCCAGTTCCACCCGGGCCACCTTCGAGGAAGCATCGAGAAGGACGGACTGGAGGGGGATGTGGGCATAATCGATCTGGACCATCTTTTTGCTGTAGGATTGCCCGTCCACCTTTACCAGGGGGGCGATGAAATCCTCTCCCTGCTCTTTCGGTGGGATAAGCTCAAACCGGAAGGTTTTCTCTTCCCCCTTAAAAGTGAGCTCAAAATCGTAGGAAGCGGGTTCTGCCGCCCATCCTTCGCCATGGCAAAGTTCCAGCGTGCCGGCTACGTTTTCCCGGCCGGCCTTGAGCGCAACCTCAACGGACTGGGGCCGGCCGTCGCCGAAAACATAAACCTTTTCCGCTATCCGGGCATACACCGGAGGAGTGATCTCGAAGGGCTGATATACTTCCCCCTTTACAGCGTCCTCATATTTGTAAACAACTTCTTTTTCCAGTTCGAGCGGCTGTCCGGAGACCGAAAAGGTGAACCGGATGCGGAAGGCATGAGGAGCTTCCGGCAGCCCTCGAAGCGCCTGCTCTTCCACAGTGTACCGCCCTTCGGCCCATTTTTGTTTCAGCCAGTAGGGGCTGGTGGTTTCCATCTCCTCCGGCAGCGTTGCCGTTCTAAAGATCTTATGGCTTTCATTGAACTCCAGGGGCAGAGCGAGAGTAGTATCCTGCCCGGCCGGCAGAATGCTTATCGATTCCAGAACGGCCGGTATATGGGAACGATTGATCACTTCCAGTGCCAATTCCACCTGGCTGCCCGGGGTAGCGGACGGGCCGCCGGCTACGGCCTCGGCATAAAGGCCGAGGCAGGCCTGTATGACGTCTTTGATTTCTCTCATCTTTATCTCTTTCCAGAATCCGTCCGGCAGAGCTTTCATCATGTTAAGGGCCTGCATCAGCTGAGGGACGCTGGCGGCCGGGTCGGTAAACCGGAAGGAGGCCTCGATCCCGGAAAGGAGCTCGCCAATGGGAGCTCCTCCTTCCACGCGGCTCCAGGTGGTGTTGATGCCCTCGAAGAGGTTTTCCTTATCCCTGGGCATATCCCCTTTGAGCAGTTCCAGGTATTCCATCTGGGAGCCGCGGCTGCCCATATCGCCGAAGCCCTGGGCCTTGTGCATGCTGCGGGCCTGGGCGGCGATCTCCGTGTTGGACTTGCCCAGGGAGGGGAAGTATACGCCTATATCGATACTTGTCAACCTGGATTTATCGGCTTTTTCAAAATTCTCGCGGCTGCCGTAGAACCACCAGGAGGTATTGAAGAACAACCGCTTGGGCTGCCAGGGTTCGACGTATTCCAACTGATCCGGGAAGGCATCCTCATCGGCGGCGATATCGAACGCCTCGTAAGAGAGCATGGCCGATGCCGTATGGTGGCCGTGCATGCGGCCGTACCAGTTGGGGTCGGTTTCATGTTGGAAACGGTTGATGATGATATCCGGGCGCCATTTCCGGATAGCCCAGGCCATATCTGACAGAGCTTCCTGATGCCCCCAGAATTCCAGGGTCTCTTCCGGAGTTTTGGAAAAGCCGAAGTCATTGGAACGGGTAAACATCTGGTTGCCTCCGTCGATCCGGCGGGCCCCCAGCAGCTCCTGGGTGCGGATCACGCCCAGCAGTTCCTCGATCTCGGGGCCGATCTCGTTCTGCCCGCCGTCGCCGCGCGTCATGGCCAGATAGGTGGTGGTGGCATTGACCTCATTCGACAGATAGGAGATAAGCCTTTGGTTCTCATCGTCCGGATGGGCTGCTACGTAAAGTGCGGAGCCCAGGAAATTGAGTTTTTGAATGGCCTTGTGAATATCGACAGCCGTCCATTTCTTCGGCGCCTGGGCAGGCAACTGCAGCCCGGCAATAGCCATCAGGGCCAGCATCAACAGGTGTTTCCAGTTCATCATGAGTCAGGATTCGTTTTCTTATTTGAAGGCATAAATATAGAAAGGAATGAGGAAGGGAATGGTTTAATGGTTGGCTGACTGCTTTTTAATGAAGCGGAGATAATTCTTGAAGCCCGGGGTATGAACTAGTAAAGGTTTAGGTACAGTAGTAGAAGAAGTAGGAACTGTACCTAAACCTTTACACCCAATGCCGCCTACATCTCAGACGGCCCCTGTACGGTGGCGATGATCGCGTTGTAGGAGTCGGCGGCGGCCTGCACCTGCTTATTGGCGTCATTCGCCTGGCTTTCCCAGTTGACGGCTTTTTCTTCGGCAGTGGCCACCATGCTCTTCAGGTTTTCGATCGTGGCCTGTACATCGCCCGGCAGTTTTCCTTCGGACAGCCCGTCCTTCAGGGCTTCCACCTTTTCCCCTTCCTGCTGCCACTGGTCGACGAATTCGAAGGCCTGCTGGGCCAGTTCACCCAGCTTGCCCATTTGTTCCTGCACGGTTTGCTGTATTGTTGCAACCTTGGCGGATTGCTCCTCCGTCAGGCTGGCCCCCTCCGGAAGAACCATGGCTTCCTGGACGGACTTGGCCTGTTCCTGTGCCTGGGTGATCTGGTCTACCGCAGCGCTGACTTTGGCGGTGGAAGCTTCCCACTCAGCGGAAAGGGTTTCAATGGATTCCTTATACTTGCCTACATTACTGCAGGAAGAAAAGGCAAGAGCGAGGATGGTAATTGTGATCAGTTTGCGCATGATCTGTTTTTTTTAGTTTAAAGTAAGCTGATTCGTGTTCATAAAAAACGCCTGGCGCCCCCGTTTTCGTGCCCGTTCTATGAAAGTAATGTTAAAGTTATCCTCCTTTGGCGCGAAAGTGTGCAAAAAATAATGCGAAAAAGCAGAACAAGCTTTCTCCCAATTCTGTTTTTCGCTTTCGGCTTATTGTATATCTTACACTTATATCGGGGTTTATTCGTTGTTGGAAAACCCGAACAAAACAGGAAATATGAACAAAGCCAATAAATACGCCTGCATTCACGGCCATTTCTATCAGCCTCCCCGGGAGAACGCCTGGCTGGAAGCGGTAGAAAAACAGGATTCGGCGGCGCCTTTCCACGACTGGAACGAACGCATCAATTTCGAGTGCTATGCACCGAATACGGCCGCGCGGATACTGGATAAGGATGACTTCATCGTCGGAATCATCAATAATTATGCACGCATCAGTTTTAACTTCGGCCCTACGCTGCTTTCCTGGATGGAAAAGGCGGACCCGGAGGCCTACAAGGGTATCCTGGACGCCGATAAACTGAGCCGGGAGCGCTTTGGCGGCCATGGTTCCGCCATAGCCCAGGTGCACAGCCACCTCATCCTTCCGTTGTGCAACCGGCGCGACAAGGAAGCGCAGGTAAAGTGGGGGATAGCCGATTTCGAATACCGCTTCGGCCGCAAGCCGGAAGGCATGTGGCTGGCCGAAACCGCCGCGGATACGGATACTTTGGAAGTACTGGCCGGGAACGGCATACAGTTTACCATCCTGGCGCCCCGCCAGGCCAAGGCCTTCCGCAAGGTGGGCGCCGAAGAATGGACATCTGCCGCCGACAGCGGCATAGATACCCGCCGCCCTTATCTGTGCCGCCTGCCCTCGGGCCGCAGTATTGCCTTGTTCTTCTATCACGGAGGCATCGCTCAGGGCGTTGCTTTCGAGGGCCTGCTCAACAACGGCAGCTATTTTGCGGAGCGCTTTGCCGGAGAATTCGACGTCAATGAAGACCCTCAACTGGTGCACATCGCCACTGACGGGGAAAGCTACGGCCACCACCACCGCCACGGGGAGATGGCCCTGGCTTCCTGCCTGAAACACATCGAAGACCAGGGCATTGCCACCCTCACCAACTACGGCCAGTATCTGGAGCTGTTCCCGCCCGAGTACGAGGCGCAGATCCACGAGAACAGCTCCTGGAGCTGTGTTCACGGCGTTGAACGCTGGCGCTCCAACTGCGGCTGCAATTCCGGAGGGCGCCCCGGCTGGACGCAGGAGTGGCGCAAACCCCTGCGCGAAGCTCTTGACTGGCTGCGCGGCGAGCTCCTCCCCATCTATGAAAAGGAAGGCGGCAAGTTGCTGAAAGACCCCTGGGCGGCACGCAATGACTACATCCATGTGCTGCTGAACCGCTCCAAAAAAACGATCAACAACTTCCTGCAGCGCAACGCCAAAAAGGAGCTGAGCCCGGAGGAAATGACCCGCCTGCTCCGCCTTATGGAAATGCAGCGGCACGCTCTGCTCATGTACACCAGCTGCGGCTGGTTCTTCGACGAGATCTCCGGTATAGAGACCAACCAGATCCTGCAATACGCCAACCGCGCCATTCACTACGCCTTCAACGTGGCCGGTGTGGACCTGCACGAAGAATTCGTCCGCCACCTCGAAAAGGCGCCCAGCAACGTCTACAAAAACGGAGCCGTCAGTTATAAAAAGTACGTAGTGCCTGCGCAGGTCGACCTGGTGCGGGTGGGCATGCACTATGCCGTATCTTCCATTTTCGAGGAATATCCGGAACACCTGGAGTTCTTCAACTATATTGCCGAGAGTGAGTCCTACTACCGCCTTGCCGCCGGTACGCACCGCCTGGCCGTGGGCAGAGCCGCCATCAAGTCCAAAGCGACGCTCTCCGAACGGCAGCTCAGCTTCGCCGTCCTTTACCTCGGCCAACACCACATCATCGGCAACCTCCTGCTCGATATGGGGCGGGAGCAATTCGATGAGATGGCCGAAAAGATCAGAGAGGCCTTCCGCAGCACCAACCTGGGCGATGTAATCGGAATCATGCAGGATTATTTCGGAAAGAACAAGTACACCATCCAGCAACTCTTCCGGGATGAGAAGCGCAAGATACTCGACCAGGTCACCCAGAAAAGCCTGGACCAGATGGAGAACGAGATGCGCTCCATCTACAATGACCACTACCAACTGATGCGCGGTATCGCCATGGACGACATTCCCGTACCCGATTTTTACCGCAGCGCCGTGGCGTTCATCGTCAACCGAGACCTGCTGCGCCAGTTCGAGAACGGCAACCTCAACATCCGGGAGCTGCGCCGCCTCTACGCCGAGTTTCGCCGCTGGGGCGTCAAGCTGATCGACGAACAGGCCTTCAAACTGGCCGCCAGCGAGCGCGTTTTCAAAGAGATCCAGCAAATGGATACCAATGATGCAGACCTGGAACGCCTGCAAAGCCTGATCACCATCCTGGAAATGCTCGAATCCCTCAACTTCAACCTCGACTTCTGGCGCAGCCAGAATACATACTACTTCATGCTCAAGGGATATAAGAAGGGCGAGTGGGTCTTCGCCAGTAAGGAATGGGAGGAGGCTTTCCTGAAACTGGGGCAGCTGCTGAAGGTAAGGGTGTGATCAGTGTTGGATTGCTGTAGTGTTATATTGCTGTAGTGTTGGAGGCGCCGGGGGGGTGAAAGGCTAAATTGTTATATTGTTGTCTTGCGGCTCTGCCAGGCGAGCCCTGCCAGTAGCCGGGTCAACAATATAACAATTTAGCAATATAACAATCCACCAATCACCATGTCACAGGACATCAAAAAAATAGAACTCCGCAACCTCGAGCTCAGCGATTACCTTGAGATCAGATCCTCCATGATCGAAGCCTACAGCGATATCGAGGAGCCCCAGTGGAAGGAGGAGGAGATCCGCACCCTGACAGAGAAATTCCCGGAGGGGCAGTTCGTCATCCTCGCCGACGGCAAGGTGGTGGGCGGCGCCCTGTCCATCATCGTCGATTATGCGAGCCTGGATGAAAACCACTCCTACGACGAGATCACCGGTTTCAAGGCCAGGGATGCCCGCAAACCGGAGGAAACCGGTTACTATTCTTTTGATACCCACAAACAGGAGGGGGACGTACTGTATGGCATAGACGTATTCGTCCATCCCGCCTACCGGGGCCTGCGCCTGGGCCGCCGCCTGTACGACGCCCGCAAGGAGCTCTGCGAACGGCTCAACCTCCGGGGCATTGTCTTTGGCGGCCGCATTCCCAACTACGGGAAATATGCGGGCCAGCTTACGCCCCGCGAGTACATGCGCAAGGTGCGCCACAAAGAGATCCACGACCCCGTGCTCTCCTTTCAGCTGAGCAACGACTTCCACGCCAAGAAAGTCCTCAAAGGCTACCTGCCCGAAGACGAAAGCTCCCTGGAGTATGCCGTACTGCTGGAGTGGGACAACATCTACTACCAGAAGCCACGGAAGCTGGCCGAGGCTACCAAGCAGGTGGCGCGCGTCGGGCTGGTGCAGTGGCAGATGCGCCCCTTTAACAGCCTGGAGGCCCTCTTCGGGCAGGTGGAGTTCTTCGTCGATGCCGTTTCTGCTTATCAGACGGACTTTGTGCTCTTCCCCGAGCTGTTCAACGCTCCCCTGCTGGCGGGCTTCGACAACCTCTCCGAAGCGGACGCCATCCGCGGCCTGGCCGAGTATACCGAGCCGGTGCGCGATAAGCTCCGGGAGTTTGCAATCTCCTACAACGTCAATATTGTCGGCGGCAGCATGCCCTTCATCCGGGACGGGCAGCTGGTTAACATCGGCTTCCTATGCCGGCGGGACGGCGCTACCGATTCCTACGAAAAACTCCATGTCACGCCCAATGAAGCCAACTACTGGGGCATGGTGGGGGGCGACAAACTTACCGCCTTCGATACGGACTGCGGCAGGGTAGGCGTGCTGATCGGCTACGATATCGAATTTCCCGAACTGTCCCGCCTCCTGGCCGAGGAAGAGGTGCAGATCCTGTTCGTGCCCTTCAATACCAATACTCAGAACGAGTTCATCCGCGTGCAGCAGTGCGCCCGCGCCCGCGCCATCGAAGATGAGTGCTACGTGGCCATCGCCGGCAGCGTGGGCAACCTGCCCAGGGTGAGCAATATGGATATACAGATGGCGCAGTCGGCTGTCTTCACCCCCGCCGATTTTGCCTTCCCGGGCAACGGCGTCCTGGCCGAAGCCCCGCCCAATACCGAAACCACCCTGGTGGCCGAGCTCGACCTGGCCCTGCTCAAACACCTGCACGCCTATGGCAGCCTCCGCAACCTGCAGGGCCGAAGGACGGACCTGTTTGAGTTGAGGAAGCGGTAGGGCTTCGTGAATCGTGAAATCGTGAATCGTGAAATCGTGAAATCGTGATCCGTGAAATCGTGATCCGTGAAATCGAATCCCGAATCCCGATTTCACGAATCCCGAACAACGAATCCCGAACCCCCTACACCTCCATCTCGTACGCCTCCATCGGCGGGCACGTACACACCAGGTTGCGGTCGCCGTAGGCGTTGTCGATGCGGCCCACGCCGATCCAGAACTTGTGCCCATGCCGCAGGTAGGGCAGGGGATAGGCGGCCTTTTCCCGCGAGTAGGGGTAGGGCCAGTTGTCGGCGCTGACGATATCTATGGGGTGCGGAGCGTTGTGCAGCGGGTTGTTCTGGGCGTCCACTTCGCCGCGGGCGATCTCGTCGATCTCTTTGCGGATGGCCAGCATGGCGTCGCAGAAGCGGTCGAGTTCATCCTTGCTCTCGCTTTCCGTCGGTTCCACCATAACGGTGCCCGGGACGGGGAAGGAGAGGGTAGGGGCGTGGAAGCCGTAATCCATCAGCCGCTTGGCCACGTCTTCGGCAGAGGCCAGTTCCTTGAACGGCCGCAGCTCGATGATGAGTTCGTGGGCGGAGTGGCCGTGCTTGCCGCCGAAGAGGATCTCGTAGTCCTTCTCCAGGCGGGCGCGGATGTAGTTGGCGTTGAGGATGGCGTACTTCGAGGCGTCGGCCAGCCCCTTTTTGCCCAGCATGCGGATGTAGGCGTAGGAGATCAGCAGGATGCTGGCGCTGCCGTAGGGCGCGGCGGAAACTGCCGTGATACCCTGTTCGCCGCCCGTTTCCACCAGTGGGTGTTTGGGCAGGAAGGGTTTGAGGCTCTCGTTGACACAGATGGGGCCCATGCCGGGGCCGCCGCCGCCGTGCGGGATGGCGAAGGTCTTGTGCAGGTTGAGGTGGCAGACGTCGG
>CAYQKY010000217.1:0-12370 GCA_964418125.1 uncultured Phaeodactylibacter sp.
GCAAGGCCCGGGTACTCACCGCCGCCGCCTTCGTAGGGTGGTGGCTCGGTTGTGCCGCCACCACCACTCGGCACACCCGGCGGCGCGGGACCGTCCGGCACGCTCGGGAGGCTCATGCCCTGCAGCTGCGCCATGCGCGAGAGGAACTCATCGAGCTTGCCGAGCAGTCGGTTCAGGCCGTCGACCATGCGGTCAATGGCTGGACGGAACTGCTCGCCGATGAGTCCCGACTGCTGCGCGAAGTCGAGCAGCGCGCGCGTGTCGTCGTCGAGCTGCCCCTCGAGGCCCGGGTAGTCCTGCACCAGCTGCCAGATCGTCTGCAGCGCCGGCTGCATCAGGCGGGCCGTGTCGATGCCGCCCTTGCCGAGCAGCTCCATCTGCTTGTACGCCGCGCCGATGCCGTTGGCCATGTCCTGGAACAGCTCCGGCGACATCAGGCCGCGATTCGTCTGGGACGCGAGGGCCTGCCCCAGGCCGAGCGCGAGGTCGAGCGACGGCCCCGTCTGCTGGTCGGTGGCAATGCGCTGGTACGACTCCACCTGCTGGAAGCCGGCACCGGGCGTGCGGCCCGATCGCGCGAAGAGATCGCGCACCGTGGTGATGGCCGGCGCCAGCTCTGCCAGCACATCGACGAGGCGCTCACCCGACGCCAGGGCGTCCTCGATCTCCGTGAAGATCGCCAGCGCGGTCGCGTCGATGCTCTGGTGCAGGTCGCCCATGACCGAGCCCGCGCGATCGCGCAGCGCCGCCTCGATGACACGGGCCCGTTCCTCGCGGTCGGTGATGCCGGCGGTGAGCTGCTCGAGCTCCTCCTCGGTCACGGTGGCCAGGCGGTTGAGGGCCTCACCGGCCCGCAGGATGCCGGCCAGGCCCTGCTGGCGCTGCTGCTCGGCAAACTGCACGATCGCTTCGACCCCGTCGCCATCCGCCGGCGTGTTCCGGATCTGCGCGATCTGCTGCGCCGAGAGCACGCCGTACTGGCCGGCGACATTCTCGAGCGCCACCGCCAGGGCCTGCGCCCGGTTGCGCTGTGCGGTGAGTGCCTCGTTCATCTCGTTCACGACCGCGGCGAACTCCCGAGGGTTCGATGAATTGAGGCGGCGCATGAACTCGTCGACCGAGAAGCCCGCGCGCACCGCTTGCCGCTGCAGCTCCTCGATCCCGCCGGCCGAGGCGATGAGCTCCGCGCGCGCCTGATCGATCTGTGCCCGCTGCGCCTTGCGGTTCTGTGAGGCCGCGAACACACCCGCGAGGGCGCCCGCGGCGAGGCCCCACCCGCCACCCGCCAGTGAGCCTGTTGCCAGCGCGCCCGCACCGAAGCCCCCCACGCCGCCGAGGATGCCGCCGCCGAGCGGGCTGCTCGTCAGGCTCCCGAGCGCGAGCCCGGTCGAGAGACCGGCCAGGCCGCCCCCGAGAGCCCGCCCGCGCCCCGACTGCGAGAAGCCCTTGAATCGGTCGTCGAGGATGTCGAGGATCTGCTGTGAGGCGTTGGCCGACGTCAGCGACACGCCGAGCACGCGCGAGACACCGTCGATCGACGGGCCCGCCACCTGGGCGAGCTGCGCGAAGGCCTGCGCCGCGCCCTGGAGCTCCACACGCCAGTCACGCGTCTGCGTCGTCAGGCCGCGGAACTCTGTCGTCGAGCGGCTGAGGGCTGGCGCCAAGCCAGTGAACTGCAGGGGGTTGGTGCTGGCGATGGTCCCCGTGAAGCCAGCCGTACTCCCTCGGAAGGCGGCATTTGACCTGACGAGGTTCGTCGTCGCCATGTCGATGTAAGACTGGAAGTAGCCCTGATCGATGAAGGGCTGGGCGGCGGCTCGGAAGTCCTTTTCCTGCTGGATCACCTTCAGGCGCTCGCGCTCGGCTTTCGTGAGACGCTCGGACGCGTCGCGCGTCTTGTGCATCGCGTCTTCGATCGCCTTGAGACGACGCGCCTGATCGTCCTCGTAGGACTCCTGGAGCCGCTGCTCCTCTTCGGCCAGCCAGTCACGCGAGCGACGGGCCGCGCCGAGCGTGCGATCCGCGAGTTCGATGTCGCGCCCGCGCTGTGGACGTGGCAGCTCCGCGTCGAAAGTGAATCCTCGATTGAGCGTGAAACCCGAGGCTTCCTCGGCCAGGCGGGCAATCGACAACGCGCTGAGGCTCCGCTCCACGGTGTCGAGCGCCTCCGCGACCAGCGTCAGGCCGGGGGCGACGACCAGGCGCAGGGACGCGGCGAAGGCCTCAGAGCCTTCCAGTTGCCGCCGCCAGGCCTCGGCAAGCCCGGTGCCTTCGCGCTCCAGATCGCCGTACGCCTCGACGACCTCGCCGGCGTTCTCGACCACGCGATCGAGCTCGTCCGCGATGATGCCGACAATCCCGGTCACGATGCCCGACTCGTTGCCCACCGCGGCCAGTCGTGCGGCCATGTCGCCGAGCGTGGTCACGATGCGCTCACCGTTCTCGGCGACCGTGAGCTCCTGCTGGCCGAGACGCTCCGCGGCCTGCGTCGCCCGCTCCATCGCCACCGTCACGAAGGCGCGCTTCTTTTCTTCGTCGGTGAGCTGGCTCGCGACACGGCCACTCCGGGCCGCGAAGATCTCGTACGCCTCATTGAGGCGCAACTGGATACCGAGGTTGTCGAGGACCTCGGTACTCCCCCTCCCGAGGGCCCCAATGAGGTCGTTGACGGAACTCGTCGCATCGCGTCCCACCGCACGGCCGAGCGTCGTCGCCACGCCGACCAGCTGGTCGAGGTCGACGCCCATCGCCTCGAGCTGCAACTGGTTCGCCTGGTTGGCGGCCTGCAGTAGGTCGATCTCTGAGATGAGGCCGCGGGAGGCCTCCTGCATGCGGCCGAGGGACGTCGCGGCACGATCGGCCCCACCCTGCAGACGTTCGAAGTTCTGCGCGAGCGGCCCGAGCTGGTTGCCGGCCTGCACGATGCCTCGGAGGGCGACACCGGCCCCGGCCAGCGCGGCGAGCCCGGCGCCGGCGCCCACGCTGAAGCCGAGGCCGCCCGTGAAGGCTGCCGCGCCCTGCCCGACCGCCGGAGACAGACGTGAGGCCTGCGCATTGCGGGCCACCGCCTGTCCCTGCGCCCGCAGCGCCTCGGTCGTCTTCAGGGCGGCGCGCGTCGTGTCCTCCTCGAGCGCGCGGATGTGCGCGATCTCTCGTGCGACCTTCTGCAGCGTCGGCGGGACCTGCGCGTCCATCACGCGGTACTTGTCGAGCGCCGCCTGGATGGTCCGCTCCAGCTTCGTGAGTTCACCCGCCGTCAGACGTGTGACACCACCGACCTTCTCGACCCCACGCGCCGCGCGCAGCGCCGCCCCCTCGAGACGCGTCCCATCGAACGACGAGGCGGCAGCCCGGAGCGCACGCGAGGTCTTCCCGGCCTCGTCGCCGACCTGCCGGAACTCGTCCCGGGCGGCGCGCGTGGACCGCTGCAGGTCGGCGGTATCGCCCACGAAGGAGAGTTTGAGCGGCATCTACTGGGTCTTCAATTTCGCGAGCGCCTGCTCGCGCTTACGGTCGCCGTCCTGGCGATGTAGCTCGTCGAGCGTCAGCCAGAACCATGTGATCGGCCAGTCCTCTATCGTGTGCGGCGCGAGCCCCTGGAAGGCCTGTGCGACGCGGACGCAGTTGCGTCGCCAGACGTAGGGTCCCGTTCCGCGTCGTCACCGCCAGGACGATAGATGCGCTCGAGCAGCGCGGCGTGCTGGCGCTGCAGGTCGAGGTAGTACATCGTCACCAGGTGCACCATGGCCGCGCGGACCGGTTCAGACAGGTCCTCGACGGCTTCCTTGGTGATGTCCACGCCGAGGTCCCAGTCCTGCAGGGCGATGAGCAGCACGCGCGTGTCGACGTCGAAGGACGCCTCACCCGGACGCTGCGTCTTCATGTCGTTCCACTGCTTGGCCGTGGGGTCTTTGAGGATCTCGACCCAGTACGACTGCCCGTCGATCTCGAACTCGACGCGCTCGACGTCCGTCGCCCGCGCAATACCCTTCACTCCCACGCCATCACCTCGTCTCGTGTCACACGCTTGGCACTGCGGGCGGGCACCTTCAGCTTGAGGCGCCCCTTGAACAGATCGCCGCCGACGACGTCGTAGAGGACCGCATAGCCCCCTTGCACCCGTGTCCACACCTGCACGCGCACGCCACTGCCGGGCGTGATGCCGTCGGCCACAGCCATGGCCACCGAGGGCCGGAGGACGGCCCGGCGCACGTCGAAGACGACATGTGCGCCGGACTTATCGCAGCCCTTGATGGTCGCGAGCACGTGTCGGCGGAGAAAGACCGTCGCCCGTTCACACGGGAAGTGCAGGCTGTTGGTGCGATCGCCTGCCGTGACTTTCCCCGCCTTGATCACGTGTCGCGCCCAGGGTTAGGCAGGGATGGTCGACTGCTGGACCGTGCCGGCGGCGCCGCCGCTCAGGTTGAGTCCGATGATCTGATCCTGCCGGGCGTCGATCTCGAACTGCTCGAGCACGAAGTCGCCCTTGTACTGGATGTGCCCGTCGTCGTCGTACGGGGTCAGCCGCAGCGGCACGGCCGCGTTGCTGTCGACCGCCGTGAACAGCGCCGTCTGCGTCGGGCTGTAGCGCCCCTCGGCGCTGAACTGAAAGTCGGGCTTGCCGACGGCGTACTCTTTGTTCGCCGAGCCCTGGCAGTCGACGCGCGCCTTTTCGCGGCCCTTGTTGATGCGGATGCCTGTCGAGCACATCAGGGACACGAACTCTTCCGACTCACTCTCTCCCGCATCGTTGACCTCGATGGCGCCGTAATCACCGTAGTAGCCGGCCATGTGTCTCTCTCCTTTAGCTCTCGCCTTCGTCGTCCACGCCCTCGACGAGCGAGAGCTGGTACTGCCCACCTACTGCCTGGAGGCGAAACTCTCCGCTCTCCGGGATGGCTCGTTCCTCGAGCCGCTGCCACCGCACCCGACGCAGCTGCCAGCCGTCGAACACCGTGCCGAGCGGCAGCGCCATCAGCGCGTTATGCACGGCCGTCGCAGCGTCGACCAACGCCTCGACCGGCGTCGTCTTCAGGGGCGCATAGGCGAGCACGCGATACAGCGGCTCGAGGTTCCCCACCCGGGCGCCCTGACACGGGCCGACGTTCGGCGCGTCGACGAGCGTCACGATGACGTACGGCGACGCGGTCTCCTGGTCGGCCATCCCCCACCACACCCCGCCAGGCACGTACTGCGCCACCAGCGCAGACGCGTTGAGGGCGTCACAGATCGCCGGCGTCGGCGTCACGGCACGACCTCCAGCACCCGGAGGCTGCCACGAAGGTTCGGGCCGACGGCGCGCTCGAGGTCACGCGCGAGCGTCTCGCGCATCGTCTGCGCCAGCGGCACGAACGTCCGGATGCCTGACACCGGCCGACCACTGACGTGCGTAAAGCCGGCCTCGACCAGGTGTGCATGCGGACGCACGTTCACCACGTGGAAGCGGAACGGCCCGCGCTGCCGCGTCTGCCATCCCGTCACGAGTGGGCGCCGTTTCGGCCGCGCCGGTCCAACGGGTGTCTGCGACGTCGCTTGGGCCTGATACCGGTGCGCGGTGACCGCCAAATACGACTCAACCTGCGCCGGCACCTGCCGATCGATCGCGTCGAGGTCGGCCAGGGCTTCGTCGATGTTGACCTCGAGGTCCCACGCCATCGTCAGTTCCCCACCTCGATGCACTCACACACCAGCCACGCGCGCCGCTCGCCCTCGTCCAGCTGCCCCAGGATCTGCAACACCCGATCCCCCTCCGGGTGGTGATAGAGCATCCGATCGGCCGTCGTGATGTCAGGTAGGTAGCGCGTGCGCACCGTATAGGAGCGCACCGTGTGGGTACGCACCACGCCGTCGACCACCTGCTCCTGCCGCTCCTGACGCCCCTCGACCTGCGCCGGCACCCGCGCATAGATGGACGGCCAGGTCTCGACGCCTACGCCGCCCGTGCGCGTGACCGCGCGGCGCTGCACCGTGACACGGTGGCGCAGCTGCCCGAGGCTCACAGGCCCCTCACGAGGTAGGGCCCAACGGCCGGACGCACGATGCGCATCCAGTCCTCAGTCGGCACCCGATCGAGATAGCCCCACGCGCGGTAGATGATGGCCTCCTTCAGTGGCCGTGGAATCGTGATCTGCGTCCACCCGGTCCGGCACGTCACTTCGAAGGTGCTCGTGACGCAGGTGCGGACCCACACCCGCGCCGGACGGAAATCCAGATCCGCCCACCAGTCAGTCTCGGCGAGGAGTTCGCTCTCCCCGTCGGCGTCGCGACGGGCGACGCTCAGGACCTCCGTCACTGGCGTGATCGGCAGGTCGATTCGTCCCGTGCGCCCCAACGGCTGCGCCACGATCCGATGCCGACCCGGGATCAGCGCCAGGTGGTACTGCTGCTCGAGCCACTGCCGCGCCGCGATCAGCAACGACTCGAGGCGATAGTCCTCGTCTGGGAGCGAGACGCGCAGCTCTTCCCGTGCTTCCCGGAGCGTGACTGGTTCGCGCGGCGTCGTCTCCCCGTCGAGCAGGGAGAGGCGCGTGCTGACCGTCGTCCGATCGCGTGTGGGCAGGGAGTACAACGCCTCGCATCCTCTGGCTCTTGCGCGTCACGGCGACCTGTGACGCGGGGGTCGGCATCAGCGGGGGCAAGCGCCGAAGCGCCTGCCCGCCGCGGGTGGTGTGCACGGGTGGTCCTAGCTCTCCGACTCGGACTCGCCGGTGCCGACCACGACCTCCCCGAACGCGCCGGGGCGGTACACGGCCAGCGCGAGGCGTTCCTCGGCGCGGATGGCCACCTTGTTCTTCGTGAAGAAGTCGTCGTGGCTGTTGGTCATGTCGACCGTGATGCCGCCCTTGCCGAACACCTGCGCCATCGTGCCGAAGGCGCCGATGAGGGCCCGGCCCTGCGTCATGCGGGTCGTGATGGTGACCGGCAGGCCCCACATGTTCCGCGACTGCTGCGCCGCGAAGGGGTTGTTGCCGAAGTACTCGCCGGCGGTGCTCGACTTGCTCAGCACGGCGGTCTGCCAGTCGCGCGGGTGCATGACGATGCCCGTCGGCATGACCAGCGAGTTGATCATGATCTCGGTGATCTGCTGATGGATGGCATCCATCACGTTGGTCCCACCCGCCGGCGTGTGCAGGGGCGTGAGG
Organism: uncultured Phaeodactylibacter sp.; assembly: GCA_964418125.1. Taxonomy (GTDB): domain Bacteria; phylum Bacteroidota; class Bacteroidia; order Chitinophagales; family Saprospiraceae; genus JACJXW01. The sequence goes on from CAYQKY010000217.1 coordinate 7,143, forward strand.
TTGCTGCGGTTGCGGATGCCCTCGATGTCACCGTCGAGGCCATCGCCGTTGAGGAGCTGGTCGTCGACCTCCTCCTGGATGAACAGGCGCAGACGCCCGTCGATGTACGACCGGATCTGCGCGAAGTCCTCGAGCATCTCGGTCGACGCCGGCAGCCAGGTCGCCACCTTCTTCACGTTGTCGGTGCGCTGCGCGAAACGCAGGGCCGCCTCTGGCTTGTCGCCGACCTCCTCGACGCCGGCGGCCGCGTTGGTCGCGAGCGTCTCGACGAAGTACACGATCGCGTTGCTGTCGGTCGTGCCGGAGGCGAGCAGAGCACGGACCGTCGGGACCTGCGCCAGGATCGGCCAGATCCCCGGACGGTAGTCCGGCGTGATGAGGGCGCCGCCCGACTCGGGCGATGTGCCGGTCGTCAGCGTCTCTGCGGTGAGCTCGACCACCGGGCTCGCCCACTGCCGGGCGCGGTGGCCGTTCGCCTTGATGAAGTCGCCGATGGCGCTCGCGATGACCAGTTGACCGAACGTCATGGCGGCCTGTCGCTTGCCGGCCTCGATGACCTTCTCGGTCGCGTGGCCTTCGGGCGCCTTCGCGGTCCGGTACGCCGCCAGGCGGTCCTTCAGGCTCGTGTCCTGCTTGGCGCCCTGCAAGCGGGCGTTCAGCTCGTCGGCCGTGGCGAGGTGCTCTTCGACTTTGGCACGCTCTTCGGGGGTCAGCTCACGCTTCTCGTCCTCTGCCTGGGCAAACAGCGCGTGCGCCTTGTCGATGGCCTGCTTCTTCTCCGCTTCGATCTGTGCGAGCAACATGGATAGTTCTCCTGCGCGGTCTAGCCGCAATGCGCCACGAGGCGCGCCTTGAGCCGCAGGTCGGCATCGGCCGACGCGCGGGAGCTGGGAGACGCGACCGTGCTGAGCGACGCGTCGATGACATCGGAGAAGCGGGCCACGCGATCGACGAGGCCCGCCTTCATGGCGACGGTAGCCGGGAGGACACGGCCCTCACCGAACCCGCTGCGCACGTCGTCGACCGAGACCTTGCGGCCCCGCGCGACGCGCGCGGTGAAGAGGGCGTACTGCGCGTCGATGCGCGCCTGGATGGCGGCCTGATCGTCGACGCTCAGTGGCGCGAAGGGGTTGCCTTCGCCCTTGTGCTTGCCCGCTGTGACGATGGTTGGGGCGATGCCGGCCTGCTCGAGCGCCTTGCTCTGGTCGAAGTGGACGGCGATGACGCCGATGCTGCCAACGTCAGAGCCCGGCGTCGCGACGATCTCAGTGGCCTGGCTGGCGATCCAATACGCCGCCGAGGCCATCAGGCCATCGGCGACGGCGATGATGGTCTTCTTCTTCGCAGCATCGGCGACGGCCTGCGCCGCGTCCTCGACGCCGTAGACCGTCCCACCGGGGCTGTCGACGCGCAGGATGATCGTCCCGATCTCCCCGTCTGAGGCGAGCACGCGCAGCTGCTCGGAGAGGCCCTCATACGTGGCCCAGCCGAGCCAGTCGGTGATGAAGTTGCCGCGACGGGACAGTGACCCCATGACCGGCACAACGGCGACGCCCTTGGGAGTCGCGATCTTCCGCGCCGCTGCCGCGGATGGCGCCTCACCCTGGGCGTGCAGCCTGACCGCCTCGTCATACAGGGCGCGGTAGACGGGCAGGTGCTCCTCGGACATCGCGAGGACGCGATCAGTGACGAGATGCACGCTCACGCGCCCCCCTGTGCGTCAGCCGCGAGGGCCGACAGTGTCGACGCCAGCGCGTGGAGCGCCGCCGCCGTGCCGCCCGTGCGCATGTTCAACGGGGCGGCGATCTTGTCGTCGTCTGGTTCGGTACTCTTGGGCAGGTTCTCGATCGCGCGAGCTTCGTTGACCGACAGCCAAGGGCGCCCGGTGGCCTGCGCCAGGGCGGAAGCACGCTCCTCGAAGGAGCCCCGCAGCTTCTCGTCGAAGTTGAACTCGACGTAGGCCGTGCCGGGCTCGTAGAAGTGGGGCACGAGCGAGAGCTCGAGTTCCTGCTCGACCATCTGCATGATCGGCCCGAGGCCGTCCTGGTAGAGGGCCTTGTGCTGCTCACGGATGTTGGCAAACGTCGCGCGGCGCAGCAGCTGCACGGTCGACAGCGGCATCTGATACGCCCTCACGACTTCCTCATCGTGGAGCTCGCGCGCTTCGTTGAGCTGCTGCTGCTCGGCCGAGTGCCCCGCGCCAACATAGGTCATGCCCTCGTCGAGGACAGGCACCAGACCCGCGCCGTCAGGGCCGCCGTACGTTTCACTGAACGACTGCCGGAATCGGGCCCGCGCCTCGTCGTCCCACTCCGGCGCCTCGAGCGGACGCTGCACGACGCCCGGAATCCGGGCACCTTGCCGCCAGTAGTTGAGGCGGTAGTTCTGCAGGTGGCTCTCTTCGAGGAGCCGCTTGCGCAGCGTCTCGAGCTTCGACAGGCCGAGCACGCCGCCCGCGTCGTCATCCTTGCCGTCGCGGATGTGGATCACCTCGCTCGCCGGGATCTCGAACCACGTGTTGTCGAATGCGAGGACGCCGTACGCCACCGGGTAGAGTTCGCCGGCGACGGTCACACGGGAGGCGGGCACGCGCCACAGTTCGACGGGCGCCGATGACTCCGACGGGCGCAGCTTGACGATGTACCCATTCCCGAAGGTGCCCCAGTCGATGAGCGTGTGCTCGATGAGCCGGTAGGTGGTCGTGAAGGGGTTCGGCCTAGCGAGCAGCCGGGCGAGACCAGACGTAGTGTCACGCTGGCGGTTGTTGTCGGCGAGGCGCTCGTAGATGTGCAGCCCGAGCTGCGCGATGTTGCGGGCGATGAAGTCGACGACCGTGCGGACGGCCGGCTGCGTGCGGTAGATCGTGGCGTAACTGCCTGCGGAGGTCCTCACATAGCCGGTACCCTCCAGTCCATGCGTCGCCAGGGCGTAGCCCGCGTCTGCGCTGAGGGGCCAGGCGCCGGCTCGGTGGCCAGCGCCCCCCCGCGTGACGGACGTGAGACGACCCAGGGAACGGACGATCGGCATCGTGCAGGTTTCACAATGCCGCGCAGACGCCTGATGCGTAAGTGTCTACTTGGTCATTCGTCGCGAGGCGTCACACTGTGTCGCGCGGCGTCACGCCGTGTCGCAGTCGATCGTACTGGATCATCTGCGCGCGGACCGCGGCGACGTCAACAGCCTGCACGAGCTGCTCTCGCGTAAGGCTGTGCGTGACCATCAGCTCAGTGAGGACGTGCACGGCGGCGTGGAAGACAGGGTCGTGCAGATAACGCCTCTCTGCCTCGACGCTGACCGCCCGGGGAGGTGCAGGTGGAGGTGGTGGCTTGATACTCCCCGGCGGCGGCAGATGGTTTGGCTGCTTGCGGTTGCCCATCGCTACCCTCTCCCTCCATCGCCCTGCGGCCGCGGCAGGCACTCTCGCGGCACCACGCGAAGGCGCCCGCCTGGCGTCTGGTGTCGAGGCACCGCGCCCTTCTCGACCCAGCGGTATATGGTCCGGGCCGTCACCTTCTCGTCGAGTGCCTTGCTGACGATCTCGGCGGCACGCTTCACCGTCGTCGGCTTATCCATGTCGCATCCTCCCAGGCCGTCGCAGGTCGTCGACCTGCATGAAGAGCACACTGCTGCGATCAATGACCACCTCGCCGTCCATCCGTTGCGGCTCGCGGCGCGTGGGATCGAGCAGGACACAGTCCCGCAGCACGAGCCACCGACCACGCCGCGCCCAGAGCAGCCCCTCGATCGACGCCGCCTCCGACGCCACGAAGTTGACGATCACGCGATGCGACCGACGAGGTAGGCCCCACCACTCGTAGGCCAGCACGCCCCAGCCGACGAGCAGCACCGCCACCACCCCCCACACGAGATCACCCATGCAGCCGCACCACCTCCACCCGAGCATTCGGGTCGCTGTATCGACTCTTCTTTCGGACCGGCCGCAGCAGCGCGCGCGACATCGCCGTGATGCCCGCGGTCATGCCGTCAATGCGTCCGCGAGACTTCCGCTTGCAGGGCGCGACGTTCTCGTTGCTGTCGACGCGCGCCTTCAGGTTGCTGGCATTCCAGCGCAGGACCGGGTTGTCGCTCGGGTCGAGGGCATGCTCGAGCACGAGCTCCTGCACGCGCTTCATCGGCTCATTCAGCGTGCGCGGGCCCTGCCGCACTTCGACGACCCGCATGCCGTGGTCGTCCTTCAGGTCCTGCACCAGCTCTCCGGCGCCCCACGGGTCGTAACAGACTTCCTGCAGCTGGGGCCACACGTCCTTCTGCTCGGCAATCCACTGCCGGACCACCCCGAGATGCACGACATTGCCCTCGGTCGTCTCGAGGTGCCCGTCCTGCGCCCAGGCGGTGAACGGCACGCGGTCACGACGGCGCCGCTCCTCGAGGCCGACTTCAGGCACCCAGAACTTCGGCCGCCACACCGCACGGCCGTCAGGCAGCAGCCACACGAGCACGGCCGCGGTCAGGTCCACGCGACTCGACAGGTCGAGCCCGAGCCAGCACGGCAGCGCACGGAGCACCTCGACGTCGACGCGGGGCGCGCTCACGCAGATGTCCCAGTCGACGAGTGGGAGGTACCCATCGGCCGCGCCGACCTTCTGCCCGAGGTAGAGCCGGCGGAACTTCACCCACTCGTACGGGTTCGCCTTTGCCTTGCGCGCCTCTTTCCGGAGGAAGTCCGGGTTGACCGAGATGCCGAAGTTCGGGTTCGCCTTGCGCCAGGTGGCCTCGCTCTCAGGATCGTCGTCAGGGTCAGCCGCAGCGATGAAGGCGAACCACTCGGGAATGTCCACTGTGCCGTCGAGCACCTGCGTGCTGATACGTACCTGCTGCTCGTAGACCGACTCGGCACTCTCGCCCGCGGTCGTGATCTTGAAGTGCAGCGGCTGGTCGAGCGTGCCCATGCCCGACTCGACGACCTCCATCATGTCGGGCGTCTTCTGCTTGTGCACCTCGTCGGCGACCGCGCAGTGCGGGCGCAGGCCGTCCTGGTTGTCGCTGTCACTGCCGAGGATCTCGACCTTGCTCTCGGTCTCCTCGTTCGTCAGCGTGCTGCGCCAGGGCGTGATCATCTTCTTCAGCAGCGGTGAGCTCGTGACGAACCGCCGGGCCGTGCGGAACACGATGCGCGCCTGGTCCTTCTTCGTCGCGTAGCAGTAGGAGTCCGCGCCCGGCTCTCCGTCGAAGAACGTCATGTAGAGCACGATGATGGCCGCGAGGGT